>NZ_RBRE01000028.1 GCF_003700275.1 Pseudomonas cichorii | reverse complement strand
CGGCGCCGGCGCCGCACTAGTGCTGGGCTACAACCGCGGACGCGAAGCTGCCGAGCGTTTGGCCCTGGCCTTGCCGGCCTGTGCCGAAGGCCACAGGCCGATGCAGGCCACGGTCACCGACAGCGAGAGTTTGGCCAGCCTGGCCCGGGAGGTGAAGGCGGCCTATGGGCGGTGCGACATCCTGGTCAACTGCGCGGGCACCACGCGCTATGTTGCCCACGCCGACCTGGCCGCGCTGGATGACACGCTGATCGACCAGATCCTGGCGACCAACGTGCGCGGGCCCATCGCTTGCGTACGGGCACTGCAGCCGCTACTGGCGGCAGGCGAGGGCGGCCTGGTGGTCAATATCAGTTCAATTGCCGCGCGCACGGCCATGGGCAGCAACATCGCCTATTGCGCCTCCAAGGCCGCGCTGGACAACCTGACCTGCTCGCTGGCCCGTGCCCTGGCTCCGGCTATCCGTGTGGTCTCGGTAGCACCGGGCCTGGCTGACACCGAGTTTGTCCAGGGCCTGGATGCCGCATGGCGTGACCGCCAGGCGGCGGCCACGCCGCTGGGGCGCCTGGCGTTGCCGGAGGAGGTGGCCAACGCGGTGTTGGCGGTGGCCAGCCAGTTGACCTTCACCACCGGCGCGGTGATCCCCGTCGATGGCGGCCGGTCGTTGAATTAGGAGCGCGCGGCTTTCTGCGCGACAACGCCGGCAACCTGCTCGAACTCATCGAATTACCGGTCCTCTGGGCCGGACAAGGAGCACAACCATGAAACTGGCAACCCTCAGGAACGGTAACCGCGACGGCCAACTGGTCATCGTTTCCCGCGATCTGCGTCGTGCGACCCTGGCCGGCGGCATCGCCGGCACGCTACAAGCGGCCATCGAGCAATGGGATCGCTGCGAGCCCTTGCTTCAGGCAATTTACCAGCGATTGAATGATGGCCTGGAGGCAGACGCCTTCGACTTCGATTCGCGCCTGGCCATGGCGCCGTTGCCTCGGGCCTACCAGTGGGCCGATGCGTCGGCGTTTCTCAACCACGGCAACCTGATGGAGCAGGCCTACAAGTTGGACATCAAGAAAGACCCTGGCGTCCCGATTCTCTACCAGGGCGCAGGTGATGACTTCATGGGCCCTTGCGACGACTATCCGGTGCAGGGCGAGGAGCACCAGATCGACTTCGAAGGGGAGGTTGCAGTGATTCTCGACGATGTCCCCATGGGCGTGCAGCCAGCGGCAGCCGCCGGGCACATCAAGCTGCTGATGTTGCTCAACGACGTCAGCCTGCGAGCCCACCTGTTCAAGGAGGTGAGCATTGGCTTCGGCCCGTTGCGGTCCAAACCGAGCACGGTGTTTGCCCCGGTGGCGGTCACCCCGGATGAACTGGGCCGGGACTGGTGCGACGGCCGCGTGCACCTGGACTTGCATGTGCATTGCAATGGCGAACTGTTCGGCCACCCTAATGGGGCTGAGATGGACTTCAGCTTCCCGGAACTGGTCATGCACTTGGCCCGCACCCGCAAGCTGGGCGCTGGCACGGTATTGGGTTCGGGTACCTTCTCCAACCGTGGCTGGCGCGAGGTAGGTTCGGCGTGCCTGGCGGAACGCAGGGCAGTGGAAATGATTGAGTTCGGCGAGGCGCGCACGCAGTTCTTGCGCTTTGGTGATCGGCTGCGTTTCGAGATCCTGGGGCGTGATGGGCACAGCGTGTTCGGCGCCATCGACCACCGTTTCGTGGCTGCGGAGTGACGCCAATGCATGTCGTGATTACCGGGGCCAACGGTTTTGTCGGCCAGAACCTGGTCAGCCGCCTGCTTGCAGACCCCCGTGCCTTGCCAGGCTGGAGCCGCCTCACGCTGCTGGATCTTGCCTTCGAGCAGCCGCTGCGCGACCCTCGGGTTCGCTGCCTGGAGGGCGACCTGAACGATCCAGCGCTGATCGCCGATACGCTGGATGAGCCGGTGGCAGTACTTTTCCATCTGGGCAGCGTGCCCGGAGGGCTCGCCGAGCGTGAATATGAGCTGGGCCGACGGGTCAACCTTGATGCCACCCTGGCGCTGTTCGAGGCCTTGCGTTCACAGGAACACCCCGCACGCGTGGTTTTTGCCAGCACCATCGCCGTTTATGGCGCGCTGCCGGAGGGCCCCATGGATGAGTCGGCGCCGCTGCTCCCCCAACTGAGCTACGGCACCCAGAAGCTCATTGGTGAATTGTTGCTGGAGGACTTTTCCCGTCGAGGCGAGCTGGATGGCATCGCGTTGCGCCTGCCTGGCATCGTGGCCAGGCCACCCCAGCCGTCCGGACTCCTGTCGGCATTCATGAGCGACCTGTTCTGGAGCCTGCGCGACGGCCAGCCGTTCGTTTGCCCGGTAAGCCCGCAGGGCACCGCCTGGTGGATGTCGGTGGCCTGCTGCGTGGACAACCTCCTGCATGCTGCGCGTCAGCCTGCCGTGTCGCTGGCCGGACACCGCACGATCACCTTGCCCGTGCTGCACCTGAGCGTTGAGGCGGTGGTGGAGGGCCTGTGCCAGAGATATGGCGAGGACCGCCAGCAACTGGTCAGCTATCGCCCCGATCCCGCCCTGGCGCAGGCTTTTGCAAAGTATCCGGCGCTGGCGACCCCTGTGGCCGAGCGCCTTGGCTTTGCACATGACGGGGACCTTGCCGGGCTGATCGCCCGAACCCTCGACGGATAACCCGTAATCCGCGTGCTCGACAAAAAAGAACAATAACAAGAACACTGGAGAACACCATGAACACCTCTGTCACTGCTGGTCGTCCGGTAGCGCGCATTGCGACCTACCTGCTATTGCTCATTAACTGTCTTGCGCCTCTGGCAGCCATTATCGTCGCGCCGAGCCTGCCACAGATGCAGGCCCATTTTGCCCACGTTCCCAATGTCGAGTTCCTGGTCCCTGTGTCATTGGCCATCCCTGGTCTGATGGTGGCCTTGCTTAGCCCGCTGGTGGGTTTTTTCGCTGATCGGGTTGGTCGCAAACGGCTGCTGATCATCGCCATGGTCGGCTATGGCGTCATGGGCGTGCTACCGCTCGTACTGCCTTCGCTGCACGCCATCATTGTCAGCCGGATCCTGCTCGGCTGTATGGAGGCAGGTGTCGTGACGATCAGTACGACACTGATCGGTGACTACTACAACGGGGCGCTGCGCCAACGTTACCTGGCGCTGCAGACTACATTCGCTGCCAGTTCGGCCATTCTGTTCTTCATGATCGGCGGGGCGTTGGGCGAATTCGGCTGGCAGGTGCCCTACGTTGTTTACCTGGTAGCGATAGTCATGGCCGTGTTCGCCTACTTCCTGCTGAGGGAGCCCATGGCCGAGGGCGGTGCCGGCCAGTCCCAGGAAGGCTCTGTACGCTTGCGTCCTTCTCTGCTGGCTGTGATTTGCGCACTCACCCTTGCAGGCGGCGCCGCGTTCATGGTGATGCAGATCCAGCTGGCTTACCTGCTGGGTGATATCGGCCACGGTTCGCCAAGCACCGCGGGCATGATCGCATCGGCGGGAAGCGTCATGATCGTGCTCGGTACCCTGAGCGTGCACCTGCTGCTGCGCCTGAAACTGCGGATCCCGCACTGCCTGGCCGTCGCGTTTGCCTTGATCGGTCTCAGCTTCCTGATGGTGCCCTGGGCGAAAGATGTGCAACTGATGCTGCTGATTGCGTTAATTAATGGCCTGGGTTGCGGCCTGATGCTACCCAGCCTCGCGATTTGGAACATGCGCGAATTGCCGTCACATCGGCGCGGGTTAGGAACCGGCATCTGGTATGGCAGCTACTGCCTGGGCGCTTTCCTGAGCCCGCTGCTGATCGTTGCGGCCACGCCATACACCGGCGGGGTGGCCGCGACCGTGGGACTGGCTGCCTGGATCCTGTTGTCGATGGCCGTGGTCGCGCTGCTCTGCGCCATGCTTAGCCGTCCCCGCTCTGCCTTTCTATCGAACGCTTGCAACATTGAGGAAGCTTGAACATGAGCACCATGAATGGACAGCGCCTGGCTGGCAAGACTGCATTGATCACCGGCATCGGAAATGGCATCGGCCAGGCCTGCGCTTTGTTGTTTGCCCGCCAGGGTGCCAGGGTTCTTGGCTGTGATTGGGACCCTGAGGCGGCGGCCGAAACCTTGGCCCTTGCCCAGGCAGAGGGGCACGAATCCTTTGCCGTGCACTGCTGCGACCTGACTCAGCCACAAGCGGTTGAAGAGTGGGTGAAATGGGCCTGTGCACAGGGTGATGGCGGTTTCGATTGCCTGGTCAATGCGGCGGCGTTCGGCGCCTTCGCCTGGATCGAGGAGATGGACTACGAGAGCCAGTGGCGGCGCACATTGACCGGAGAGCTGGACATCGTCTTCCTCGCCTGCAAGGCGGCCTGGCCAGTGCTCAAGACCAGGGGCGGCGGCTCGGTGATCAATTTCGCCTCGGCCAACGCTCGCATGGCGCTTGAAGGCTCGCCGGCCCTGGCTCACTGCGCCGGTAAGGGCGGGGTACTTGCCATGACCCGGCAACTGGCGATGGAGGGCGGGCCACACCGCATCAGGGTCAATAGCCTGTCACCAGGACTCATCGAAACCGCCGCTACCCGGGCACACATGGCACGGGATCCAGGGCTGCGTCAGACGGCGCTGGGGCGACAATTTTTGCGCCAGCGTCTCGGTCAACCAGACGACGTCGCCTGGGCCGCGGTTTACCTGGCTTCGGATGAAGCCGCCTGGGTCACCGGGGCGGATCTTGCCATAGACGCCGGCGCAACAGCCGGCTGAATCGTCGTTCAGTCTCCCCCCGCGCCGTACTCAGGCGGCGCGGACGGGCAACATCTGTCTTAAAAAAACAACAATAAGGTCAGTCCACATGAACTACGTACATGCAAAGGTCCTTGCTGCATCCCTGCTGCTCACCGCCGCAAGCGGGGGGCAGGCGATCGAGTTGGCGCGAGAGCAGGGAGAGCGGCTGCAACTGCCGTCCAGTATCGACAACAGCCTTCCCAACGAGCGGCAGGGCCCTCGGGTACTGAGCCCCGAGCCTCGCAAGCCTGCCACCCCCGGGCGACCTTTTGAAGAGCAGGGCCGTGGGCTGGCTGATCACGGCATCAGTCCGAAGCTGGACATGACCCAGATCTATCTGCGCAACCCGAGCACTGGCCTGGACACCGGCAATCATGAATCGCTGACGTTGTTTGGCATTGGCGCGGATTTCGACATGCAGAAGCTGGCCGGCATCGACGGCGGCGTGGTCCATTTCCAGCAACTGTATGTTCCCTGGACCTCGAATATCGCCTATGGCGGTCAAGTAGGGGGTGTCACTGTGGGCAAACCCGCTCCCTACATTCCCAAAGTAAGTCACCTGACATTGTTCACCTACGAACAGCGCCTGCTCGAGGATCGTCTGACACTCGAAGCAGGCAAGAGCAATGCTGGCAACTATTTCGCATTGCCCATGTGCAACTTGCCCTTCGGCTGCGTCAGCCCTGCCATCCTGCAGGACACTGCGGGGATCAATCCACCGCCGTATGCCAACTGGGGTCTCCGTGGCGCCTATGACTTCAGCCCGCGGTGGCGCGCTCAGCTCGGCGCCTGGCGCAGTAACAACGCCTACCCCTTCACCAACGGCTGGGAGCGGCGTGAAGGCGACAGCGGCGGCACGCTCAGTACGGCTTACCTCGCCAATCTTGCCTACCGCACCGACTTCTCGATATCGACCTACCCGACATCCTTCGAGCTGATGGGCTTCTACAACAACCGTCGGCAGAAAGATCCTTACTACACCGTCGACGGCACGTCGCGCGCCACCAGCCAGGCAGAAGCCGCGACCCATGATGGCGTCAGGGGCTTCTACCTGGGTGCGAAGCAGACTTTCTGGCGCCTTGACGGTGGGCGAGCAGGGGAACGCAACCCCACGGCCCTGAGCGTTCACGGCAGCCTGTCCCACGTCTTCGAGGACACCACCGAGACCGGCGTGCGCAACCAGGGCGACCTTGGCCTGATCTTGTCGGGACCCTTCCGTAGTCGGCCTTTCGACAGCTACTCCGTCAAGGCCAGTTGGGCGCAGCTCACCGATCGCCAGCAGGGCTTCCTCGAGGAAACCCATGCGGTGAGCAGTGGCGGTGGCGACTATCGGCCAGGGCGGGACGAATACGCCATCAGCCTTGACGCCAACTTCGTACTGAACGACAGCATCGTCCTCAGCCCCTTCGTGACCCGTACGTTTGGCGCCAGCAGCTGGCTCAATCCTCGCACCGGCGAAAACCCGCGAGACGGCTACGCATTCGGTGTGCTGTTGCATGTACAGCTTGATCAATTGCTGGGCCTGAGCGGCCTGAGATAAACAGGAATAACCCTTTGATGTTCCCATCCAACTCTCGAATAGCCGTCGTCAACGGTGTTGCCAGTGGCCTGGGCAAGGTGTTCGCGCTGCTGCTGGCTGCCGCCGGCTTCAACCTGGCGCTGACGGACCCCGAGCCAGCCGACGGCACCGTCGCCGAGATCATCGAACACGGCGGCACGGCTTGGGCGCAATGCTGTGACCTGGTCGATCTGCCGCTGTCTCGGGTTTCGCGTAGGCGGTACTGGCGCGATTCGGGCGCTGCGATGCTGGTCAACAACGCCGCCTTCACCCCATTTTTGCGCAGCCTGGCGGAAACCGACGTGGACACCTGGTAACGTACCTTGGTCAGGCGTTCACCCCCGGCATGGCCGAACGCCGCTGGGGGCGGATCGTCAATATGGCGTCGAGCAATACCGGGCGACCGCAGAAAGGCTTCTTCGCCTACATCGCCAGCAAGTGCGGAGTCATCGGCCTGACCCGGGCACTGGCTGCGGAGCTGGGTGATTGCGGCATCACCGTGAATGCCATCTCCCCTGGCCTGATCCGTCATCGTGGCACTGAAGCCGCTTTGCCGGGTGACCTGTTCATGCGCGAGGCGCAGTTGATAACGCGCACGGGCGTGCCAGAGGACCTCTGCGGGCTGCTGGCCTTCCTGACTTCGGAGAAGTCCGGTTACATTACCGGCCAGGTCTTCAACGTTGATGGTGGTTTTTTGCTCGGTTGATAGCTGCTGTCTCATGCACTCCGGCCCAGTGGCTAGGCTTCCTGCAGGTCTGGCCGCTTGGGGTATCATGGTGGTTGGTTCTGAAGGAGGTATAGTGGGCATTACCGAGCAGCGGATACTGGCACAGCCAAAATGCAAACCGCGAAGCTTGACTCAGCAAGTGGTTATGGTGCTGACCGAGCGCATTCGCAGTGGCCAGCTCAAGCGCGGCGACCAGTTGCCGACCGAATCGCAGCTCATGGCCGAGCAGGGCGTCAGCCGCACTGTGGTACGTGAAGTGATGTCGCGGCTGCAGGCGGCCGGACAGGTTGAGACCCGCCATGGCATCGGTTCCTTTGTCCTGAGTCCGCCATGTACCGATTCATTTCGACTAGACCCTTCCACTATGGTCACCATCCGCGAAGTGCTAGCGATTCTGGAACTGCGTATCGCCTTGGAGATAGAGTCGGCTGGGCTGGCTGCGCAGCGGCGTAGTGATGCGCAGCTGGCTGACATGCGGGCCGCGTTGGATGAGCTCAACGAGGGAGCTGCTCACTCCACCGATAAGGCGTCTGCGGACTATCGTTTCCACCAGTGCATCGCTCAGGCCAGTGGCAATCGGTATTTCACTGATATCATCAACCACCTTGGCACAGGCATCATTCCGCGTACCTGGCTCGATTCCGCGCGCTTGGGACACCACGATCAAGCCAGTTACATGCTTCGTTTGAAGCACGAGCATGAAGCAATTTATGACGCTGTCGCCCGTCGTGACAGTGAAGGAGCGAGAATGGCCATGCGCATGCACTTAAGCCGGAGTAAAGAGCAGTTTGGCCAAGCGCACGAGGAGGAAGAGATACGCCTCCGGTAGCAGCCTGAATTGTGTTGAATGGCCCACGACTCCCTACAAAGCTGAGTCAGGAAAGCAGCGGCAGCTACCGCTTCCAACTCTTACCCGCTTCGTACAAAACCGCCCTCCGTGCGGTTCTTTCTTCTCCAGGTGGAAGTCTCCCAGGCCGCCTCAACCACATAGTCATGCAAGTGTTGCCAGAATTATGCGATGAAGGAGCGATTCGAACTCTCAGCGTCCGCCAGTCTGTAGGTTGCAAATACACGCTGACGCGACGGCTGCTTAGGGCCCAGAGTGTGTAAAAACGCCTCCCAGAACCCTTGCTATGATTTCTGATGATTTCATCGCAGGGATCGCCCATGAAACGCTTTATTCAAGGCGAACACCGAGGTCAAAGCAGCTTGCTTCCCGAAAGCCTCGACTACTATGTCAGCGATACCAACCCGGTGCGTATAGTCGACGTCTTTGTCGACGAACTCGACCAGGGCAAGCTGGGTTTTGAAGGCATCATTCCCGCAGATACAGGGAGGCCCCCGTACCACCCCGCGATCCTGCTGAAGATCTACATATACGGCTACCTCAACCGTATTCAATCAAGCCGGCGCCTGGAGCGAAAAGCCCAGCGCAACATCGAGTTGATGTGGTTGACTGGTCGCTTGATGCCGGACTTCAAAACCATCGCCAATTTCCACAAAAACAATGGCAAGGCAATCCGCGGGATCTGTCGTCAATTTGTGGTGTTGTGCCAGCAACTGGGATTGTTCTCGGAAGCGCTCGTTGCCATCGACGGCAGCAAGTTCAAGGCGGTCAATGATCGGGATCGGAACTTCACCAGTGCCAAACTTCGACGGCGAATGGAGGAAGTTGAGTCCAGTATCAATCGCTATCTGACCGCACTTGATATCGCAGACCGTCAGGAGCCTTCCGTTGCCTAGGCCAAAGCCGAATGCCTCCATGACAAGATCGCGGCCTTGAAAGCCAAGATGCAGGAGCTCAAGCAAATCGAGGTACAGCTAAACGAAGCGCCGGATAAACAGATCTCGCTAACCGATCCTGATGCTCGCTCGATGAAGACGCGCGGAACAGGAATGGTCGGCTACAAACGTCCAGACTGCAGCTGATGCGAAGCACCACCTGATGGTGGCGCACGAGGTAACGAATGATGGCGTGGATCAAAACCAGCTGAGTTCGATGGCCAAGCATGCACGAGCGGCCATGGGTGTCGAAGAACTGTCGGCAGTCGCAGACAGAGGGTATTTCAAAGGCGAAGAAATCCTGGCGTGCCATGAAGCTGGAATTACTGTTTTCGTGCCCGAGACGCTGACCTCGGGAACGACAGCGGCTGGCCGCTTCGGCAAAGATGATTTCATCTATGACGCATCAACGAACGAGTATCGATGCCCTGCTGGGCAAAGCTTGATTGAGAAAGGGCTGAAGCTGCATTGTTACTGGAGTTCGCACTGTCAGAGTTGAGCACAAAAGTAGCGCTGCACGCCAGCTCTGAGCGGCAAGTTAGTCGCTGGGAGCTTGAGTCGATACTTGAGATGATGCAGAGTCGCCTTGATCAAGCACCAGAAATGATGCGGATCCGCCGCCAAACGGTTCAACATCCCTTCGGCACACTGAAGTCCTGGATGGGGGCCACGCACTTCCTCACCAACAACCCTTGCCCGGGTGAGCACCGAGATGAGCCTGCATGTACTCGCCTATAACCTCAAATGCGTGCTACGGCTGTTGGGCAGTGAAGCCTTGATGGCGGCGATGAAGGCCTGCGGCCTTTTTAACATTGCAATAACCGCATCTAACGGGCCCCGCTCGGCAAGTGCCAATCAATACCAGCAACACTGATTTGGCTTGGTCGAGGCCTCTAGAGACATCCTGCGCAGCGAAAAAAAACACCGATTACCCAACTCTCTGCACCCATAGCGTTTCTACACACTCTGGGCCGTTCTCTGCCGGTTATCGCCACGAAGCGAGGTGGTCAAATCTGATGCAAATGGCTAGTCGGGTCGAATGCAAACGGGTGGGCAAGACTATGTAACTACTCATACCCCTAACTGGAAGCATTGGGCCAGGGGGCCGAGAATAGAACTGTGGATCGGAAAAAAAGTGCTGTTATCAGGAGCAAGGCCCTGCCAGCTGTAAGGGATGTCCACTAACGCGGAACTGACGGCTACTTACGCCCGCGAGCATGGGCATCTCATTAGCTCCGGTGCTGAACATTCCAACAGAGAGTATTCGTGTCGCACTCAGAGATATTTTTTGAACGTCGCCGTCGTGATGGCCATGGCCACCCCGAGCATCACGGCGCACGGCAGAAATACCGCCATGGGATTGAGCGAAAAGGGCAGCGACAGATAAAGGATCCAGGGTACGCTCAGCAGTGGCATGACCGCTCGCTTGGCCCGGTGATAAACAAAGCTGCTTTCTCGTCCCGCACCGAATTTGCGCAGGTCGCGGCGCATCAGACCGTCAATGAAACCGGTGAACATGGCCAGCAGAAACAAGGGGGTCGCCAGGGCCAGAATGCTCAGACGCACCACGAAGGTGAAGCTGACATACACCGCCGCCAGGACAAAATCCTCAATGCTCACATACAGCTGATTAATCCCTCCCCACGAACCGTTGTCCTGGCTCGACATCCGCGCCTGCTGGGCGAAATCCGCAAAACCGGTGTTGACCAACAACCATTGATGGAGGAAGTCCAGCCACTGGACAACCGTCTGTCCAGGTCTCTGGAGGATCAGTGAGGATTTGAAGTGCTCACTGAGCCAGCCCAGTTCACTGCTCAGCATCGCCTGACTGTGTCGCCAGCCTTGATCGCCCCAGAACAGCAGCAGACCGACGAACTCGACCAGGATTGAGAACAGCAACGAGGCGATCAGCAAACCGATAATGCGCAAGACCAGGCTAATCGCCGAGACGATCAGCCCAGGGCGCTGGATGGGTTGCGGTGGAGGGCGCTGAGCTGAAGTCATCCTCCTTGACTCCGCGAGGCGCGCTGGGCCGACATCGTCATGGGACCTCCTGAGTAGGCCCACTCGTGTCCACCGCTACAGAGGGGCGGGCTGGCGTGACTCGGTCCGGATCGAAGTCGAGCGTGGGACCGCCCCCGCTGGCACTCCACCAGTGTCCCGCCTGCTCGTTGTAGCTGGCGCGCATCCGCTGAGTCAGCTCCTGCAGATTCTTGGGCATGGCATCGTCCGGCGAAGGCTTGGGCAGTGGCATGCGGACTTTCCAGAGCTGCCCTCCCACCTGGAAGGAGAACATCTGCCCTTTGGGCAAACTGACGATGTGAGCCGGCTCGATCAGGGGCACGCTGGTGCTGCTGACCCGGTCTTGGGAGGACGAGGTGAAGTCCGTGTTGGCCTCGGGGTCGGAGGTGTCTGTGGCACCCGAGACCAAGGTTTTGGTCAGCACGTTGATCTTAGGCAACTGTTGGGTGAGCAGCTCCGCAGTGGCGGTTTCGCGCACTCGGAGCATCTGCAGGGTGTTGAAATTACCGATGACCTGGCCGGCTTTCGCGCGGTTGCCGATGCGCGCCTCGATATCGCTGAGGGTCTGGGTGTACGCCGTCACCTGGATGCCCGCTCCGCCGCCCTTGTTGATCAGCGGAATGAATTCATCACCCATCAACTCGTTGAACTCATCGGCATGCAGGTTAATCGGTAGCTTGTCGGCGCTGCTGCCTGCGGAAGGCAAGCCATGGTCGATGCCATGCTTGTAGATGTGCCCAGCCACCGAGACCAGATCGGCGAACATGGAGTTGCCTACGGCGGCAGCCACTTCCGCGTCGGTCAGCGCATCCAGACCGACATAGACGATGCCGCGTTTGCGGATGATCTGCATCCAGTCGAAGATTGGCCGTGGATCCTCCAGATCAGTGTAATTGGGGGCCAGCAACTGCGCGGTCTTGCCGGTGGTGAGTTTTTCCAGCAGCGGCAGCAGCGAGGCGACGATTTTGTCGAAGTAGGTGCGGTCATAGCGCACTGCCGATCGCAGCCCGTCCAGCACCGGATCAAAGACTCGTTTCACTGCCAGGTATTGTTCGATGGCCACCACGCGCTTTTCGCGGCCGACCATATGCCGGGGAATGTTCTTCTCGGTGAGCTTACCTTCAAGCTGGACGATCACTTCCCAGGCCTTCGGATCGGTCTTGGCGAAAAACTGCTGGGCGTATTCGATGAACAGTGCGTCGATGTTGACCACATGTCGCTGGATCTGCAGGTAGTCCGGGCGTCGGCCCAGCTCGATCAGTGCGCGGGCGATGATGTTGACGAAACGCCAGGCGAACTCACGAAAGGCTGCGGAGTTGCCTTCACCACTGAGCTGCCCAGCAATGCGCGACGCCACTTCCGAGATGCGCCCGAAACGTCCCACGGCGTTGTAGCGCGCGGAGATCTCCGGCCAGCCTAGATGAAACACATAAAACTCCTTCTCCCGACCGGCGCGTTTGGCTTCGACGTACATGCGCTTGAGCAGGTCGGCATCGCCTTTCGGGTCGAAGACAATCACTACCTCGTGTTCGACTCGGTGTATGTCCTGGGTGATGTACACCTCAGCCAGCCGCGTCTTGCCGACGCGGGTAGTGCCCAGCACCAGGGTGTGTCCGACCCGTTCACCCAGCGGCAGACTGACTTCCGTTTCGTCGGGCTCGACCCCATGTAGCAGCGACGAGCCGCCTACCGGGGGCAAAGGGCGCACCCGATTGAAGGCGTTGTCCCAGGCCGTGACACGCGCCAGGGTCGAGAGCGGAAATGGCGCATGTTCCAGGCGCCGTTCGAGTTCACGGGCCAGACGATAGCAGGTCGGTTGGTCGACATAATGAGCAACCGCCGGATCCTGGGCCTCCGCCAAGCGCTGGGTGTGCAGGCGTGTCCAGCGAAAGCCGCGGCCCATGAACAAACGCTTACGACTGACCGGAATCTGTCGGCTGGTCAGTTCGTAGCGAGGCAGCCGGCGGATATTGCGCCGATAGCGCAGCACCTCCCAGGCTTGTTGCAGCCGGATCAGGCCGAACAGGGCATAGGCCAGCGCTGCAACCACACCGATCTCGGGTGACAGGGCCACAGCCCAGGGCGAGTACACGCACAACACTCCGGCAGCGACGCAGATCGCTACCGTGTACAGCTCCACTGCCGGCCGGAGCTTGGACTCCATCGCATGCTCGGCCATGACCTGGACTCACTGTTCCAGTGAGGTGGCAGTGATCAAGACGGGGTAGTGCTCAATCTGCAGGCGAATGGCAATGTCGTTGCCGTTGACCGGCAGGATGGTGATGCCCGGAGCGGCTGCGCGAATTCGGGCCAGGGCTTCAGTGTCGGCCACTTCGACGGCGAGGCCAGCCGCGCCCATTTCCTGCAGTTCCGTCGCACGTTGATGCAACCAAGCCAGTGATTGGGGATCGTCACCGACCAGGAAAAATGGCCGCAAACCCGGCATGTCCAGCGTGCGAGACGTGATATGGCCGGGGCTCAAGTGAGAGCTGCGGATCGGCAGTATCCAGGCTTCATCGGCAAACGCGGACAGGTCCGCATGCATAGCCCGATCAGGCTGGGCCCCGTTGCTTATTGACGGCCTGGCAGCTGGTCGGGTGTAGTCGCTAGGCTGATCCCCGGCTATGGTCAATTCCGGTTGGGCGAAGGGTGCCAAGAGCAAGGTGAAATAACAGGCGATTGGGATTCGCTTCATGGTGGTGTGCCCTGTTTGAAGGAAACCAGCAACCGTTCGAATTGCCGGGTAAATTCGGCGCGGTAACGCGCGGCAGGTATACCTCCCGCTGGGCGGTGATAGCGCCCGGCAGCCAATACCCAATCACCGGTGGCGGCGTGATGCTCCTGCAACAGCGCGGCGGTCACCGCGAGATTTCGGTAGGGGTCGAGGGCTTCACAAGGGCTGGAAAAACGTTGCCCGTGATAACCCAGGTTGGTTTGCCCGAGTCCGGCATCGACCCGCTTGGCGTTTTGTCGGGCTAGCGCCTGAAGCAAGGCGTGACAGGCGGCTTGGCGAGTGGCGAAGCGGTAAGGGGTACCGGCAATATTCAGCGTCCACGGCCAGGGCAGCAGCCGACCTCGGACGCGAATGCCACTCTCCTGCAGGGCAATCGCAAACAGCACCGTAGAAGGGATGTCGGCGTCATGCGCCGCCAATTGGTAGGCAGGCGGCGGGAGTTCATCCGCCTGGACGGCAAGCATCGTCAGCAGGAGCGCAATACCACTCAATCGAGGCGTTGCCATTGTCCATTCACCTGTTGAAATGTGGCAGGCAATGACCCCAAGGCACCCAGGCTGAGCCAGCGACCACGGTCATGGTTTAGGGTGATCTGCCGGCGTTGAACCTTGGCCGGATCGATGTCGGCTTGCCGAGCCCAGCTACGGACGCGTTCATCCTCGCCTTGGCTGCCGACCAGGTAGATATCGAACGCCGTATCACTGCTTTGCAGGCGTTGCGCTTCGGCGGTGCATGCTGGGCAGTGGTCCTCGACAAACAGGGCCTGGCGCGGCGCGGCCGATGAGCTGGCAGGGGGCGGGGATGCCATGCCCTGGATCGGCAGCAGCCCGGGAAACAGCTTGGCCCAGGCCGTGGTGTAAGCGTTTTGATAGGCTAACTCGCGCTCGGCGCGTTTGGCTTCCAGCGCTACCTGTAATTCGGCATAGCGCTGGCGTTCTTGGTCGGTCTCGGCCTCGACTCCGAGTGCGGTCAACGGATCGAGGTTCGGGCTCCAGAAACCGCGTGGGCCGGCTTGGATCTGTTCGAAGCGCGTCCACTCCTGCTCCGTCAGACCCCAGCTCGCCGCCTGTTCAGAGTCAGAGCGCCCCAGCGGAGCAGACTGCGTGTCCTGGGTCCGTGACTGTGTCGTGACGGGGTTGCCCATCGCAGCGCCCGTGGCCAGTAGCGAAACGAGACAGACGACGGCGGGGAGTAGCGCTCTGTTCATGATCGCTTCTCAAGGGAGGTGCACGGTCTGGTCTGGCTGAGCGACCACTGCGAAGATGGCTGAGTTCGGCTCCAGTATTTTCAGGCGCCAAGCCCCTTGCTGCTCGCCGCTATGCAGCAGCCGAACATCCCTGAGCGAGCGGCTGTCATGAGGTGCGACCGCCAGAAAACGCTCACCCCCGCGGGACTCGACACTCAACACTGAAAACGGCGGCGAGAGCGAGATGGGTTTGGGGTGAGCGGTCTGTTTCGGCTTGGCCGTGGAAGACGTCGATGGTGGAGTTGATGGCTGGGTCTTGAGCTCCAGGAGCTGTTGCTCGACTTGCTCAAGGCGTGCGCGTAGCGCGGTCATGTCCGCTGCGGTGGCGCGGGCTGTCAGACCGTCGCGCAGTTCCTGTATTTCTTGCGCCCATTGATCCAGCATGGGATCGAGGGTATTGGCCTGTTGCTCACCGGTATCGACCATCTGCTTCAGGTCTTTCAGCGCGTACTGCAGTTTTTCCTGTGTATCCTTGAGGGCGTTTGAATCACGTTGCAGGGTGTCCAGGGTTTGTTGGGATTGGGTGTTCGTGCTCTGTAGCTCGGCCAGGTGTTGATATTGGTTATACAAACCACCGCTCAGACCGGCGACCGCGAGGCAAAGCAGCCCAATGATGAGGGTTTGAAACGTCGAGGCTTTCATGGGCGTGCCTCCGGCTGACGGGGCGAGGCCGGGCTGATCAGCGCGACACCGGCATCCGTTTTCTGCTGTTCGAAGCAGACGGAACGGCTGACTTCATCGGTCGTGAGTTGCCAGGCGGGGCCAGCCAGCACTTGTAGCGCGTTGCGCAACGGGATTGGGCCAAGCCGGTAATGAGCTGCGGGCAGAGGCCGGGTAAACAGCACCTTCACCGACGCGGAAACTGGACAGAGCGAATAGCCCGAGCGCTGCAATACGTACTGCAATGCATCCTGCACTAAAGGGCTCAGGCTGGACGGGATGTTCACGTCAATGATTTGGGCCAGAAGATCGCGTTGTTCCGCGGTGGGCTCGGTGCTGACCAGTGTGTAGCGGCCATAACGAAGTTCTGCCGGATGGCTTTCTTCGGCTGTGCCCCTCGAGTGCTGGGCCCGATTGGAGCCACCGTCGATTTCTGGATGGGTCGGCAATGTATTGGGGATTTGCGCGGTGCAGGCGCTCAGCAAACCCAGCAGGCAGACAGGCGTGAAAAAACGCTCCATGGAAAAAACCTCATGTCAGATTCAGTGCAGAACCTGACATGAGGTGAAGGAGCGATTCAGTGAGAAAGTCGATTCAAGGCGGGTCGTGTTAAAACTGAACGCATTGTTACTCATCAAAAACGGCGAGCCCATCCAAGACGGCAGCGTCGGGGTCGAAGATCAACAATCGCACATCCGCCAATGCCGCCAGATACAGTACGTTGACCAAAGTTTCCGGCGTGCCGGCGTCGAGCTGCTCTTGTCTCAGGGTTGAATAAGGTTGGCTCTCAATGTTCAGCAGGTTGTCGTCCGTCCATGGCGTGCCGATCAGTTTGCATCCGATACCGCAGCAATCCGGCAACGCGAACAGTTCGAACAAGAGGCCAGTTTGCCTCGGAACGAAGTGACTGACCCATTCTTCCAGATAAAGCATCGCTTCTTCGGGAAGGTGTGCGGTACTGATCTCCCAGGCTCGACTGTAGTGCCCCGTTTCGAAGCTCAAGCGATGGAACACGGCTTGGGCTTCTTCCAGGGAGTACAGGTCGCCGACGTGATGCCGCTCGTTGAGCACTTCTCCCATCACGGCGTAGATCACTTGGCGCACCAGCCCGGAGGACTGACAGCGTTCATCCAACTCAACCGGAATGGATTGGCCTTCGCTGATCAAGGCGAAATCGTCATTGAACAGACAGGGGAACAGCTGCAGCTCATCGTCGGGCAGATGGGCTTGTTAGTCGTGTACGGGTCGAAAGCAGGGAGGGCAGTCGTCTTCGTAGGTGATCTGCAGCAGCCGTTCGATATGAAGGTTGTCGTAGCCGCGAGCAAATGGGTTTGAAGCTGCCAGCAGGGTTGGGGCTTGGGGTGTGGGGGGCATGAGAGTTCTCCTGGATGAAAATGAACAAGGCGCCCGAAGGCGCCTGTGAGGGTTAAAGCCAGCCATATTCGGCAAGGGAGAGAGGACGACCTTCACCCACGATGAAGTGATCCATTACGCGCACTTCGATCAAGGCCAAGGCCTCCTTCAGCCGTGCGGTCAAGACGCGATCCGCCTGGCTGGGTTCCGTACAACCAGAGGGGTGGTTGTGCACAAAGATGGCGGCCGCTGCGTTATGTGCGAGGGAGCGCTTAACGACTTGGCGGGGGTAAACGCTGGCACCATCAATGCTGCCGTGAAAGAGGACTTCGAACGCCAGCACGCGGTGCTGGGCATCGAGAAAAATCACACCGAAGACTTCATGCTCTTGTTGCACAAGATGCAGTTTTAGGTATGAGGCCACGGCACCAGGTGACGTCAGGTTAGGGCCGCGGGCGAACAGCCGACGATCTAGAATATGCAGTGCCTTGTCGATCACCTGGTTTTCTTGGCTGATTCGATCAGTCTCGAAATCCGAGGTTTCAATTAGTGTGAATTGGGTGTTCATGGTGGTACCTCCGAAGGGAACAATCAGGGGTACACGCCCGAGGGGAGTGGCGTCCCCTAGATGGAAATAGAGTCGCGGGCATTAGCCGATGACGCGCTGTTTACAGCCGGGTGAATCGGTGACGTTGACCGTGTAGGGGTGAGCCACAACCGTCGCAGGGCAATGGGGAAAAGGCTTTTGTTCCCCAGCCGGTTTCGGGATCGAAGTCGGCACTGATGGGTATTAAGCGAACCAGTCCACGATGGATACCGGCGATGCGTTTCTCGATTTCATCCGTCGTGTAGTAGAGCGATAACGTGCTGTAGTCCTCGTACGCCACAGCGAACAGGCAGTCGTCGCAAAGCCAGAAGGATTCCATGTCGGTTCTCCTGTGCGGATTGAAGAAAAGGCGCTCGGGGGAGCGCCTTGATGAGGAACATCGTGGACTGTTCAGGCGGACTGAACGGTACGGGTGGCATCACGGCGGGCCGCCGTGCGGGGAGTGGGAGGAGAGTCAGGCTCGACCTGAGTCTCTGTTGGGTTGTCGATCTCCTCAGCTTCGGCGTCAGCCGATGGTGGGGATGGTTCACTGGTGGGTGCTTGCTCAGCAGGTGCTGTTGCTTCCTGCCTGGCGGGCGCTTTGTACTCGAACGTGCCGTTGACCTTGATCCAGTCAATGAACAGCAAGCGACCTTTCAGGCTGGCGCCTGGTTGACCTTGTTTATCGCCTTTCTCGTAGAGAAACGGATCGATCCACAGGTCGCCAATACGGAACGACAGCAAGACTTTTTTCTCGGCCTTGACGGCGTCCATATAAAGACGAATCAAGCGTTCAGCTTCACCCCCCGCGACTTTGCAGTCGAAGCGGGTGTACTCGACCGCATCGGTGGCGCCGTGCAGGGCTGCGATATCGCAGGCCATGAATGGCTGGCCGCGGCGGACTTGGACTTCTCGAACACGGTTGAGGTAACCGATACCGACGGTGTGCAGGTTGAAGTAAGTGGTCGCTTCTTGGGATTGGTTGGCGTGGGCCATGGTGGTTCTCCTGTTTCAAGGGGAACGGCGACGCACAGGCCCTGACGGGGAAGTGAGCCCCCGTCAGGGTGGGTAAGGTGAAGGCGAGCGATGAAGGACTTGGCACCGGCAAGCCGATGACGAGCAGAACTTTGCGTCTGGGGGAATAGCGATGCAGCAGAGGAACGTCTGCGGTAGTGGTCCGCAATCCTGGGGTAGTGGGCATTCATCACCGCTGAAGCGGTAACCGTGCGAGCTTCCGAACGCTGATCACACTTGGGTAAACCACCACGAACGTGGCGTAGCCTTGAAGGTTCTGGCTACCTGGGCTGGGCTGTCAACGACAGCGAACCACGCCCTTTGTATAAGCCCGTTACAGGGGAGCGTCAAGACGCTGCAACCCAGTTTTTTATCGCCGGAACTCAGTGGCAGTCACTGGAATGAAGAAAATGAAGAGTGAGCCTGACGGGTCGCCAGGCGAGGAAGAGAAAAGCCACCTTTGACGGTCTTGTGCAGTCGACAAGCTCCTCGCAAAGCTTGGTTTAACTGCATCATGATTCGCCAACCGACCCTTGTCGTGGCCTGGGTCGGAACATGCTGGCACGCATCCGCGCACAAAGGGTGCCCAGTGTTTCCCCGGTGGGCTCCGGGGCTGAATACTATCGCCGAGGCGGATGACCGCTATTGCCTGGCAGAGGCAACAGTGGTCATCCGCCACCACGATCAGGTCGAGCACAAAACGGGAATGTAATTCCGCAGAAGAGAAGGCTCCGAACTCTAAGAGTTCGACCGAGCTACCCGGAGCGAATCGGTCTTGGGTCGCCGTTGGCGATGATCCTGAGGCACTACAGCAGAGAGGGTGGGATGACGTCAAGGCAGAGTGCGTTGCCTTAAAGGTCGCCCCAATATTCAAGTTGATCTTCAATGGTGAGTCATGGGCGCCGTATATCTTTGCTGATCGGCACAGTGCCCTTGCAGTCGGGGTAGTGGGAGCACGACCAGAACGCCCCTGATTTTCCCGTACGTCTGAGCATAGAGGCGTTGCAAATGGGGCAAGCCGGTCCGGTTTCGACCGGTAACGCCAAGGTGAGCGCTCGGCAGTGTTCGACCAATTGCGCAATCCAACTCGCCTGCTTGGCGACGAATGCATCCAGGCTCAGACGTCCCGCTTCGATTTCGTCCAGAGCCTGCTCCCAAATCGCGGTCATGCCCGGATCTGCGATGGCCGCGGGTACCGCCTCAATCAGGGTATGGGCCGCGGCGGAGGCCATTAAGGCGCGTTTTTTCTTCAGCAAATAACCGCGATCGATCAAGCCCTTGATGATGCCGGCACGCGTGGCTTCGGTGCCGATGCCGGTGGTGTCCCGAAGCTTCTGTTTCAGACGCGGGTCGTTGACCAGCTTGGCCACGTTTTTCATCGCCTTGATCAGATCGCCCTCGGTCAGCGGTTTGGGAGCTGTGGTGCGCATAGACTTGAGTTCGACGTCGTTTACTGCGCACTGCGTACCCTGTTGCAAGACGGGTAAGACTTGGAATTTTTGACTGGGCTCATCGTCCTCGGTGTTGTCGTAGAGCAAGCCTTTCCAGCTTTGGACCAGGATCTGTTTGCCAACCGCGGTCAATCGTTCTTTGCCACACTCCAGTTCGACCTGGGTTCGATCAAATTCATGGTGCGGCAGAAATTGCGCGAGGTAGTGGTTACGAATCTGTTCGTAGACTTGGCGTTCTTGCTCGGACATCCGCGCCAGGTTTGCCGGCTCGGTGGTGGGGATGATGCCGTGGTGCGCGGTGGCTTTGGCATCGTTCCAGGCGCGGGAACGTAATGACCGATCAAGTTTTTCAAATGCGGGCTGTAGTGCGGAATCCGTTTTGAGCAGGGCATCGAATACCGTGGGTACCTCGTCGAACATACTCGCTGGCAAATAGCGGCAATCGCTGCGCGGGTAGGTGGTGGCTTTGTGGGTTTCATACAGGGCTTGGGCGATGTTCAGGGTTTCCTGGACCCCTAGCCCCAATTTGCGCGAGCAGACTTCTTGCAGTGTGCTCAGGTCGAAGGGCAGAGGCGGCGGTTCTCGGAAATGCTCAGTCTGCAACGAGAGTACTGTGGCGGTCTTACCGTCAGTGATTGTTTGGCCAGCATGACGGGCAAGCGCCTGCTGCAGGCAACGACAGGCCTCATCTCGTCCTGAACTGGGTGGTAACCACGACGCGATGAATGATTGCCCCATGAAGGACAGGTGCACCTCCACGTCCCAGTAGGGCACCGAGACGAAGCTGGCAATCGCACGATCCCGATCGACCACCAGACGTAAGGTGGGTGTCTGGACGCGTCCCACTGACAGCACACCGTCGTAGCCCGCTCGTCGACCGAGCAGGGTAAACAAACGACTGAGGTTCATGCCGATCAGCCAGTCGGCCCGGCTGCGGGCGAGGGCTGAGTGGTAGAGCGGGAAGGTCTCCTGACCAGACTTCAGCGAGGACAGCGCTTTGAGAATCGACACCTCGTTGAGTGCGGACAACCAGAGGCGCTCAACGGGACCTCGATAGTTGCAAAGTTCCAGTAACTCGCGGGCAATCATCTCACCTTCGCGATCGGCGTCGGTCGCGATGACGACAGCAGAGGCTTCACTGAGCAGGCGCTTGATGACTTTGAACTGTGCCGCAGTTTTGTGTTTGACCTCGACCTTCCACTGCGCGGGAATGATCGGTAGATGATCCAACGACCAGTTCTTGTACTGAATGCCATAGGCTTCAGGCGGTGCTGTCTCCAGTAGGTGGCCGATACACCAGGTGACGGTTGTCTCTGTGCCGATCAGGCAACCATCACCACGCCGAGTGGCCCCGAGTACCGTGGCGATGTCCCGACCCTGGGAAGGTTTTTCGCAGAGGAAGAGGCGCATAGAACTGCTCCTGATTGAGTTCGGAGCAGCGTTGTTGGAAACAGCAGTGGCGAGATATGAGAAACCTGAATGGCAGGTCCCTCATATTAGTCGGTGAGGGCAGGCTTGAATGGGCCGAGGCTGCTAACCCGTTGCGACGGCAGTGTGGATCTTCACGAGCAGCGCGAAGTAACACGCCAGCAACTTCGCGCAAAGGCGCAATTTTTATGCCTGAAAGTCTGTCAGTCCGTAGGTGGCTGCCCTCTGCGCTTTCTGGGTTTCGACGCAGGTGAACTGGCCTGTTCTGTACTTTTCTCGACGTGTGTCGCAGATGCCGCGGGTTCACTGGATCGTTCCCGCATGACCACGCTGTGCACCCGGTGAGGCAGGATGCCGACTCGACGGGCCTCGACCTTGAAGGTGACCCGCGCATTGTCTTCGCTGTCCTCCCACTCATCGCGTACGGTGCGGCCTTCGACCAGCACACGCATGCCTTTCTGGTACAGCGTGCTCCAGTGTTCAGCCTCGCGGTGCCAGAGCTCAACCGGCGCCCAATAGCCGCCTCGATCTTCATAGCCGCCCTCGCGTGGCACGGGGTTGTCGAAGTACACATTCAGCCGTAGCAAACGCCGTGGCTCGTCATTGCCTGAGGCGAATTCCTGGAACTCTGGCGCACTGCCGATGTTGCCTTCGCCGACGAAAAAAGTACTCATCGTGATACCTCCACTGCGGTTGTGAACTGGCGCAGCAGCCGTTCGGCACTGTCCATTTTGATCGCGCAGGTCGTGGCCTGGCGGTAGAGCGAATGCACCACACTCATCTGTAGGTTCAGTGCGATGCGATTGCATTCGAAACGGCGCAATCCCTCGCGCACGACCTGCGGCAAGGCTTTGTTGCAGACCTGGCGTTCCCAGACCGAGACTCCCATACGGGCAAAGTCACGGGTGCGCCAACGCAAAAAGGTGCTGCCAGCGCTGGTGTTCTGCAGCACCAATCGGATATCCAGCAGTGAGTAAGGGGGCTGTCCGGCTTGCTGTACAACAGCCTCCATCAAGTCACATAACTGCGCCTCGATTTCCCTCGCCATCTGCGCCAGTTGCACCAACTCCCCCTTACCCTTAAAAGGTTTTAAAAGGCCTTTTAGGGAGGCTGCGTGTTCGAGCTGCCGATAGGC
The DNA here is from genome assembly GCF_003700275.1 of Pseudomonas cichorii. Classification (GTDB taxonomy): domain Bacteria; phylum Pseudomonadota; class Gammaproteobacteria; order Pseudomonadales; family Pseudomonadaceae; genus Aquipseudomonas; species Aquipseudomonas cichorii_B. Next base: position 117,194 of record NZ_RBRE01000028.1, on the reverse strand, counting down.
ATCCTGTTTCAACGCTTCGAAGGGCATTGGTTGAGCTGAGGTCAGGGGATTCATGCTTCGTCCTCCGGCTCATCCACTGTCGCAGATGGCTCTCCCGCTTCCTCTGCCAACGCGTCAGCGTCATCCTCTGCCACAGCACCACGACGAATGATTGGCGGTGCAAACTGGGAGCGGCGATGACCCTCAAGAATGTCCATCGGGGGAACACCCATTTTCTCAATGGCCGCAATGGCACGGGCGTTGTTCGCCGCCATGTCATCACGCGTGACGCCGGCATGCCGATAGCGCTGCGCCTGGCCGAACAGGCTGCGCAGCAGATGGGCACCGTCGTCGATCCAGGCTTCCATGTCGATACGGCCGATCAGGGCGGTGTGATGGGCCAATAGGGTCCGACGTACCAGGGTGTCGTAGTCGGTCAGCAAGTAGACCGCAAGAAAACCCAGCTGGCTGCCGATGTACAACGGCAAGGTGACGGGGTGGATGTTGAGGTTGTCGCCCATGTCGATCTGGGTCGGCAGGTCCTGTCTGATCCGATCCAGTTGTTGGGTCAGTTCCAGCATTCCGGTCTTGGCTTGCGTCAGTTTTTCTTCGAGTTGCACGATGGCCCAGTCGGCATAGGGATCGTCCTGGGCCGCGGTTTGTTTGATCAGGTTGGTGACACTGATGTAGCCGGCCATGCCCATGATCGAGTGGACGCCTTCGCGTGCGGTTCGACCTTGCCAGATACGGGCGGCATGGTGGGTGTGCAGGGTCAGGGTGATGCTGCTGCGCAATGAACCCAGATTGAGTTGATAGTGATCGGCCACGGTGGTGTCCTCGCATCGGCTTGGACGGGAACGTTGCGACAGATGAGGGGTAAGGGCAGCCAAAAAGCTGAATGCGGCCTGTTCGGTTTGGTTTAAGAGGGCAAACTACGTAGACGGGTGCCCCTGCTTTTCCCTAAAAGTTTCATAGTTTGGTCCGATGTGTTCGTAGAGTGGAACTCCATGGATTTGATGCCACTGGCATCAAATCTACTGACGTCCACCGCTTTTGCCACGCAGTTGGCGTAGATCATTCAGGCACGCTTGGGCGAGGGCGGATGCGGGTTCACCCTGTTTTCGAATGGGGTGCGAGGGGGTTGGTGCAGACGGTTTTGCAATGGGTGACGGTTCGGCCTGACCTGCCCAAGGACGAAAGTCACCTTTCAGCGCACGCTGGATCAGACCCATCAGATACGCCACTGGCTTGCGGATTCCACCAGCCGCACAGCGTGCCCCCGCTTCGTTGAGCACCGCCTGCCGATCCGCGGGTTTGAGCTTGTTCAGCGCCACGGCGACGGCCTGACGCTCGCTTGGGCTCAGATGCAGCGCAACGGGCCAGTGCAGGTTATCCACCGCTGGGTTCGCGCGCGGTACTGTACAAATACTTTCTTTTAATACGGTACAAGTGGCGTTCGGATTCCGAACGGTGCCGGAAACACTGGCGTTCAGACTCGGTTCGGAATCCGAACGAGGGGCTGCACGATTCCGAACGAGGGTAGCTTCCCCCCGTTCGGAATCGTGCAGAGTGGCATCTGTTGCCGGATCCAATCCTTGCTGCGCCCAAAGTTCGCCCCAACTGTCGAGCCGCGTTGGTAACCGATCCCGATCGATATTCGTGTCTTGGCGGATTTCTTCCACAATGTGCTGCGCGACAATGCGCACAGCCTTGGTAGCATGGCCGAGCGCATGTCCGACTAGCGCCAAGTAATCCTGATCGAGTTCCATGGCTTCGGCGGGGGTTAACGGCTCATCGTGCAGAACGTACAGCGAACCTTGATGACGTCCGCTGAGTTGATCGCGGCCGCGACTCACCAAGCTGAGCCAGCGCGTCAACCTGAGCATCGTCAACACCCGAGCAATGGTTTCACGGGAGGCTGACGCACCGTAGGGCACGCTTGACAGGTAAGGCTGCAAATCCTCATAGCGCGGTGTGACCAAGCCTTGACCGTGCAGCATGAGTCGAAACACCTGCCAGGCATTACGCTCCAACGGCGTCAACCGACTATCCAACAGCAGCCGACGTGGCACGACTTCGTGAGATTGGCCACTGAACAGAAAGCCACCTTGCAGGGCCGGGTTGGAGGGATGTTCAGTGGTGGGGCGTGCGGGCCAGCGTTCACTCAGCTGCTGGGTGCATTGCTGCAGGACACGCTGCCAGCGACTGGACGGGGCAGTGTTCATGTGTCGTTGCTGTACTGGTCAATCTGCTGCCACACGATGGTCAAGCTGATCTGTTGCTCTTCGGCCAGCATCATCATGGCGTCGAGCTGATCCTCGGTACCGTCTTGGGCGCGTAGCTGGCACCAACGCTGCCAGAGCGCGTGTTCCTGCGCTTCACTCAAATGCTGAGGGCGGCCCTTACGGGTTTCTATCTTGAGCAGACGTCGACGCAGGGCGGTTTCAGAATGTGCCAAGCCAAAGCACTGGTACATGATGGTGCTGCTGGCACCGAGCTTGAGCGCTCGGTTGATCAACCGTTCGTTCTGCTCGTCACGTTCGGCTCGCTCGATCAACCGGTGCAGCACCGGCGAGTCAATCTTGACCTCAACCCAGGGTACAGTGGCATGGGCCAGGCGTGACAGCGTAGTGGGTGGTAAGGATTGCAACAGGTAGATGTCGTCCTCACCCAGTCCGAGTGCTTTGCAGCGCTGCAGGTTTCCCTGGCGCAACTCGTGTAGCACTTGGGTCAGCATGGCTTGGTTGAGCACATTGAAGGACAGATTCATAGCAGCTCCTTCGGTGAGTTGCCTTCCTGGTTAAGCGTTAAGTCGATCAGGCGGCGGGCCAGGCGGATCAGGCGATACAGTTTGATCAGCAGACTGTCGGGCAATCGCTCCAGTCCCACGTCCACGGCGGGAAGATTTGTTAGCGGGAGTTGATAGATCCCTAGCAACAATTGGCCGAACAGCGCTGACGGCAGTTGCTTACGATCTTCCCAGTTGACTTCGTCTTGGGCGCGCAACAGGGCCAGGAGCAGCAGGTGAACGCCGGCCGCGCGAGGCGTGGCAAGATCAACCCGTTCGATGTCTAGAGCGAAGCCCAAGCCAAGCGGCTGAGCGATGATGCTCTTGGGATGTCCAGCATAGGCAGCCATTTCCCGCGCCAGTGTGGCAATGGCGGATCGCAGTTGTTCGGGGCTATCCAGTGATGGTGCAATGGACCAGATGTCGTCGAACGCATAGATGTCGACCGAAGATGCTGCGTCAGGGGCGGTCTCGCGGTCGATCTGTTCACGAATCTGTTGAACGCGAGACGGAGGGCTGACTGCTGATACGGCATTCGTTTGGGGCGGTGTGAGCAGCTCCTCTCGCGCAGTTTCGGTCTGGAACTTGGTCTCAGTCGATTTGGGATGAGGATCGGAGGAGAGAGGTTCTGCCGCGGCTTCGTTAACGTTCGGCAGATGGCTGTTCTCTGAGGGTGTGGTCACGACGATGCCCGGCGTCGAGATGACTCGCTGAGTGTCGCTCAATTCCAAGGCCAACATACGGTAGGACTGTCCGAGCAAGTGGCTCATGCGTTCGAGCAGTTCATCCTGGAGCTGCTCAAGATCGAAGGACTCGGGTTCGGCATCGAAGTAACCCAGTGTATTGAGCCAAAAATCGGCGAACGCGATGGGAGCGGTTGGATAGCGGTTCCAGGTTCGTTCTGCCTGGCTGCGTAGGCCGATTAGGCGTTCGATCTGGGGCTTACCCAATCCGGCATACAGGGTTTGTGGAATGGCGGGCAGTAGGTGTTCAAGGGTGTCGAGCATCCGGCTGATGTGCGACTGCGAAATCGGATAGCCTCCAGCGACAAGACGTCGAACGAGCTCACGTTGTGAGAGCACAGCTCCCTCTGCTTCGAGCATGGTTTTGAGTTTGGCTACCGCCAGAGCCCGTTCGATGAAAGTGAGTTGGCCGTGCAGATCGCTTTCGGCCAGATGGCCGAGTAGGGCGGTGACTTCATTGCTCCAAGGTCGGAACAGGCAATGAATGCGAAAGAAGCGCTCGTCGCGGGTTTCCTGCCACAGTTCGCCGAGAATCGCCAAGCGCGTATTACCGCCGTTGCGGATGATGAAATAGGTTTCACCCGGACGGCGGGTAATCGGCGGCGGTTGGTCCAGCCCGCGTTCACGGATCGAGGCCTTGATATCCTCATAAAGCGGATTACGGATGAAGCGCGGGTTGTGTTCGTAGGGTCGCAACTGCTCCAGCGTGACCAACATAGGCGTATCAGTGAGTGGATCGGACAGCCGCTCTAGTTCCGGCCCCCGAGGGAAATGGTCCTGGTGCAGCTTGTCGGTGATCTGCTCCTGACTGAGCTTCTTCATTGGAACAACCTCAGTTAACGCCGGTTGCGCAAATGGTCACCGACCTCGAACTTGACGATCTCGGCAGTGCCCGAACCTTCGAAATGTTGAGACAGTTCTGCGAGGAACCACCCCATGGCCGAGCGCCCGCCCTGCAGGCGAAAGACCACGGTGCAGTACTCCTCGCAAGGTGAGTGGTGGGGTCGAATGGACGGTGGAACGATGATGGGCAGTTGATCCAACATCAGAAGACTCCTTGCCAAACACGGTTGGCCTCAAGGTCGAACAAACCCAATGACTGGGTGAGAAATGCCGGCTCGGCGATTTGTCTCATTGAGCCTCCGAGCACCTGCTCACCCTAGAGATCGCTTCGCGCCATTCCGGAAACAATTCAATGGCCAACGCCTGCATGGTTTCCAGCGCTGAGGGCGAGCGTTGTTGACGGGATCGGCGCGTTTCGATTCGGTGGACGGGGAGTCCAAGTGAGGCAGCATTGAGATAAGCCACTCGGTCTGGAACTACGGTATCTAGAACCGAAATGTTGGTGGACTCGGCGAAAGCCTCGCGCAGGCCACGGATGATCATCCGTGCGTCCACCCGAATTGCGTTCACTTGGTTCAGTAGCAGACGCAAGGGGGGCGGTGGAATGCTCAGGTGGCGGAATGGTTCGAGTTCACTCAGCAGCTTCAAAGTGCCGCGGCGCAGTTCGCGGGCGGCGAGCATTTCCGGTGTAATGGGGGAGAGGGCGATATCGCAGGCGAGGATGGCCATCTCCAGCAGCACGCTACGTGCCCCTTGGGTGTCGATCAACAGCAGGTCATAACGGGGGCGGAAATCGTCGAGCAAATTGCGCAGCCGTAATCGCCCATCAGGGGCGTGCAGTAGCAAAGTGCTCAGTCTGCCTTGGTCATCGTTGGAAAGGATCAGGTCGAGACCGACGACCTCCGTCGTGGAAATTATCTGCGCAGGATCTGTCTGGTTGAGCGCAATAAGCTCGTACGCACCAGCAACAGCTTTCTGGCTCAACGCGTAATAGCTGGAGAGGGTGGGTTGGCTATCCAGATCGAGCAGCAGGACGCGTAGGCCCGCATCCGCCAACAGACCGCCGAGATTGGCCGCTACTGTGGTTTTGCCTACCCCACCTTTGGTGGAAACCACCGAGACCACACGCATGACATCAGTCCTGCTGGCCTAAGCGCTCAACAACCCACTGCTCGATTTCCAGCGAGTCCCAGCCGACCGCGCGCAGTCCAATGCGTTTGGCTTGCGGGAATTTCCCTTCCTTCATCAGGTTGTAGATGTGCGCACGCTTGAAGCCGGTTTTCCGCTCTACCTCTTCACGACGCATGATGTGACGTTCGGCCGGTGGTTGAGGGCTGTCAGCGCGCGAGACGGATGAGCTGGACATGCTGGTCACTCCTGGCGCCGCTTGGCGCGTGGTGGGAAGTGACTTGAATTGAACAGCAGAAAAGCCATGGAGTCATTGCATTGCAATCGTTGGGATTGCATTGCAATTCTTAACCTTGTTTGCTTTTCTTGATGCTGCGATTTGCAGCAGCGAATTTTTCATCCAGTGTTCGTTTGCTCAGACCCGGAATATCGCAATAGCGTGCGATAACAGCATCGACGATCGCAGACTGGCTCTTGAACACGGATAGAGGTTTGCCAGCAGGCGATTGGTCCAGAAAAAGGCTGAGCAAAGCACCGATGATGTTCTGATAGGTGAGTTCGCTACGTTCGCTGAGTTGTCCATGCGTTTTGACCATTGCTTTGAGTTTATCTCGTTCAAGTCCGATGGCCTGGAGATCTGCCATAATATCTTTGAGGTGATACTGTAACGTGTTCAATTCCCGTAAGAGAGTATCCCGATCCGCTTGTAGAGCAAGGAAGTTCCCTAGGCTGACTTTTTCATAAGCTTCTCCGCCTGATTCAAACAAAAAGCCAGGCTTCTGATCTGAATAATAAATCTCCATCCAGTGGCGTAAATCGGAGTGGCGTATCGTTAGCTGACATGGCTCCACGTAACTTCCAATGGGAACCGAAATACCAAGGCAGCCGTAAGGTAGTTCTCCGTTACGTATCGCGTCGTAGATTTTTTCTATAGCAGCATGCAAGAATGGCCATTGTGGAAATAGGTAGGCAAGCTCCTCGGGACGAGACCATGCAGCTTCGACTATTTGTGCCTCGTAACGAATGAGGTTACACCAACGCAGCGCTGCGTCGATTGGACGATAGAAGGTTTTGGCGTGTGGATTAAAACATGGAAAAGACATAATAACGACGGACCTCCATTCCTATTGGGTAGGCCTCTCGCTAAATACCTTTATACGAGCCTAACTAATGATAGTGGCTCTTTGCTCATGTTTTTAGCTCAATGAGGTCATTCCATTTTTGACTATTACTCGAAGTCATTGCTCTGATTTTGAATGAACCTCCCTCTATGCTGAGGATTCTTTTTTTAATTCGTCAGCTAGAGTCTTCCTCGACGTGCGAGAGCAGTTGTCGTGACGATAATAAATTTTATGGGTAGATGAGGCGTCACTCAGCGAGGCTTGTACAAACCTTCCCGGCCGGCATATTTGCGAGGATAACTTCTCTAAGCTCTTGAGAGTCAAGCATTCCGGAATAAATTTTATTGCCGATAGCTATGCTAGGGACAGCACGAATATCAATTCTAGAAGCGTATTTTAGCTCGTTATCGTGACGTAGTGAGTGGAGAGGGGATTTCGGGATTTCTTCCAAAGGCTCGATTGGCAGTCCGACTGAAGCCGCGACATCTTTGATTACTGTAAGGTCACCTATATCACGGTCTTGCTGAAAAAACGCTCGCAGCATTGCGTCAGCATATTCATTCCCAACGCCTTGGTCTTTAGCATATTGAAGAACTAAAAATGCGTCACGGGTATAAGGTTGGGGTGACACGCTTGGAAGCTTGATAGCGATATCCAACTTCTCTGCCGCAGGATACACACCATGTTTCCAGACAGATGGGAGATATTCATCTTCTGGTCGTAAGGTGGGTGCTGGATAAGCGCGGAGTTCAAAGGGCATCATCTCTATATTGACATCCAGTCCGCTTGCTGCCTCTTCCAAGACCTTTTTTCCGAGCAGGCAATAAGGACATACAAAGTCGATCCAGACTTTTATTTTGAGGGTTTCATTTTTGCGCAGAGTGTCATCAATTAGCTTCATATATCACCTGTATGAAATTCGCCGTCAAGACGCTAGAATATGGATAATCGAGGCATATTTATTGGGAGTGAAGACAACGGCACGCACGACGTATACGTGCCGCTGGTCTGCCTAGTTGGGTAATAACTTAGCCAAACTCACTGTCTTTGATGTCAGCAACCGGACCAAGGATCGAGGGATCAAACTCAACCAAGGAATCACCATTCGCAAAGCGATTTGGGAAGTCTGGGTTCGCTAGGGCGCCTTTGCCCAATGCGATGATATTTGCCCCGTCGTTAATTACATCTTGTATGTGATCTACTTGATGCAAACTGCCGTTGGTGATGATCACTTGGTTAGGGGCATAGCGACGAGCCAGCTTTACAAAGCTATCGCTACCTTGCGCAAAAGCAGGTTTCCATGCTTCAAACTCAGTAACGTGGATGAAGTCCACGCCGGCATCTGCCAGAGACCCGAATACCATTTCCGCCCCGGCTTCGCCTTCGGCCCACTTGTGGAAGAAGTCGTTCACCTTACCCTGAGAAATACGAACACCGACGGTAGCGTTACCAGCCGCTTTCCGTACTGCGCTATAAACCTCCAGGATGAGACGAATACGGTTCTTCACCTCACCGCCCCATTTGTCAGTCCTTTGATTGGAGACATCGGTAAGGAACTGGTCAAGTAAGTAACCGTTGGCACCGTGGATCTCAATACCATCAAAGCCAGAAATTTCGACAGCGCGTAGGGCTGATTTTGCAAAGCCATCGATTGCATCAGCGATATCTTCCTCGGTCATTGCCGAGGGTGTGGGGTATTGGCCGGTGCCGTAGTAGAAGCCCATTTGCTCACCCCTGGGGCGTACAGCTGATGGACCAGCGGTGATTTGCGAAAATCGGTTGCCCTGACTGAGAGCGCCGGCGTGCATCAACTGCGCGAAAATCTTGCCGTCATGCTTGTGAACAGCGCTCGTCACGGCTCGCCATGCCTCAGCCTGCTCTAGATCAGTAATCCCCGGCTGGAACAAGTAACCTTGCGAGAACTTTTGATCGGTGTAGATACCCTCGGTCACAGTGAGACCGAAACCACCTTTAGCAAAGCGCTCGTAGTAGTCAACTTGGCGCTGGGAGGCTAGGCCTTTTTCGCTCGCACTGATGCGAGTCATAGGTGCTACCGCAAATCGGTTCTTCAGGCTCACCTGGCCAATATCGAAAGGAGTTAAAATCTGGTCGCTGCTGATAGTCATCTCATGTTCCCGTCAGTTAGGATAGAAAGCTGGGTTGCTGACGAAGGTATCCTCCTTGCGGGGCTAGCAGAAGCCGTGCCGTCCGATAAGGCGGCTTATCGTTATAGGATATGAAGATGCAAGTCGCCGAAGTGGAAGCATTTGTCGCCATCGCGGCCAGTGACAGCTTGTCGGGAGCGGCACGTAGACTTAGCGTCCTGCCGATGACGATCTCTAGACGGCTCGCGTCGCTGGAAGAACAATTGGGAGTAAGGCTCGTCCACAGAACAACCAGGTCTGTGTCACTGACTCCCGAGGGGGAGTTATACCTGCCCTATGCGAAGGCTATGCTCGAAGCAGATGAAGCCGCGAGGGCTGCGATACTCACATTTGCTGGGGCCGCCAGTGGCGTCCTAAAAGTAACGGCTCCAACTGTGTTCGGCCAGACGGTTATCTTGCCTATGATTCCGGCCCTCCTTGAAGAAAACCCGTCTCTAAAAGTAGATCTGATCCTGTCGGACAGCATCATAGATATCGTCGGATTGGGTATCGACGTGGCCATCCGAATTGCCACACTCCGAGACTCCGCTTTGATCGCTCGCCACCTAGCTCCTAACCCTCGCGTCATCTGTGCAAGCCCTTCCTATCTGCGGCGTAGAGGAGTACCAAATACCCTGGAAAAACTCAGGATGCATGATTGCATCGGCCTGCATTCAATGCCGTACTGGCCACTCATAAAAGGTGGTGAGCGATTTTCAGTCAAGGCCGACGCACCGTTTAGCGCCAACAGCGTGGAAGCAGTAAGGGCGGCTGGAAAGTTGGGCTTAGGTGTGGTGATGCTCTCTTACTGGGATGTTCGGTCAGACCTAGCCGACGGAAGCCTGCAGGAGATCAAGCTAACTGACGCATTGCCTGAACACCTCACCATTACTGCCTTGCTCCCAACGCGACAACAGGTGCCATACCGAGTTAAAGCGTTCCTCGATAAGCTAGGCCAGATTTTAATTGCACCAGAGGGTGGCTGCGCAGTTGAATTAGATCCAGGTCATGCACCTTGAGACCGGCCTGCTTTCAGAAAAGCGGCCCATTTGCGCACAAGGTAATTGTGCTCATCCATCACAGAGTTCCAGACGCTGATGTGACTTACTCGCTCAGCATATGAACCTCCTTCCCTAATTTCGCCGGGTTCGATGAGTGGCTCCCCATCACTGCCTAGAAGTCGTTCCGAGGCGGGTTGACCCTCGTACCAATAATTCCATTCCGCAACTGATAGATGATCACGGGCACGGAGTGGGTTGGAAATGTAAAAACCCTGGCGCGCCATCATCGCTCCGGGCCAGCCTGCCAGCCACCAGTTGAGATAAGCGTAGGCTGCGTCTTTGACGGCTCCGTCCACAGCTCGTGACAGGGATAGTCCTCCGAACCAGCCCCTATACCCTTCTTTGGGGACTGCTTGCCGATACTGAATCCCTTCACGATGAAGCTGCATGAGTGCCGGCGACCAGACGCTCTCAATGTATACATCAGGGCCCAGCATGAGTTTGCCTGCCTCACGATCATCAGACCAAAACGCAGCAAAGTGCCCTTGTCGCTGGAGTTTAACGAGGACATTGGCCAGATCATCGATCTCATCCAACCTCAAATTTCCAATGACATCGAAACAAGCGAGCCCCTTGGCTTGAACTGCTAGGGCTGCATCGAGCGCGCCGATGGCAGCGTCACTTTGCAACGCAACATGACCACACCAATGAGGATCTACAAGCCATGACCAGCTTTCATTTTCCGCCGAAAAACCAGGTGGCAGCAGGTCTGGCCGGTAAGCAAAACTGTCTGCGTTATGCGTTAAGGGCAACATACTGATCAGATGAGTTGGACGGTTGGCCAAGCTACCATCGTGCTGAACGTAGAGTCGGTCACAAGGCAGGCTACCTCCAGACAGTGGATGGTCAGGATGGAGTCTGCCTCGCTTGGGCAGATCATTTATTTCATCCCAAAGCGCAATACGGCGTACATCGATGGGCTGAATCGCGCCAGCAGGCCACACGAAATCCATGCTATGAAACCACTGATCATAAAGGTCATAGCTTTCAGGATTCATTAGGGCAATGCGCTGCACTGTCTGCACGTCGTGAACCTGGTATTCGATCCGAATGCCTAGTTCCTGCTCGGCTCGCAATCGAATTGACTCAAGCAGCGTTACCGAAGTCCCGAGCACGCGCAATGTTACCGGGCCACTCATGCTGCACGCCCCAGACTGTGCAAGAACGTGTCAAAAGATCTGCGTAATATCCGAATATCAAGGTCACGCACAATGATCACCAATCGTGAACGTCGCTGTCCATTTGGCCAACTGGTGAGGTGTACCGGTGGGTGAAGGCAGTGCTGGACGCCATGAATGACTATTGGTTGCTCTGTATCGATCACATTCAAAATCCCTTTGACTCGGAGAATGCGCTCGCCATGGCATCTTAGCAGCATCGATAGCCAAATCCCGAAGGCCAACCAGTCGAGCGGTTTTTCGTACTCAAGCGCGCACACTTGCGCATTACCGTGTTGAGGTTGTTTCGTGGGGGCAAAGAGCTGCCACCCAGCGACTTCTTCATCCGGCACCATGCTCCTTAGTCCTTCCCCCAAAAGCTGCTCATCACCCTCCAGCACAGAGCTGGTGAGCGCCACTGACGCTGTTGGGTTGAGCGTTTTCAAATGGGCAAATACTTTGTCAAGTGACTCAGGAGTAACAAGATCCGCCTTACTCACTAGAAGGCGATCGGCTGCGGTGACCTGCCCGATCCATTCAGGATGAAGGCGCTCTTGTAGCGAAGCATGCTGAGCGTCAACGACTGTTACGAGCAGGCCAAGATGGTAACGACCCCGAAGCTGTGGATCACGCTGCAAGGTAGACAGGATCGGGGCCGGATCCGCCAAGCCGGTGGTTTCCAGGAGCACTCGACGGAACGCCGGAATTTCGCCACGATTACGCTTTCCATGCAGATCAATGAGAGCCTGTTTCAAGTCCCCGCGCACCGAGCAGCAGACACATCCACTTGGCAGCAATATGGTGTTGGGGGCAATTTCCTGTACAAGCAGATTATCGATACCTACTTCACCGAATTCGTTGATCAGTAGGGCCGTCTGCCCCATGTCTTCATTTGCCAGAACCCGTTGTAGGAGGGTGGTCTTGCCACTCCCCAGAAAACCGGTCAAGACATTGATCTGCAAGCTCATAGCATTTCCTCAAGATGATCTAGAATCCTAGGGTCCAGAGGATCGAGCTTATGGCTCACGAGCTCTTCAGCCACCTGCCAAAGCTGATCAAGTCCTGAAGCTAATCCCTGTTTCCCTGTAGCCCCTTGGATGAGATAAGAGGAGCCTTGAAAATCGCTGACCTTGAGCCTGAGCGGAGCAATCACCCGATTGATCGAAGCTATTCTACGCAAACGTTCACGTCGGCCGGGGATGCTTTTCTCTAATGGATCGCTCCAGTGAGCATCCTCTCCTATCAGGCCACAAAGTCCACACATGTTTCACCTCAAGGCATTACGTCGCCTGAATTGGGATTAAGGGTCTGACCTACAAACAGGTTACCACCGGGCTCTGAGGCTAGTAATACCACGATGGGCGCTACCTCTTCAGCTCTGCCAAATCTACCGAGGGGAAGCTCTTTGGCTTTCGCTGCTTTCCACTCTTGGCTGATACCTTCTACAAGTGGCGTTTCAATGGGCCCAGGGGCGACTGAGTTGACCAGAACATTATCTTTGCTTACCTCCAGCGCAAGGGACTTTGTGAACCCGATGACGCCGGCTTTAGCGGCGGCATAGTGAGTGAGCTGAGCGCCTCCCTTGATACCCAGCTGTGACGAGACGTTGATGATGCGCCCCCACTTCTGATCCACCATGTGTGGCAACGCGCGCTGGCTGGCAACAAAAACACTGGTCAGATCAACGCGGAGCATGTCGTCCCACATTTCCTGGGTGATGTCCACGCAAGGAGCCTGCGTCAGCATGCCTGCATTGTTTACTAGGATATCGATGCCACCAAGCGCGTTTACGCAAGCATCGACACCTGCTTGAGCTCCCTCTCTGCTGCCCACATCGGCGATGCATTCGATCACCAAAGCGCCTTGATCGCGGCACTTGTTCGACACAAGAGACAGGCGCTCTGCATCGCGGTCACATAACACGAGCTTCGCGCCGGCGTCTGCATACGCATAAGCAATGGCGGCGCCGATACCACTTCCAGCACCTGTGATAACAGCTCGGCGGTTTTGCAATGGCTTCATTTTTGTTGTCCTCAATGCCGCACCCCAGGACATGCGGCACATTTAATTTTATTCAGGCCAACGCACAGTCAGACCACCGTCGATGATGATGCTTTGCCCGGTGATGTAGCTGGAGTCAGGGCCTGTCAAATAGCACACTAAATCCGCAACTTCGCTTGCACGGCCTACCCGGCCCAGTGGAATGCTTTTACCTGCTTTCGCCAGCCCATCTGCTCCCAGAGAGTTTTTCGCATCAAGCGACTGAGGGGTTTCAATCAAACCAGGAATGACCGCGTTGCAACGAATCCCCTTGGCGGCAAGTTCTACTGCCAGCGAGCGACAAAGCCCAGGTACACCCGCCTTCGCAGCTGCGTAATGCGAGTGGTCTTGCCACCCATATACACCACCGGCAATTGACGAGATTGCGACCAATGCACCGCCTTCACCGATATAGCGGCTCGCGCTACGGAAGGTACGCATCACGCCTGTGAGGTCGACATCGAGCATCTCATTCCATTGTTCATCCGACATCTCTAGTAGTGACGCTTTACGCAGGAGACCCGCGTTTGCCACGGCATAGTCGAGTCGCCCGAAGCGCTCCACAGCGGCGGCGGCGATGGCGTCCAGTGAGGCGCTGTCAGTGACATCCATAGGGATCATCAAGCACTCACTGCCTGCCTCTTCGACGAGTCGCTGAGTATGAAGTGGATCATGAGGAGCACTTGCTAAGTATCCACCTACCACACGTACGCCCTTCTTCGCATACGCAAGGGCAACGGCTTCGCCAATGCCGCTGGCGGCTCCCGTGATCAAAGCTACAGGTTTAGACATGATTCCAGCTCCTTCTTATTTTACGGAATGAGGTTCTACGTGTCGGGCTGCCAGCATCACTAAGCCGGACAAGAAACAGGGCAGCGCGCCGAACCAAAGCGCTGCGCTATGCCACTGACCACCTGTCGTTAACACGCTGGTAATCCCTAGGCCGGCGACGATGGCGCCAATTGGGCCCATGGCATGAACAATTGCTCCGCCTGTTGCGCGGATGCTGGTGGGGAAGCTTTCGCCCATAAAGAACAACATTGCTGAATAGGGGCCAGTGAGGAAGAACAGTCCCAGGCTGTACAACGCAACAACGGTCGTCAGCTCACTAGGTGCCTGGAGCATGGCGTAAAACGCCAGCCCTCCACACATCCACCCAAATGCAACAGTGTTTCGGCGACCAAATCGGTCACCCAGCCAACCGTGAAACAGATAGCCGATGAAACCAACTAGGTTGGACAGAACCAGGATCCACAATGAATTCTGGAACGAAAGCTGGTGGACGCTCACGATTACTGATGTCCCCAAAACGCTGAAGACTTGAATGGCAGACCAGTTGAGAAGAATCGCCAGGCTCAACACCAGCGTTGGACGGAGTGCTGCACCCCGGAAGGCTGCCGCAACTCCGGCTTTGGAGTGCTCGTCATAATCGACATGGTATTCCAGAGCCAAGCTGCGCGCCCCAGATTCATCTCCAGCTTTACGCAGTTGGTGAATGCGCTGATGAACCTGGAACTGTGGGCTTTCTTTCAGCTTGCGAGCGAGGATCGCTACCACGAGTGCGGGTATTGCTGCAAAGATGAAGCAACCTTGCCAACCAATATGCGGAAGCAGCAGAGCGGTCAGGCCCGCAGCAATGAGTGCACCAACCGGCCAGCCACTCTGCACCAGGCTGTACACAAAACCCCGGCGCTTGATTATCTTCGGATCAGTAGACGCGGCATAAACCTCGGTAAGGTACGTCGCGTTGACCCCTTCCTCGGCGTAGCCCAGACCGGCAACTGAACGAACTGCAATCAGCGGCGCTTTGCCCATACCCGCACAGACCGCAGTCAGCGCCGAGCAAATTGCGGTGCCGCCAATGGTCAAGATGATTCCCCCGCGGCGTCCGATTCGGTCTACCAGCGGGCCAACGATAAAAGCGATGACTGCACCGCCTACAGCTACATAAGTGGCGATTTGCGCCTGCTCAGCCTCACTCCATGTGAAATGACCACCCATGACTGGCAGCAGCGTGCCAAACAAGATGAAGTCATAGACAGCAAATACCCACGCGAAGAATGCGATCCATGTGGCGTAAGTAACATCCTTGGATTCAAGCTGTACGGGCTTCCAAGCACCGGACTCATTTACTTGCGTCGTTGATATTGTCTGTGTAGTGGTCATATTGGCATTTCTCTTGTTTTTGTAGAACTCGTGATGGAGGAGTTACCCGCAGCAAAACACTCAGCCGTTTCGAGGCTGACGACGAATAAAGTCATCGGCTATTTCGTCCATCGTGACGAACTTCACGCCTTCATGACTTTTCATGTGCTCAATGAGTCGCTCGAGCATCAGCAACACTTGAGGGCGACCCGAAACGTCCGGGTGAATGGTGATTGGAAACACCGCGTAGTCGTGTTCGCGGTATACCCAGTCAAACTGATCACGCCACATCTCTTCTAAATGGCGTGGATTTACGAAGCCGTGGCTATTAGGCGACTTCTTGATGAACATCATCGGAGGTAGATCGTCGAGGTACCAGTTGGCCGGAATTTCAACCAAATCGGTCTCTTCACCGCGCACCAGCGGCTTCATCCAGGTATCTGGGTGTTGGCTATAGTCAATCTTGTTCCAGCTGTCCTTCACACGAACGTAGTAAGGGTGAAAATCGTTGTGCATCAAACTGTGGTCGTACTTGATACCTTTCTTCAGAAGAAGTTCGTTTGTAACGTTGCTGAATTCCCACCATGGCGCCACGTAGCCAGTGGGTCGCTTGCCAGCCAGCTTGGTGATAATTTCAATCGATTTATCCAGAACTATTTCTTCTTGTTCTGGAGTCATCGCAATAGGGTTCTCATGGCTATATCCGTGCACCCCGATTTCGTGACCGGCCTGAACAACCGCCCTCATCTGCTTGGGAAAGGTTTCTACGGAATGTCCTGGAATGAACCAAGTAGTACGCAGGTCGTACTTTTCGAACAGTTTTAAAAGCCTTGGTGAACCCACTTCACCAGCGAAAAGACCACGGGAAATATCGTCAGGGGAGTCCTCGCCACCATACGAGCCCAGCCACCCTGCGACCGCATCTACGTCAACGCCGATTGATACAAATATTTCCTTCGCCATGATTCATACCTCTTTGTTATTCAATTGAATGCAGGTGTAAGAGCCCCGCATCCCATGCGTATTTATTCAGTGACTCGAATGTATGACTCGACGGTTAAAGCGGCTCGGAGCAGCTCTTCGTCATTTCCGCTGAAGCTCGAAAGAAGCAGGCTGGTAGGCATCCCGGCATCACCGATCCCGCTGGGCAGCGCAACGCCAGGCATGTCCAACATGCTTCCCGGCATCGTTAGCCGTAGCGTCGCCAGGTTGGTGGCAGCAAAGATGCTGGCATCTTCTTCAAGAGGCGTAAGTAGGGGGGCAACATGCGCGACGGTAGGAGTGATCAAGAAGGCGCCGTCCAATTCGCTCGTAATTTGCTTTTTCAGCGCCTCAGCGGCCTGGTACAAGCGCACCTGCTTGCTGGCAGGAAATGTTCGGGCGGTCTCAAGCCTCTTTCGAACCCTTGGATCAAGTTGCTCTGCCGCTGGGCTATCTAGGAGCTCTTGATGGAGTGCGAAGGCCTCAGCACTTCCAAGCCACCCCACCTGCTCTATGAGTTCCAGCGCTTGATGGAACGCGAGAACCGGCGTTTCTTCGATTACTGCTCCTGCCAGAGCCAGCTTCTCAACTGCGGTAAGAAGGTTAGATCTCACTGCTGGCTGAATACGTGTGTCATTGAGCACCTTGATGTCCACACGGAGCCTAAGCCCTGCTACTGGAAGGCCTGTAGTCTCGAAGGACAGCCCTCGTCGATCGCCCAGCAAAAGGTTATCGACCGCAATAGCGTCGCGAACGCTGTGAGTGATAGGCCCCAATGAGTCAAGCGTGCGTGCAAGGGGCATGACCCCAGCAAACGAGTAACGGCGCGAGCTGCTTCGATAGCCAACCAAGCCATTGAAAGCTGCCGGCACTCGTATTGATCCCGCTGTATCGGTGCTCATGGCGATAGGTACGATGCCTCGCGCCACAGCGATAGCAGATCCTGATGAGGATCCACCAGGTACGCGCACTTCATCTTTCGACGCGGCATTGACCGGCGTGCCAAAGTGGGGATTGAGTCCCAGGCCTGAGTATGCCAATTCGCTCAGGTTGGTTTTCCCTATGCTCACAAGACCTGCGCGGCTAAGTGCCACAGCCAGCGCGCAGTCGTGTGAAGCAGGGGGGGTATGTAAAAGTACTTTCGCGCCTGCGGTAGTCACATATCCGGCCAGGTCGTATAGATCTTTCCAAGCTACCGGGACGCCGTCGAATCGAGACAAGGGCTGCCCGGCTTTCCAGCGTGCCTGTGCAGCTGCAGCTTCACGCTGCGCTCGATCCTCACAAAATGTGATGAATGCAGCAGGCGCGTCTGCGCTGAGTTTCAACGCATCTTTAAGGGCCGTGACAGGGTCGGACGTTCCGTCGGCAAATTTCTGAGCCAAGGAAAAGGCATCGGCAAGCATGGTAGACCTCTAAAATGTATATTTTATTAATACATACATTACCAAAAGCATCGACCGTGCCAAGTCGCGTATTTGCTCAACACATAATGCGGCAGATGGCTCAGCGCCGGGAGGTTGGTAGAGGGACACAGCATCCTGTCAGGCCATGGCTTGAAAATTGTATTTTTAATAAAATGATCCATTTTGGGGTTTTTGGTAACACGCTCGCCCTAAAACTGATCAATGAGGTGTTACCGATCGCGATCACATCTCGCTTATCGTGTGAGAAACTCACCCACCCCCCGTTTCTTGAGAACAGTCTTGATGCCTGCAGCACTACCGACCGAAGATCGACCGGCCTCACGCTACGAAACCATCCGCAACGCGCTGCGTGAAGCGATTCTTAGCGGGCAAGCGACTGCTGGACTTGTATTGGTAGAAGCACCTCTAGCCGAACTCTTCGGTACTAGCCGCGTACCGGTGCGCCAGGCACTCAATCTCTTGCATGAGGAGGGCTTGATCCGTCGCTTTGAAGGCCGTGGATTTCTCATTGATCCTGATGGTCGGAGCAAAGCCCCAATACGCGTCCCGCTGACACGTGAGTTGCTCGGACTAGAACCTCAGGAAGATTTGATCGATTATCGACCTCTAGGTGAGCGCATTTACGATCACTTGGCGGAAACGGTTATTCGCTTTATGGTCTTTGGGCACTACCGAATAGATGAGCAAAGCGCATCTGAAGAATTGAACGTCAGCAGAAACGTGGTCAGGGAAGCTCTGATGCGTCTCAGGGATAAAGGCTTGGTAGAAAAGGAGCCTTACTCTCAATGGTTGGCAGGGCCGTTAACTGCAGAGGCAGTCAAACAGGACTATGAGCTGCGCATGCTTCTTGAGCCTGATGCACTTCGCCAAGGTGTAGAGCATGTCCCACGCGGCGACCTTGAAAATATGTTGGGGCGAATAATCAGGGCGCAAGAAGCTGGGCGAGGTGTCCAACGAGTAGACATAGAACAGCTCGAACAGGATCTGCACGTCACTTGCCTAGCAGGGTTGAGTAACGCTCGAATGGCTGCAGTCATTCGCCAGTGTCAGATTCCGTTGAATGTCGGACGTGTTCTGCACGAGTCTCTGAACACAAGCAACGATGAGGCCATGCTGGTAGAGCACAGGCTAGTTTTTGAGGCACTGCTTTACGGAACAGTTGACTCAGCCTGCTCCTGCCTTCGAGACCACATATCCAAAGCCCGCGAGCGAACCTTGCAGCGCCTGAAGGTGCTATCCGTACTTCCGGAGCCTGAAGTGCCTCGCTACTTGGAAAGACTTGCTTGAAGGGCGCCTTTATCATCGGATGCAACTCGCCAATTTTCAGTTAACTGCATTTTTTCAATCCCTGATATGACCGTTTATGAGGTCAAGCCGGTGGATTACTTTTACGTATCTTTCAGCGTCGTGCGGAATGCTGTTGGGGTGCCAAAAATGCATCGTGGAAATAATTTCGAAATGCGTGCATCGCCGGGCTGAATTCACGTTCGCGATGCCACGCCAGTCCGACGCTCATCGGTGTCACCTGTTCGGTGATGGTCAGTGTTTCTATGCGTTTGCCTTCCAGTGACCAGGGACGGTGCACTAGATCAGAGAGGATCGCTACGCCGCTGCCATTGGCGACCATGCTGCGCACCGCCTCGACGGAACTGGTGCGCACCTTGACGTTCGGTTGTTGATGTGCGTGTTCCCAGTAACGCATCGCACTTTGTTCGGCCTCGTCGACTGTCAGCAGGATGTAGGGCTCTTTCACCACGTCAGCGAGGCTTACGGCTGAGCGTTCGCACAGGGGGTGGTGGCTGGGCAGCCACAACCGCCGCTCGGAGCTGAAGAGAGTTTCCGAAACGATGTCCGGGAGCGTGAGGTTTGCGGTCAGCACCACTGCCATGTCGAAGCGACCTTCGAGCAGACCTTCTTCGATGGCCGTCCGTTCTTGTTCGTGGACTTCGATGGTCACATCCGGATGCCAATGCTCCAGCCGCTGCAAATGGTGCGGCAGGAAGTAACCAATCACCGTGTAGCTCGCCGCCAACCGCAACACGCCGCTAGCGCGGATGTCCGGCAACGGGCTGTTCAACGCGTCATCGACGCTGCGCAAAATCACATAGGCCCGATTCAGAAAGTGCCGCCCGGCGTCTGTCAGGCTCATGCCCTGGGCCGAGCGTTGGAACAGCAGCGCGCCAATGATGCCTTCCAGTTCCTTGATCGCCGTAGTCACGGCCGACTGGGAAATATTCAGATGAATCGCAGCTTGAGAGATTTGCCCGACTTCGGCCGTGGCGACGAAATAGCGGATCTGGCGCAGGGTTAGGGACATGAGCACTCCGGGCGATTAGGTATCTGTTTTTCAGAAGATGGCCTATCTGATAATAGATCTTCCCAAGGGGTTCGCGGTAATCTAGCTTGACCTGCATGAAGTCACAAGCGTCGGGAGCAAGCGTCATGCAGGCAGTAGATTTTAACTCGGACATGGGTGAAGGCTTTGGCCCATGGACCATCGGTGATGGCGTTGACAATGAACTGATGAGTTTTATCAGCTCGGCCAATATCGCCACCGGTTTCCATGCCGGCGATCCCGGCACTATGCGTCGCACGGTCGAGCAGGCCAAGCGCCTGGGCGTCGCCATCGGCGCCCATCCGGGATTCCGCGACCTGGTCGGTTTCGGCCGCCGGCACATCAATGCACCGGCGCAGGAGTTGGTGGACGACATGCTTTATCAACTCGGCGCCTTGCGTGAACTCGCCAGGGTCCAGGGCGTGGCCTTGCAACACATCAAACCCCACGGCGCGCTCTATATGCACCTGGCTCGGGACGAAGAAGCGGCGCGCTTGCTGGTGGAAAACCTGCAGCGCCTGGAGCCTGAGCTGCTGCTGTATTGCATGCCTGATTCGGTAATTTGGCGGGTTGCTACGGAACTCGGCCAACCAGTGATCCGCGAGTTCTACGCCGACCGCGAATACGACCTCAGCGGCTCCATCGTCTTTACCCGCAACGTGCGTGCCTACGATCCAGCGCAGGTCGCGGCGCGGGTCCTGCGGGCCTGTCAGGAAGGCGTGGTGCGCACCGTCGAGGGCGAAGACCTGGCGATCGCATTCGATTCCATCTGTTTGCACAGCGACACACCGGGCGCGCTGGCGTTGGTCGAAGCCACCCGCAATGCGCTCGATGGCGCCGGGATCAAGGTTCGCGCGCCGCGCTGATATTAGACGAAAACGCCTGGCACGCAGACGCCAGGTTTGCACACCGATTCATTTTTGCCTGCCTTTCTACAACTATTCCAAGAGGAACAGACATGGCCGAACACACTGTAATCACCCCGTTGCCGGGGACCTTCTACCGCAAAGCCACCCCTGAATCGGCGAACTTCGTCGAGGTCGGCGCGCAGGTCAGCGCCGACACGGTGATTGGCTTGATCGAGGTTATGAAGCAGTTTTCCGAACTGACCGCCGGGACGGCCGGTCGCCTCAGCGCATTCCTGGCGGAAGACGGTGATCCGGTGGAACCGGGTCAAGTCGTCGCAACACTCGACGACGAGTGAGGGCGCGATCATGACGCAAGCCATTCAAAAATTGCTGGTCGCCAACCGTGGCGAGATCGCTGTGCGGATTATCCGTGCTGCCAAAGCACTGGGGATTCCCACGGTTGCCGCGTGCAGCGAAGCGGACGTCGATTCCCGGGCGGCGCGCATGGCCGACGAGGTGCACCTTCTCGGTCCGGCCCGCGCTGACAAGAGTTACCTGAACGTCGAGGCATTGCTCGGCGCCCTGAAAGCCACGGGCGCCAACGCGGTCCATCCGGGTTATGGCTTTCTCTCGGAAAACGCCGACTTCGCCGAGGCGGTGCTGGCGGCCGGGGCCATTTTCGTCGGCCCGAGCCCGGAGACGATCCGGCGCATGGGCGACAAGGCCGAAGCCCGGCGCACCGCGCAGGAAGCGGGCGTGCCCGTGGTGCCCGGTTCGCCCGGTGAACTGTTCGATGTCGAATCGGCGCTCAAGGCCGCCGAAGCCGTTGGCTTTCCACTGTTGATCAAAGCCTCGGCCGGCGGTGGCGGGCGGGGTATTCGCCTGGCGGAAAACGCCGAACAACTGGCTGAAGAGTTCCCCCGATCCCAGCGCGAAGCCCAGGCTGCGTTCGGCAACGGCGCGGTGTACCTGGAGCGCTTCATCAGCCGCGCACGGCACATCGAAGTTCAAGTGTTGGGCGACGGTCAGCACGCGGTGCACTTGTTTGAGCGTGAGTGTTCGTTGCAACGTCGTCGGCAGAAGATTTTCGAGGAAGCGCCATCGCCGGCCCTCAACCCGCAGCAACGCGAGACGCTCTGCACCAGCGCCGTGCGCCTCACCGAGTCCCTGGGCTACAAGGGCGCCGGCACACTGGAATACCTATATGATGACGTGACCGGCGAGTTCTTTTTTATCGAGATGAACACGCGGATTCAGGTCGAGCATCCGGTCAGTGAACTGATAACCGGCATCGACCTAGTTCAGGCGATGTTGCGCATTGCCGGTGGCGAGCCGCTGGGCTTCAAGCAAAGCGACATCCAGCTCAATGGTGCCGCCCTGCAAATGCGCCTGAACGCCGAAGACCCGGAGCGGGATTTCTTCCCCAGCCCCGGTCTGGTCGAATCGTTGATCTGGCCGCAAGGCGAGGGCGTTCGGGTCGACACCCATCTCTATCAAGGCTACCGCGTGCCGCCGTACTATGACTCGCTGCTGGCCAAGCTGATTGTCCATGGTCGTGATCGTGCCGAGGCCTTGACTCGCGCACGGCTGGCAGTGAAGCACACCACGCTCTCCGGCATGGCCACCACCTTGTCGCTGCACGGCGAATTGCTGGAACAACCGTGGTTGCACAGCGCCGACTTCCACACCGGCACCCTGGAAACCTGGTTGGCCGAGCGTGGCCGTGGAGGTCAAGCATGAGCACTCCAATCCGCTACAGCTTCGGCGCCGATGAACATTTGTTTGCCGAAGTCAGCGACAGCATGTCCCTTGAAGCCTTCTTCAAAGGCATGGCGGTTACCCGCGCAGTCGAACGTCTGGCGCTCGATGGTGTGCTCGATGTGTGTTTGGCCAACGCGTCATTTCAGATCCGTTTTGACCCGGATCGCATCGCCCCACACAGCTTGCTCGAAGCGGTAAAAATCGCCGAGGCCGGGGCCGTCGCCGAGCGCACGTTGCAGACGCGGATCATCGAGATTCCGGTGCTCTATAACGACCCCTGGACCCACGAAATCTTGATGCGTTTTCGCGACCGTCATCAAGACCCGAGCGCCACGGACCTGGAATACGCCGCGCGAATTAACGGCCTGGCAGACGTCGATGCGTTCATCGCCGCCCACAGTGGTGCGCCGTGGTTTGTCTCTATGGTCGGCTTCGTCGCGGGTCTGCCGTTCATGTTCCAGATGGTCGAGCGCGAGCGTCAGTTACAGGTGCCCAAATACCTGCGACCGCGCACCGACACGCCGAAGTTGACCCTGGGGCATGGCGGTTGCTTCGGCTGCATCTACTCGGTGCGCGGTGCCGGCGGCTACCAGATGTTCGGCGTCACGCCGGCACCGATCTACGACCCGCAGCAGAACCTGGCGTACCTCAAGGAGCACATGGTGTTTTTCCGTCCGGGCGACATCGTGCAATTCAAACCGATGGACCGTGAGGCCTATGACCAGGCGGTGGCCGACGTGGAAGCCGGGCGCTTCGATCTGCGGATCCGGCCGGTAGAATTTTCCCTGGATGCCTTTCTGGCCGATCCCGTCGGCTATCCCAAGTCGCTACAGGAGGTGTTGGCATGATCAAGATCCTCAAACCCGGCCTCGCGACTTCGGTGCAGGACCTGGGCCGCGAAGGTTATTACCACTTGGGCATTCCACCTTCCGGTGCGCTCGATCAATACGCCTTGAGCGCGGCCAATCAACTGGTTGGTAACCCGGCTGGTTCGGCGGCGCTGGAATGCACGTTGCTTGGACCGGAGCTGGAGTTTCAGCAGGATGCACTGGTGGCGGTCTGCGGCGCGCTCATGACGGCACGGGTCGATGGCGTGGAAATGCACCACGACACCGCGTTCGCGGTGAAGGCCGGGCAAGTGTTGCGCTTTGACTTTCCGAAGGCCGGTGCCCGAGCTTATTTGGCGGTGGCCGGTGGCATTGATGTGCCGATCGTACTTGGCAGTCGCTCGACCTATGCGCTCGGCGCGCTGGGCGGTTTTCAGGGGCGTCGGTTGATCGCGGGCGACGAATTGCCGATCGGTATCGCCAGGGGCAAGAGCCGCGCAGGGGCCAGTTTGCCCATGGCATTGCGCCAGGCGCTGGGTGGCGAAATCACCCTGCGGGTGGTGCCCGGTCTGTACTACCACCGCTTGACCGAATCGGCGGCGAAAAGCTTTTTCGCCGAGCCGTGGACGGTCGGCTCTGAAGCCGACCGTATCGGCTATCGCTTCAAGGGCGGCAGCGCGCTGAATTTTAAGCCGCGAGAGCAACCGTTCGGCGCCGGTTCCGATCCATCGAACATCGTCGACAGTTGCTACCCGATCGGCTCGATTCAGGTCCCGGCCGGGCTCGAACCGATTGTGTTGCACCGCGACGCCGTGTCCGGTGGCGGCTACGCGATGATTGGCACGGTGATCAGCGCCGACCTCGACCTGATCGGCCAGATGCAACCCAACCAGAAGGCCCGCTTTGTCGCGGTGACCCTCGAAGAGGCGCTGGAAGCGCGACGTTCCTATAAGAAAAAACTCAGCTGCCTGAGCAAGCTGTTCCCTTCCTGATTCTGCCCGCCGCATCGCGCGGGTAATGCTAAACGGCAAGCCAACGTCGCACTTCAGTGCGGTGACGGCTGCCCGCGCTTCAACCTTTGACTGGTTTTGGAGTTCACGCATATGGCTGCTTTATCGCAATCGAGTCAAACCGGGCAAGACCCGGCCAATCACCCCGTTCCCGCCGACGCACGCATGGGGCGGCTGTCCCTGACCATGGCCTGGTGGGCGGTCTGCAGTGCAATGTTCTACATCGTGGTCGGCGCATCGCTGGCGTTGTCGTACGGCGCCCGCAATGCCCTGATCGGCATGGTGCTGTCGGTGATCAGCTACGGCCTGGTCAACTCGGTGCTCAGTCGCTTCGCCATCCGCAGCGGTTTGTCGGTGGCGTTGTTTTCACGGTTGCTGTTCGGCAGCACCGGGGCGTGCCTGGCGACTTTGATCTTCTTCTCGACGGCCATCTATTACGCAGTATTCGAAGGCTCGGTGATCGCCGTGGCGCTCAATCACCTGTATCCGCAGTTGGTCTTCCCGCTGGCC
This sequence comes from Pseudomonas cichorii, assembly GCF_003700275.1. Taxonomy (GTDB): domain Bacteria; phylum Pseudomonadota; class Gammaproteobacteria; order Pseudomonadales; family Pseudomonadaceae; genus Aquipseudomonas; species Aquipseudomonas cichorii_B. Next base: position 92,349 of record NZ_RBRE01000028.1, on the reverse strand, counting down.
GCGTTGCTGGTGGTGCTGTACAGCGTGCCGATGATCCTGGGCAGCGTGCAGCACTGGCTGGACAAGCTCAACGGCGTGTTGCTGCCGGTGTACCTGGGTGGCTTGCTGGTGGCGGTGGGGCTGTCGATCAGTCGTTATGGCTACCAGCCGCAATGGCTGGATTTCGGCCCGGCAACCCCCAGTGCCTTCGGTTGGTGGGATTGCTTTGTTGCGTACATGGGCATCTGGGTGTTGATGCTGTTCACCTTCGACTACGCCCGTTTCGGCAAGCCTAAAGACGCCGAGTATCACGGCCGCTGGAACTTCGGCATGCCGTTCTACGCGGTGACGTTTCTACTTAACGGCGCGGCGGGCATCTACCTGGTCAGCAGCATTCCCCACGAAGGCGCGCTGAACGAAGTCTCGGTGGTGATGGCAATTTTACAGTTGATGGGCTTGTGGGGGTTGCTGTTTGTCTGGGCCACGCAAACCCGGATCAACACGGCCAATTACTATCTGGCGACGATGAACATGCAGGCGTTCTTTGCCCGCTTTGGCATCCGCGGTTCGTACTTGATGTGGGCGCTGACGGTTGGGGTGATCGTGTACGGCCTGATGCTCGCGGACGTGTTTACTTACTTACTTAAAGCGTTGGCCTATCAGGGGATTTTCGTGGTGGCCTGGGTGGGTGTGGCGTTGGCGCAGATTCTTTACGGACGCAGTGAAGTGGCGGCGCTCGAACGGGTGAAAGCGTTCAATTCGGCGGGCTTGAGCGCCTGGTTTGGCGCCACCGCATTGGGACTGGCACTGATGTTCTCCGGCCCTGGCCTGAGCAGCTTTTCCGCACCCTCGACTGTGATCGTTGCATTTGCATTGCAGGCAGGCTTGTCCCATCGAAGCCGGTTACGGTTGAAGTCGGCAGAGTAGGATTTTGCAGTAATACCTTCCAGACCAACCGGCTCCAACAATGGAAGGCGGGCATTGGAAGGCTGATCCGACCTCAAGCCAAATGACTCTATAACCCTTTACTCATGTCGCAGCGTTCGCTGCGGCCCGGGCTGCTGTTCCCAACAATAATCAGAAAATCGGGAGTATCACTGTGCGCACAACCACCCCTCGTGCTATCCGTTCCATTGCTCTAATTCCGCTGCTCGGCGCTTTTGCGGCACCGGCCATGGCGGTTCAGGTGACCGACAACCTTGACCTCGGCGGCGCGGTCCGTGCGCGCTGGGATTATGACCCGGATCGTGACATCCAGAAGTTCAACTTCGACACCGCGTTTCTCAGCGCCAAGTTTAATTCTGACACCTGGATCGGAGCGGCCAAATATCGCTTCTATGGGCGGGCCTATCCTTATCAGTACACAAAGAATGTCGGTGACATCCAGTTCGCCGAATCGGCGTGGATCGGCTACAAGTTCAACCCCGACCAGCAGGTCCAGGTCGGCCTGAATCAGGTGCCGTTCGGTTTGCAGCCATACTTCGGCAGCACCTTCTTCGAGACCCTCGGCAACGTCGTGGGCTTGGAAGACCTGTCAGAAATCGGTGCCAAGTACATTCAGCAAAGTGGCGACTGGAACATCCAGGCCGGCTACTACCTGCGCCCTGCATGGCAGGGTAAAGGCACCAGCAAGGGTGATACTTACTCCAGCGTGGTGTCTGAAGCCGACAGCTACGTCGCCGATGGCAGCAACAACCAGGAGCGCAATACGGTGGTGCTGCGGGTGGCCAAGGCGCTGGACCTGGGGCCGTGGAAATCCGAAGTCGGGATCTCCGGCCTGACCTCGACCCTGGAGAACCAGGACACCAACAACGACGGCCGGCGCAATGCCGTGGCCGTGCACTACATCGGCAAGAACGGTCCATGGGGCGTGCAACTGCAAGCGGCGCGGCAGCAGATGTCCCCGCGCAATCCCGGCACCGATGAACTGGTGACCCTCGGCGGCTTCGACGGCACCTTCAACGTCGCCAGTCGCGGCAACCTTTACGTGGCGGACGTGAGCTACGACGTTGGCGGCAAGTACCTGTTCGATCAGATCAGCGGCGTGAAGCTGTACGCCAACTACAGCGCCTTCGACAAATCCGACGACGACTTCAAGACCTCGCAGCGGATGATTTTCGGCACATCGTTCTCCGTCAGCAAACTGTGGATCGCCACGGAGTGGCTATACGGTAAGAACGATCCGTACATCGGTGGCAGCAGCTACACCCAGAGTCTGGGGGCAGGTGGCAGCAACCAGTGGGAAAACCAGTTGTACATGAACATTGGGTATTACTTCTAAACCCTGAAAAGATCGCAGCCTTCGGCAGCCTCAGGCGTACGCGTTCCAACGTAGGAACAGCCATAGGCTGCGATCGTTTTGTTTTACCTTGCCCCTTATCAATGTGCCCGTAACGTTTATTGAGTCTCATACCATGCCCCCTTTTCCATTCTTGCGTCGTGACCGTTTTGCCCTTCAGCAGTTAATAGCTGCTATCAGGAGCGGGAAGGTACCTCAGGTCAACGGTTGCAAAGAGGCCCCATCAATCCTTGATGCCTGGGAGTTTCTCGAATCATCAAATCGTGAGTCCCAATCGCGCATTAGCCAACTTGAATACGAGCTTGAAGCTGCTCGTGAATTACTTCGCGAGTCAACAGCTTCTGCCTTAGCCCATGAAATCAGATTCGACTTAGTGAATCGGGCTGCTAGTGAGGGCCTTTGGGACATGGATGTTGTTGCTGGCGACCCCGTTAATCCGAAGAACAGCTTTTGGTGGTCGTCGCAATTTCGAAACCTTTTGGGGTTTAGTGACGAACGTGATTTCCCAAATGTCTTGGCCAGTTGGGCGGATCGCATTCATCCACAGGACAAGCAGGGTACACTCGACGCCTTTGCTCGTCATCTCAACGACAAGTCCGGGAACACGCCATATAAGATAAGGTACCGGCTCGCAATGAAGAACGGTTCCTATCGATGGTTCCACGCTCAAGGTGAAACACTTCGTGACGAGCGAGGAACTCCGATCCGAGTAGCTGGCTCGCTAAGGGATATTCATGATCAGTTGGAACGTGATCAGGAACACGACGTCATCATCACCAGGTTTGAACTTGCTAGAGAAATGCTCTCCGATGGATTGTGGGATATGGAAGTGATCGCCGGAGATCCTGTGAATGCACAAAACCCCTTCTGGTGGTCGCCTCAGTTCCGAAGACTGCTCGGCTTTGAAACTGTTGAAGAGTTTCCAGATGTTTTGGATAGCTGGGTTTCTAGGCTGCATCCGGATGATAAAGACCGAAGCCTCAACGCTTTCGTTGCTCACTTGAATGATAAGTCAGGAAAGACTCCATTCGACATCGAGTATCGGTTGAAGATGAAAAGTGGCGATTATCGTTGGTTCAGGGGTCGCGGTCAGACCCGGCGCGATCCGCTTGGCTCTCCACTTCACGTGGTTGGCGCTCTCGTGGACGTCCATCTGCAGCACGAGCAGAAAGAGTTGAGAGACGCAGAGGTTAGGCATCAGCGGACTTTGGAAACCAACATCGCCCAGTTGTCGCAAATTGTAGGTACGATACAGGGCATCGCAAGTCAGACAAATCTCCTGGCCCTAAATGCGGCTATTGAGGCTGCGCGCGCAGGAGAGGCTGGGCGCGGTTTCGCTGTCGTGGCTGACGAGGTTCGTAAACTCGCAACGCGTACTACGGAGGCTACCGAACAAGCCGCTGGGATGGTAGCTCGCTGAGCACCGATGTTTCTCGCCTTTCCGGCCGCTGCGGGCGAGATGCCCAGTGTTTTCGGCCTTGGTGCCTGCTGTTAAATCTGCAGGTGGCATCCCGCGATGCATACACCCGAACAATCAACGTCTAGTGGCCTGAGCGGTTAATTCAGATCTCAAACGTCAAATACAACCTTAAGCATCAAAACTGGTTGGTCGGGATGCAGCGGCTTCACGAAAGTTGATCAGACTCTGCTGCAAACACAGCAGAAAACCGGCCTCAAAAGCTTCCAGAGAGTCCCCTAGACAATGACGTTTTCGGTTCTGCGCCAGTGCCCACCATAGCGGTAGTGATGAATCGTCAAGCCAGCTCTCCGCACAACGAACGCCGTCCTCAATCATCGGACCAAATTCATCACCCCATGGGATTCGGATACCGGGACAGTCTTCAGCGGAAGGGACAGAGAAATATTCGCAGATCTGTTGATGAACGCGTTGAGCCGGGATACGGGTCAGATATCGGAACGCCTTGTCGAACAACACTGCCGCAGCATCCAACAGACGCAAGCAGACACGCGAAAAGTTCCTTGCCAACAGTGATATCGGCCCCTGGGGGGCAGGCTGGAGCCGATATTGTAACCTAACGTTGCGAATCTTCCTGGTTTCTTATCAGGCGAGGCGCTGGTTCATGCCTCATGGTTTTAGCTCGGGCGTGGGCGCCGTGATAATGTTTAGACACTCCGCAATGCGTGAAGCAGCGGAAATCCAGCTGTAGGGCTGGAAAATCGTGAGGCTGAAAGGGAACGTCATGCCGGTCAGTTGATAAATGACGTTAATAGGGCTGTTGGTATCGGTGTTAGCCAGGGCGATGGAGCTGGACAAGCCCTGGGTCCATAACAAGTAGCCCATGTATCCGGAGGCGATGAGGTAGCCAAAATGAACCTTGGGCAGCCGCTTTGCGACCTGTCGTGCGATCAGTGCGCCGGCTACTAGTCCCAAGCCCCAGGGTTGAAGATCTTCTTGGTGACGACATGACTGTGATAGTTCGCCCAGCCTCGTAGAACCGGGTTGAGCAAACCTATCAAGTTAGCCTGCCGTATTGTTTTGTTGGTCTTGATCAACTCTCGCAGCTTGGCAAGTAGAGCCCCGATGGTCGTCTCACACCAACTTGCCGTTCCACAAGCCTATATAATTGGGCGCGTGCTCACCAGCAAGGCTGGGGCTGAAGTCATAGACCACGGCTTTGAACGCCGAGAGCGGCATGTTGCAGTAGGCAAAGACACAAGCTCTCAGCGTTTTCTGCTTGCCAGGTGCCAGCATCTGCACCGGCGTTCATCGGCGTGGATGACCTGCTGAGCCAGCACCGCTTCACGGCAGACGCCAAACGATCTACACATCAAAGTTGGATCTGGTTCAACTGGGCTTTGATAAAACGCTGGCCAAAAGCACGGGGCACCCCTCTTATGATCGTGCCGACCAGCTCAAACTCTGCCTCTACGGCTAGTTTCGCCGGATTCGCTCATCGCAGCGTCTCAAAGCCGAGTGCCTGCGCAACATCGAAGTGATGTGATTGATTAACCGGCTTAAGCCCGACGTCAAGAACATCGCCGACTTTCGTAAAAACAATAAACTCGCCTTTGAGGCGACGTGCCGGGCCTTCGTCCGGTTTTACCGCAGTGCAAGTGGTGATAGCTCAAACAGCGCGACAAGGGCGATCGGATCTAACAGGCAGATGCAACGACTGTGCTACCTGCCCACTCAAATCTCAATCACTGGCGCTCAGCGCAGCTACGTCTCACACCATGCCAATGAGGAAGCGTTGAGCGAATGGAGCAATAGTGCTGGCCCAGCCGCATATAATGGCCAACCGAAGATCCAACGTTGAGCACCCCTTCGGCAACCTGAATGGGTGTTTGGCGACTCTCGCTTCCTGTTGCGTCAACTGGAGGGAGCGAGAGCGGAAATCGCCTTGGCAGTGAATGCCTACAACCTAAAACGTGCAATTAGTGTAATCGGGGCCCGCCAATTGATGGCGCTAATAGACTGAAGGGCGTTTTCGTTTGTCGTCCGCACAAAAACAAACGCCCCGCACTAGTAGGGGCGTTTGTTGTGCTGGTCTCCAGTGCGTTTTCACACAGTCTGTTCAAGGGATTTTTTTCATTACATGGCTGCCAGCATGACCAGCTGGCTAAGCTTACGAGCTGGTGCTGATAAATGAGATATATTGGATCAGACAGCTAATCCGATAATTACAATTTGCACTAGTATTTGAAGTTTTTTATGTCAAATCGATCAAAATTGGTCAGATCGACCATAAAATAAAGCGAAGCGCTATATTTGTTAAGTTTGAGACACGTCCTAATCTAGTATTCAAGCGCCAGGTTCCAAAGGGTACAGTGCGGAGGAATCGCTTCTGTCCAGCATCTTCCCTGCATCGTAGTGAGTCTTTGGAACGTTGGGGTAAGCTACTAGCAGCGGGTCGGCTAAGGCGATCGAAGCGGACGAAATGCTCCCTCAAGATAAGCCCAAAATCAGATAGGTTAGCATTCAAAAACAGTAGGTGGAGTTAATAATGCAATACGTAAGTAGCCGCAATTCTGCTACCAAGGCTGACTTTGAAACGGTTGTACTATCTGGAGTCGCTGAGGATGGTGGATTGTATATGCCAAGTGCTCCACCGGAGTTTAGTGCTCAGGAGATAGCGAATTGGTCGATGCTCACCTATGACGAACTGGCTTTTCGAGTTATAAAGCCATTCGTTGGTCAGACGATCCCAGAAGAGGATCTAAAGCAGCTTCTTAAAGATGCTTATAGTGAATTCGATCATCGCACTATTGCGCCCTTACAACAGGTCGATAGGAATGAATGGGTACTTGAGTTGTTTCACGGGCCGACTCGCTCTTCGAAAGATTTTTCAGCCCAGTTGCAAGTCCGTTTTGTGGAGTACTTCCTTGCAAAACGGAAGCGCCGGGCACTGATTGTAGGGGCGACGAATGGAGACACTGGACTTGCCGCCATTGAAGCTTTTAAGAATAGTCAAAGTTCGGTTGTTGTTGCATTTTTTCCAGAATCGGGTTCTCCAGATGAGCAGATTATGCGATTGCATGCGTCAGACCATCCTAACCTTTATCGCTTCGCAGTAAATGGGAGCTTTGATGACTGTCAAATGATTGTCTCGAAACTGTTTAGAAATTGGCAGTCAAATTACACGGCAGTTAGCTTTAATTCGAGTAATTGGGTTAATGTCATGGCGCAGTTGGTTTTCTACTTCTATGCCACACTTCAACTCAGTGGGGGGCAAAGAACTATTGGGTTCAGTGTTCCGGCATCAAGCTTTTCTGAAGTTTATGCAGGGTACATTGCGCAGAAAATGGGGTTGCCGATCACTCAAATGATTGTTGCTACCAATCGTAATGATGCTTTGCATCAATTGTTTTTGAAAAATCATTATTCCAGAATCAAGTCTGATAGGAGTTTATCTCCTGCAATGGATCTTTCGGTTTTTTCAAATCTGGAACGATTACTATGGGAGCTCTATGGTAAGGATTCCGTTGCTGTGAGTAAGCTGATGGAGGAGTTTGAGGAAAACGGAGAAATGGTCATAGACAATAAGCTATGGCTGCAAGCACGAATGATTATTGACTCTTACTCCGTAAGCGATGAAGAAACCTTAGCGGAGATAAAGAGCATGCATCACGATACTGGCTATATAATTGACCCGCACACGGCGACGGGGGTGCTCGCCGCTAGACTCTATAGACGCAGCATGGTGGCTCCGATGGTCACTCTCGGGGAGGTTTCACCAATAAAGTCGGCTATACTACTTGCTAAGCTTGGCATCGTACCTATACCGAAGGTAACGCCTGTACAGAGTAGCTGCTCACTAAGATTGTATCGAATAAACCCAGACGACGTTGGCACTATAAATCAAGTGCTCAGCAGCATCTGAAAAATAACAAAGTAGATAAGCGGGTGAATAAGTGAAACGAGTTCTTGACTCACTCGATGAACGCATAATCGCAGAGCTGACTCTGAATGGCAGGGCTACCCATGCAGAGCTTGCTATAAAAGTTAACCTATCGAGAAATGCTGTACGCCAACGCATTGAAAGGCTGGAGCGCGACGGCGCGATACAAGGATATACCTTACGTAGACCGGAGGGGCAGACACCATCTTCACTCATAAACGCTGTCATGTTTGTCTATCGCTATGACCGCATGCGTGGGACAGAAGTACTGGAAGCATTGAGAAAAATGCCGGAAGTCCTTCAGTGTGAAGTCATGAGTGGTGAGTATGACTTGATGGTACGTGTCGGTGCTTCCAGCCCAGAGCGCGTACACAAAGTTTGGAACGAAATTTCTGCGATGCCAGGCGTGGAAAACACAATAACTTCTTTCGTTCTGCTGAACGTTATCTAAGGATGTGAATACCCTAAAGAGCCGATGGATCTGGCTCTTTGCGGCTGGCCATTTTGGCGACGGAACAGTCAAAACGCTCAAAAAATAATGCTTTTCGGCATATTTTACTGCCGGCACCTCCGTCCTAAGCTAGGGGCCATAGCTAACCTAACGGATCGGAGATAACAAGAAATGACGGAATACAAAATAGCACTGGTAGGTTTTGGTGGTGTTAACCGGGCTTTGGCTCAACTCATTTCAGAGCGCAATACGTCTTGGAAAGAGAGTCTGGGTTTTACCCTGAAAATTGTCGGTGTCACTGACCTTTTCCTCGGCTCTGTAATCAATCGCGACGGGTTGGACGCTGGTGCGCTGGTGAGCTTGCCAGCAACTAAAGGAGCACTAGCGCAAATCCCAGGTGGTACCGTCGAAGCGTTTAACGAAACGGTCATCAAAAATTCGGGTGCAGACATCATTGCGGAAGCGACTTTTACCAACCCTATCGATGGTGAGCCTGCGACCACCTTCTGTCGCTGGGCACTGGAGGGTGGCAAACATGTCGTAACCACTAACAAAGGGCCAATCGCCATTCATGCTGCCACAATCAAAGAGCTATCGCTTAAGAATAATATGGCCTTTGAGTATGAAGGATCAGTAATGAGCGGTACTCCTGTCATTCGGCTCGCTAAGCAGTCGTTGGCTGGAAGTGAAATCGTAGGCTTCGAAGGCATTCTCAACGGCACCTCTAATTACGTTCTGACGCGTATGGAAAGTGGGCTAGCATTTTCTGAAGCTGTAGCTGAAGCCCAAAAACTGGGATATGCCGAAGCGGATCCTACGGCAGATGTTGAAGGCTACGATGTTCGTTTGAAGGTGGTAATTCTCGCGAACGAACTGCTTGGTGCAAAACTAAGTATTAGTGACGTTAGCTGCGTCGGAATCTCCGGTCTGACTGCCAACGATATTGATGACGCACGTCAAAATAATTCGCACTGGAAACTTATTGGCTCTGCTAAACGCAACGCTGATGGCTCGGTTTCTGGCACCGTTGAGCCGAAGCTTTTGAGCAGCGAACATCCACTAGCTGGAATTTCTGGTGCCACTAACGCAATTTCGTTCAATACCGAGCTCTTGGGTGCAGTCACTGTCTCGGGGCCAGGCGCAGGAAGAATCGAAACAGCGTTTGCACTCCTTTCCGATATCATCAACATTCATACAGCTTACAAGAAATAGGAAGGACTAGAGATGGCTAATTCAAACCTTGCTATTGCAAATGTCTGTGACCAAATTGAAGTATTCAATCCTTTTGATGGAAGCATTATAGGTACAGTAAAAGAGGTTCACGCAGCAGACGTAAAAATGCTTCTTGAACAGGCCAGAATCGGCGTGCAGATCTGTGCAGCCCTGCCTCGTTATCGTCGTTCGCAAATACTTGAGCTGGCTGCGCAAAATATTGAGCGAGATGCAAAATCGTTTGCCAAGTTGATTACTCAAGAAGCTGGCAAGACAGTTAAACAGGCAGAAAAAGAAGTCAAAAGATGCGTCAACACTCTCAGGCTCTCTGCTGACGAGGCTAGGCGCAACGCTGGTGAGGTGCTGCCTTTTGACGCATACGAAGGTTCCGAATCCCGTCAAGGCTGGTTTTCCAGGGAACCGTTGGGATTGATTGTCGCAATTACACCCTACAACGATCCGCTGAACCTGGTCGCACATAAGCTGGGCCCCGCAATCGCGGGTGGGAATGCCGTGATTCTAAAACCGTCTGAGCTTGCCCCATTATCTGCGATCAAGTTGGTGGATTACTTGTTTGAGGCCGGGCTGCCACAATCGGTGGTCACAGTAGCAACAGGTGGCGCTGAACTGGGGAAAGCACTGGTTGCCTCCCGTGAGGTTCGGATGATCTCTTTTACTGGCGGTTTCGTAACAGGCGAGCACATTGCGCGTGGTGCCGGTTTGAAGAAACTAGCAATGGATCTGGGCGGTAACGCGCCAGTGATCGTATTGGAGGATTGCGATCTTGAGGCAGCAGTCGAATCATGCGTCTCGGGTGCCTTCTGGGCTGCTGGACAAAACTGCATTGGCGCACAGAGGTTGCTGATCCAGGAGACCATTTATGAAGAGTTTCGCGAACGTTTCGTTGCGTTATCTTCGAAACTGGTAGTTGGCAACCCAGCGTTGGAGAGTACAGATGTTGGCCCAATGATCAGTGCTCAAGCCGCGATGAACGCAGAAAAAGTAGTAGGTGAAGCTTTACAGCAGGGTGCAAAACTGTTGTGTGGACATCTTCGGGAAGGTGCCTGTTACGCTGCTACAGTGCTTGAAAATGTAAGTCACAATTCGCTACTGTGGTGTAACGAAGTTTTTGCTCCGGTAGTAGTTTTGGAGCCTGTTACAGGTTTAGATGAAGCCATCGCATTTGCAAATGAGCCAGACTACAGTTTGCATGCAGGAATTTTCACCAACGACCTGAACAAAGCCTTGTCCGCTGCTCGCCGAATTGAGGCGGGTGGAATCATGATTAACGACTCATCCGACTATCGATTTGATGCAATGCCTTTTGGTGGTTTCAAATATGGGAGCTTAGGGCGAGAGGGTGTCCGCTTCGCATATGAAGATATGACGCAACCAAAGGTGATTTGTATAAATAAGCTTAATTGAGCGGGTAAATATAATCTGGTTAGGTCTTTAGCATTGGATATGGTTTGGTCACCCCGTCCAGTGCTTTTTTTATGATCCAAGGAGCAGTTGGTTCTCTTGATGTTGTTATTGCTATAAATATTGAAGCGCCATGGAGCTCACGGATTAGAGTCGTGCTCGGCACTCATGTGTCTGGGCACAAGAAAGCATAAGACTGCCAAGCTGAATTCTAACAAATACAACTATCGTAAGGCGAAGCTATGAAAACTGTAGAAATTGAAGGTGGCGACGAACTTCGACGTGGGCTGAGCAACCGTCATATACAGTTAATATCGATAGGCGGCGCTATCGGGACAGGACTGTTTATGGGTTCCGGAAAGACTATTGGTGTTTCAGGGACTTCGATCATACTGACGTATACGGTTATCGGTTTTTTTCTATTTTTTGTGATGAGAGCTATGGGGGAGTTGCTACTCTCAAATCTAAAATACAACTCGTTCACTGATTTTTGTAGCGACTACATTGGCCCATGGGCAGGTTATTTTATTGGTTGGTCGTATTGGTTGACCTGGGTGGTCGTCGCTATTGCAGACTGCACCGTTATCGGCGGTTACCTTCGCTTTTGGTATCCTGAACTCCCAACCTGGATACCAGCGCTCGGTGTATTAGCCGTCCTACTGTCAATCAATTTGGTTGCAGTTCGACTTTTTGGCGAAATGGAGTTTTGGTTTGCGCTGATTAAAGTTGTCGCAATCGGTGCGTTAATCGTAACCGGCTTTATCATGGTCAGTATATCTTTCGTATCACCCGTCGGTGTTACCGCATCGCTCTCTCACTTGTTAGAAGAAGGTGCTGTATTCCCTCATGGGATAACTGGATTTTTTGCAGGTTTTCAAATTGCAGTATTTTCATTCGCTGGTATTGAGTTGATCGGAACCACTGCTGCAGAAACAAAAAATCCGAAGGTCACCCTGCCTCGTGCGATCAACTCGGTACCCGCGCGAGTCTTGTTCTTCTATGTGCTTTCTCTCACTTGCATTATATCAGTCTCGTCCTGGGGGGAAATTGCCGCAGATAAAAGTCCATTTGTTCAGCTGTTTATACTTGCTGGTCTTCCAGCAGCTGCTGGGATCATAAATCTGGTTGTGATCACGTCAGCTATGTCAGCGGCAAATAGCGGTGTTTTCGCCACAAGCCGTATGCTCTTTAGTCTGTCAGCTAACGGGCGAGGTGCAAAGTTATTCCAGAAGCTTTCCAAGTCTTCAGTGCCTGTCTTCGGTTTGATTTTTTCCTGCCTGTGTATGCTCATCGGTTTAGGCTTATTGTTCATCATCCCTGAAGTGATGACCGCATTCACTATCCTTACTACAATTTCCGCGATCTTGTTTATTTTTGTATGGTCTATGATCGTAGTTGCGTACCTCATCTACCGTAAGCGTAATCCTGAGCTGCACAAAAGCTCTGATTTTAAGATGCCCTGCGGAATTGTCATGAGTTGGTTGTGCCTGTTGTTCTTCGTCTTCATCCTAATCTTATTAGCGCTTGAACCAGATACGGCTCAGGCTCTATCTATAATGCCAATTTGGTTCTTGCTTTTAGCGGGTCTTTACTCTCGAAATCGGCGCAAGTCCGCTAGCTTAAGTGTCGGCTCTGAAGCGATTAATGGGTAAGTTCCTAAGGTTTGCTTGTTTTGAATAGCTTGGTTTGTCGTTTTGATGTATGCGTCCGGCCAAGTCATCTACCCAGCCCCGCAAGGCCAGGACATGGTGTGCACTTAAAATTAAGTGGACACCAGTTCTAGCCTTTTAAGCGGGTATTTCATGCATTCCACAACGCCGTTTCTACTCCAAGTTCTTAAAAGCCCAGGTCATTCAAGAGTGTGTTGAGCCCGGAGCTTCAATTGCCAGCATCGCGCTCAGCCATAGCCTCAACGCAAACTTCGTACACAAATGGATTCGTAGGAAAGTGCAGAAAAGCACGGCGCTGCTACCTGCATTCATTCAGTTACCCATGCAGCTGGCCGTAGCAAATTCGCACGCAGCATCATCAAATATCTGCGTTGAAATCCAGTACCCGCGCGGCGCCGGCAAAGTGAACTGGCCAACCGAAAGTGCTGTTGCCTGCGCGACCTTTCTTCATAAGCGCTCCATGAACCCAACATTTTTTTTTCAGCTTCTTAAGCGGGAACGGATCAAGCGAAAAATCTATAGCACGCGAAAAGATGCTCGTAGCGATATGTTCGTTTACATTGAGATGTTCTACAACGTAAAACGCCGCCATGATTTTAACAATCAGCTTTCACCGATAGAGTTTTAAAAGCTTTACACAATGAGCTTGCAAGGTGTTTAGAGAGTCCGGGGCGATTCATTCTGCATTACTAGGCGAAGATCCGCATGCGTTCGATCATGCGTTTCTTCAATTCGTTAGCTGCAGCGGTAAGAGGACGGCCATGACGCACCATCATGCGCGCCTTTGTAGACTGTAGTAGGTGATTTTCGATAGGTATTGCGATGAGTTCGCCATTAGATATCTCTGTTTGAACGGAAAACTTACCTAATAACGTGAACTCATTACTTTTCTTCACGAACTGTTTAAGTACCGCCAAAGAGTTTGTGGTGAGTCCTGTTTTCAATTTTATATTTTCCGAATATTCCAACATTTGAACCAGTTGCCGAAGGCCGTACGAAGACGGCATTGTAGCCAGTCTGTGATTGACAAGGTCTTTCGCCTTTAGTGGGCGGTTGAGGCTGGCCAATTCATGTGTAGGATGTACAACGACTGATAACGGTCGCGGCGCGGTTGCACAATATTCGATGTCGGGATGAGCCGGAGGATTGTAAGCAAGCCCGATATGAGCGCGTCCATCGATTACATCACTCACAACGCTGTTAACGGGAAGAATATCGACCCACACGTCCAAGCGTGGGTAATCGGTAGAAAAATCACTCACCACATCGCCTATAAGGCTCTCGATGTAACCCTCACTCGCAGCGATTCTCACACCGCCGTGCTCGAGACCCTGCAATGCTTGGATCTTCATCTCGAATTGCTCTTGCTCGCCTTGGCAGGCCTGCCAGTACTCCAGCAAGTGCTGCGCCGCGTCAGTCGGAACGACACCTCGTGCCACGCGTTCGAACAATGCTGCTCCGACCTCACTCTCCAGGAGCTTGATCTGCCGCGTGATGACGGACGCTGCGGTGTTCAAGCTGTCCGCTGCGCCACGAATCGATCCCTGTGTCAGGACTTCATAGAAATAACGCAAACGTCGCTGATTGATCTCACGCATTTTCAACCTCGTGTTGCCTTCTGGGCAACGGTCTCGGCTCGCAGTTGCTCTTGCTGGTAAGGGCATTGGGAAACATGATGGAAGCATCCCGAGCACGATCGGGCACAACAACAATTAGTATTTTCCGGCAGTCGATCATTGCTGGAGAACATACGGGAATAGCTTCATGACAATTCTCTCCGATGCCAAAATAGCGGTAGGCAATATACCCTCTGAACAGCTTTACCGTAAGGTTAGCTGGCGAATCATCCCTCTTTTGATGGCTTGCTACTTCTTTGCATGCCTAGACAGACAAAATATTAGTTTTGCTAAGCTTCAAATGCAAGTTGATCTATCCATCTCGGATGCTGTTTACGGTCTGGGGGCGGGAATATTTTTTATCGGTTACGTACTGTTTGAGATTCCTAGCAATTTACTGTTACCCAGAGTTGGCGCAAGAAAAACAATTGCTCGAATACTCATACTGTGGGGGTTGACCTCTGCGGCAATGATGTTTGTAAACAGCATTGGAATGTTCTACTGCTTGCGTTTTTTGCTTGGCGTCTTCGAAGCAGGCTTTGCTCCTGGCATGATTTTCTATCTCACCTACTGGTATGGTGAGGCTCGTATGGCACGAGCCTTGGCACTTGTTCTCATGGCCGGCCCGATTTCAGGCGTACTCGGAGGGCCTTTGTCTGCTTTGCTGATGACTGCTTGCGATGGAATGATGGGCCTCAGCGGGTGGCAGTGGATGTTCTTCTATGAAGGTATTCCTTGCGTATTCTTGGGCTTCGTAGTTTGGAATGTACTTGCTGATCGCCCCGATACTGCCAAATGGCTTTCCCCAAGCGAGAAAGATTTGCTTGAAACTCATACTCGCCAGCCAGGGGCGAAGCATCACTCATTTAAACACGTACTTGGTGATCCACGAATCTATGTAATGGCAGGCGCCTACTTCTGTCTTATCTGTGGTATCTACACTGTCAACTTCTGGCTGCCAAGTATTTTGAAAGAAAATGGTGTCTCTAATACCATGCACATCGGTCTGCTGACCAGCATTCCTTACTTGGGCGCGATCGCGAGCATGTTCTTGGTCGGTAAAAGCTCCGATAAGCATCAAGAGCGGCGATGGCATAGCGCAGTGCCTGCCGTAGTAGCGGCAATTTGCTTGGGTGTGGCGACCTATTTATCTAGCAGCATCGTCGCGTCAGTACTCTTCATGATTGTTGCGACGATGATGATGTACGCAGCATACACAGTATTCTGGTCTATCCCGTCCAAATACCTAAAAGGGGATGTGGCGGCTGGTGGAATCGCACTGGTTAATACCATCGGTTTGTTGGGCGGCTTTTTCAGCCCGACGATTATAGGGTGGGCAACTTCAGTGACTGGAAGCCTTCATGCTGGGCTTTACGTGATGGTCGGACTGTTAGCTGTTGGAGCACTTTTGCTCTCTCTGATTAAGCTCCCATCCCTAAGCAAGTGATTGCTTAGTGGCAGCGCACCACTCTTGGTGTAAGTAAGGTGGCGCTCAATGCGATCGCTACTTTCACCTTATTGTATATACCGCTCAAAGATTTTATCTGTGGAGGTCACATGACTACTAGTGCAGCTGAGCCTAAGAAAGTTTTAGTGGCCGGGTTTCAACACGAGACGAATACCTTCGCGCCTTCTAAAGCTGCATTTCTGAATTTTGAGCGGGGAGAGGGTCACCCTGCGTTACCGCGCGGTGAAGAGTTTCTTGCGCTTCGTGATGTAAATATTCCTGCAGGAGGTTTCATCAAGTCCGCCGAGGAGCGAGGCTGGACGGTAATACCCGTAGTGTGGGCTGGAGCAAGCCCATCGGCTCATGTCACTGAGGATGCATTCGAGCGCATTGCAAACGAAATCTTAGAGGCTGTATCGCTCGGCGGATTTGATGCTGTGTACCTAGATTTGCATGGCGCAATGGTCACTGAGCATTTCGACGATGGGGAAGGGGAGCTTCTCGCCAGAATCCGCAAGGTAGTGGGCGCTTGTATTCCGGTCGTTGCATCTCTAGACCTCCATGCCAACGTCACCGAACAGATGCTTGAGTCCGCAAATGCGCTTGTTGCATTCAGAACCTATCCACACGTTGATATGGCCGAAACTGGTGAGCGATGCGCTGACCTTTTGGAAAAGCTTTTTTCCAAGGCTGAGTGCGATTTGACCGTGTGCCGCCTTCCTTTCCTGATTCCGATCAATAGTATGTGCACGCTGCTTGATCCGGCGAAATCTATGTACGAGCGGGTGGCACACTATGAGTCAGGACAGGTGCATTCAGTCTCCTTCGCGGCAGGTTTTCCTGCAGCGGACTTCTGTGAATGTGGGCCCGTTATCTGGGGGTATGGTAGGCAAGCATCGAGCGCTGTGGAGGCATTGTATGCCGAGATGCTCATGAATGAAGCTCACTGGCAGGTTCCGTTTATGGAGCCCGAGGAAGCAGTCCTGGAGGCTATGCGTATTCTTGACGTTGGAGGTGGGGACGGGCCTGTGGTCATTGCTGACACTCAGGACAATCCCGGGGCTGGTGCTGATTCAAATACAGCGGGGATGTTGCGTGCGCTGATAAGCGCAGGAGCAAAAAATGCAGCCATCGGTCTGATGTACGAGCCGGATATTGCGATGCAAGCCCACCAAGCAGGGGTGGGGGCCAAGCTGGAGTTGTCATTCGGAGGGAAAAGCGGAGTGCAAGGTGATGATGCCTTGACCGGATTGTTTGAGGTCGTATCACTCTCAGATGGCGCATGCCGCTACGATGGCCCGATGAAGCATGGAATGATCGCTCAATTAGGCCCTGTCGCGGCGCTGCGAATTGGCGAAATCACTGTCGTAGTGAGCTCTACAAAAGCTCAGATGCTGGAGCGAAACCTCTACAGGATTGCGGGTGTGCAGCCAGAATCAATGGATATTTTGGTCAACAAAAGCTCAGTGCATTTCCGGGCTGACTTCCAAGGGATCGCACGAGCGGTATTAGTGGCTAAGGCCCCTGGGCCAATGTTGGCGGATCCCGCTGACTTGCCTTGGAAAAATCTCAAGCCTGGAATGAGGCTGAAGCCATGCGGCCCTGAATTTGTGCCTAGTATCCTAAAAACTCGCCTCACTTGTGCGCTTGAGTGAGAGCCCATGCCAACAACGTGTTCGTGAGTTGGAAGGGCTAGGGGGCATTCGCGGTTATCCTGTTGTTATCGAGTCGTAGAGCTGGCTCAGGCGCTGAACCGTCGGGGCAATCTGGCATCGTTGATGCCTCCGTACCCCAGCACCAGAAGTTCATCATCGACGGTTGCATAAAGCTGGTAAGAGCCTCTCAGGGTTAGGCACAAATTCTGGTGCACGACGAATCATTTCCCGGACGATGCCTTTAGGAATAACGGTGACTGCGATGTGGAGGCCTGCTGTACATCGCCGACGAAGTCCAATCCGGCTTCGGGCGCACTGGCTCCCATCTTCGGGGCTTCCAGCGCAACGGCGTCGATCCCGATATCGTGACCATGGGTAATGGTCAGCCGATCGCCGCCGCGGTCATGCGCTCTGATGTCGTCGAAGAGTTCGGCCGTACCGCTCGCTACCTCAATACCTTCGGTAACAACCCAGTGTCCTGTGCTGCGGCTAATCGCGGGGAATGCGATGGCACAAAGCGTCACCGTTATCTCGTACGGCGGGGCGAGTAAGGATGCTCAGATCACGGCTGTCTACACGCCGTTCGAGAAGGAAGCCAGTACGGAAGTGATCGCCGGTGAGTGGAACGGTGAGATGGCCAAGGTGAAAGCCATGTAACCGAGCTTTTTTGTTCCAGCAGATGAGAAGCTGCCAAGTGACGATCCCGCCTCGGGGGGGGCTGCAATGAGATCAACAGACTGTCCAGCTTCTAGGAGCTGTCTCGCGTGGGGCAGCATGGCTGTCGTGCAGCCGGGAGTGTTAGCATCGCTTCTGGGGGAGGTTGAATCGCAGAAGGTCGACACGATCATTGGCAGCGATACACTTGGATGTTTAGATACCAGCTGGCTTGGGTGAAGCTTTCTTCGATGGAGATGGCGATGTTTGATATTTCGGCTGTCGTAACGGTGTTAACGGTTTCTGCAGTAGGTGTGATGATTCCTGGCCCGAGTTTCGTTGCCGTTGTTCATAAGGCTGTGTCGGGCTGCCGTACTGATGCAATCGCATTCGTAATGGGCATCGTCGCGGTCAACCTGATTTGGGCCACTTGTGCGATTTTCGGCATCGGCATGGTGTTCAAGCTCTTCCCATGGCTCGCAGCGGCAGTAAAGATCGCCGGCGGCGCCTACCTGGTATGGTTTGGATTGAGGCTCATCATTGCTTCGCGTACCGCGGGTGCTAAACCACAGATGAAGCCTAAATCAACCGGCCTTCGTGCTGCCTTTTTTCAAGGTGCCGCCATGAATACCATGAACCCAAAATCTATAGCATTCTTCGCCGCTATATTTTCCTCAGCGGCACCTGCGCATGTATCGACGGCTACTTTTTTGGCGATGCTTGCGGCAGTCGGCGCCACGGCTCTGTGCTGGTACGGACTGGTCGCGCTCGTCCTGTCGCATGCGACCATTGCCAAGGCCTACCAAAACGCCAAGAGAACTGTCGACCGCATTTGTGGTGTGCTTCTTATCGGACTTGGCGTACGCCAGATCACCCGTTGAGCGAAGGGCTCGAGCGCTGTGGTTCAGCGCATCGGTGAGTGCTGTTCCCTTGGCGCCGATTCAACCCGAGTCTGGGGCTTGGTTGGATCTACTGGTTACACCATTCCGTCAGTAGAACTCCCGTCCACGGTAAAGCATTGATGTGGGAAGAGGTCGGGTAGGGGAGCAGAGAACCACCGCAGTATTGGCAATCTCCTGTGATTCAACCAGTCGACCTTATGACTACTTGGCGACGTACTCCTCCCAAACGACCAGCATCCCCAAGCTCTTTCGCCACACGTGCTTGGGGTTGAGAGATTTTACGTTCGGTCTTGGTAGCACCTGGGTGCAGACCGACAACACGCACGTCATGCTAGATCCCTTCTAAACTTGGAGGTGCAAGTCCTCTACTACCACTGCCCTGGGAGAGAGTTTGAGTCGTCCTGCCCAAAAAAGAATTCTTAGATTGCCAGACGCTCATTATAAGTACACAATCAAGTCCATCGTTGATTCGAAAATTTTTAAAAATTTAGAGCGTTCAATGAGTTAGAGGATGAGTCATGATCCCGTCCGCTGCGCCATACAAAGCTTCAAGGCCTTGAACTCCTTGAAGCAAAAGAAAAAGCGACCTTAACCGGTCGCTTTTTTTTGCCTGCGATTCAGGAACGCAGCCTGCCTCTCGACAGGCGCCGTTCACTGCATGCTCACCACTTCATCTCGCCCTTGGCTACCTTGGCGCTCAGTTCCAGCGAAGACTCTTCCGCCAGTTTTGGATAATGCGCTTTCATTGCCTTGATCAATTCTGCGGAGTCCCTGGCCTTGGCGGTTTCTGCATCAAAGGTCTTGATATAGGCAGCGGTAAAGGCGGGGGATTGTTCCGGCTTCTGTTCGCCGGTCAGGAAATGGCCCGGCACGATGATCGCAGGCCTGAGCTTTTCGATGCTGGCCAGGGTTGCCAGCCAGTCTTGATGCGACTTGGCACTCTGGGTGTCGGCCATCCACACATGAATGTTGCTGGCCAGCACTACGCCGCCAACCACGGCCTTGATGGACGGTATCCACACGAAGGTCCGGTCAGGCTGCGGGCCATCAAGGCCAATGATCTGTAACTCATGCCCCTCAAGCTGCAGATGGCTGCCCTTGAGCACTTCCGGGACGATGATTCGGCTCGGCGCGCCGTCACCCAGTTTCGGTCCCCAGTAGGCCAGCTTGCCGTCCATGGTCTGCTTGATATGGGCAACGGTTTTGGCGCTGGCGACGACTTTGGCTGCAGGGTAGGCCTCGGTAATGGTTTGCAGGCCGAAATAGTAATCCGGGTCACCATGGCTGATGTAGATGGTGGTCAGGTTCTTGCCGCTCTTGCGGATCTTCTCCACGATTTGTTCGGCCTGCGGTTTGGCAAACTGGGCATCGACCAGGATGGCATCCTTCTCGGCGCTGACCAGCACCGACGACACCGGAAAAATCGCCTCGGTCCCGGGATTGTAGACGTCCAGTTTCAAAGGCTGGGCCGCCAGGCTGGTGCTGGCGAAACCGAGCAGGGCGATACTGGCAAACAAGCGTCGTGCACGTAGCGGTAGCATGAAAGACTCCATTGGACTGTGTTGGGAGTCAGCAGGTTAGTTGAGATTTATGAGCTGAAAAACGCTAGATTAGGCCCATGTTTGTTTCTGAAATCGGTCGAATATGGACAAGTTGCAGGCCATGCAGGCGTTCGTCACCGTTGTCGACTGCGGCAGCCAGACCGCTGCTGCGGATAAACTCGGTGTGTCACGGCCGGCCATCTCCCGGTTTCTGGCCGAGCTGGAGGAGTGGACCGGTGCGCGGCTCATGCACCGCACCACGCGGCGCCTGAACCTGACTGCCGCAGGTGCCGAGGTCCTGCCGTTGTGTCGGCGGATGCTGGATCTGGCGGACGACATGCGCGCAGTCGTTTCCGCCCCCGAAGATGAGCCGAAAGGATTGTTGCGCATCACCTCCAGCACGTCGTTTGGCCAGGCTCAACTGACCCAGGCGATCACCGAGTTCGTCGGCCGTTATTCACAGGTGCGTGTCGACATGATGTTGCTGGACCGGACCGTGAACCTGGTCGACGAACGCCTGGATCTGGCCATTCGCATCACCAACGACCTGGACCCCAACCTGATTGCACGACGCCTGACCACATGCCGATCCGTGGTCTGTGCTTCGCCGTCTTATCTGCAGGCGCACTCGACGCCCAGGCGCATTGAAGACCTGGCCCTGCATAATTGCCTGACCCATTCCTATCACAGCAGCAGCCTTTGGCATTTCACCCATAAGGGAGTGCCATGCAGCGTCGCGGTCAAGGGCAACCTCAGCACCAATGACGCGATCACGTCCCTGCAAGCTGCGCTGTGCGGTGCAGGTATTGCGCTATTACCCACGTATCTGGCTGCTCCGCTCATCAAGAGCGGGCAGTTGCTGCCGCTGCTGAGCCAGTACCAGCCACTGGAACTGAGCATCCATGCGGTCTACACCTCCCGCAAACACATGTCCTCGGCCTTGCGGGCGCTGCTGGACTTCCTGGCTGAGCGCTTTGCCCCCGAGCCGCTGTGGGATCGGGGTTGAGATAGGGCGGATTACAGCGCTGGTTGCTCATTGCAAAGCCTGGACACGAATATTTCGCCATTTGTATCAGCATCTTTTCACTGTCTGCGTTGATCCTGCGCTGCCCTTGTTGCAGACTTACCGACGTTTTCCCGGTCTGCAGTTCTGCTGACAGTTATCTTCCCCAGGATCCTCGATGTTTAAGTTACTGAACTTTCGTACTGCATGCTGGACGTCCGTCCTGCTGCTCGCTGCTGGCTGTTCGTCGCCCAAGCAGGCCGTTTACGATCATGAGCATTTCGATGATGCAGGGACTTTCTCCAGAAGCTATCCGGCCAGCGATGATTCGTCCTGTGAAGCCGGGCGACGTGCCTTGCTCAGCCAGGGCTACATCATTACCAGCAATGATCCGAAAATGATCAGCGGTCGCAAGAGCTTCCAGCAGACGGGTGAGACACATATCGAGATCAGCTTCAATCTGGTCTGTGCCGCCGATGTCGGTGGGGCCGGTTCGACCATGTTCGCCAACGCCCTGCAGGACCGTTATGCGCTGAAGAAGACCAATAACTCGGCCAGCCTGGGGGTAGGTGTGCTGGGGTCGGTATCGATGCCGATCGGTTCTACCGATGATTCGATGGTCAAGGTTGCCAGTGAGACGGTTGCCTCGGCCAAGTTCTATGAGCGCTTTTTCGGATTGGTAGAAAACTTCCTGCCTCCGGAAGTGAAGCAGGCGGCGCATATCGTCGAGAAACCCAAGGCTGACCTGGGTGTGCCTGAAGCCGCTCCGGCTCCGGTTGCGGCTCCAGTTGCTCCAGCCGCTGTAGCGCCCAAGCCGGTTGAGGAGGCACCGAAAGTCGAGGCAGTCCCGGAAACTCCAATCCCGGCAGCGGGCAGTGAACCTGTGGCAGCACCAGTAGAACCGGCGACCTTCAGCGCCGAGCCGGTCGAGCCTGCCGAAGCGGAACAGCCACAGTAGGGGCAAATTCATTCGCGAAAAAAACGACATATTTATGTCGGATGTTCTGGCCCTTCGCGAATGAATTCGCTCCCACATGATGTGCACAGGTTGCGCGGCGCGGGGCTTATCCCAAAAACAGTTTGTAAGCCGGATTCTGGCTCTCATCCCAGTACGGGTAGCCAATCTCGTCCAGCGCTGCGCCGACCAGATGCCGCTCTTCCTCCGGCACCACCAGCCCGGCCACTACGCGGCCATCCGCGGCGCCGTGGTTGCGGTAGTGGAACATCGAGATGGTCCAGCGGCCGCCCAGTTTATTCAGGAAGTTGAACAGTGCGCCGGGCCGTTCCGGGAACTCGAAGCGCAGCACCACTTCGTCGCTGACCCGCTCGGCATGCCCGCCGACCATATGCCGGATGTGCAGTTTGGCCAGTTCGTTGTCGGTCAGGTCCAGCACCGGGAAGCCTTGCTCCGTCAGGCTGCCGATCAAGGCGCTGCGCGGGTCGTTTTCCGGGTGGGTCTGCACACCGACGAAGATGTGCGCTTCGCGGTCGGTGTGGTAGCGGTAGTTGAATTCGGTGATCTGGCGCTTGCCGATGGCCTGGCAGAACGCCTTGAAGCTACCCGGCTGCTCGGGAATGGTTACCGCGATGATGGCTTCACGGCCTTCACCCAGTTCGGCACGCTCGGCGACATGGCGCAGGCGGTCGAAGTTGACGTTGGCGCCGGAGTCGATGGCCACCAGCGTCTGGCCGCTGATGCCGCGCTGCTCGACGTACTTCTTGATCCCGGCCACACCCAGCGCACCTGCCGGCTCGGTGATGGAACGGGTGTCGTCGTAGATGTCCTTGATGGCTGCACAGATTTCATCGGTACTGACCGTGATCACTTCATCGACGTACTGACGGCACACTTCAAAGGTGTGATGACCAATCTGCGCCACCGCCACGCCATCGGCAAACAGCCCGACCTGACTCAAAACCACACGCTCACCGGCAGCCATGGCGGCCTGCAGGCAGTTGGAGTCGTCCGGCTCGACGCCGATTACCTTGATATCCGGGCGCAGGTATTTGACGTAGGCGGCAATCCCGGCAATCAGGCCGCCGCCACCCACTGGCACGAAGATCGCGTCCAGCTGGCCCGGCTGCTGGCGCAGGATTTCCATGGCCACGGTGCCCTGGCCGGCGATGGTGTCGGGATCATCGTACGGGTGGATGTAGACGAAGCCTTGTTCATCCACCAGCTTCAGCGAGTAGGCCAGCGCTTCGGGAAACGAATCGCCGTGCAGCACCACCTGAGCGCCCCGCGAACGCACGCCCTCGACCTTGATTTCAGGCGTGGTCTTGGGCATGACGATAGTCGCCTTGATACCCAGCACCCTGGCTGCCAGCGCCAGGCCTTGTGCATGGTTGCCTGCCGAGGCGGTGACCACGCCACGCGCCAGTTCTTCGGGGCTCAACTGCGCCAGTTTGTTATAGGCGCCACGAATCTTGAAGGAAAACACCGGCTGCAGGTCTTCACGCTTGAGCAGTACCTGGTTTTCCAGCCGCTCGGAAAGCTGGCGAGCGCTCTGCAACGGGGTTTCGACAGCGACATCGTAGACGCGGGAGGTGAGGATTTTCTTGACGTACTGTTCAAGCATCGGGGCGATATCACTGGCGAAGAGGGCAAGGTCGAGAAGTCTACCCCGCACTCCGATCAACGACCATACGAATGACGGGGCTTTGCTGCGCAGTCATCGCTATAATGCGGCCCCTTTTTGCATCTTTGGCACCGTGGAGCCAGCATGACCCAGGATCAACTCAAACAGGCCGTGGCTCAAGCCGCTGTCGATTTCATTCTTCCCAAGATCGACGACAAGAGCATCATCGGTGTTGGCACCGGCTCCACGGCCAACTGCTTTATCGATGCGCTGGCCAGGCACAAGGCCGCCTTCGACGGCGCGGTCGCCAGCTCCGAAGCCACCGCAGCGCGCCTCAAAAGCCACGGTATTCCGGTCTATGAACTCAATACGGTCAGCGACCTGGAATTCTATATCGACGGCGCCGACGAAAGCGACGAACACCTGAACCTGATCAAGGGCGGCGGCGCTGCCCTGACGCGCGAGAAGATCGTCGC
This sequence comes from Pseudomonas cichorii, assembly GCF_003700275.1. Classification (GTDB taxonomy): domain Bacteria; phylum Pseudomonadota; class Gammaproteobacteria; order Pseudomonadales; family Pseudomonadaceae; genus Aquipseudomonas; species Aquipseudomonas cichorii_B. The sequence continues at coordinate 68,083 of NZ_RBRE01000028.1, read as the reverse complement.
CGCCGTGGCCAAGACCTTCATCTGCATTGCCGACGGCAGCAAGCTGGTGCCAGTACTGGGCGCTTTCCCGCTGCCGGTCGAAGTCATCCCGATGGCGCGCAGCCATGTTGCCCGCCAACTGGTCAAGCTGGGCGGCGACCCGGTCTATCGTGAAGGCGTCCTGACCGACAACGGCAATATCATTATTGATGTCCACAACATGAGCATCAGCAACCCGGTGGAGCTGGAAGCGCAGATCAACAATATCGTCGGTGTGGTCACCAACGGCCTGTTCGCGGCGCGTCCGGCAGACCTGTTGTTGCTGGGCACCGCCGAAGGCGTGAAAACCCTGGCCCGCTAAGCAGCGGACCCGGCACTGGGTTCCCACGCGTCATGGGAACCCAGACTGTTGCAAGGCTTACGGTTTGCGAAACTTGTAGAACAGGTTCGGTTCGCTCACGACGTAAAGCGTCCCTTCGTCATCCATGGTGAACCCTTCGGCCTGCGGCACGCTCTTGCTCAAGCCCATCTGGCCCTTTTTCAGCGAAGCGCTGGCAATCGGGCGCCCCTCATCGTTGAGCTCCAGAATCTTTTTCGACTCATCCGACATGGCCATCAAGTGGCCTGTGGGCGCATCGAAGTACAGGCTGGACAGGTCGCGTACAAACAGGCCGGCATCGCGCTTGCCGTCAAAGATGATCCCCAGGTTGCTGTTGCTCTGGGGGAACCCGCGCACTTCGATGATCTGTACCGGCTCGCTTTCCTTGGCGATAAACAGCCGCTGGCCCTTGACGTCGTAGGCCAGGCCTTCAAAGCCCTTGTTACGGCCCACATCGACGCTCACCGTCAGCAGCTCGGCATCTGCGGCATTCAGTGAGCGGGTAGTGTCGTCGACCTTGACCTTGAGCAGCCGTTGCTGACGTTCATCGCTGATGACGTAGACACCCGGGCTGATGTACTCGATCGCTTCCGAATCGCCGAAACCGGTCAGGGGAATGCGACGCAGGATATGGCCATCGAGGCTCAGCTCGACCATTTCATTCTTCTGGTTGGTGACCGTGAACAGGGTTTTACGGTCCGGGTCGAAGCTCAGGGCCGAGACATCGTCCTCAAGCCCTTCGATGACCTGCCCTTCGATCACCACGCGGTAGCGATCAAGGCCAACGGTTTTGATCGAATCCGGTTGCCAGTACATCTGCCAGGCAAACGAGGCGCGTTTTACAAAGCGAAACTCCCGATCAGCAAAAAACAACAAGGCAGCCAGTGCAATCATCAAGGAGAACAGAAGGGCAGATCGGATAGGGCGACGCATCGGGATGACTCAAGGATTGATCGGGGCAGCATGAATATCACGGGAATATGAATTTACCCTTAATAGCGCAATGCCATGGCAGGAGTAAGTTCATTCGCGAAACGGGCACAAACGGCGCTTTCGCGGATGAATCTGCTCCTGCACAAAGGCGGCATTATCCTTTTAGTGCTTGCGAAACGAGTAGAACAGGTTCGGTTCGCTGACCATATACAGGGTGCCGTTCTCGTCCAGCGCAACACCTTCTGCGCGGGGGATGGTGTCTTTCAGGCCGTTCATGCCGCCGAGCAGGGTCATGAAGCTGACCTGCTCGCCGTGCTCGTCCAGCTCCAGCAACAGGTGCGAGTCTGCGGACAGCATCAACGTATGTCCGGTGCGCGGGTCGACACTCAAGGAAGAGAGATTGCGCGCATCCAGCGAGACATTGGGCACTCTCTGCTTCTCGCCTTGCAATACGTCACTGCCGTCACTTTTCCAGGTGAACAACGCTGGCGGACGTTCTTCGCCGAGCAGCAACTGTTGGCGAGTCGGGTCCCAGGCAATGCCCTCGAACCCCTTGTTCTGGTTTTTCGATGGGCCAAGATCATATTGCGGGAAGTCGGCCAGGTTCAGCGTCGTGGTTTCTGCCGTCACCTTGACGATGCTCAACATATGTCGGCGCTCGTCGGTAATCGCGATCAGACCGTCCTTCATCACTGCAACACCTTCGGGATTGCTCCAGCCCACCAGCGGGATCTTGCGCAATACATCGCCCTTGAGGGTCAGTTCGACCAGAAACGGATTCTTGCCCATGACCGAGAACAGCGTCTTGCTCACCGGGTCGTAAGACAGGTCGGAAGCTTCGTCCTTCTCCATGCCGGGCAATTTTCTGGCATCGATATCGACCTTGTAGTCCGGCAGCCAGATGCTGGCGTTGCGGGACGCCTTGCTCTCGAAACGCTCCTGAACCCAGAGCCGCGCACGATCATCCCAGTGCATCAGAAAAGCCAGGCCGTAGCCCATGACCAGAATCAGCAGCAGCCAGGCATACCAGCGCATGACCGGCAGACGGAAACGGCGACTTTGAGACGGAGGTAGCTTAGCCATTCAAGAGTTCCTGAGCTGATAGGACGCAAGCAGACATAAAGCCCTCGGACGAGAGGCAGGCGGATTATCCAGATCAGTTGTGAAAAAATCGCTAACTGAGCGGGAATAGCTGCCATAAAACGAAAAAACCGCCAGAGAAGATCTCTCGGGCGGTTTTTCTGAACCCGTTAAGGCTTAGCGGACACTGCTGGCAAACGGGGTCTGGCCGCTCAGTTCCAGCACGATTTCGTCACCGGCCTCGAACGGGCCGACGCCTGCCGGAGTACCGGTCATGATGATGTCGCCTGCCTGCAACGAGAAGTTGGCGGCCATGTGCTGAATCATCGGTACGATCGGGTTGAGCATCAGGCTGCTGTTGCCGTCCTGCACAACCTTGCCGTTGATGGTCAGGCGAATGCCGATGTCGGTCAGGTCCGGATAGGTTTCGGCCGGAACGAAAGGTGCGATGACCGCAGCACCGTCGAAACACTTGGCCAGTTCCCACGGCAGGCCTTTCTCGCGCAGACGCGATTGCACGTCACGCAGGGTCAGGTCCAGGCCCGGAGCAAAGCCGCTGATGGCGTCCAGCACTTCTTCACGGGACGGGTTCTTGCTCAGCGGCTTGCCGATCAGTACCACGATTTCGGCTTCGTAATGCACCGAGCCACGGTCGGCCGGAATGCTGAATCCGCCTTCCAGGGCCACCACGGAACTGCCGGGTTTCATGAACAGCAACGGCTCGGTCGGCACCGGGTTGCCCAGTTCCTTGGCGTGTTCGGCATAGTTACGACCGATACAGACCACTTTGCCCAGCGGGAAGTGGATGCTCGTTCCATCGACATATTTGTGCTGGTAGCTCATGACGTCTCCTGGGTCTGGTAATACTGGCTTCGTTGAATAGGTGGTTCGGCTGATCAAACAGCGAATATCTTGCCCGGGTTCATGATGCCGTTAGGGTCGAAGACCGCCTTCAATGCTTTCATGTACTCGATTTCGGCGGGTGAGCGACTGTACGTCAGATAGTCACGCTTGGTCATCCCCACACCGTGCTCGGCGGAAATCGAGCCGTTGTACTTCTGCACGGTCTCGAACACCCATTTGTTGACCTTGGCGCAGGTCTGGAAGAACTCGTTCTTGTCGAGGTGCTCGGGCTTGAGGATGTTCAGGTGCAGGTTGCCATCGCCGATATGGCCGTACCAGAGCACCTCGAAATCGGGGTAATGCTCGGCAACGATCGCATCGATCTCGCTCAGGAACGCCGGCACCCTGGAAACCGTGACCGAAATGTCGTTCTTGTAGGGCGTGAAGTGGGAGATGGTTTCGGAAATGTACTCGCGCAGCTTCCACAGGTTCTGCAACTGCTGTTCGCTCTGGCTCATCACGCCATCGAGCACCCAGCCCTGCTCGACACAGTGCTCGAAGGTCGCCAGGGCATCGTTGGCCACGTCTTCCGTGGTCGCTTCAAATTCCAGCAGTACATAAAACGGGCACGGCGTGTCGAACGGCGAAGGTACATCGCCACGGGCCATGACCCGGGCAAACGACTTGTCGGAGAAGAACTCGAACGCGGTCAGGTCCAGCTTGCCGTGGAAGGCATGCAGCACAGGCATGATCGAATTGAAATCGCTGGTGCCCAGCACCATGGCGGTCAGGTTGCGCGGCGCACGGTCCAGGCGCATGGTGGCCTCGACCACGAAACCCAGCGTGCCCTCGGCACCAATGAACAATTGGCGCATGTCGTAGCCGGTGGCGTTCTTGATCAGGTCCTTGTTCAGCTCCAGCAGATCGCCCTTGCCGGTGACGACCTTGAGGCCGGCCACCCAGTTACGAGTCATGCCGTAGCGAATGACCTTGATTCCGCCGGCATTGGTGCCGATATTGCCGCCAATCTGGCTGGAACCCGAAGACGCGAAGTCCACCGGGTAATACAGGCCGTTATCCTGCGCCAGTGTCTGCAACTGCCGGGTGATCACGCCGGGCTGACAGACGGCGGTGCGCTCGGTCAGGTTGAGTTCCAGCACCTGGTTCATATAGTCGAACGAAACCACCACCTCGCCATTGGCGGCTACCGCTGCGGCGGAAAGTCCGGTCCGGCCACCCGAAGGCACAAGCGCCACCAGACGCTCGTTGGCCCAGCGCACGATGGCCTGAACCTGCTCTATAGTCTTGGGAAACACGATGGCCGTGGGGGCGGGAGCGAACTGCTTGGTCCAGTCCTTGCCGTAGGCCTCCAGAGAACCGCTGTCGGTCAGTACCTTGCCTGGTTCTACCAGGGTCTTGAGCTCATCAATCAAAGCGGGATGGGACATCGACGCAACTCTCGAAGAATTCATGGGCATCCTGAGAACGGTTCACGTTCTGGAATGGGGTTTAGCGGGGTGCATATGCTAGCATACGCCCCCCGTGAATCGAGCCTACGCGCCGATCCGGCCCCCTGCCATTTTTCTTCGGGACACAGGTTTACGCAGATGAGCAAGACTTCCCTCGACAAGAGCAAGATCAAGTTCCTTCTTCTCGAAGGCGTCCACCAATCCGCCGTTGACGTCCTCAAGGCCGCCGGCTACACCAGCATCGAGTACCACACCAAGTCTCTGCCGGAAGCCGAGCTGAAGGAAAAGATTGCCGACGCCCATTTCATTGGCATCCGCTCGCGTACCCAACTGACTGAAGAGCTGTTCGACCACGCGAAAAAGCTGGTTGCGGTCGGCTGCTTCTGCATCGGTACCAACCAGGTCGACCTCGACGCAGCCCGTGAGCGCGGCATCGCGGTCTTCAACGCGCCGTACTCCAACACCCGTTCCGTCGCGGAACTGGTATTGGCCGAAGCCATCCTGCTGCTGCGCGGCATTCCCGAAAAGAACGCTTCCTGCCACCGTGGCGGCTGGATCAAGAGCGCGGCCAACTCCTTCGAGATTCGCGGCAAGAAACTGGGCATCATCGGCTACGGCTCGATCGGCACCCAACTGTCGGTACTCGCCGAAGGCCTGGGCATGCAGGTCTACTTCTACGACACGCTGACCAAGCTGCCGCTGGGCAACGCCACTCAGGTTGCCAGCCTGACCGAGCTGCTGGGCATGTCCGACATCGTGACCCTGCACGTTCCGGAAACCACTGAAACCCAGTGGATGATCGGCGAGAAAGAAATCCGTGCGATGAAAAAGGGCAGCATCCTGATCAACGCCGCTCGCGGCACCGTGGTCGAGCTGGATGCCCTGGCAGACGCGATCAAGGACAAGCACCTGATCGGCGCGGCCATCGACGTATTCCCGGTCGAGCCACGTTCCAACGATGACATCTTCGAGAGCCCGCTGCGCGGCCTGGACAATGTGATCCTGACTCCGCACATCGGCGGTTCCACTGCCGAAGCCCAGGCCAACATCGGTCTGGAAGTCGCGGAAAAGCTGGTCAAGTACAGCGACAACGGTACTTCGGTGTCGTCGGTCAACTTCCCGGAAGTTGCATTGCCTGCTCACCCTGGCAAGCATCGCCTGCTGCACATCCACGAGAACATTCCGGGCGTGCTGAGCGAGATCAACAAGGTTTTTGCAGAAAACGGCATCAACATCTCCGGCCAGTTCCTGCAGACCAACGAGAAAGTCGGCTACGTGGTCATCGACGTAGACGCCGATTACTCGGATCTTGCCCAAGAGAAGCTGCAACACATCAAAGGCACCATCCGTAGCCGCGTTCTGTTCTGATAGCGGTTCACTGTGTGGGAGCGAATGAATTCGCTTCCACACAGCTCTCTCCTGCGCAGCCTCTGCCCCGCGCATACTTCAACGCCAGACGCACACCCGGTTTGCTACGCGACAGCGCGGCTTCTGGAAGGCGGGCGATCTTCTGCAACAATCAGAACTTGAGAGGCACCCGGCCGGAATTCGAGTTCAACGTGCTACTGCCCTGGCGCTCGACAGCCTTGGGCTTGTACGCGCAATAGCCCGGGCGCGGGCCGATCTTCGGATGGTTGCGGCAGGTGTCCGGGCGCTTTTCATAGATGGTGCACAGGCGGCTCTTGCGATCCAGATACAGGCAGTCGTTGTTGCTCATGCGCTGCAGGGTGAAGATCCCCGATTTCTGGTTGAAGCGCTCGACAATCCCTTCTTTCTGCAGACGCTTGGCGATGTTCTTGGCCGGTTCGCCCTGCTCGAACTCGTCGACGATGCCGATGCGGATCAGATCCTTGATCTTCACTTCTACCGGCAAGGTACAGCAGCTGGAAATGCAGCCCCCGCACATGTGGCTGGAGTATTTGGCCCAGGTATCGAGACGATCGATCTCTGCGGCTGCGATCAAGGTGGATTTCATTTTCTTCAGGTTTCCGGGTGTATCGGGCGCGCGATCATACCGGGGCCGGCCGGTTTAGCGTAGGCAAAAATGAGCAAAGCGACTGTCGGCGCGCGTAGCGAATTCATTCGCGAACACATTCAACAATGATCAGTCGCCTGGAAGGCCGTCTTCGCGAATGAATTGGCTCCTACAGTCTGGAGTTTGCCAGGCTTTCTATCTGCTCCTGGCGTTCGGTCTGGTTCAATTTCGCACCGGGATTGAGCGATGACCACTGCGGGTGGGCTCGCGCCTTGTGCAAGGCGTCCGGGAGTTTGCCTTCACGCCAGGTCTTGTCCTGTGGCGCAGGCAGTTCGATATTGCCGATTGCAGCATGGCCTCTGAGCTCCAGTGCCTGCAACAAATGCTGTTGGCGGATGGCGAGCAGGCGCAGTACGGCATCGTCCACTGTCAGTTCGCGTTGCCCCTTGAGCTTGCCCAGCAAGCGCCCGCCATAACTGCGCGCCGTTTGCAGCGCACCACCGGCAATCGCACCGACCAGCGCCGCCGCGCCAAGAGTGATTCCGCCCACCAGCAGGTCGACACCCGCGCCGGCTGCAGCACCGGCTGCCACACCGCCGCCGACCCGGACGCCCAGTTGCTTGAGGGTTTCGGGGTTGAACAGATCATCGCCCCAACGGCCATCGAGCAATGGCAAGTCGGCGGCACTGGCATCCTGCACGCGAAAGGCATACAGCTTGAGCAGCGCTTCGACACACTTCTGTTCGCGTTGCCGAATGGCCTTGCGCAGTTCCTCGATTGCTTGCTGCTCCTGCTCGGCGCTGGTCTCCACGCTGCGCCGACAGGCTGCGCAATCGATGAGCAATTCGGCAATCAAGCGCGCAGCGCTGTGGCGTCTGGCCTGACGTTGCGCCTGTTGGTCCTGGATCAGCCGCTCCAGTAGTGGGCGAGCGCTTTCCAGCAGTAGCGCGAGGCTTTCATAGAGTCGGCGTTCGCCATCTTCCGGTGGCGCCACGCTGTCGAAACGGACCAGCGCATGCAGCCCGAGGCGCGACAGCGCTTCACGCCAGTCGGCTTCCCGCTGCTGGGGGCTGCTGACGAAATTCAGCACTGGCAGCAATGGTTTGCCGCAGCTGGCCAGCACTGCCAGCTCGTCGCGGTATTTGGACAGAATCGGTTCACGGGCATCGATCACGTACAGGCCGGCGTCCGAGTCGAGCAACTGGCGCAAGACCTTGGCTTCCTGCTCGAAGCGCTGGCGGGCTTCGCTGCTGTCCAGAAAACGCGCCAGGCGGGCCGGGCCGTCGAGGCGTTCGCCGGGGCGATCCAGGCGTTCCAGATAGTCGAGCAGGGCGATGGCGTCTTCCAGACCGGGTGTGTCGTACAGTTCCAGCAGGGCCTGGCCGTCTACCGACAGGCGCGCACCTTCGACATGGCGTGTGGTGCTGGGGCGATGCGAGACTTCGCCAAAACCGACATCCCGGGTAAGGGTGCGCAACAGCGACGTCTTGCCAACGTTGGTATGGCCGACGACAGCCAGTTTGAGTGGGCGAGTCCTGGGCGATTCAGTCATGGCCTGTCTCCAGCCAGTTCACGGGCAGTTTATCGCTCCAGCTCAGTTCCAGCTGTTGCAGGGCGAGTTGCCAGTCATCGAGGCGTTGCGGGTCCAGTGCCTGGCCGTCAGGCGCAGGCAGCAGCCAGATGCGCGTCATTCCTGCACATCGCGCCAGTTCTGCGATCAGTGCCAGGCTGCCGCGATCTGGCGAGCGGCGCGGATCGCAAGCGATAAGTAGCCGGGCAGGTGGATAGTGGGTCAATTGTTCCAGCAGTTTTTGTCGCGATTCCCGGCTGTCGAGCACGCCCGCGTCAGCCACGCTGGTCGGCCGTTGCGGAGGCCACGGATGCTGATCGTCCAGTTCGATGGCGACCAGCACGGCGCCTTCACTGCTGGTTGCGCCGGGATTGGGTTGCACCTGATGCAGTTGCGCTGGCGCGGCATCACTGACTCCCAGGCGCTCGCTGCTGGGCATCAGGCGTTCGCGCAACTGAAGGTAGCCGGGCAATTGCAGATCCAGCTTCAAGGCGGCCCGGCCACGCTGCCAGCGCCACAGGCAGAACAGCGCCAACAGCATGCGCGGTACGATGCCGAATACCAGCAGGATGCCCACCAGCCAGGACGCCCAGGCCTGACGGGCGTTTTCCAGGCTCAATACACCATTGCCGCTGGCACGGATCATCAGTTCGTCCGGGGTGCTGAAACCCAGCAGCGCCGGGATGATGCCCAGCGTCTGGGTCAGGTTGACGAAGGTTTCGCTGCCCAGAATGGTGGTTTCCCAGACAAAGCCGTAACGTCGTGTCGCCATCAGCATCAATAGCAGGAGCAGCGCACTGAGCAAGGCCAGCAGCCACAGCCCGTTGACCAGCAGGCCCAAGACCCAGCGATTGAGGCGTTGGCGTTGCAGCAGCAGAATCAGCGCGGGTGCCAGTTGCGCGGCCTGGGCATCGCGGGCGAGCTTTTCGCTTGCCCATAACCACAGCCGACCCAGCCCTGTGGCGCTGCGCCCGGTGAAGAGCAGCCCCAGTGCCCAGCTCAGCAACAGCAACAGATTCAGGCCCAGCAGGCTGCCCAGTGCCCAGAACACGTTGACCGGAGCCTGACCGTTGCCCATGGCCGCGAAAGCCAGGCCGGCACCGCTGACTATCGCCATCACGGCCAGCGCGATCAACGCCAGACGCGCCCCTTGCTTCCAGTGCTGCAGGGCACCGAGCATGCCGTCACGTTCGGCCAGCCACAAGGCGCGCAGCTTGATACGGCTGCCCAGGTCGCCTTCCGAGGCGCGGGCGCGGCGATTGGCTTCCAGATCGTCAAGCTGACCGGCCTGTTCTTCGCGCAGGCGCACGGCTTCGGTCAGCCACAGGGTGTCGAGTGGGGTAAGAGCAGTCACACAGCGTCTCTTCGATGAATTCAGCGGGAAGCATAACCGTTGCGGTGATGCTTAGGGTCTGCACGGTGTCTATCAGTTCCGTTGCTCTGCTATTCTCGCGCCCATGAAAAAACATCTCCCTTTGAGCCTGATTGCCGCCCTCGGTGAAAACCGGGTGATCGGCGTCGACAATTCCATGCCCTGGCATTTGCCGGGGGATTTCAAATATTTCAAGGCCACGACCCTTGGCAAGCCGATCATCATGGGTCGCAAGACCTGGGATTCACTGGGCCGGCCATTGCCCGGTCGGTTGAACCTGGTGGTCAGTCGCCAGGCCGATCTGCAGCTTGAAGGTGCGGAAGTCTTCTCTTCCCTGGAAGCCGCCGTGGTGCGTGCCGAACAGTGGGCGCAGGAGCAGGGCGTCGATGAAGTCATGCTGATTGGCGGCGCGCAGCTTTATGCCCAGGGCCTGGAGCAGGCGGACCGTCTTTACCTGACTCGCGTGGAACTGAGCCCTGAGGGCGATGCATGGTTTCCGGAGTTCGATGTCGAGCACTGGGCGCTGGTGTCGACTGTGGAAAACCCTGCCGCTGATGGAAAACCTGCCTATCACTTCGAGGTCTGGGAGCGGCGCTGATAGCGGTTTTCGCGAATCGGCGGCGTCCCGCTCATTCGCGAAAATGTCATGAAAATGTCGCAATTAAATCGCCTTGTCGCGAACCATTCCTGGCACGACGCCCTCAGAACATGCGGGGTCGCTGACGCACGATAACAGTCACATCATTTTGTTACGGTCGACCCCATACATTTTTCGGGGGAAACCACTAATGAAGTTCGCACCAAAATTGTTGGCCGCCGCGTTGTGCCTGGGTCTTGCCAGCCAGGCTTTCGCTACCGATCTGAAACACTGGCCAGAGCCTGCTGCCAAGGCCCTGGACAGCATGATTGCGGCCAACGCCAACAAGGGTAATTACGCCGTCTTTGACATGGATAACACCAGTTACCGCTTCGATCTCGAAGAGTCGCTGCTGCCGTTCATGGAAAACAAGGGCCTGATTACCCGCGAGAAGCTGGACCCTTCCCTGAAGCTGATACCGTTCAAGGACACCGCCGAGCACAAGGAAAGCCTGTTCAGTTACTACTACCGGCTCTGCGAGCTGGATGACATGGTCTGCTACCCATGGGTGGCGCAAGTGTTCTCGGGCTTTACGCTCAAGGAGCTGAAAGGTTACGTCGACGAGTTGATGGCTTCGGGCAAAACCATACCGGCGACTTACTACGAAGGGGATGTGGTCAAGAAGCTCGACGTCGAGCCGCCACGCATCTTCACCGGCCAGAAAGAGCTGTTCAACAAGCTGATGGAAAACGGCATCGAGGTCTATGTAATGACCGCCGCTTCCGAAGAACTGGTGCGGATGGTCGCTTCAGATCCCAAGTACGGCTACAACGTCAAACCGCAGAACGTGATTGGCGTGAGCATGCTGCTCAAGGACAGGAAGAGCGGCGAGTTGACCACGGCCCGCAAGCAGATCACGGCTGGCAAATATGACCAGAAGAGCAATCTCGACCTGGAACTGACGCCTTACCTGTGGACACCGGCAACCTGGATGGCAGGCAAGCATGCGGCGATCCTGACCTACATCGACCAGTGGAGAAAGCCGGTTCTGGTTGCAGGTGACACACCCACCAGCGATGGCTACATGCTGTTCCACGGCGTTGACGTCAACAAGGGCGGCGTGCATTTGTGGATCAACCGCAAGGACAAGTACATGAAGCAGCTTGACGGCATGATCAAGGCCAATGCTGAGGCGCAGGCCAAGGAAGGATTGCCGGTCACGGCCGACAAGAACTGGGTGATCGTCAAACCGGACGAGATTCAGTAAGAAAAGCCTGTAGGAGCGAATTCATTCGCGAAGCTTTCGCGGATAAATCCGCTCCTACGGGTTGGCTTTTATGGCACCAGCTTTTCCAGCAGTTCCTTGTCGCGTACCGCACCCTTGTCGGCGCTGGTCGCCAGCAGGGCGTAGGCCTTGAGTGCTGTTGTCACCTTGCGTGGGCGGACTTCGACCGGCTTCCAGCCTTTCTTGTCCTGTTCGGCACGGCGTGCAGCCATTTCGGCGTCGTCGATCAGCAGGTTGATCGAGCGATTCGGAATGTCGATCAGCACCTTGTCGCCATCGCGCACCAGACCGATTGCACCACCGGCAGCCGCTTCCGGCGAAGCGTGGCCGATGGACAGGCCCGATGTGCCGCCCGAGAAGCGCCCGTCGGTGAGCAGTGCACAGTCCTTGCCCAGGCCTTTGGATTTCAGGTACGAAGTCGGGTACAGCATTTCCTGCATGCCCGGACCGCCTTTCGGGCCTTCGTAACGGATGATCACGATGTCGCCGGCCTTCACTTCGTCAGCGAGGATGCCGCGCACGGCGCTGTCCTGGCTTTCAAAGATCTTGGCGTTGCCCTCGAAGACATGGATCGACTCATCCACGCCTGCGGTTTTCACTACGCAGCCGTCCAGGGCGATGTTGCCGTAGAGCACGGCCAGACCGCCTTCCTGTGAATACGCATGCTCGAAGCTGCGGATGCAACCATTCTCACGGTCGTCATCGAGGCTCGACCAGCGGGTCGACTGGCTGAAGGCCGTCTGCGTCGGGATGCCTGCCGGACCGGCCTTGAAGAAGGTGTGCACGGCTTCGTCGTCAGTCTGGGTGATGTCCCATTTGGCGATGGCTTCGGCCATGCTCTTGCTGTGCACGGTCGGCAGGTCGGTGTGCAGCAGGCCGCCACGGGCCAGAGAACCGAGGATGCTGAAGATGCCGCCAGCGCGGTGCACGTCTTCCATGTGGTACTTCTGGATGTTCGGTGCCACCTTGCACAGCTGTGGAACCTTGCGCGACAGACGGTCGATATCGCGCAGATCGAAGGCGATTTCGGCTTCCTGGGCAGCAGCCAGCAAATGCAGGATGGTGTTGGTCGAACCGCCCATGGCGATGTCCAGCATCATGGCGTTCTCGAATGCCTTGAAATTGGCGATGTTGCGCGGCAGAACCGACTCGTCGTTGTTGCCGTAATACTGTTTGCACAGCTCGACGATGGTGCGCCCGGCCGTCAGGAACAGTTGTTCGCGATCACTGTGGGTGGCCAGTGTCGAACCGTTGCCCGGTAATGCCAGGCCCAGTGCTTCGGTCAGGCAGTTCATCGAGTTGGCGGTGAACATGCCCGAGCACGAACCGCATGTCGGACAGGCGCTGCGCTCGTATTCGGCAACCTTTTCATCGCTGGCGGTGGCGTCGGCGGCAATGACCATCGCGTCGACCAGATCCAGGCCGTGGCTGGCCAGTTTGGTCTTGCCGGCTTCCATCGGGCCGCCGGAAACGAAGATCACCGGGATATTGAGGCGTAACGACGCCATCAGCATGCCGGGAGTGATCTTGTCGCAGTTGGAGATACAGACGATAGCATCGGCGCAGTGCGCGTTGACCATGTACTCCACGGAGTCGGCGATGATTTCGCGGCTCGGCAGCGAGTACAGCATGCCGTCGTGACCCATGGCGATACCGTCATCCACGGCGATGGTGTTGAATTCCTTGGCCACACCGCCTGCGCGCTCGACTTCCCGGGCGACCAGTTGGCCCATGTCCTTGAGGTGGACGTGCCCTGGTACGAACTGGGTGAACGAGTTGGCGATGGCAATGATCGGCTTCTTGAAATCTTCGTCCTTCATCCCCGTAGCGCGCCACAGGGCACGAGCGCCGGCCATGTTGCGACCGTGGGTGGACGTTTTCGAGCGGTAATCAGGCATTGGAGCACTCCGGCAAAATAAGGCTAATCAATAAGGGGAGTGAGCTTCTATTGACGTCACACGCAAACGGTAGTGACCGGATGCAGCGAAGAAACCGAACGCCGCGGGATCACCGCGTACTCGGCCTGAGCTCATAAACCCGCCGGGGGATGACTGGCGATGAATAGGGTCGATTCTACACGGGTCGACAGTCTTGCGGACACATCCTGAGCAGCTAATCGGGGTGGGGATATTCACACGTCCACTAATCTGATCGAGAGCCATCAGGGAAGAGGTGTGATTTGTCCATATCCAGTCGTGGAGCCGATTTGCGTAAAGGGCGGTACTCCGAAGCGGACGTATTTATTTGCTGACATCTGTTGTTCATGAGCGTCGATCGCTATTCCAGGATTGGCGAATGGGACGCTTGCTGGTGAGTGAATTCCGAAAAGCTCAGCAAGAGGGAAGGGTGGATTCATTGGCATGGGTTGTGATGCCAGACCATTTTCATTGGTTGGACGAGTTGCAGTCAGGCAGGAAGAGGATTTACGGAGTATTGCAGGGTATATCGTGGCCAATCCGTTGATGCCTGGATTGGTAAGCAAGGTTGGAGACTATCCGCTTTGGGATGCGATCTGGTTGTGAGCCGGTCGCGGGCAAGCGCTCTCCTACAGCGTTTGTAGGAGCGCGTTTGCCCGCGACCGGCTGCTCAGCAGTCGTAAATTCTGCGAGCGCTTCAGCTGTTCGGCAACAACCGGCAGGTAATGCTCTTGATATAACGGGTTTCCTGAATGGCCGGGTGCACCGGATGATCCGGTCCCTGGCCGCCGCGTTCCAGTAACTGGAGATTGCGGTCCAGATGGCGGGCGCTGGTGAGGAGGATGTTTTGCAGGTCGTCCTCAGGCAAATGCATCGAGCAGGAAGCGCTGACCAGGATGCCGTCCTTGCTGAGCAGGCGCATGGCCTGTTCGTTGAGGCGGCGGTAGGCGCCTTCGCCGTTTTTCAGGTCTTTCTTGCGTTTGATGAAGGCTGGCGGGTCGGCCACGATCACGTCAAAACGCTCTTCGCCGGCTTTGAGCTCTTTCAGCGCTTCAAACACGTCGCCTTCGATACAGGTGACCTTCTCGGCGAAACCGTTCAGCGCCGCATTGCGCTCAACGCCGTCCAGGGCAAAGCCCGAAGCGTCGACACAGGTGACTTCGCTGGCGCCAAAGGCACCTGCCTGGATGCCCCAGCCGCCGATGTAACTGTACAGGTCGAGGACGCGCTTGCCTTTGACGTAAGGCGCGAGACGCGCGCGGTTCATGCGATGGTCATAGAACCAGCCGGTCTTCTGGCCGCCGAATACCGGAGCCTCGAACTTGACGCCGTTCTCTTCCAGTGCAACCCACTCCGGCACGGTGCCGTAGGCGGTTTCCACGTAGCGGTTCAAGCCTTCGGCATCGCGGGCCGCCGAGTCGTTCTTGAACAGGATGCCGCTAGGCTTGAGTACCTGAACCAGCGCGGCAATCACGTCTTCCTTGTGATGTTCCATGGTCGCGGAAGCCAGTTGCACGACCAGGATATGGTCGAAACGATCGACTACCAGACCCGGCAGCAAGTCCGAGTCGCCGTAGACCAGGCGATAGAACGGCTTGTCGAACAGGCGCTCACGCAGCGACAGCGCCACGTTCAGGCGATGAACCAGCAGGGATTTGTCCAGCGGCAGCTTGATGTCACGCGACAGCAGGCGGGCGCAGATCAGGTTGTTGGGGCTCATGGCCACGATGCCCAATGGCTTGCCGCCAGCGGCTTCCAGCAGCGCCTGGTCACCTGCCGCAAAACCGTTCAGTGGGGTGGCGGCTACATCGATTTCATTGCTGTAGACCCACAGGTGGCCGGCGCGCAGGCGACGGTCGGCGTTGGCTTTGAGGCGCAAGCTAGGCAGGGACATGACGTCGCTCCGGAAAAAAGAGCGGGATTATAGCCTGTGATTGGATTATCGGAGAGGCATCCCGTCAATTAAGCGGAGCAAACATTTGGAATCATGAAACTTGGCTAAAGTCATAGCCTTGTGCCCAACAGCTTGTGGACCGACTCTCATTAAGCGGGCAAAATCTTCATATGGCCTTGAGATAAGTACCTATGTCCGAAGAATTGACCCCCGAGCAGATCCACAAAGCCCTTCAGGGCATCAGTGTGCCGCCGCAGCCCCAGATCATGGTGGACCTGCAGATGGAGCAGTACATGCCTGATCCCGATCTGGCGGTGATCGCGCGGTTGATCTCCCAGGACCCGGGACTCTCCGGCGCGCTGCTCAAGATCGTCAATTCGCCGCATTACGGCTTGTCCAACAAGATCGCCTCTATCCAGAAGGCCGTGAATCTTCTTGGCAGTCGTACCGTCATCAACCTGATCAACGCACAGTCGATCAAGGGCGAGATGAGCGACGAAACCATCGTGACGCTCAATCGTTTCTGGGACAGCGCCCAGGATGTGGCAATCACCAGTCTGACCCTGGCCAAGCGCATCGGCTCGCAAACCGTGGACGAATCCTACGCGCTGGGCTTGTTCCATGACTGCGGAATTCCGCTGATGCTAAAGCGTTTCCCCGATTACATGCCGGTGCTGGAAGACTCCTACGCCAAGGCCGGTCCGGACTGCCGGGTGGTGGATACCGAAAACAGCGCGTTCGACACCAACCATGCAGTTGTCGGCTATTTCACTGCCAAGTCCTGGCGTTTGCCGGAACATGTCTGCAGTGCCATCGCCAATCATCACAATGCCCTGGCAATTTTCGAGGACGATTCGAGCCGCAACGCCACACTGAAGAATCTGTTGGCACCGCTGAAAATGGCCGAACATATCTGCGAGTCCAGCCGGGTGCTGGGCAATCAGGACGAGGATCATGAGTGGAACAGCATCGGCCACCTGGTGCTCGATTATGTCGGGTTGTCCGAGTACGATTTTGAATACCTCAAGGAAAGCATTCGTGAGCTTGGCGCGAAGTAATACCGCGCACTCTCGGCTTTTCTCTTCTGCCTCACCGAGTTATCCATGCCTGAATTACCTGAAGTCGAAACCACGCGCCGAGGCATTGCCCCGCACCTCGAAGGGCAGCGCGTCAGCCGCGTGATCGTGCGTGATCGTCGTTTGCGCTGGCCCATTCCCGAAGACCTCGATGTGCGTCTTTCCGGGCAGCGGATCGTGCAGGTTGGCCGGCGGGCCAAATACCTGCTGATCGAGGCTGAAGTCGGGACGCTCATCAGTCATCTGGGCATGTCGGGCAACCTGCGTCTGGTCGAGGCCGGCTTGCCTGCGCTCAAGCATGAGCATGTGGATATCGAGCTGGAGTCGGGGCTGGCGCTGCGTTACACCGATCCACGGCGTTTCGGGGCGATGCTCTGGAGTCTGGAGCCGCACAGTCATGAACTGCTGATTCGCCTGGGGCCTGAGCCGCTGACCGATCTGTTCGATGGTGAACGGCTTTATGAGCGCTCCCGAGGCAAGTCGATTGCGGTCAAGCCTTTCATCATGGACAACGCGGTGGTGGTCGGTGTTGGCAATATCTACGCGACCGAAGCGCTGTTTGCCGCCGGGATCGATCCGCGTCGCGAGGCCAAGGGCATTTCCCGGGCGCGTTATCTGAAGCTGGCCATCGAGATCAAACGCATCCTGGCCTATGCCATCGAGCGCGGCGGCACCACTTTGCGCGACTTCATCGGTGGCGACGGCAAGCCAGGCTATTTCCAGCAGGAGCTTTTCGTATACGGACGTGGCGATCAGCCCTGCAAGGTGTGCGGTACGACCTTGCGTGAGATCAAGCTGGGCCAGCGGGCGAGCGTCTATTGTCCGCGTTGCCAGACCTGACCGCGATGGCCTGAAGGCGGGCAGGCTCATTGTCTGAAATACTGCGCCGCTTGCTTAAGCCCCAGTGCTGTTTATAGTTATCAGCACTCTACTTTGCGACACCTGAAGGACCACGCCATGAGCCCGTTTCGTATTATTGCCGCCACGCTGGCCCTGTTGATCGGATTACAGGCCGTGCCTGCCGTGGCTGCCGATCTGCCTGCGGGCAGTGGTGATCCGGTCTACGACATCCAGACCCCGCCTGCTTTCGCCATGATCGGCGACCTGCTCATCGCCCGTCCCTTGCTGATCGCGGCAACCATCATCGGCACGGGGCTGTTCGTGATTGCTGCGCCTTTCGCTGCGGCGGGCGGCAACCTGGGGGCAACCGGCAAGGCGCTGGTGGTCGATCCGGGCAAGGCGGCCTTCGTCAGGTGCCTGGGCTGCACCGGCGACGGGTATGGCAAGAAGGAATGACTCGGACAGCCTTCATCGCTGACGGATGAAGGTTACGCCTTGCCGGTGATCAGCTTGTACTTGGTCATCAGCTCGTCTTTGCTTTCGACGCGGGTTTCGTCCAGCGGAATGCAATCCACCGGGCAGACCTGCTGGCATTGCGGTTCATCGTAATGGCCGACGCATTCGGTGCACAGGTTGGGGTTGATCACGTAGATCTCCTCTCCCTGGGAAATAGCCTCGTTCGGGCACTCGGGTTCGCAGACGTCGCAGTTGATGCAATCGTCAGTGATGATAAGGGACATGAAGCACTCCAGCCGCGGGTTGTACCGGGGCGTATGAAAACCAATGCGGCGAATTGTGCCGCATTAGCGCCTGCGATGCACCTCGACGTTACGAGCGTTTGAAGCGATCGGTCAGAGCCTGGGCCACGACCGGGTGCACGAACTTGTTGATATCACCGCCCAAAGCGGCAATTTCGCGGACCAGCGTCGAAGAAATGAACGAATAACGTTCCGACGGAGTGAGGAACAGGCTCTCGACGTCCGGTGCCAGTTGTCGGTTCATGTTGGCCAGCTGGAATTCATACTCGAAATCCGAAACCGCCCGCAGGCCGCGCAGAAAGACATTGGCGTTCTGCTCCTTGGCGAACTGTGCAAGCAAGGTCGAAAAGCCCACGACTTCGACATTGGGCAGGTGTTTGGTGACCTCTCGTGCCAGCTCTACACGTTGTTCCAGCGGGAACAGCGGGTTTTTCTTCGGGCTGGCAGCAACGGCAATGACCACTTGGTCGAACAGGCGCGAGGCGCGTTCGACCAGATCGCCATGGCCCTTGGTTATAGGGTCGAAGGTGCCTGGGTACAACACTCGGTTCATCGCGTCGTCCTGGTCGGAGTCCGGTTGGGGACTCGGATGTTATCGCAGCCGCCCCGGTGGGCCAAGTCGAGGTGTAGCAGACAAGCTCTTATTGTGCCGATTATCGGCGATTTTTTATCAGGCTGATGGCATCTTGATGCCCGAATGCCGGACTCCATTCAGCGCAAGAACAGCTTATACACCCAGCGTTGAATAGCCTTGCCGTACGGCGGGTAAATCAGGCGCGCTGCGTTGAACCGCTGCTTGATGAACACGCTTTTGGCCTGGCTGAAGGTCAGGAAGCCTTCGCGACCATGATAATGCCCCATGCCGGAAGGACCGATGCCACCAAATGGCAAGTCGTCCTGAGCGGCATGCAGCAGCGTATCGTTCAGGCATACGCCGCCGGAATGGGTCTGCTCCAGCACCCGGTTCTGTTCGGCCCTGTTGTAACCAAAATAGTAGAGCGCCAGTGGGCGAGGGCGCTGATTGATGTAGGCGAACGCTTCATCGATATGCCGGTAAGGCACGATGGGCAGCAGCGGTCCGAAGATTTCATCCTGCATCACCAGCATGTCGTCATTGACGCCGAGCAGCAGACTGAACGGCATGCGTTGCGCCTGGCCCTGGTCGTACAGGGCAATCACCTCTGCGCCCTTGCGGGTGGCGTCGTCCAGATAATGATTGAGTCGTGCCAGTTGCCGCTGATTGATGATCGCCGTGTAATCGGGATTGTCGGCCAGCGTCGGATAAAAACCCTGGACTGCCTGCCTGTAGGCGTCGACAAAACCCTGCACCCGTTCTTCGGGCACCAGTACGTAATCCGGCGCGATACAGGTTTGCCCGGCATTCAGGGTCTTGCCGAAGGCAATGCGTTCGGCAGCATCCTTGAGCGGGACATCATGGGACACAATCACAGGAGACTTGCCGCCCAGTTCAAGAGTGACCGGTGTCAGGTTCTCGGCTGCAGCGCGCATGACATGCCTGCCGATGCTGGTCGCGCCGGTGAACAGCAGATGATCGAACGGCAACTTCGAGAACGCCATGCCCACATCGGCTTCGCCCAGCACGATCGCCACCAGATCCTCCGGAAAGATCCGGGCGAACAGGCGCTTGAGCAATTCGCCCGTCGCAGGAGTGGATTCGCTGAGCTTGAGCATCACCCGATTGCCCGCCGCCAGGGCACCAATCATCGGCCCGATGGCCAGGAACAAAGGGTAATTCCATGGCACGATCACCCCGACCACGCCCAAGGGTTGATACACCACTTTGGCCGAGGCTGGCTGGAAGGCCAGCCCGACATGACGACGCGAAGGTTTCATCCAGCGCTTGAGCTTCCTGCGGGCATCACGAATCCCCAGCAGGCTGGGCAGCAACTCGGCCAGCAGGGTTTCATCGGCGCTGCGATGGCTGAAGTCACGGCTGATGGCGTCGATCAACGCCTGACGATGGCTGTCGAGCAGTTCACCCAGGCTTTTGAGCCATTGCTGGCGCTGGCCTGCGCTCGGCATGGGATTGGCTGCGAAGGCCTGGCGCTGAAGAGCGAACGTGTTTTCCAGCTCGCTGAAAAGGTGCGGGGCGTCAGGCATGCAGGGCGTTCCTTGCAGGGATTTCGAGTGTTTTAGAGTTGTTGCTCTATAAAGTCAAATGACCTGCACGATTTAGTCTGAGGAGTTGACGCACATCACTCCATATCTTGCGACGGCTTGCGCTAACATCCCATTCTCAACATACCCGAGGGGTCGAGCTGAGTATGGCTCCACGCATCAAAACCCGTGAACGCATCGTGCAGGTCAGTCTGGAGCTGTTCAATCAGCAGGGCGAGCGTAGCGTGAGCACCAATCATATTGCCGCGCATATGGAAATCTCGCCGGGCAATCTCTATTACCACTTCCCCAACAAGCAGGCGATCATTGCCTCGCTGTTCAGCGAGTACGAAGCTCTGGTGGACGGGTTCCTGTTTCCCCCGAAAGGGCGGCAGCCCACGATTGAAGACAAGCGCAACTACCTGCTGGCGATCCTCGACGGCATGTGGCGTTACCGTTTCCTGCATCGCGACCTTGAGCATCTGCTGGCCTGCGACCCGGAAATGGCGACCCGCTATCGGCGCTTCTCCCAGCGTTGCCTGACCCAGGCCATGGCGATCTACAGTGCATTCGTCGAGGCCGGTGTTCTGAACATGGACAAGCTGCAGGTCGAATCGCTGACCCTCAACACCTGGATCATCCTCACTTCCTGGGTGCGCTTTCTGTGCACCACCCGGGAAAATTCCACGCATTTGAATGAAGATGCCATTCGACGTGGTGTCTATCAGGTGCTTATGCTTGAGTCCGGCTACATCAGCGCCGAGGCCCGCAGCGAATTCAGTGCCTTGTGCGAAGCTTTCTATACGCCCCTGCCCAAGGTGCTGGGGGAAAACGGCTGAGTCCAGCAATCAATATCCGGTTTTCTGCCTACAGGAGTGAGTCATGTCCATCGCGCAACTGATCAGCCCGCAGCAATTGGCCGCGCGCCAGCAAGAGCCAGGGCTGGTGATTCTCGATTGTCGTTTTGCCCTGGAAGATCCCGATTATGGCCAGCGCAGCTACGCGCAGGGACATATCGAACGGGCGTCCTTCGCGGATCTGGAACGTGACCTCAGCGGTCCGGTCAGCAAAGGCAGGACCGGGCGTCATCCGCTGCCGGATCCCAAGGTCCTTGTGCAGCGTTTTCAGGCATGGGGCATTCACCCGGACAGCGAAATCGTACTGTATGACGATGGTCCCGGTGCCTTTGCCGCCCGGGCCTGGTGGTTGCTGGCCTGGCTTGGCAAGCGCACCGGCGTCTACCTGCTCGATGGCGGCCTGAAAGCCTGGCATGCGTCGAAACTGCCCTTGAGTCTCGATGCCCCGGGCAACAAACCCGGTACTTTCACCGGCGAGCCCGACATGTCGCTGGTACTCAGTGCCAGTCGTTTGCAGGGTCGTCTTGGTCGTGCAGAAATGACCCTGATCGATGCGCGTGCCGAAGCCCGTTTTCGTGGCGAAGTGGAGCCCATCGACCCGGTTGCCGGCCATATTCCGGGCGCGCAGTGCGTCGCCTTCAATGAAAACCTGGGGCCGGACGGGCGTTTCTTGCCTGCCGAACAACTCAAGCAGCGTTTTGCCAATACGCTGCAAGGTCGTTCAGCCAGCGATCTGGTTGCCTACTGCGGTTCGGGCGTGACGGCCTGTCATAACCTGTTCGCCCTGTGCCTGGCCGGTTATCCCCTGGGAACGCTGTATGCCGGATCGTGGAGCGAATGGATTACCGACCCCGCCCGCGAGGTCGCGACCGGGTCCTGATCGCCAGGAGCTGATTCATTCGCGAGTAGATTTTTCGCGGATAAATCCGCTCCTACAGATTGCCATCAGGAGCGGAGGCCTTGTAAGGATTATCCCGCTCATGAGCAATGCTCAGCCAGAGCGGAATTCTTCGCTCCAGGTAATAACCGGGGTTCTTCAGCGAACCGTCGACAAATCCCACATGACCGCCCTTGGCCTGCAACTCGAACTCCGTGCACGCTGAAAGCTCGCCGGGTTCTGGCAGGCTGTGGATAAATACGAAAGGATCGTCGGCCGCCTGGATAATCAGCGTCGGTGTGCGAATCTGCCCCAGAAAATAGCGGCTCGACGCCCGGCGATAATAATCCTCGGCATTGGCGAAACCATGCAGGGGGGCGGTGACCCGGCCATCGAAATCCCAGAAGGTGCGCATATTCTCCAGCGAGCCCAGAGCCGCCAGTTCCGCCAGGCCTTCGCTCAACCCTTCATGCTGGAAACGCTGCTGCTTGTCGCGGATGTAGGCGAGCATTTCGCGCATGAAATGCCGCTGATAGACCTTGGAAAATCCCTGGCCGATACGGTTGGCGCATTCGTCGAGACGAAACGGCACCGACACCGCCACCGCGCCCAGCAAACCGCTGTCTGTGCCCGATTCGCCCAGATGCTTGAGCAGCACGTTGCCGCCCAGTGAGTAACCCACGGCATATAGCGGCGCCAGAGGACGCAAGGCGCGCAGATGGGCAATCACCTCGGCCAGGTCTTCGCTGGCACCGGAGTGATAGCTGCGCGACAACAGATTCGGTTCGCCGGAACAGCCACGCCAGTTCAGCGCCACACTGGCCCAGCCCTGCGCGGCCAGG
Organism: Pseudomonas cichorii; assembly: GCF_003700275.1. Lineage (GTDB taxonomy): Bacteria > Pseudomonadota > Gammaproteobacteria > Pseudomonadales > Pseudomonadaceae > Aquipseudomonas > Aquipseudomonas cichorii_B. The sequence continues at coordinate 45,443 of NZ_RBRE01000028.1, read as the reverse complement.
GCCTTTTGCAGGCCGGCAACATAAGGCGAATTCGACGAGCCGGTCAGCCCGTGCAGGACCAGCACCAGAGGCGCATCGACCTGATGCGGGCCGTGCCAGTCCATGTCGAGAAAATCGCCATCTTCCAGCCACATCCGCTCACGGGTACGCTCAAGCAGCGTGCGCTTGCGCCATAAAGGCCCCCACAGGGTTTGCAGGTGCGGATTGCCCAGGCCTGAAGCCGGGACGAAATGACTCGCTAGAGAGCGTTGGATAGGGCTGGCTGACACGGTCTTGCTCATCAAGGAATGTACAGACGTACGTTGCCACTAAGTGATGCGAGATGTAAGAGGTTTTTGGCTGAGTGGCTTCTATGGATATCTGTCTTGAATCCGGAGCCACCCGCAGGAGCGAATTCATTCGCGAAGAAGTCGTCGGAATCCCATATATATGGCGTTCTGGACAACATTTTCGCGCTTAAAACCGCTCCTGCCGTGTGGAATTACCCCCGCTGCCAAAGCGCGTAATAAACCTGTCCGGCCTTTTTCTCGCGATGCAGTCTCCAGTTACCCGGCAGGCCGGTGGTGGAGGGGGCGTTTTCGCTTTCGGTGTAGATCCAGGCGTTGTCGGCCAGCCAGCCGTGGCTTTCCAGCAGGGCGCAGGCCGATGCCAGCAATCCTTGATGGAAGGGCGGGTCGAGGAAGACGACGTCGAACTGCGTGGCCACGGCCGTTTCCAGGTGGCGCAAGGCGTCGGCCTGGGCGATCTGGCCGGTGGTGCAGTTCAGCAGGTTGAGGTTCTGGCGCAGGCTGGCGATGGCAGCGGCGTTGCTGTCCAGCGCCAGGCCCATGCTGGCGCCACGCGACAGCGCCTCGAAATACAGCGCGCCGCTGCCGGTGAAGACATCCAGCACCCTGGCGCCGGCAATGTGCGGGGCCAGCCAGTTGAACAGGGTTTCGCGCACGCGATCCGGTGTCGGGCGCAGGCCGGGAGCGTCGGGGAAGGTCAGCCGACGGCTGCCCCATTCCCCGCCGATGATGCGCAGTTGACCCAGACCGTTGTGGTTCTTTGGACGTGGATTGGCCATTAGTGTTCCGGAACCCCTGTAGGTCGTTGAACGGGTTTATCGGTCGGCGCTGGCAGCGGTTTCTGCGGCACGTTCGGGCCGACGGTCACGATGACCATCTTGTCGGCGCTCAGGTGTTTGTTCATGGCTGCCTTGACCTGCTCGACCGTCACGCTCTGGGCCTGGGTCATGTAATCCTCCAGGAAGGTCAGTGGCAGGTCATAGAAACCGATGGAGCCCAACTGGCCGACAATCGCCGAGTTGTTGGCGGCGGTCAGCGGGAAGCTGCCGGTGAGCTCGCGTTTGACGTCGTCGATTTCTTTCTGGGTCGGGCCATTGGCGAGGAAGTCGCGCACGATGTCCTGCACCAGTTTCAGAGTGTTTTCACTCATGTCGGCGCGGGTTTGCAGGCTGATCGTGAAAGGCCCCAGCGCTTGCATCGGGCTGAACCCGGACGACACGCCATAGGTCAGCCCGCGTTTTTCCCGGACCTCGGTCATCAGGCGGCTGCCGAAACCGCCACCCCCCAATACCGAGTTGCCAATGCTGAGCGCGGCGTAGTCCGGGTCATTCCGGTCAATGCCCATCTGCGCGAGCATCAGGTGTGTCTGGTTGGATGCGAACTCGATATGCGTGCTGCCAGGTTCGGGATCGACAGCCTTGGCGATTTTCGGCAACGCCGGGCCTTTTGGCAGCGAAGCCGAGACGTTTGCGGCGATGGCTTGCGCTTCGTCACGCGACAGGTCGCCGACCAGTGCAATTACCGTGTTGCCAGCCGCATAAGCCTTGGTATGGAAGGCCTTGAGTTGCGCGAGAGTGATGGCGTTGATGCTTTTCGCATCGCCATCGCTCGGGTGGCCGTAAGGATGGTTGCCGTACAGCTTCTTGAACAGTTCCTGGCCGGCAATTGCGCCCGGGTTCTGTTTTTTCTGCTCGAAGCTGGCGAGCAACTGATTCTTGATACGGGCCAGCGAGTCAGTCGGGAAGGTGGGCTTGCCGACCACTTCGCCAAACAGTTTCAGGGCCGGCTCGCGTTTGTCCGTCGCGCTGAGGCTGCGCAGCGAGGCCACGGCCATGTCCCGGTAGGAACCGTTGCTGAAATCGGCGCCAAGGCCTTCAAAACCCTGGGCGATAGCGCTGACATCCTTGCCCTTGACGCCTTCGTTGAGCATGGCATTGGTCAGCAGGGCGATGCCCGGAGAGGCCTGGTCCTGACTGCTGCCTGCGGCGAAGATCAGGCGCAGGTCGAACATCGGCAGTTCGCGGGACTCGACAAACAGCACCTTGGCGCCTTCGGCGGTGTTCCAGGTCTGGATGTTCAGCGTGCGGCGGGCCGGGGCCTTGCCGTCCAGTTCCTTGAGGGTCTGCAACTGGCTGCCCAGTTGCGGCGTGGCCTGAGCGCTGCTGCTGGCGGCGGCATTGTCTGCCAGTACCGGTTGGGTGGCCAGTGCGCCGAGGGTCGCGCTCAGTGCCAGGCCCAGCAGGGCGTGGCGGGGAGTAGTGCGCTTGATCATTTGGCTTTCTCCTCAGGCAGAGCGTGTGCAACGCTGAGGCGTTCACGGGTGAAATAGGTGTTGGCAGCTTGCTGGATGTCCTGCGGCGTCACGCTTTGCAGGGCGGCCAGTTCTTCGTCGATCAGTTTCCACGACAGGCCGACGGTTTCCAGTTGGCCGATGGTGGTGGCCTGGCTGGTGATCGAATCGCGCTCGTAGACTACGCCGGCAATGACCTGGGCCCGCACGCGCTCCAGCTCTTCGGCCGAAGGTGCCTTGGTTTTCAGTTCATTGAGCAGACGCCAGATACCCGCTTCGGCATCGGCCAGGGTCTTTTTCTTCTGCGCGTTGGGGGTGGCGCTGATCAGGAACAGGCTATCGCCACGGGTGAAGGCGTTGTACATGGACGATGCACCGGAAACCAGTTCTTCGCCACGTTCCAGGCGCGTCGGGATGCGCGCGCTGTAACCACCGTCAAGCAGGGCCGCGATCAGGCGCAGGGCGTTGATCGGGCGCGGGTCTTCGGCGGTGCTCAGGCTTGGCACGTTGAAGCCGAGAACCAGGCTTGGCTGCTGAGTCTTGACGTGCATGCTGAAGCGGCGCTCGCCGGGCTCTGCCTGTTCCAGCGGCTTTTTCGCCGGTGGCACAGCACGACGCGGAATCGGGCCGAAAAAGCGTTCGGCCAGGGCTTTGACTTCGTCCGGCTGCACATCGCCCACTACCACCAGCGTGGCGTTGTTGGGGGTGTACCAGGATTCGTACCAGTGGCGCAGTTCCTCGACCTGCATGCGGTCCAGGTCTTTCATCCAGCCGATGGTCGGGGTGTGATAGCCGCTGGCCGGGTAGGCCATGGCCTTGAAACGCTCGAAGACCTTGCTCAAGGGCTTGTCATCGGTGCGCAGGCGGCGCTCTTCCTTGATGACTTCGATCTCGCGGCTGAACTCGTCGGCAGGCAGCTTGAGGGTTGCCATGCGATCGGCTTCCAGTTCCAGGGCCACACTCAGGCGGTCCTTGGCCAGAAGCTGGTAGTAAGCGGTGTAGTCGTCGCTGGTGAAGGCGTTCTCTTCGGCACCCAGATCACGCAGGATCAGCGAGGACTCACCTGGACCGGTCTTGCTGCTGCCTTTGAACATCATGTGCTCAAGGGCGTGGGACAGACCGGTCTGGCCCGGCGTCTCATAGCTGGAGCCGACCTTGTACCAGATCTGCGAAACGACGACCGGAGCGCGATGGTCTTCCCGGACGATGACTTTCAGGCCATTGTCGAGCATGAATTCATGAGTAGGCTGTGGATCGGCGGCCAATGCTGTCAGGGGCAGACAAATTGTGCTGAGCAGCAGGCCAGCGGCGCGGCGGGCTAGAGCATTCATTCGTTATTTGAACCTGTAGGACTGCCCGCTTGAACTTAGCGTCGGCGGGCGCGGGGGTGTTAGGATACTGATCCGTTTGCTACAGAAACAGCCTTCATTAGCCAAGTGCGAGTGAAACCTGTTCAAATCACGGTCAAACATCAGGCTCGTTAACAAATGCCTGGTGAACAAGCAGCCCTGAAAGCAGTCTTGGTAATGTCAGAATTTTCCGAATCGCCCTATGGCGTTTCGCTACCTTGAGATAGCCGTCCTCCATGTTTGGTTCCAACGACGACAAGAAGACCCCAGCCGCGGCCGGGGAAAAGAAAGGCCTGTTCGGATGGCTGCGCAAGAAACCGCAGGAAACCGTTCAGCCCGAGCAAGAGTTATCCACAGCCCAGCCCGAGCCGGTCGTCGAAGCGCCGCCCTCTGCTGAGCCGCAACTCGCCCCGCTACCCACTCCCGAGCCTGCATCCGAAGTTGCCGCGCCGGAGCCTCAGGCTTCCGTGCAACCGGGTGAGCCTGCTCCGCAGCCGTGGCTGACGTTGCCTGTGGCTGAAGAGCCCGTGGCATTCACTGACGAGCGTGAAGCGCATGTCACGCCGCCGATTCCCGAGCAGCCAGCCGTGCAGCAGATCGCCGAGCCGGTGATCGAGCCGGTTGCTGCGCCTGTAGTGGAAGTTGCGCCGCCAGTCGTCGCACCTGAAGTGCAACAGCCTGTGTCCACGGTCGTCGAGCCTGTTGCCGATACTGTTCCGGTGCCAGTCGATCCGCAGGCAGAAGCCCCAAAAGTGGGTTTCTTTGCGCGCCTCAAGCAAGGTTTGTCGAAAACCAGCGCCAGCATTGGCGAAGGCATGGCCAGTCTGTTCCTGGGCAAGAAGGCCATCGACGATGACCTGCTTGAAGAGATCGAAACCCGTCTGCTGACCGCCGACGTGGGTGTCGAGGCGACCTCGGTGATTATCCAGAGCCTGACCCAGAAGGTGGCGCGCAAGCAGCTCACCGACGCGCAGGCGCTGTATACCTCGCTGCAGGGTGAACTGGCCGCGATGCTCAAGCCGGTCGAACAGCCGCTGGTCATCAAGTCCGAGCACAAGCCGTTCGTGATTCTGGTGGTGGGCGTCAATGGCGCGGGCAAGACCACCACCATCGGCAAGCTGGCCAAGAAGCTGCAACTCGAAGGCAAGAAGGTCATGCTCGCGGCGGGCGATACCTTCCGTGCCGCGGCTGTCGAGCAATTGCAGGTCTGGGGCGAGCGCAACCAGATTCCGGTGATTGCCCAGCACACGGGTGCCGATTCGGCCTCGGTCATCTTCGACGCCGTGCAGGCCGCCAAGGCGCGTGGCATCGATGTATTGATCGCCGACACCGCTGGCCGCCTGCACACCAAAGACAACCTGATGGAAGAGCTGAAGAAGGTGCGCCGGGTCATCGGCAAGCTGGATGGCGAAGCGCCTCACGAAGTCTTGCTGGTGCTCGATGCCGGTACCGGGCAGAACGCAATCAATCAGGCCAAGCAATTCCACCAGACGGTCGCGCTGACCGGCCTGGCACTCACTAAACTCGACGGCACGGCAAAAGGCGGCGTGATCTTCGCCCTGGCCAAGCAGTTCGGTTTGCCGATTCGTTATATCGGTGTGGGTGAAGGCATCGATGATCTGCGTACCTTCGAGGCCGAACCCTTTGTTCAGGCTCTGTTTGCGGAGCGGGAGCGTACATGATTCGTTTCGAGCAGGTCGGTAAGCGTTATCCGAATGGACATGTCGGATTGCATGAACTGAGCTTTCGAGTGCGTCGCGGTGAGTTCCTGTTCGTCACCGGCCATTCCGGTGCCGGTAAAAGTACTTTGCTGCGCCTGTTGCTGGCCATGGAGCGCCCGACCACAGGCAAACTGATGCTGGCGGGCCAGGACCTCGGGCAGATCAGCAACGCCCAGATCCCGTTCCTGCGGCGGCAGATCGGCGTGGTGTTCCAGAACCACCAGTTGCTGTTCGACCGCACGGTGTTCAACAACATTGCGCTGCCCTTGCAGATCCTCGGGCTGTCCAAGGTCGATATCGCCAAGCGTGTCGATTCGGCGCTGGAGCGGGTGGCTCTTTCCGACAAGGCCCAGCTATATCCCGGTGACTTGTCCACCGGCCAGCAGCAGCGCGTCGGTATTGCCCGTGCCATCGTCCATCGTCCGGCCTTGCTGCTGGCCGATGAGCCGACCGGTAACCTCGACCCACGACTGGCAGCGGAAATCATGGGTGTGTTCGAAGATATCAACCGCCTGGGGACCAGCGTGCTGATCGCCAGTCACGACCTGGCGCTGATCGCCCGTATGCGCCACCGCATGCTGACCTTGCAGCGTGGCCGTCTGATCGGTGACGGGGAGGCTGGAGCATGAGCGCCACCCGCAGTCCCAAGGTATCGGATCGCGTTGCGCCGAAAGCCGCAGAACCGTCTCCGCAGAAACCGAAAAAACGTCAGGACCATGACGACGATGGTCCGGATTTCAACACCTTGCTGGCGGCATGGCTGGAAAGCCACCGTTCCAGCCTGCTCGACAGCCTGCGCCGTCTGGGCAAACAGCCGATTGGCAGTTTCTTTACCTGTCTGGTCATGGCCATTGCCTTGAGCCTGCCTATGGGCCTGTCATTGCTGTTGAGCAATGTCGAGCGTCTGGGTGGTTCATGGCAGCGTGCTGCGCAGATTTCGATCTATCTGGACCTGAACGCCAGCAGCGCCGATGGCGCCCGGTTGCGTGATGAAATCAAAGGCATGCCGGGCGTTGCCGAGGCCGAGTACATCAGCAGCGAGCAGGCGCTGGGCGAGTTCCAGCAGCAATCCGGCCTGGGCGAAGCGCTCAAGGAATTGCCGCAGAACCCGTTGCCGGGCGTGGTGCTTGTCACTCCCAATGAAGTCGACAAGCCGGCTCTCGAAGCCTTGCGTGGCCGACTGGCCGAACTGCCCAAGGTTCAGCAGGCCCAGCTCGATCTGGTCTGGGTTGAGCGTCTGGCGGCGATTCTCAAGCTCGGTGATCGTTTCGTCTTCGGCTTGACGGTCTTGCTGGTTTCCGCTTTGCTGCTAGTGATTGGCAACACCATTCGTCTGCATATCGAGAACCGCCGTACCGAGATTGAAGTCATCAAGCTGGTTGGCGGTACCGACAGCTATGTGCGCAGGCCCTTCCTTTATATGGGCGCGCTGTATGGTTTCGGGGCGGGCTTCCTGTCCTGGGGAGTGCTGGCGTTTGGCCTGGACTGGCTGAATGATTCGGTCGTCGGGCTGGCGGGGCTTTACGGCAGCGACTTTTCGCTGGCCGGGGTTCCATTGGCCGACGGTCTGTCGCTCTTGCTTGGAGCGGTGTTGTTAGGGTATATCGGTGCATGGATTGCGGTGGCCCGCCATTTGCGAGAGCTGGCGCCACGCTGAAATGAATTTTGTTTAACCTGATTGACTTTGAGCTTAGGGAACTTGAATAGCGGTTCCCGGTCAATTTTGCAGTGCTGAACTGCACGAGTCATGTGAGCTGGAGGTTTTTTCGTATGACCACTTCTTTGCAACCTGCATATGCCTTGGTCCCGGGTGCGAACCTGGAAGCCTATGTGCACACGGTGAACAGCATTCCGCTGCTTACGCCGGAGCAGGAGCGTGAACTGGCTGAGAGTCTCTACTACGAGCAGGATCTGGACGCTGCCCGGCAAATGGTCCTCGCCCACCTGCGTTTCGTTGTGCATATCGCACGCAGTTATTCGGGTTACGGTCTGGCACAGTCCGACCTGATCCAGGAAGGCAACGTCGGTCTGATGAAGGCCGTCAAACGCTTCAACCCCGAGATGGGCGTGCGTCTGGTGTCGTTCGCCGTGCACTGGATCAAGGCTGAAATCCACGAGTTCATCCTGCGCAACTGGCGCATCGTCAAGGTCGCCACGACCAAGGCGCAGCGCAAGCTGTTCTTCAACCTGCGCAGCCAGAAGAAGCGTCTGGCCTGGCTGAACAACGATGAAGTGCATCGTGTCGCCGAAAGCCTGGGGGTCGAGCCGCGTGAAGTGCGCGAGATGGAGAGTCGCCTGACCGGTCAGGACATGGCCTTCGATCCTGCATCCGAAGCTGACGACGACAGCGCGTTCCAGTCGCCGGCCAACTACCTTGAAGATCATCGCTACGATCCGGCGCGACAGTTGGAAGACTCCGACTGGACCGACAACTCCACGGCCAACCTGCATCAGGCCCTGGATGTACTGGACGAGCGTAGCCGCGACATCCTCTACCAGCGCTGGCTGGCAGAAGAAAAGGCCACGCTGCATGATCTGGCGCAGAAGTACAACGTCTCCGCCGAGCGTATTCGCCAGCTCGAAAAGAGCGCGATGAACAAGCTCAAGACCTCGATAGCCGCATAAGAAAACGCCCTGATCATCAGGGCGTTTTTGTTTCTGGATGTGGAGGTGGAGTTATCCGCGAAAGCCTTCATTCGCGAATGAGTTCGTTCCTACAGGCGGCGGCTGTTGTTCAGCCCCGCCAGATAACTGTCCCCACCCAACTGACGCATCTGTTGGCGAATCCAGCCGGCGCGGCGCGAGACGTAGCTGCTGGGGTGGCTGGCGCTCCATTGGCGTGGGTTGGGCAGTACGGCGGCCAGATAGCTGGCCTGCTGGGTCGACAGGGCGCTGGCGTTGATGCGGAAGTGATGCTGCGCGGCGGCCTGGGCACCAAAGACGCCTTCGTCCCATTCGACGCTGTTGAGGTACACCTCAAGGATGCGTTCCTTGGACCACAGCAGCTCGATCAGTGCCGTGAACCAGGCTTCCAGCCCCTTGCGCAGGTAGCTGCGCCCGGACCACAGGAACAGGTTTTTCGCGACCTGCTGGCTCAACGTACTGGCGCCGCGGATCGAGCCGCCACGTTCGTTGTGCAGGATCGCCGCCTGGATTGCGCTGATATCGAAGCCCCAGTGCTCGGCGAATTTCTGGTCTTCACCGGCAATGACCGCGATTTTCAGGCTGTCGGAGATCCGCCCCCACGGCTGCCAGGTGCGCTGCAGGTCAATAGGTTCGCCATCGACCCATGATTCAATCTTGCGCTCGACCATCAGCGCGGTGCCCGGAGGCGGGACCCAGCGCAGGACCAGAACCAGAACGAAACTACCCGCTGCGAACCACAGCAGGGCTTTGGCGATACGATGCAAGAGATAACGCAGCATAGAGATGGCTTGGCCGAACCCGTTGAGCGGGCCATTATACAGACCGTGCGCCTTTGGACGATTTTTGACTGGAGATCCTGATGCTTCGTAGTTTTCTGATGCTGGCTGCCTTTTTCGGTTTTACCGGCGTGGCGCTGGGGGCATTCGCCGCCCATGGCCTCAAAGGTCGCCTGACGCCTGAGTATCTGGCGATTTTCCATACCGGCGTGCTCTACCAGTTGGTGCATGCGCTGGCCTTGCTGGGTGTGGCGGTGCTGGCGGCACAGATTCCCGGCCGGCTGGTGACCTGGGCCGGTTTTTCGTTTGCGATTGGTATCGTGCTGTTCTCCGGCAGCCTTTATCTGTTGACGCTGACCGGCATCAGCAAGCTGGGGATCGTGACGCCGTTCGGCGGGCTGGCTTTCCTGATCGGCTGGCTGACGCTGGGTGTTGCAGCCTGGCGCCTGGGCGGCATCTCCCAGTAACGACTGGCCGCGCTTGAGACGAATGGCGCGGCTTTGCCTTGGTCATACCGGCTGATCGGGCTAGAATGCTGGCCCCTAAAATGATGGCTGCAGTCGCGCATGCACATTCAGTTGAACGGTGAATCCTTTGAATTGCCCGATGGTGAAACCGTCGCGGCGTTGTTGGCTCGTCTGGATCTTGCCGGGCGCCGGGTAGCCGTCGAGCTGAACCTGGATATCGTGCCCCGCAGCCAGCATGTATCCACGGTCCTGTCCGAAGGCGATCAGGTCGAAGTGGTACATGCCATCGGCGGCGGCTAGCCCCCGGCACCGCAATGACCCCATTGTGCTAGTTAAAGAGGATTTCCGATGAGCAATGTTCGCAGCGACAAGCCATTCATCCTGGCCGGTCGGACTTTTGAATCGCGCCTGCTGGTAGGTACCGGCAAGTACGCGGATATGGAACAGACCCGCCTGGCCATCGAAGCCTCGGGCGCAGAAATCGTCACGGTTGCCGTGCGGCGTACCAACCTGGGCCAGAACCCGGGCGAGCCGAACCTGCTCGACGTCCTGCCGCCGGACCGCTACACCATTCTGCCCAACACCGCCGGTTGCTTCGATGCGGTCGAAGCGGTGCGTACCTGCCGCCTGTCCCGCGAACTGCTCGACGGCCGAAATCTGGTCAAGCTGGAAGTGCTGGCCGACCAGAAAACCCTGTTCCCCAACGTGATCGAAACCCTCAAGGCCGCCGAAGTGCTGGTCAAGGATGGCTTCGACGTGATGGTCTACACCAGCGACGACCCGATCATCGCCCGGCAACTGGCGGAAATCGGCTGTATCGCAATCATGCCGCTGGCCGGCCTGATCGGCAGTGGCCTGGGGATCTGTAACCCGTACAACCTGCAGATCATCCTGGAAGAAACCAGGGTGCCGGTGCTGGTCGATGCCGGTGTCGGCACTGCGTCCGATGCCACCATCGCCATGGAGCTGGGCTGCGAAGCCGTGCTGATGAACTCGGCCATCGCCCATGCCCAGCAGCCGGTCATGATGGCCGAGGCCATGAAACACGCTGTAATTGCCGGTCGCCTGGCCTATCTCGCCGGGCGTATGCCAAGAAAACTCTATGCCAGCGCATCTTCGCCGCTGGATGGCCTGATCAAGTAAGAGCTCGTTGATGACTGATTCGCACGTTCCACACCCAGAGTCGCCTGCTACCGAAGAAGGCGAAGAGCGCCATCACCGCCGCATCAAGAGCTTCGTGATGCGCGCCGGGCGCATGACCGAAGGCCAGCAACGCGGTCTGGATCAGGGGTTGCCGAAGTTCGGGCTGCAATTGACCGATGCACCGGTGGATTTCGATCAGGTGTTCGGTCGCTCTGCGCCGCGCACCCTGGAAATCGGTTTCGGCATGGGCCATTCGCTGCTGGAAATGGCCGCGGCTGCACCCGAGCACGATTTCATCGGTGTCGAAGTGCACTCGCCGGGCGTGGGCGCGCTGTTGAACGGCGTGCTGACCCAGGGCCTGAGCAACGTGCGGGTCTACGATTGCGATGCGATTGAAGTATTGAATCGTTGCGTGGCCGATAACAGCCTCGACCGCCTGATGCTGTTCTTCCCCGATCCATGGCACAAGAGCCGTCACCACAAGCGCCGCATCGTGCAGCCCGAATTCGCGGCACTGGTGCGCAGCAAGCTTAAGGTCGGCGGTGTATTCCATATGGCCACCGACTGGGAACCCTATGCCGAGTACATGCTGGAAGTGATGAGCGTCGCGCCTGGTTATCGCAATCAGGCTGAAGACAACCAGTACGTGCCGCGTCCCCAGGAGCGCCCGATCACCAAGTTCGAGCGCCGTGGCGAGCGTCTTGGACATGGCGTCTGGGATCTGAAGTTCGAGAAGCTGGCCTGATCCTGTTCGCGAATGAATTCGCTCCCACAGACTGAACTGCCCCCAAGGAGTTGGACAATCCAACCCTTGGGGGGCAGTTCAGACGTCGTGGGAGCGGGGTTGTCCGCGAAAGCTATTTTCGGTCTGCAATCACGCCGATCAACACCAATACCACCAGCAATACCGGCGCCAGGCTGTAGTTGTTGAACTGGCTAAGGCCGCGCACCACCCAGGGTGTGGCATAGATCAGAGCCAGGCCACTGCCGATGGTGCACAGCAAGGCCAGCAGCGGGATGCGCAATGCACCTGTCATGCTGCTGATGCGCTGTTCGATCCATACCTTGAAGTCCGAGCCAAACAGCACCAACAGGCAGCCGACCAGTGCCAGGGAAATTTCTGAAAGATTGCTGCGACTCCAGCGCGAGACGGTGGCGAGCAGATCGAGTATGAGATCCATGCAGGGTCCTTAGATCAGAAAGTATTGCAGCAAGTCATTGAGAAAAAGCTGGCCTTGGGGAGTGGCGACCAGACGTGTCGGGTCGGCCAGCAGCAGGCCGCGTTGTTCGGCTTGTCTGCGGGCTTCGGCCAGTGAATCGACGCTTAGACCTGTTCTTTCGGCAAATAATGCAGCGTCCACACCATTTGTCAGGCGCAGTGCATTCATCAGGAACTCAAAGGGCAATTCCTCGACGCTCAGCAGCTTGGAGCCTGCCTGGAAGGGCTTCTTCGGATTCAGATAATCCTTGGGCAGACGAGTCTTCCAGGTGCGCACAATGCGCCCGTCCGGATGGCTGAGCTTGCCGTGGGCGCCTGCGCCGATGCCGATGAAGTCGCCGAAGCTCCAGTAATTGAGGTTATGCCGCGCCGCCTTGCCCGGCTGGGCATAGGCCGAGACTTCGTATTGGGCATAGCCGCTGTCGGCGAGCAATTGCTGACCGGTTTCCTGGATGTCCCAGAGGATATCGTCTTCGGGCAGCACCGGTGGCTGGTTCCAGAACACCGTGTTGGGCTCAAGCGTCAGCTGATACCAGGACAGATGCGTCGGCGCCAGGGCAATGGCCTGGCGCAGGTCGTTCAACGCTTCGTCCTGGGATTGGTCCGGCAGGCCGTGCATCAGGTCCAGGTTGAAGTTGTCGAAGCCGGCCCTGCGCGCCATGTCCGCAGCGCGAATCGCTTCGTCACCGTTGTGAATCCGTCCCAGAGCCTTGAGCTTGGCTTCCTGGAAACTCTGGATGCCGATCGACAGCCGATTGATGCCCAGTCCGCGATAGGCACTGAACTTGACCTGCTCGAAGGTGCCGGGGTTGGCTTCCAGGGTGATTTCGATGTCGCTGGCAAAACGAATGCGCTGCTCGACACCGGCCAGCAGGCGCCCAAGGGCTTCGGCGCTGAACAGGCTCGGCGTGCCGCCGCCAAAGAAGATCGAGCGCAGTTCCCGGCCATGCACGTGCGGCAGGTCCAGATCCAGGTCGGCCAGCAGTGCGTCGACATACTCCTGCTCCGGCAGCACCGGGCTGGCGGTGTGCGAGTTGAAGTCGCAGTACGGGCATTTGCGTACGCACCACGGAATATGGATGTACAGCGACAGCGGTGGCAGTTGTGGCAGGGCAGCCCTTGGGCTTGCGGACGAGAAACCGGTTTCACCGGGAAACAGGCGCTGCGCAGGTGGATCCTGGATCATTGCAGACCCAGGCGCTGACGCAGGATGACCATGGCGCGGGCGCGATGGCTGAGCTGGTTTTTCTCGGCAGGGCTGAGTTCGGCGCTGGAGCAGTTGCGCTCCGGCACCCAGAACAGCGGGTCATAACCAAAGCCATGCGCGCCGCTGGCGGCATGCAGAATGCGCCCGTGCCACAGGCCTTCGCAGAGAATCGGCAGCGGATCGTCGGCATGGCGAACCAGCGCCAGCACGCAGACGAACTGCGCACCGCGTTGCTCGTCAGGCACGTCTTCCAACACTTCCAGCAATTTGGCGTTGTTGGCGGCATCGCCCTGGCCGTCGGCGTAGCGGGCCGAGTAGATGCCGGGTGCGCCACCGAGAAAATCCACCGCCAGCCCCGAATCATCTGCCAGTGCCGGCAGGCCTGACAGCCGCGAGGCGTTGCGCGCCTTGAGGATCGCGTTCTCGACGAACGACAGGCCGGTTTCTTCCGGCTCGATCTTGCTGAATTCGCCCACGGAGCGCAGTTGCACACTGTCGCCCAGCATGGCCTGGAGTTCTTTGAGTTTGCCGCCGTTGTGGCTGGCCAATACAAGTTGCGTAAGGTTCATCATTGGCCCGGGAAAAGCTCTTGGTTGAAACTGAAGCTGTGGGTATCGCTGCCAGTTTTAACGTGGATGTCGAAGGTTCGGTTTTCCTGCTGCGGCACAGGATATTGCGCGATGTAGTAGACCGCGCCGCGTTCGGTGATCTGCTTGAAGCTCAGCGGGATCGAAGCACTGGTCAGGTCCTTGATCGTACCGCTGACCTGCGCCACTTGTGGTTTGCCATCCTTGAGCACCGAGATGTTGATCACGCCCTGATTCTTGCTGCGGATCAACTCCGTGCCCTTGGCGATTTCCGGCTGCAGGAAGGTCGAGTTGAAAGTGGAGTAGTGAACGGTCGTGTCGCCAAACCTTTCCTGTCGCTCACCCTTGATGGCGTCGGCTGCCACGACAGGCAGTCCCAGGCAGGCAGTCAGCAGGAAAATAGCCAGGCGACTCATGTTCGTTCTCCTTGAAAGTCTATGGATCAGACCGCGACCTGATGATCGAGCAGACCGGGGCTGCTGACCCGGTAAATGCCGATTTCACCCAACAGATTAGGCCATAGCTTGCTGGCCCACCCATGGCGGTGTTGTTGATCGACGGCAAGCCTGTCGATCACCTGGGCCTCGCGCTCGCGGCACAGCGCTTCAAAGTCTTCAAAGGTGCAGAAGTGGATGTTCGGCGTGTTGTACCAGGTGTAAGGCAGGAACTCGGACACCGGCATGCGGCCCTTGCTCGCCAGATACCAGCGGCAGCGCCAGTGGCCGAAGTTCGGGAAGGTAATGATGCACTGGCGACCGACGCGCAGCATTTCGTCGAGGATCTTGTCCGGGTAATGCACGGCCTGCAGGGCCTGGGTCATGACCACGATATCGAAGCTGTTGCTGGCAAAGTTGCCCAGGCCCTTGTCCAGGTCCTGCTCGATCACGTTGATGCCCTTGGCCACGCACTCGGCAATGTTGTCCGGGTCATTTTCAAGGCCGTAGCCGGTGACCTGCTTGTTGTCGCGCAGCCAGGTCAGCAGTTCGCCATCGCCACACCCCAGGTCGAGCACGCGGCTGCCAGCGGGGATCCATTCCTGGATGATCTCAAGGTCGGCTCTCATGGCGTCCTCACAACGAAATTCGGTTCATGTAGTTACCGAAAGCCTGCAGGTAGCGCGGGATCGGGATCAGAAAGGCGTCGTGCCCTTGCGGCGCGTCGATTTCCAGGTAGCAGACGTCCTTGCGCGCAGCCATCAACGCATCCACCAGCTCGCGCGAGCGGGCCGGCGAGAAACGCCAGTCGGTGGTGAAGGACATCACGCAGAACTTCGCGGTGGCTGCGGCGAAGGTTTTTGCCAGGTTGTCATCGAAGTTCGCTGCCGGATCGAAGTAGTCCAGCGCCTTGGTCATCAACAGATACGTGTTGGCATCGAAGCGCCCGGAAAACTCTTCGCCCTGATAGCGCAGGTAGCTTTCGACCTGGAATTCCACGCTGTGGAAGTCGTAGTTGAGCTTTTCGCTCTTGAGGCCTCGGCCGAATTTCTCGCCCATGGAATCATCGGACAGATAGGTGATATGCCCGACCATGCGCGCCAGCATCAGGCCGCGCTTGGGAATCACGCCCTGTTCCTGGAAGGACCCGCCGTGGAATTCCGGGTCGGTGAGAATCGCCTGACGGGCGACCTCGTTGAAGGCGATGTTCTGTGCCGACAGCTTTGGCGCCGAAGCGATTGCCAGGCAATGGCGTACGCGATCGGGGTAGCTGATGGTCCATTGCAGCGCCTGCATGCCGCCCAGGCTGCCGCCGACAATCGCCGCCCACTGCTCGATACCCAGCCGGTCGGCGAGCCGTGCCTGACTGTTGACCCAGTCTTCCACGGTCACCACCGGGAAGTTGGCGCCGAACGGCTTGCCGGTTTCCGGGTCGATGCTGCTGGGACCGGTCGAGCCGTTGCAGCCGCCCAGATTGTTCAGGCTGACCACGAAGAACTTGTTGGTATCGATAGGCTTGCCGGGACCGATGCAACTGTCCCACCAACCGGGCTTGCGATCTTCCGGGCTGTGGAAGCCGGCAGCATGATGATGCCCGGAGAGTGCATGGCAGATCAGTACGGCGTTGCTGCGCGCAGCGTTGAGCTGGCCGTAGGTTTCATAAATGAGGTCGTAGGCTGGCAAGGAACGACCGCAGGCCAGGGCCAGGGGCTCGCTGAAATGCGCCAGTTGCGGTGTGACCAGACCGACAGAATCGTGGGGGAAGACCGTGGGCATCGACCCTGCTCTCGCTTGAATGAGGCGTAAGTCTAAAGATCGCGGGGGGGAGCGGCAACAAAGTAAATGGTCTTCGCGGATGAATCCGCTCCCACACAGGCTGTAGGAGCCAATTCATCCGCGAAAGAGTCAGATCAGCATGCGCAGAACCTGCGGCATCATGCTCATGGCCGCCAGGTTGTTGATGACCAGCATATCCAGCAGCTTGAGCACCAGGAAGGCGATGATCGGCGAGAGGTCCAGGCCGCCCAGATTGGGCAGGATCTTGCGGAACGGCGCCAGTGCCGGTTCGCAGATCTGGTTGACCAGCTCGGCGCCCGGATTGTGGCTGCCCGGTGCAACCCAGGACAGGATCACGCTGATGATCAGGGCAAAGAAGAATATCTTCAGGAACAGCGCGGTCACGCCAATGATCGCCCACAGCAACAGGTGCAGTGGATCACCGGTGGTGCCATAGCTGAGCAGCAGGGTCAGGGCCATGAGCACCAGTTGCACGATGATCGCCAGCACCAGGGAAGACATGTCCAGGCCAAACACGCTCGGAATGATCCGGCGCAGAGGCTTGAGCAAGGGCTGGGTGGCTTTTACGGTGAACTGGCTCAGCGGGTTGTAGAAGTTCGCCCGCACCAGTTGCAGCACGAAGCGCAGCAGGATGATCAACAGATAAAGACTGCCGATGGTTTGCAAGACGTAAATTGCAGCGGTGTTCAATCCAATCATCGATCTGCTCCAGAAAGGCCTAGAAAATTATTTGCCCAGTAGTTCGGCCAGCTCTGCCGAACGATTGTCGGCGGCGCTGAGGGCCGTTTCTACCAGCGCTTCAAAACCACCCGCCTGGAATGCCTTGATGGCGGCTTCCGTGGTGCCGGCAGGGGAGGTGACGCGACGACGCAATTCGGCTGCATCCACATCGCTTCCGGTGGCCATCAACGCGGCACCGAGAGCGGTTTGCAGGGTGAGTTTTTTCGCGACCTCTTCAGGCAGCCCCAGTTTTACGCCCGCAGTGGTCATCGCTTCGATCATCAGGAAGAAATACGCCGGACCGCTGCCGGAAACAGCCGTCACGGCATCCAGTTGCTTCTCTTCATCCAGCCATACCGCAATGCCTACCGCCGACAGCAACTGCTCGGCCTGATCGCGTTGCGTGCCGTTCACCTTGTCGGTGGCGTACAGACCGCTGACGCCCTGGCGCAGCAGCGCCGGGGTATTGGGCATGCAACGCACGATCGGCTGTTCGCCCAGCCACTGGGTCATGCTGGCACACGTGATACCTGCGGCAATGGAGACTATCAGTTGCTGAGGTTTCAGGCTCGGGCGCAAGGCTTCGCAAACGGCTTTCATCATTTGCGGCTTGACTGCCAGCAGCACCACATCCGCGCCTTCGATGGCTTCTGCGTTATCGGCAACGACGACAATGCCATGTTCGGCGGCGATCCGCTCGCGGGTTTCGGCGCCCGGATCACTGGCGCGGATCTGTGCAGCTTCCACTCCCTGGGCGCGCAGCCCGCCGATCAGGCTGGCGGCCATGTTTCCGGCGCCGACAAAGGCGATACGAGTCTTGCTCATGACAGGGGTCCTTATACGTGGGGTTATGGCTGGCCGTAGTCACGGGCGCCAAAAAGAGCAGTGCCGATCCGCACCCAGGTCGCGCCCTGTGCAACGGCGGCCTCCAGGTCGTGGCTCATGCCCATGGAAAGTGTGTCCAGTGGCAGGTTCAGCTGTTCTTGCAGCTTGCGCACGGCAGCAAACGCGGCGTTCTGTGCGGCGCTGTCTTCTGTCGGTTCGGGAATTGCCATCAACCCGCGCAGTTTCAGGCGCGGTAATTCGCCGATGGCGGTAGCCAGCGCCGGGAGGTCCTGGGGCGTGCAACCCGATTTGCTCGCTTCGCCGCTGACATTGACCTGAATGCAGATATTGAGCGGCTCAAGGTTGTCAGGCCGTTGTTCGGACAGGCGTTGAGCGATTTTCAGGCGATCCACGGAATGTACCCAGGCGAAGTTCTCGGCGATAGCGCGCGTCTTGTTCGACTGAATGGGGCCGATGAAATGCCAACACAAGGGCAGGTCGGCCAATTCGAGCTGTTTGCCCAGGGCTTCCTGCAGATAATTCTCGCCAAAGTCGCGCAGACCGGCAGCAAAGGCCTCGCGCAGATCGCTGGCCGGCTTGGTCTTGCTGACCGCCAGCAGGCCGATGGCGGACGGTTCGCGTTGCGCCGCGTGGGCCGCTGCGCTAATTCGTGCTTCGAGCGTTGAAATGTTCGCTGCTATCGTGGACATTGATTTGCGCCAGCAGGGCTAAAGTCTGCGGCATTCTATGTGATTGAGGAGCTGTATGGATATTACCGAGCTGTTGGCTTTCAGTGCCAAACAGGGCGCGTCGGACTTGCACCTCTCTGCGGGCCTGCCACCGATGATCCGGGTTGACGGCGATGTGCGGCGGATCAACCTGCCGCCGCTGGATGCCAAGGAGGTCAAGGCGCTGATCTACGACATCATGAACGACAAGCAGCGTCAGGTTTTCGAGGAAAACCTGGAGACCGACTTTTCGTTCGAGGTGCCGGGGATCGCACGCTTTCGGGTCAATGCCTTCAACCAGAACCGCGGTGCTGGCGCGGTGTTTCGGACCATTCCCTCGAAGATCCTGAGCATGGAAGATCTGGGGATGGGGGAAATATTTCGCAAGATTACCGACGTGCCGCGTGGCCTGATCCTGGTCACCGGGCCGACCGGCTCGGGCAAGTCGACCACCCTTGCGGCGATGATCGATTACCTGAACTGCAACAAGCATCACCATATCCTGACCATCGAAGACCCTATCGAATTCGTTCACGAATCGAAGAAGTGTCTGGTCAACCAGCGTGAAGTGCATCGCGATACGCTGGGCTTCTCGGAGGCCCTGCGCTCGGCCCTGCGTGAAGACCCGGACGTGATTCTGGTCGGTGAGCTGCGTGACCTGGAAACCATTCGCCTGGCGCTGACCGCCGCCGAAACCGGACACCTGGTATTTGGCACCTTGCACACTACTTCGGCAGCCAAGACCATCGACCGGGTCGTGGACGTATTTCCTGCGCAGGAAAAATCCATGATCCGCTCCATGCTCTCCGAGTCACTGCATGCGGTGGTGTCGCAGTCGCTGCTCAAGAAGGTCGGCGGCGGCCGGGTGGCGGCCCATGAAATCATGATGGGCACCCCGGCGATTCGTAACCTGATCCGCGAAGACAAGGTGGCGCAGATGTACTCGACCATCCAGACCAGCGGCTCGATAGGCATGCAGACCCTGGATATGTGTCTGGCAGATCTGGTGAAGAGGGGGCTGGTTACCCGCGAAAGTGCCCGTGAACGGGCCAAGGTGCCTGACAACTTCTAGTCAGGCAGTGGCCTGCCCGGGAAGGCAGGCCTTGCTCTCAGCGCTGGGCGACGTGCAGCGGCGTTGTCTGCTTTGGCAGTACGCGCTTGGCGATCTTGTAGTGACTGTTCCAGTACGGCTTTTTCAGCGTATCGACGGTCACTGCCTTGCCGCGACGCGGGGCATGGACGAAGCGGTCATTGCCCAGATAGATGGCGACATGGTTGATCTTGCGGCTCTTGATGTTGAAGAACAGCAGGTCGCCCGGTTTCAGGTCCTTGCGCTCGACTTTCTGGCCGTGACCTTCGGCCATGGCATTGGAGGTGCGTGGCAGATCGACTTCCTGCACATCGTTGAAGGCGTATTTCACCAGTCCGCTGCAATCCAGTCCCTTGCCAGGCGTGTTGCCGCCCCAGCGATAAGGGGTGCCGACTGCCTGCAAGGCGCGTTTCACAACGGCATTGCCTTGTTTGGCATTTGCATTGGCGGTCGGCAGTGTCCTGGCTTTTGCCGACTTGGCTGAATTCTTTCGCGGTGCCGGAATCTGAGTCTCGGCTGTGCTCTGAATGCTCAGCGGGATAGTGGTCTGCGGAGAAATCGTGCGAGGCGTGATAACAGGTGAAAAGTGGCTCTTCGCGGTGTAGCCGGTGAAGCTCGCAGGAAGCTGTTGCTCACGGTTGGTGGCGTGGGCGGCCAGAGGCATAAATAGGCAAATGGTTAGCCATGTCTTGAAAAAAGGACGCATGCGGCAGGGCTCGTAGTGGTCAGCGCGCAACTTTATAACAGCTTTTTGACAAAACCTGACCCCATTTGTCGACTCGATCACAGTCGCATCCTTACGTTTTATGCGACACACTCTTTCCAGTTTCTGCTCAATCCCTTTGCTTACAAGGGGTTGGCCTGTCCATTCAGAGGGTTGTGCCATACGTCGGAAGAAGGCGTGAAAGTCACAAAACTCACACATATTTTTTTCTATCAGTTCAAAGGGGTAAGAAATGAACAGCTATCGTCCGGATACGCACAGCAAGGTGTTGGGGTATCTGCTGTGGATCGTCGGCTTTCTTGGCGCGCACCGTTTTTACTACGGCAAGCCGGTGACCGGGACCATCTGGTTCTTCACTTTTGGCCTGTTGGGGATTGGCTGGCTGATCGACCTGTTTCTGATTCCGGCCATGGACCGTGAAGCCGACCTGCGCTTCACCCAGGGCTCCACCGATTACAGTGTGGCGTGGCTGCTGCTGACGTTCCTGGGGATTTTCGGCGTG
The DNA here is from genome assembly GCF_003700275.1 of Pseudomonas cichorii. Taxonomy (GTDB): domain Bacteria; phylum Pseudomonadota; class Gammaproteobacteria; order Pseudomonadales; family Pseudomonadaceae; genus Aquipseudomonas; species Aquipseudomonas cichorii_B. The sequence continues at coordinate 24,931 of NZ_RBRE01000028.1, read as the reverse complement.
CACCGCATGTATCAGGGCAAGTGGATTACCGGGCTGATCTATCTGCTGACTGGCGGGCTTTTTCTGCTGGGCGTGCTGTACGACTTCTGGACCATGAATAACCAGATTTCCATCAGGAATGCGCAGCGCGGCTGAGGTTGTTCTTGAATGAATCCGCTTCCCATGTGTTTTTGATGCCTGTAATGCCGCTGTCGCGGGCAAGCTCCCTTCCACAGGGTGAATTTCAATCTGTGGGAGGAGGCTTGTCCGCGACGGGGCAAGACGGTATTCATCCGTGAGGCGGGGTCAGGCGGTGTAACTGATCCGGCCGTCCACCAGCGTGTAACGTACCGCGCCCGGCAGGCAATGGCCGAGGAACGGACAGTTATCGCCTTTGGACAGCCAGTTCTCGCCGGCTACCGTGGAGGCTGTCGGGTCGAACAGCACCAGATCGGCGGCCGAACCTGCGCTCAGATGTCCGGCCGGCAGGCGCAAGGCGGCTGCCGGGCCAGCGCTCAGGCGAGCGATCAGGGTCGGCAGGTCAAGCAGGCCATCTGCAACCAGGGTCATCGCCAGTGGCAGCAGCAACTCGACGCTGCTGATGCCCGGCTCGGTTGCGCCGAACGGTGCCAGCTTGGCGTCACGCTCGTGAGGCTGGTGGTGGCTGGAAATCGCCTGAATCACTCCCGATTTCACCGCTTCACGCAGACCGTCGCGGTCGGCGCGGGTGCGCAGTGGCGGCTGGACGTGATACAGGCTGGAGAAGTCGATCAGCGCTTCATCGGTCAGAATCAGTTGATACAACGCCACGTCGGCGGTGACCGGCAGGCCGCGGGCTTGCGCCTGAGCGATCAGCGCGGCACCACGGGCGCTGGTCAACTGGCTGAAGTGCGCACGCACGCCGCTTTGTTCCACCAGCAGCAGGTCGCGGGCCAGCGCTACGGTCTCGGCGGTTTCCGGAATTCCGGCCAGACCGAGGAAGCTGGCAGTCGGGCCTTCATGGGCCAGGCCGCCTTCAGCCAGGTCGCGGTCCTGGGAATTGAAGATCACCGTCAGGTCGAAAGTGGCGGCATATTCCAGCGCCCGGCACAGCGTGCGGGTATTGTTGAAGCTGCTCAGGCCATTGCCGAAAGCCACGCAACCGGCGTCGCGCAGGGCAATCAGTTCGGCCAGTTGTTCACCTTCCAGGCCTTTGCTCAGTGCGCCGACCGGGAAAACCTTGCTGTAACCGGCTTCGCGGGCGCGATCCAGAATCAGCTCGGCAACCGCTGACGTGTCGAGCACCGGTTTGGTACGCGGAGGGCAGCACAGGCTGGTCACGCCACCTGCCGTTGCCGCGCGGGTTTCGCTGGCGATGGTGCCTTTGCGGCTGTAGCCCGGCTCGCGCAGGGAAACGTTGAGGTCCACCAGACCCGGAGCGGCGACCAGGCCGCTGGCGTCGATGGTTTGCGCGGCCTCGAAGCCGGCAGGCGCCGCGCCGATTGCTAGGATTTTGCAGGCTTCGATGTGCAGGTCGGTAACTTTATCCAGACCGCTGTTCGGATCAATGACGCGAGCGCCGAGAATGCTGAGCTTCACAGGGCGTTCTCCTGCTCGAATTGTCGTTGTGCGGTTTGTCCGCTCATGGCCATGGACAGTACGGCCATGCGCACGGCGATCCCGTAGGTCACTTGATTGAGAATTACCGAATGCGGGCCGTCGGCCACCGCCGATTCGATTTCCACGCCGCGGTTGATCGGTCCTGGGTGCATGACGATTGCATCCGGCTTCGCGCCGGCCAGTCGTGCCGTGGTCAGGCCGAACAGGCGGTAGAACTCGCCTTCGCTGGGCAGCAGGCCGCCGGTCATGCGCTCGCGTTGCAGGCGCAGCATGATCACTACGTCGACATCCTTCAGGCCGGCGGCCATGTCGGTGTAGACCTTGACGCCGTATTGTTCGATGCCGACCGGCAGCAGGGTTTTCGGCCCGATGACGCGGATGTCGGGGCAGCCCAGTGCCTTGAGGGCGAGCATGTTCGAGCGTGCCACCCGCGAATGCAGGATGTCGCCGACAATGGCCACCGACAGGTTCTCGAAACTGCCCTTGTGCCGACGGATCGTCAGCATGTCGAGCATGCCCTGGGTCGGGTGCGCGTGACGGCCATCGCCGCCGTTGATGATCGCCACTTCCGGACAGACGTGCTCGGCAATGAAGTGCGCCGCGCCGGAGTCGGCATGCCGTACGACATCGCTTCCAGATTGCGCAGGGTGTCGAACAGCGTTTCGCCCTTGCTGGTGGAAGAGGTCGAGACGTTGAGGGTGATGACGTCGGCGGACAGCCGCTGGGCTGCGAGCTCGAAAGTTGTACGGGTGCGCGTCGAGTTCTCGAAGAACACGTTGCAGACGGTCTTGCCACGCAACAGCGGGACTTTCTTCACCGCCCGGGCGCCGACTTCAAGGAACGAGTCAGCCGTGTCGAGGATTTCAGTGAGCAGCTCGCGGGGCAAGCCGTCCAGAGACAGAAAATGGCGCAGCTGACCCTGATGGTTGAGTTGCAGCGGGCGCTTGGCGTCGAGAGGCGTCATCGCAAGGGACTCTTAAAGGGCTGAGGCGGTGGAAAGGTCTTGAAGTTCGAGCGCCAGCGGCTCGGGGCCGGTCAGCTTGACGCGCTCGTCGGGTGCCAGTGACAGTGTCGCGCCGACCACATTGGGGCGAATCGGCAATTCACCGGCGTCCAGATCCAGCAGGCAGGCCAGCGTGACGCTGGCCGGACGTCCGTAATCGAACAGTTCGTTGAGGGCGGCGCGGATGGTGCGGCCACTCATGAGCACGTCATCGATCAGCACCAAGTGCTGGCCCTCGATCTCGAAGGGCAGTTCCGAGGGGCGAACCTGAGGGTGCAGGCCGTTCTGGCTGAAGTCATCGCGATAGAAGGAAACATCCAGCGTGCCGAGCGGCGCATCGTTGTCCAGAGCCTTGAGCAGCGCCTGCGCGACCCATACACCGCCGGTGCGGATGCCGATGAAACGAGGATCGCTGATGCCGCGCTTGCTCAGGTGAGCGCTCAGATCGGTGGCCATCTGACTGATCAGACTGGAAGGGTTGGGCAAGCTCATGATTGCTCCTTGAAAGGCTTGAGCACTGCCCAGGGGCGCGTTGCTCAAGCGGAAACTTGAAATCCGGGTATCTCGAAGCTGTTGCGACGCAAAAAGTCACGCATTCAGCAACTCGGAGTTGGCATCGAGCCAACCCTGCAGCAACAGTGCGGCGGCGATTGCATCCACCGGGTTGTCGCGATAGCTGCCACGCTGGCCGCCACGCGCCATACGCTCGCCCTTGGCTTCAAAGGTGGTCAGGCGTTCGTCGTGGGTGTAGACCGGGATATTGAAGCGGCCATTGAGCTTGCGCGAGAACTTCTCGGCGCGGGCGCTCATTTCGCTGGGCGTGCCATCCATGTTCAGCGGCAGGCCAACCACGATAGCGTCGGGTTTCCACTCGTTGATCAGCGCCTGGACCTTGTCCCAGTCCGGCACGCCGTTCTGCGCCTTGAGGGTGCAAAGCTCACGCGCCTGGCCGGTAATGGCCTGGCCGACCGCAATGCCGATCTGTTTGGTGCCGTAGTCGAAACCCAGAAGCAGGCGCAATGCAGCCATCAGGCGTGGCCCGCCTGTGTCGAAAGCAGATTGAGATTGATCCCCAGCCGCGCAGCCGCTGCGTCGAGCCGCAGTTCGCTGTCGGTATCGAACAGGATTGCCGGATCGAACGGGCAGGTCAGCCAGGCATTGGCGGCCATTTCGGCATCCAGTTGACCCGCGTCCCAGCCGGCGTAGCCAAGGGCAATCACATTCTGATCGGGACCGTAGCCGTCGGCGATGGAGAACAGCACGTCCTGGGAAGTGGACAGCGAGACGCCGCCCAGCTCGACCGTTGCCTGGAATACCTGGCCGCTAGGATGCAGCACAAAACCACGGTCAGTCTGTACCGGACCACCTGCATGAATGGGGATGTACTGGCAACGTACGGGAGCGGGCAGCTCCGGCCGCAGTTGTTCCAGTACATCGGCCAGATTCAGGTTCTGTGGGCGGTTTATCACCAGACCCATTGCACCATTGGCGTTGTGCTCGACGATATACGTCAAGGTCTGCGCGAAGTTCTGATCATGCATGTGCGGCATCGCAATCAGGAACTGGTGCTTGAGATAGCTTGGGGATACGTTTTTCATGAGCCTTAGTGTGGCGCTGCGGGGCCAGCCTGACAACTGTCAGTTGTAGCATCCCCTCTGGTTTGTGAAGAGACCGTCAGTTGCTGGACAGCTTGTCACCGCGTGCAAACTTCCAGGTGCGGATGATTTCCAGTCGATCGATATCGGCCAGATCGCCGGTGAACGGCGAAAATGGTGCTGCCAGACGCACAATTCGTTGCGCAGCCTGATCCAGCAGGGGATGCCCCGACGATTCCAGAACCAGCACTTCATACAGCGAGCCATCGTGGTTGATGGACACCAGCAGGCGCAGGTTTCCGTAGATCTGCTGGCGGCGGGCTTCTTCCGGGTAATTCAGGTTGCCGACCCGCTCGACCTTCTTGCGCCAGTCATCCTTGTACCAGGCGCCCTTGTCGCGCATGGTCGAGGCGGCGTTCAGTCGATGGATCTTCGGTCGTTTGGCATACAGTTGCTGTTCGGCCGACAGTTCGGCTTCCAGGCTGGCAATTTCATTGCTCAGTTGCGAGCTGTCGAAGGAAGGCGCTTCCTTGACGGCTGGCTCGGGTTTGACTTCCTCGCGCTTGGCGATGGTTTGCTGCGGGGAAGGCGCCGTTGTGGAAACTGCGGTTTTCGCGGCTTCCTGTTTGACCACGGGCTTGTTGGCTGGTGGCGGCGTGACCTTGTTGACCTTGGTGTCCTGATAGGGCGCGATTTCCGTGGTCTTCAGCGTTTCGGCCTTGTCCAGCGTGCCGCTGCCCTGTTGATCGTCCTGCGCCAGGAAATCGGCCTGCTTTGGCTTTTCTTCGCTTTTGAAGGTAGCGAGGGTGATTTCCAGGGTCTGGGAGATCTGTTCCGGTTTTACATAAGTGAAGCCCACGCCAAGAATCACCGCAGCATGGATCAGCGCGGCAATCATCATGGTGAAGCCCAGACGATCGGCTGGACGCACACCCACGGTCGACAGTTCGAGGGGCAGGTCGTTTCTGGCCATGGAGGTCATTGGCGGTTCAGTGTCTCGTTCAAAATCCGTTTTATCATAGTCTTTTCGTGAATGAATCCGCTCCTGCACACAGGCTGCGGGAGCGAATTCATCCGCGGAAGGAGCTTACCGCGCCTGCAGCTTCTTCTCGATCACGTCCATCAGCATGGCGCCGATGTTGGTGCCGAAAGCATTGTCGATCTCGCGAATGCAGGTCGGGCTGGTGACGTTGATTTCGGTAAGGTGCTCGCCGATCACGTCCAGACCGACGAAGAGCAGCCCTTTTTCACGCAAGGTAGGCCCGATCTGCTCAGCGATCCAGCGATCCTTGTCAGTTAGCGGACGTGCTTCGCCACGGCCGCCAGCCGCCAGGTTGCCGCGGGTTTCGCCGGCAGCCGGGATGCGTGCCAGGCAGTAGGGCACAGGTTCGCCGTCGACCATCAGAATGCGCTTGTCGCCGTCCTTGATTGCCGGCAGATAGCCCTGCGCCATGATTTGCTGGGTGCCGTGGGCGGTCAGGGTTTCCAGAATCACCGACAGGTTCGGATCGCCTGCCCGGTGGCGGAAGATCGAGGCGCCGCCCATGCCGTCCAGCGGCTTGAGGATCACATCGCCGTGCTGCGCGGCAAATTCACGCAGAATGTCCGGGCGACGGCTGACCAGGGTTGGCGGCGTGCACTGCGGGAACAGCGTGGCGAACAGCTTTTCGTTGCAGTCGCGCAGGCTCTGCGGCTTGTTGACGATCAGCACGCCAGCACGTTCGGCCTGTTCCAGCAGGTAAGTGGTGTAGACGAACTCCATGTCGAATGGCGGATCCTTGCGCATCAGGATCACGTCCAGATCGTCCAGGCCGGTATCGATTTCGTCCTGCAGCTCGAACCAGTGCGCAGGGTCGGCAAAAACCTTCAGCGGTTTCATCCGCGCGCGCGCCTGACCGGCGTTCTGGTACAGGTCCTGCTGCTCCATGTAGAACAGCGACCAGCCACGTTCCTGTGCGGCAAGCAGCATGGCCAGCGAGCTGTCCTTTTTATAGGAGATGCGCTCAATGGGGTCCATGACAATCCCTAAGCGAACGCTCATGGGTAATATCCTCTGATCGATAACGGCCACGGCGGCCTTGAAATAGGCGTCAGGGTGGCGCTCCGATTGCTTCGGGTCAAGGGGCAGCGCTTTATGGATTGAGTCTGGAGAGTGTGCTAAAAAGGCTCGGCATCCGGTCTTCTGCCTTAATGGATCACGATCCGGCTCCAGTGCCGCGCAGAACACGCAGAAATCGCTGCGGCGACGGAAGAACACATATGGAACAGTACGCCACAGCATTGAAGGTCATGGTCATCGACGACTCGAAGACCGTCCGCCGCACCGCCGAAACGTTGCTCAAGAACGTCGGCTGTGAAGTCATTACCGCCATCGACGGCTTCGATGCGCTGGCCAAGATCGCCGACAACCATCCGCGAATCATATTTGTCGATATCATGATGCCGCGCCTGGACGGCTATCAGACCTGTGCGTTGATCAAGAACAACCGGGCCTTCAAGTCGACTCCGGTCATCATGCTTTCTTCCAAGGACGGGTTGTTCGACAAGGCCAAGGGGCGGATTGTCGGTTCCGACCAGTTCCTGACCAAGCCTTTCAGCAAGGAAGAACTATTGAACGCCATCAAGGCGCACGTGCCTGGCTTCGTTGCAGTAGAACAACAAATATCGTGATGCTTGCGTCCTGAGCGTGAGCTCGCAACCTGATGGGGAACACCATGGCTCGAATACTGATCGTCGATGATTCGCCGACCGAAATGTACAAACTCACCGGCATGCTCGAAAAGCACGGGCATGAGGTTTTGAAGGCGGAAAACGGCGCCGATGGCGTGGCCCTGGCCCGTCAGGAAAAGCCCGATGCGGTACTGATGGATATCGTCATGCCGGGGCTCAACGGTTTTCAGGCCACCCGCCAGCTTACCAAGGACGCCGACACCAACATGATCCCGGTGATCATGATCACCACCAAGGACCAGGAAACCGACAAGGTCTGGGGCAAGCGCCAGGGCGCCAGGGATTATCTGACCAAACCGGTGGACGAAGAAACCCTGATGAAAACCCTGAACGCGGTGCTGGCCGGCTGATAGCCGGGTCTTTCATGGTCGAGTCGCGTACTGCCTTTGAACTGCTGCTCGATATCGATCAGCGGTGCCGTTGCCTGGCGGCAGGCTTGCCTTTACAGGAAACCCATCAGCAGGACTGGAGCGGTATCGGCTTTCGCATGGGCGAGCAGCGTTTTGTGGCTCCCATGGGTGAAATCGCCGAAATTCTGCATGAGCCACGCTATGCCGTGATGCCCGGCGTCAAGCCATGGGTAGTGGGCATGGCCAATCTGCGCGGACGGCTGTTGCCGCTTCTGGATCTGTGCGGTTTCTTCGGTCACGAACTGTCTCAAGTGCGCAAGCAGCGACGGGTACTGGTCGTGGAGCACCAGGACGTGTTCGCCGGCCTGTTGGTGGATGAAGTCCTGGGCATGCAGCATTTCAGTCAGTTGAGCCTGATGCCCGAAACGCTTGGCGTACCTGACGCGGCGGTGACACCGTTCTTGCGCGGGCAGTTCCTGCGCGAGCAGGCCTGGCTGGTGTTCAGCCCCTGGGCGCTGGCGCAATCCGCGGATTTCATGGACGTTGCATCTTGAGTGACAGGTCGGCCCGGCATAGTCGGGCGTGTTGTGTTTCACGAATCGCGGTTGGTCCAGGTGAGGGCCTGATTAATGAGTAAGACTGGCAGGTCACTGGAAGGCGCACAGAGCCGGGCGCAGATCATTCTGTTGTTCGTTGCGCTCATCGTCTTCATTATTTTGTTGTTCGCCAACTTTACGTACCTCAACACCCAGTCGAACTACGACAAACAGTACATCGGGCATGCCGGTGAGCTGCGCGTGTTGTCCCAGCGTATTGCCAAGAACGCCACCGAGGCTGCGGCCGGCAAGGCGCAGGCCTTCAAGTTGCTGACCGATGCACGCAACGATTTCGATCTGCGCTGGGGTTACCTGAAAAAAGGCGATCCGGCCACGGGGCTGCCGGCTGCGCCGTCGGCTGTGCGCGAAGAGCTGCACACGGTACAGAACGACTGGGAAAACCTGCGCAAGAATGCCGATGTGATTCTGGCCAGCGAACAGACGGTCCTGTCGCTGCACCAAGTGGCTGCGACCCTGTCCGAAACCATTCCGCAATTGCAGGTCGAGTACGAAAAGGTCGTTGAAATCCTGCTCAAGAGCCATGCGCCCGCCAGTCAGGTGGTATTGGCGCAGCGTCAGGCCCTGTTGGCGGAACGGATTCTTGGTGCGGTGAATACGGTTCTGTCCGGAGACGAAACCGCAGTGCAGGCCGCCGACGCCTTTGGCCGCGATGCCAGCCAGTTCGGGCGGGTGCTCAATGGCATGCTCGAAGGTAATCCGAGCATGCGCATCGCCCAGGTCGAGGACCGGGATGCACGGGCGCGGCTGGCGGAAATCTCCGAGCTTTTCGAGTTCGTTTCCGGCTCGGTCGACGAGATTCTCGAAACCTCTCCCGAGCTGTTCCAGGTGCGTGAAGCGTCGGGCAATATCTTCAATACTTCCCAGACACTGCTCGATGAAGCCTCGAACCTGGCCAACGGCCTGGAAAACCTGGCGACCACCCGCTCGGCCAACTCCATCGGCGAGTACGTGCTCGGCCTGCTGGCGTTGATGTCGATCATCCTCATCGGTCTGGTGATGGTGCGCGAGACCAATCGCCAGTTGCGGGAAACCGCGCAGAAGAACGAGCGCAACCAGCACGCGATCATGCGCCTGCTCGATGAGATCGAAAATCTCGCCGACGGCGACCTGACCGTGACCGCTTCGGTAACCGAGGATTTCACCGGAGCGATTGCCGACTCCATCAATTACTCAATCGACCAGTTGCGCGAGCTGGTGGTGACCATCAACCTCACCGCCGAGCAGGTTGCGGCGGCGGTCCAGGATACCCAGGCCACAGCCATGCAACTGGCGGCGGCGTCCGAGCATCAGGCGTTGCAGATCAGTGCCGCTTCGGCCGCGATCACCGACATTGCGGTTTCCATCGATCAGGTTTCGGCCAATGCCTCGGAATCCTCAGCAGTGGCGGAGCGCTCGGTAGCCATCGCCAACAAGGGCAACGAGGTGGTGCATAACACCATCCATGGCATGGACAACATTCGCGAACAGATTCAGGACACCGCCAAACGCATCAAGCGGCTGGGCGAGTCCTCCCAGGAAATTGGCGACATCGTCAGCCTGATCGACGACATTGCCGACCAGACCAATATCCTGGCGCTCAACGCGGCGATTCAGGCGTCCATGGCTGGCGATGCCGGGCGCGGCTTTGCCGTGGTTGCCGACGAGGTCCAGCGGCTGGCCGAGCGTTCATCGTCCGCGACCAAACAGATCGAGATGCTGGTACGCGCCATTCAGAACGACACCAACGAAGCGGTCATCTCCATGGAGCAGACTACCAGCGAGGTGGTGCGTGGCGCCCGGCTGGCGCAGGATGCCGGAGTGGCGCTGGAAGAAATCGAAGGCGTTTCCCGAGTGCTGGCCGAACTGATCGAAAGTATCACCGATGCGGCGCGCCAACAGGCGTCGTCTGCCGGGCAGATATCACAGACCATGACCGTGATTCAGCAGACCACCACGCAAACCACCTCGGGTACGGCGGCCACAGCCGAAAGCATCGGCAATCTGGCGAAAATGGCCAGTGAAATGCGCCGCTCGGTCTCGGGGTTTGCCTTGCCGCCATCCCGGGAAATCGGATGATGCTGCGCACATGAACAGTCTTGATTGGGCAAGAGGCAGGATTCTGCATGGCTGATCGTCGCGATTATGTCGCCCTGGAGTGGCTCAAGGGCGAGATAGCGGAAACCCTCCGGCAGGCCCGTCAGGCGCTGGACGAGTTCGCCAGCGAACCGGCGAACACTGCGGCCATGGCCGAGTGCCTGAACCTCGTGCATCAGGTGCATGGCAGCCTGCAAATGATCGAGTTCTATGGCGCGGCACTGCTCGCCGAGGAAATCGAACAACTGGCGCTGGCCCTGCAACAGAATCGCGTGACCCAGCAGGCCGAGTCCATGCAATTGCTGGATCAGGCCATGACCCAACTGCCGGTGTATCTGGAGCGGGTTCATTCCGCCCGGCGCGATCTGCCCCTGATCGTCCTGCCGTTGCTCAACGACCTGCGCAGCGCCCGTGGCGAAAGCCTGTTGTCCGAAACCAGCCTGTTCGCTCCACAACTGGTCAGCGTCCCGCCGCTCGACGCCGAGACCCTGGCGTTGCGCAACACCCCGGAATTGCCCGATTTGCTGCGCAAGTTGCGCCAGACCCTGCAGGCCGCGTTGGCGGGGCTGATGCGTGAAAAGGATGTGCAGACCCAACTGGGTTTCATGGCCAGGGTCTTTGCACGTCTGGAGCTGTTGTGTGAAGACGCACCGCTCGGCCCGCTGTGGCGTATCGCCTCGGCGCTGGTGGAAACCATGGCCAACGGCAACTTCACCAACAGTCCCGCGTTGCGCAGCCTGTTGAAGGATGCAGACAAGGAACTCAAGCGTCTGCTGGAACAGGGAATCGAAGGCATTAACCAGGCCGCGCCTGAAGAGCTGCTGAAAAGCCTGCTGTTCTACATCGCCAAATCCGACAGTCAGGCGCCGAAGATGCAGGACCTCAAGGATCAGTACGCCCTGGCCGAAGCCTTGCCTGGCAATGACGTGGTCAATGAAGAACGCGCGCGCATGGCCGGGCCGGATCGCGATGCGATGCGTTCGGTGATCGTGGCCTTGTGCGAAGGTCTGGTGCGGGTCAAGGAACGGCTGGACGTCTTCGTGCGTGGCGACCGCCAGTCCGTCAGTGAACTCAATGCGCTGCTGCCGCCGTTGCGGCAGATTGCCGATACCCTGGCGGTGCTCGGTTTTGGCCAGCCGCGCAAGGTGATCATCGATCAGTTGGCGGTGGTTCTGGGGCTGGCACAGGGGCAGCGCGAAGCCAGCGATGCTGCGCTGATGGATGTGGCTGGCGCGCTGCTGTATGTCGAGTCGACCCTGGCCGGAATGATCGGCAGCGCCGAGCAGGCCAGCGAAGAAGACAGCCGCCTGCCGACCACCGACCTGATGCAGATCCATCAACTGGTGATTCGCGAAGCGCGACTGGTCCTGCAGCAGGCCAAGGATGTGATCCTCGATTACATCAATGGTGAATGGGACCGCCAGCGGCTTGAACCACTGTGTGCCTTGCTGACCCAGGTGCGTGGCGCCCTGGCGATGATCCCGCTGGCCCGTGCGGCGAGCCTGCTGGCGGCCTGCAACGAATACATTGTCGAGCAATTGCTGGTGGACGATAACCGTCCCACCTGGACCCAGCTCGATTGCCTGGCCGACACGCTGACCGGGATCGAGTATTACCTGGAACGCATGGGCGAGGATCACGAGGCGCCGGGCAACCAGATCCTCGACATGGCCCAGCAAAGTCTCGCCCGACTGGGTTATTCGCCTGCTCCGGACACGCTGGACGTGCCGTTGCTCGATGAAGTCATTACCCAGGACGAATTGCTCGAACTGGATGAACGCCAGGTGCTCGTCAGCCCGGCACAAACCATCGCCCAGGTGCTGGCCAGCCCGGTTTCTGCGGTCAACCCGCCAGCCCGCAACATGCCGGCCAGCCTGTTGCCGCCGCCCGCCGGTGAAGACGCGGTGGACGAGGAGTTGCGCGAAGTCTTCCTCGAAGAAACCGAGGAAGTGCTGGATGCGCTACGCGAATACCTGCCGCGCTGGTTTGCTTCTCTGGCTGGCGCGGGCAATGACGACAACCCGGCATTGACCGAAGTGCGCCGGGCTTTCCACACCATGAAGGGCAGCGGGCGGATGGTGCGTGCGCTGGTCCTGAGCGAACTGGCCTGGTCGGTGGAAAACCTGCTCAACCGGGTGTTGGAAGGCAGCGTCATGCCAGGCCTGGAAGTGCAGCAGTTGTTGAACGAAGTGCTGGCCCTGCTGCCTTCGGTGATCAGTGATTTTGCACAGGATGCGCAGCGTCAGCGCAACGATGTCGACCTGTTGGCTGCCCGTGCGCATGCCTTGGCCAATGGCCTGGAAGCGCCGCAAAGCATGCCCGCGACTGTTCGTGATGGCGAGGATCTAGACCCGCAACTGGTGGAGATCTTCCGTCAGGAAGCACTGGGGCATCTCGGTGCGCTTGCTCGTTACCTCGACCATGCCGAACACAGTGCTGCGCCTTCGATCAGCGACGCCTTGTTGCGTTCGCTGCATACCCTCAAAGGCAGCGCACACATGGCTGGCGTATTGCCGATTGCCGAACTGGCCAGCCCGCTGGATCAACTGGTGCGTGAGTACAAGGCCAACCTGATTGCCATCGGCACGCCGGAGCTCAAGTTGCTGCGCAGTGCCGAGCCGTTGCTGCACCAGGGACTCGAACAACTGGACAGCGAGCCTCTGGCCGAGATTCCCGGAGCGGCCAGATTGATCGATGCGGCCCACAAGCTGCTCAATGAGCGACTCACCACGGCATTGCGCGAGTCGGACAGTGGCTTGCGCATCAAGCGCAATCCCAAGCTGATCGCCACCTTTCTGGCCGAAGGCATGGATATCGTTCTGGACGCCGAGAACCTGTTGCAGCGCTGGCGCGAACATCCCGGCGAGCGGCAGGAACTGAGCGCCTTGCTCGATGAATTGACGACTCTCGGCCACGGCGCCCATCTGGCCGATCTGCCCCAGGTCGATGAGCTGTGCGAGGCCTTGCTGGACCTGTATGGCGCGGTTGAGGAAAGCAGTCTTGCGGTCAGCGAGCGCTTCTTCAGCGAAGCCGAGAATGCCCATGAAGCCTTGATCAACATGCTCGATCAGGTGGCCGCCGGTCAGGATGTCGACCCGCGCCCGGAATGTATTCGTGCCTTGCATGAACTGCTCGACGAGGCACTGGACCCTTCTGCGATGGGCCTTATCAAGAGCGATGGCGTGCGGGCGCCGAGCATTACCGAATTCAATGCGGCCACTGCACAACTGGCGAACGAAACGGCGAATGCCGAGCTGACGGATCTTGATGGCGAGATCGTGGAAATCTTTCTCGAAGAAGCCGTCGATATTCTCGACAGCGCCGGGCATGCCTTGCAGCGCTGGCTGGAGGACCCGGAAAACCCGCTGCCGCTGTCTTCGTTGCAACGCGACCTGCATACCCTCAAGGGCGGCGCACGCATGGCCGAAATCGTGCCGGTGGCCGCGCTGGGTCATGAGCTGGAAGTCTTGTATGAAGGCCTGGTGGACCGCCGTTACAGTTACTCGCCTGAATTGGCGGGTCTGCTGCGCGCCAGCCACAACCATCTGGCGCGCATGCTGGAACAACTGCAGAACCAGCATCGACTGACCGATCCTGCGCCGCTGATCGAAGCCATCGGCAGTTTTCGCCAGGGCACCTTTATTGCCTCCGACAGTGCGCTCGAAGCGGTTTGCGAACCGGTCGAATCTCCGGTCGAGGACTCGGCGGAGCGCGACCCGGAACTGCTGGAAATCTTTCTTGAGGAGGGCTTCGACCTCAGTGAAAGCTCGGGCGCAGCCTTGGCGCGCTGGCAGGCCGATCCGCAGAACCTGCTGGAAGTGGAAAACCTGTTGCGCGACCTGCACACCCTCAAGGGTGGTGCACGCATGGTCGAGATTGCCCCCATCGGCGATCTGGCCCATGAACTTGAATCCCTCTACGAAGGGCTTTCACGGGGCGAGCTGCAGCCGAGCCCGCTGATGTTGAGCCTGCTGCAAAGTGGCCATGACCTGTTGCTCGACATGCTCGATGCCGTGCGTGCCGACAAACCTTTGCCCAGCGCTGCCTTGCTGATCGAAAACATCCGCAAGCTGGCCAGCCTCGACCCGGTCGTGCACACCCCGATCATTGAAGTGCCGGTGCCCGCGCCGGTTGTGGCGCCTCCCGCGCAGCCGGGCAGCAACGAGCCTGACGCCGAGCGCAGCGGTCCGGAAACGGTCAAGGTGGCCGCCGAACAACTGGAGACGCTGGTCAACCTGGCTGGTGAAACCTCGATTTTCCGTGGCCGCATCGAACAGCAGATCATTGATTCGCAAGTCACTCTGGCAGAGATGGAAACCACCATCGAACGTATGCGTGACCAGTTGCGGCGCCTGGATATCGAGACTCAGGGCCGAATTCTCAGTCGCGATCAGGTACAGGCCGAGCGTCTGGGCTACGAAGAATTCGACCCGCTGGAAATGGATCGGCATTCACAGCTTCAGCAGTTGTCGCGAGCCTTGTTCGAGTCTGCTTCCGACCTGATGGACCTCAAGGAAACCCTCGGCAGTCGTGCCCGGGATGCGAAAACGCTGTTGCAGCAGCAGGCCAAGGTCAATACGGAGTTGCAGGAAGGCCTGATGCGAACCCGCATGGTGCCTTTCGAGCGGCTGGTGCCGCGCTTGCGCCGCGTGGTGCGCCAGGTCGCTACGCAACTGCACAAGAATGTCGGTTTCGATGTCGGCAATGCCGACGGCGAAATGGATCGCACGATTCTTGAACGGATGGTCGCGCCCCTTGAGCACATGCTGCGCAATGCGGTGGATCATGGCCTGGAAAGCACCGAAAAGCGCCTGGCTGCCGGTAAGCCGGAGCAGGGCCATATCCAGTTGAACCTGATGCATGAAGGCAGCGATATCGTTATCGAGCTGAGCGATGACGGTTCCGGCGTCGATATTGCCGCCGTGCGGCGCAAGGCGATCAAGCGCGGCATGATCCAGGAAGATGCGCAGCTGTCCGATGACGAGGTCTTGCCCTTCATTCTCCAGGCCGGGTTTTCCACGACCGAAATCATCACCCAGATTTCCGGGCGTGGTGTCGGCATGGATGTGGTGCATGCCGAGGTCAAGCAACTGGGCGGCTCGATCGTCATCGACTCGGTGCCGGGACAGGGCACCAGTTTCCGGATTCGCCTGCCTTATTCGGTGTCGGTGAACCGCGCCCTGATGGTGCAGTGTGGCGAGGAGCAATATGCGGTGCCGCTCAATACCATCGACGGCATTGTGCAGGTCCTGCCCAACGACCTGGAGAGTTGCTACCAGACCAGTCCGCCGCGTTATCGCTATGGCGGACGCAGTTATGAATTGCGCTATCTGGGCGAGTTGCTGCATGGCGTCCAGCCCCGGTTTGCCGGCCAGTTACAGCCATTGCCGGTATTGTTGGTGCATTTGCAGGACCAGTGGCTGGCGGTGCAGGTCGATGCCCTGGCGGGCTCGCGTGAAATCGTGGTCAAGAGCCTCGGCCCTCAGTTTTTCCGCGTACAGGGCATCTCCGGAGCGACCATTCTTGGCGATGGCAGCGTGATTTTCATTCTTGACCTGCTGGCACAGATTCGGGTCATGCAGAGCCGCGCACAGATGCAGCAGGTGCAGGGCATTGCCGCGCCGGCCTTCAGTGAAGTCGAACACACCCGGCCTCTGCTGGTCATGGTGGTCGATGATTCGGTGACCGTGCGTAAAGTCACCAGCCGTCTGCTGGAACGCCATGGCATGCATGTGCTGACCGCCAAGGACGGCATCGACGCCATGGGCCTGCTACAGGAGCACATGCCGGATGTCATGCTGCTGGATATCGAAATGCCGCGCATGGACGGTTTCGAGGTCGCCAGCCAGATTCGCCAGGACGAACGACTCAAGGACCTGCCAATCATCATGATCACTTCCCGCTCCGGCCAGAAACACCGCGACCGGGCCATGGCCATTGGCGTCAACGAGTACATGAGCAAGCCGTATCAAGAGTCGGCTCTGCTGGAAAGCATTGCGCACTGGAGTCAGGTCGATGTCTGAAAAAGCCTTGCAGGCCAGCCGTCTGACCACGCTTACAGGATTGGTTCTGCCGTTGAGCGACCGCTGCCTGTTGCTGCCCAATGTCGCGGTCGCAGAGTTGATCGACTATCAGGATTGTACGGCCGGGCCGGATACGCCCGAGTGGTATCTGGGGCCGATCAGCTGGCGTGAGCTGAAATTGCCGCTGATCAGTTTCGAGGCAGCCTGTGGCGGCCGCCCCCGCGTGGGAGGCCGGGCCCGCATCGTGGTGCTCAACGCCCTGGGCGGACGCAACGAGATCAGGTTCATCGCCTTGCTGACCCAGGGCATTCCGCGTTCTTTCAAGGTCGACAGCCAGTTGAGCTATGTGGACGTTCCGTTGGCCGAACTGGAACTGGCCGCCGTGCAGGCCGGCGAAAACGTGGCGCGGATTCCGGACCTTGTGGCACTGGAACAATGGGTCGTGGATGCCGGATTGATTTGAGATACCTCAGTCATCAGTAGGAGCCAATTCATTCGCGAGGCTTTTCGCGAATGAATCCGCTCCCACACAGACTTCAAGGCCCGTGTAGACAAATAACAGCCACCGCAGATCAAAGATACTGGCTATTGGCTTGACGCTCATCGCGGCTGCCGTAGACTGACTTCATCCGACAAGGAGTCTCCGGTATGCGGTGTTTGCACGGTTTGTTTTTCGGTTTGTTCGGTGTGGTGTGCGTGGCTCAGGCGCAAACCCCTGCCGAGGTTGATCCGTTGTTGGATAACGCTGCGACAGGCGCTCAGACAGCGGCCTCCAGTGAGGCGCGTGGTGTCCTGCGTGCGCAGGATCAGGCCGTGCTGGCCAGCGAACTGGCCGGGCGGGTAGTGGACCTGCCGTTGCGTGAAGGCGAGACCTTCAACAAGGGCGATACCCTGGCGCGTTTCGATTGCTCGGCCTATCAGGCCCAGCTCAACGCTTCCCAGGCTGCCAGTCGCGGAGCCAGTGAAGAACTGGCGCATAACCGACAACTGGCAGCGCTCAATTCGGTCGGCCGTTTCGAGGTCGCCCGTGCCGAAGCCAGGGTTGCCGAAACCCAGGCGCAATCCAGTGTCTATCAGGTTCAGGTCAAGCGTTGCAGCGTGATTGCGCCGTATGACGGGCAGATCGTGGAGCGTAAGGTCCAGCGCTACGAAAGTGTTGCCCCCGGCACGCCGCTGATGGAAATCGTCGATAACCGTACCCTGGAAATCCATCTGCTGGTGCCGTCCCGCTGGATGGGCAAACTCAAGGCCGGCCAGACCTTCAGCTTCGTTCCCGACGAAACCGGCAAGCCATTGACCGCGACCATCAAGCGCTTCGGTGCGCGGATCGATGAGGGCAGTCAGACCTTGCTGCTGGTGGCCGGATTGCCAAAAGTCGAAGGCTTGCTGGCGGGCATGAGCGGTACCGCACGTTTCCCGGAGCTTAAGTGAACGCTTCCGTTCCTGGGGTAGTGGAGCGGGTCTTTGCCCAGTTTCTCGATCTTGAACGCCTGACCCGCGCTGCGCGGACCACCGATCAACTGGCTTACAGCCTGGTGAATGACGGCCAGCCGCTGTTTGGCTTTCGCCATGCGGCGCTGGTGATCGCCGGCAAGGTGCGGGCCGTGACCGGCGTCAGCGTGATTGACCCCAACGCGCCCTTTGTCGCCTTCGTCGAGCATGCGGTTGCCCAATTGTTCAAGCTCGACAAGGCCAGTCCGGCCAGTGTCGTGGCCATGGAAACCCTCAGCGCCTCAGTGCGTGACGATTGGCAAAGCCTGTCTGCCGCCCATGTATTCTGGCTGCCGTTGCTGGACCACAAAGGCGAGGTATTCGGCGGCTTGTGGCTGGCTCGCGACAAGCCCTGGGCGACCCCCGAGCAGGTCCTGCTTTCGCAACTCGGCGATACCTACAGCCATGCATGGCTGGCATTGCAACCGCGCAAGCCGTGGCGTCTGCGCCTGAGTCGCAAGCGTCAGGTCGCTCTGGTGGCCGTGGCGCTGCTGAGTCTGTTGATTCCGGTGCGGCAGTCGGTTCTGGCTCCTGCCGAAGTCGTGCCGCTGGCCGGGCGTGTGGTGGCCGCGCCGCTGGATGGCGTGATTGCCGAATTTCTGATCAAACCCAATCAGGCAGTCAAGACCGGCGACCTGTTGGTGCGCTTTGAAAACACCACGCTCAAGGCCCAGGCCGATGTCGCCGAGCGTACGCTGGGTGTTGCCGAGGCCGAGCTGAAAGCCAATGCCCAGCGTGCATTCGCCGATGCCGAGTCGAACTCCAGAATCGATTTGCTGGCTGCTCGGGTCGAGCAGAAGCGTGCAGAGCGCGACTACGCCCGCGAATTGCTCAAGCGCAGCGAAGTGCGTGCCGAGCGTGACGGTATCGCAGTCTTTGCCGATGCCCAGCGCTGGACCGGCAAACCGGTGCAGACCGGCGAGCGGTTGCTGGAGATCGCCGATCCGGCCCAGGCCGAGTTGCGTATCGAGCTGGCGGTTGGCGATGCGATTGCTCTTGAGCCGGACGCCGAAATTGCTCTGTTCCTCGACAGCGATCCCCTGCATCGGCATTCGGCGCGTCTGGAGCGTGCCGCCTATGAGGCGCAGCCGACGCCGGGCGGCCAACTGGCCTATCGCCTGGATGCCAGCTTCCTTGATTCGCCGCCGCCGCGTATCGGTTTGCGCGGTACGGCGAAGGTCTTTGGCGAGCGTGCGCCGCTGGCGCTGTATCTGTTGCGCAGGCCCCTGGCCGGTTTGCGCCAGAGCGTAGGTCTTTAAATGGCGCTGCCCAGCCTGCGGGCGGATCTGCAATTGACTTCAGCGGCCCCGGCACTCGATGGATCGCCGCGCTGGACTCTGGCCGATCCGGTGCGCGGGCGTTATTTCAAGCTCGGGGCCCAGGCGATTCGCCTGTTGCGCCACTGGTCGCTGGGTGATCCCGCGCAGGTGCTACAGGCCGCCAACCGTGAGCCCGGCCTGCCGCTGGGCAGTAGCGAAGTCGAAGAGCTGCTGATCTTTCTGCGCAGTCATGACCTGATCACCTCGGTCGATCCTGAGCAGCGCGCCAGCTATGCCTACAAGGCTGCGGCTTCACGGCAAGGCCTGTGGCAGATGCTGTTGCATCAATATCTGTTCTTCCGCATTCCCCTGTGGCGCCCGGATGCCTTTCTCAATCGCGCCTGGCCCTGGATGAAACGCTTCGGACCGGCACTCCTGCGCTACGGCCTGCCTTTCACGCTGTTGCTTGGGGTGTTTCTGGTGGCGCGTGACTGGCAGCGCTTCATTGGCACCTTCCCGCACCTGTTCAGCCTGGGCGGCGCCATGGCGTTCGGCGTGGCACTGTTTTTCGCCAAGTTGTGTCATGAGTTCGGCCATGCGTTCATGGCCAAGCGCGCCGGATGCCGGGTGCAGAGCATGGGTGTCGCGTTCATGGTGCTGTTGCCGCTGTTCTATACCGATGTCAGCGATGCCTGGCGAGTGAATGACCGGCGCGCCCGGCTGTTGATCGGTGCGGGAGGCGTGCTGGCGGAAATGCTGCTGGCCTGTATTGCCTTGCTGGCCTGGTCGCTGTTGCCTGACGGTCCGGCGCGCACGGCGGCTTTCCTGCTGGCCAGCGCGACCTGGCTGACCACCGTGGTGGTCAACCTCAACCCGTTCATGCGTTTTGATGGCTACTTTCTGATCAGCGATCTCTGGGAAGTCGACAACCTTCAGGGCCGGGCCTTTGCCCTGTGCCGCTGGCGCTTGCGCGAAGCCCTGTTCGGTTACGGCCTGCCGGCACCTGAACCGTGGACGCCGGTCATGCAGCGGCGCCTGCTGTGGTGGGGTTATCTGTCCTGGCTGTGGCGTGCGGCGCTGTTTTTCGGGATCGCGCTGGCGGTCTATCACCTGTTCTTCAAGTTGCTGGGGATCTTCCTGATGTTGGTGGAACTGGGCTGGTTCATCTTTCTGCCGATCTTCAAGGAAACCCGGCACTGGTGGGCCAACCGTGAGCAGGCGCATACCCCGCGGGTGCTGCTCAGCGGCGCCGGGCTGTTGCTGCTGGTGTTGTTGCTGGCGGTGCCCTGGCGCAGCAGTGTCGAGCTGCCGGTGATGCTTGAGGCCGGCAGGGTCACGGCCTTGCATGCACCGGTCGCCGCAAGGGTCAAACAGGTGAATGTGCAGGATGGCCAGACGGTAGAGCAGGGCGCGGTACTGGTGGAGCTGGAGTCGCCGGATGTCGATTCGCGTCAGGCCATCGTGCGCCGCGAAATCGAGATTCTGCAGTTGCAGATCCGCCGTCAGGCCGGACGTAGCGAAACGGTCGCCGATGTCGGGGTGATCGAGCAGCGGCTGGCCAGTGCCGTGGCCGAGTACCGTGGTCTGGCCGCCCAGCGTGAACGTTTGCTGGTGCGGGCTCCGCAGGCCGGTCAGGTGCGTGATCTGATGCCAAAGTTGAGCCCGGGACGCTGGGTTTCTACACAGGCGCCTCTGGCGCGCATCGTCGAAGGTGGCACCCGGATTCGTGGTTATCTGGCCGAAGATGCCTTGTGGCGTATCGCTCCTGGCGACAAGGGTCGCTTTATCGCCGATGACCCCATGCGCCCTTCGCTGCAAGTGGAGTTGCTGGACGTGGATGCCAATGGCGTGTCGTATCTGGATCAGGAGGCCCTGACCTCCGATCACCACGGACCGATTGCCGTACGCCGCGACGAAAACCAGCGTGCTGAGCCGGTGCAGGCCCAATATGGCGCACGCTTGAAAGTCCTGGAGAATATCGAGGCACCGACTCAACCGTTGCGCGGCGTGGCGGTCCTGCAAGGTCGCAGCGAATCGTTGCTGGGTGCAACCTGGCGGCGACTGGCGGCCCTGGGGGTTCGTGAAAGTGGTTTCTAGGGAAGAGGACAACACTGATGTTGAACAATGCAGACGGGCTGGAAGTACGGCCTTCCCGTGACTCGGATGCTGCTTTCATCCAGTCGCTCTACCATTCGGCCCGACCGGACTTGCAGTTCATCGATGGTGAGCGCGAGTTTGTCGAAGAGGTCATTGCCCAGCAGTTTCGGGTGCAGGAAACCGGCATGGGCGGCGAGTTTCCCAATGCGATGCATTACGTGATCGAGAAGCTCGGGACGTTGATCGGCGCACTGGTGACGGACTTCGGCCCCAATGAAATTCGCGTGTTGTATCTGGCGTTCATCCCGGCAGCGCGGGGCAAGGGTTACGG
Source organism: Pseudomonas cichorii (assembly GCF_003700275.1). Lineage (GTDB taxonomy): Bacteria > Pseudomonadota > Gammaproteobacteria > Pseudomonadales > Pseudomonadaceae > Aquipseudomonas > Aquipseudomonas cichorii_B. The sequence goes on along the minus strand of NZ_RBRE01000028.1, from coordinate 3,784 downwards.
GCGGACGGTATTGCAGGGTGTGCAGCAGGCTGCGGAAAAGATCTGCTGCCCGGTGGCTACGGTGGTATGGGCCAATAACCCCCATGCGCGCCAGCACTATCTGGCGCTTGGGTTTCAGGTCGAGGAACGGGATGTGGCGGCCGAGCGGCTGGTCTGGTATCCCGGCCAGGCCAGAACTGCCTGATCAGTTGAAGCTGATGCAGTAATAGGCCTGGTTGGCATCGCGTCCCATGGGCGGGATGCGCGAGACGAAAACCTCTTCAAGCCTGCCCAGCTCGGGTAATTCAATCGTGCACAGACCATCGACGAAGTCGGTGGGCTGTAGCGAGTTGAGGGTCACGCTGAAGGGCAGGCGTTCGTTGTCGGACAGCCGCGCGTTGGGCTTTTCATCCACGGATGAGACCGCAATCGACAACTGGCTGCCATCGTCCAGTTGCAGCGAACAGGTATTGCCCAGCAATGCGCGAAAATGTTCGGCGTTAACGTTTTGCAGCATGTAATGACTCCAGCAAGGTGGAAGAGCCCTTCCCTGGGCCCGGGCGTGTCAGTTGCGAGTAGGGAAAAGACCCTGCAGGGCAATGCTGAAGTTCAGGACCAGGAAGGGGTTCATGCTGTCCAGAGGCAGGCTGCCTCCGACGGAGCCCATGGTGCCGTTGATGGCTGTTGTGACGCCCTTCTGCACGATAGGAGCTCCGGTGCCCAGGTCAGGGGAAAAGATGTTGGCAGAAGTCGGACCGGCCGTTGAACCACCGACGTAGCAGTTGGTGGCGGTGGGCACGATAGATCCCGTCGGGCTTGGCTGGGCAGCCAGATTGATGGTGGTGCTCGCTGTCAGCGTGGTCATCGGGTGAACATGCGCCGGCATGTTGGCAATCGCTACGGTGACCTTTTCAACGCCGGAAGCTGTACCGATCACCCGATTGGTCAGGCTGACTCCCTGGCCCTGGTTTACAGGCACCCGGCCTTGCAGATTGGGCAGCATGAAGTTCTGCGGGGCAGTCCCTCCATAAATGTTTCCCAGTAGCGCATACAAGGCGTTGTACTGGTTGACGTTCATTGTCTGGCCGTTGCATTGCGCCCAGCCGTAAGGCGCAAACGGGAAACCGAACGTCATGATCGAGCCCATAAAAACTTCCATAAACCCTCATCCTTCATATGTTATGGGGTGTTGCGCGAGCCACCCAGGCACCTGCCTGTGTCAGTGGCAAGGTGAGAGCGTAGACGCTGTTTGAAGTGTTGCAGAGGATTTACCAAGGCATGTCGCTATTGAAACAATCACTTGCCTGGGTGCCGTTTATGCGACCGTTCCTGCTGTATTTGAGGAGGTGGATGACGGCTATTTCGGACTGATTTTTGACCGTTCATCTGATAGCTGTCATTTGAAAAGCCGCCAGGTCCCCGGAATAGAGCCTTTTGATTCATGGGGGGCATGTTTTTTGGATTTTCTGGCTTAAGTTCAGGGAACTGATGTCGAAGTACTACTATGCGCATACATTTTGTTACGTTAGGCTGACACTGGCCCCGAGAAGGGGGACAGGACGTTCAGGGCAGGGGAAAGGATGCACGACTTCCACTTCATATCGGGTCTGCCACGTTCGGGTTCTACCCTGCTGTCAGCCATTCTTCTGCAGAATCCCCGCTTTCATGCTGGCATGAGCAGCCCGGTCGCAACCCTGTTTTCCAGTGTGTTGGGCCAGTGCAGTGCCGGCAGCGAATTCTCCTCGGTGATCGATACCAGTGCGCGCCGCCGCCTGCTGCGCGGAATTTTCGATTCCTACTACGCCGACAAGGCCGATAAATCCATCGTCTTCGATACCAACCGGAGTTGGTGCTCGCGCCTGCCTGCGCTGATGGATCTGTTCCCGCAATCCAAGGTCATTGCCTGCGTGCGTAATGTGGCCTGGGTCATGGACAGCATCGAGCGGGTCTATCGCGGCAACCCTTTCGAGAACACCAAGCTGTTTGTCGACGATACCGAGCGCAGCACTGTCTACAGCCGGGTCGAGACACTGGCTCAGCGCAACCGCCTGGTTGGCTTTGCCTGGGCTTCGCTGAAGGAAGCCTATTACGGCGAACATGCCGATTCGCTGCTGCTGATCGATTACGACCTGCTTTCCCAGGCCCCGGATCGGGTCATGAGGCTGGTGTATGACTTTATCGGCGAGCCGTGGTTCGAGCACGACTTCAACAACCTTTCCTATGACGCTCCGCAGTTCGACGATGCTCTGGGCGTTTCCGGCCTGCACAAGGTTAAACCCCGGGTTGCCTTTGAAGAGCGGCGCACGATTCTGCCGCCCGACCTGTTCGAGCAGTACTCAAAGTTGTCGTTCTGGAATGACGGTTCGGCAAGCGCTGCCAACGTCATCCGCATGAAATCCGACGCCGCGGTCAAGTGATCGCGGTTTTCCATATCAGTGTTACAACGTTCGATCTCTGGTGAGCAGCATGTGGTGGAATAAGAAAAAGTCGCCGACTGTACAGCGGGCATCTTCGGGTGTGAAATCCTCCGCTGCCCCCATGATCATGTTCCTAGAACCGCGCATGCTGTTCGACGGCGCGGTAGCTGCCACGGTTGCCGACACGGCCCAGGCGGACAGCTCGGCGACGGCCGAGGCTGCCAAGACCAGCGATCATGCTGCTGCCAAAGACAGCAGCAGTGACAGCCATGCGCAATCGGCTGCCACCTCCGAGGTGACCACGACTGCCGCTGCCGTACCGGGTAGCACCGTGGTCTTCGTCGACTCGCGGGTCAAGGACTCCGACAGCCTGCTGGCGGGCGTCGCGCCCGGCGCTCAGGTGGTCGTGCTGGATGCCACCAAAGACGGTTTGCAACAGATCGCGGATTACCTGGATTCCCACCAGGGCGCGAGTTCGGTGCAGATCATTGCCCACGGTAACTCGGGCGATCTGTGGCTGGGCAACAGCTATCTGTCGGCCGACAATATTGCCCAGCGCAGTGCCTTGCTGGCCGAGATCGGCAATGACATGGCCGACGGCGGCGATATTCTGATCTATGCCTGTAATACCGCCGAAGGCGCTCAGGGCCTGAGCTTCATCGATTCCCTGGCAGGTCTCACCGGCCGTGATATCGCAGCCTCCACCAACCGCACCGGTGTGGGCGGCGACTGGGATCTGGAAATCGCGACCGGCAGCATCGAAAGTGTCAGTGCCCTGTCCCGACAAGCCATGGATTCCTACCAGTGGGGTCTGGCGACCTTTACCGTAACCTCCACCAACAACACCGGTACCGGGTCTTTGCGTGAGGCGCTGGGCAACGCCCAGAACGGCGATATCGTGACGTTCAGCACCAACATGACAGTCCAGTTGACGTCTCAACTGGCCGTTACCCGAAACATCACCATTGATGGCGACCTCAATAACGACGGTGTTGCCGATGTCACGCTGGATGGTCAGTACCGCACGAGCGTCATCAGGGTCAATTCCGGGGTTACCGCCACGTTTGATGGTCTGGTGATTACGCGAGGTCTGGTGGCCGGTGCTGGTGGCAACAATGGCTTATCGGCTGCCGACTCGATGGGCGCCGGTATTGTCAACGCCGGTAACCTGACCCTGCTGAACGTTTCAGTCACCTCCAACGTCGCTTCGGGCGGTGGTGGTGGCGGTGGTGCAATCAACGGCTACTACGGTGGCGGCGGTGGTGGCGGTGGCGGTATCGGTGGCCAGAACGGCGGCATCGCAGGCCGCGTCGGGATACAGGGCGGAAATTACGCCGGGACAGCACCTTCCGCCAACACCGGCGGCAATGGCGGTGCATTCAGTACGG
>NZ_RBRE01000049.1 GCF_003700275.1 Pseudomonas cichorii | reverse complement strand
TCGCGAATGAATTCGCTTGTGCCTGGTGCTACGCTCAATAAAGCTTCGCCTGCGAGGAATGCCACAAAGTGGAATACGTCACAGCGCTGAAAACCCTGCATGTAGCTGCAATCGCCTTGCTGCTGACAAGCGCCTTCGGACTGGCTTTGCAGGTCTTCAGAAGGCGGACTCATGATGGCCTCTTGCAGCGCCCCACCTTGTTTATCTGGCTGTTAATGGCCCTGTGCCTGGCGATCCTGCCATTCAGCGGCTGGTGGCTGGTGCATCTGCTCGGCTGGTCATTGGGGCAGACCTGGATCCTGGCCAGCAGCGTGCTCTACCTGCCGGGGCTTTTCAGTTGGCTGTGGCTGGTCAGCCGACTGGCTGGCAAGGCAGGCAACTCCAGAGTCACCCTGGCCTTGGCCATTGTCAGTGCCGGGTGTTTTGTCGCGATTGCCGGTCTGATGCTGTTCAAACCGGCTTGAGGCATGCACTGCTGTTTATTTGCGCAGTGAAATCACCGGCCAGCCACGCTTCTCTGCTTCTGCGCGCAGTTTCGGGTCCGGATCGACGGCCACTGGATGCGCAACCTGCTCCAGCAATGGCAGGTCATTCATCGAGTCGCTGTAGAAATAGCTGCCTTCCAGACTGAATGCATTCTCTTCCAGCCAATGATTGAGCCGGGTCACCTTGCCTTCACGGAAGCAGGGTATACCTGTCGTGCGGCCGGTATAGCGCCCGTCGACCTGCTCGCACTCGGTCGCCAGCAGGGTGTCGATGCCAAGGCGGGCAACGATGGGCGCGGTGACGAAGCGGTTGGTGGCAGTTATGACCACCAGTTTGTCACCTGCGTCGCGGTGTTTGGCGATCAACTCCAGGGCGCGGGGCAGTACGATGGGTTCGATGCAGTCGCGCATGAAATCGCGATGCCACTCATCGAGCTGGGCCATGTCGGTGCGACCGAGGATTTCAAGGGTGAAGTTCAGGTAGTCGGTCAGATTGAGCGTGCCGGCCAGGTAGTCTTCATAGAAAGCGTCGTTGCGGGTTTTGTAGGTCGCGGTGTCGAGAATGCCGCGCTCGCAGAGGTAATCGCCCCAGGCGTGATCGCTGTCGCCACCCAGAAGTGTGTTGTCGAGGTCGAATAAAGCCAGGCGCATGCGGTTACTCGCTGAAATAGCTGAAAAAAGAGCACAAGAATACGAGGTTTTCACAAGACTTCACATAAGGTGCTAAGGCTCGTTGCTGCTTTGATCGCCTTTGTGGAACAATGCGATGACATGCGTTTGCGAGGTTGTTGCCGTGATCGACCCCGATGGTTTCCGTCCTAATGTCGGGATTATTCTGACAAACGATGCTGGTCAGGTCCTATGGGCTCGGCGTATTAACCAAGATGCCTGGCAGTTTCCGCAGGGGGGAATCAACCCACAGGAGACGCCGGAAGACGCGCTGTATCGTGAATTGAATGAAGAAGTCGGGCTGGAACGACAGGATGTGCAGATTCTGGCCTGTACCCGCGGCTGGTTGCGCTATCGTCTGCCGCAACGACTGGTCCGTACTCATAGCCAACCGCTATGCATCGGCCAGAAGCAGAAATGGTTTCTCCTGCGCCTGATCTCCAACGAGCAGCGGGTGCGGATGGATTTGACCGGTAAACCGGAGTTCGATGGCTGGCGTTGGGTCAGCTATTGGTACCCGTTAGGCCAAGTGGTGACATTCAAGCGCGAGGTGTACCGACGCGCACTCAAAGAGCTTGCCCCGCGCCTTTTATCGCGCGACTGACACGGAGTTCGACCCCGAGCCATGCTCAATACGCTGCGCAAGATCGTCCAGGAAGTTAACTCCGCCAAGGATCTCAAGGCGGCGTTGGGCATTATTGTGTTGCGCGTCAAGGAGGCCATGGGCAGCCAGGTCTGCTCGGTCTATCTGCTTGACCCCGAAACCAATCGTTTCGTGTTGATGGCTTCCGAGGGCCTCAACAAGCGCTCCATCGGCAAGGTGAGCATGGCGCCGAACGAGGGCCTGGTAGGCCTGGTCGGCACCCGCGAAGAGCCGCTGAACCTCGAAAACGCCGCCGATCACCCCCGTTACCGCTACTTTGCCGAAACCGGTGAAGAGCGTTATGCCTCTTTCCTTGGCGCGCCGATCATTCACCACCGTCGTGTGGTGGGCGTGTTGGTGATCCAGCAAAAGGAGCGCCGCCAGTTCGACGAAGGCGAAGAAGCCTTCCTCGTCACCATGAGTGCGCAACTGGCAGGCGTTATCGCCCACGCTGAAGCCACCGGCTCGATCCGCGGCCTGGGTCGCCAGGGCAAGGGCATCCAGGAAGCCAAGTTCGTCGGCGTGGCCGGCTCTCCCGGGGCGGCAGTCGGTGTCGCGGTGGTCATGCTGCCACCTGCCGACCTGGAGGTGGTGCCGGACAAGACCGTCAATGATATCGATGCCGAACTGGCGTTGTTCCAGAATGCACTGGAAGGCGTGCGCAATGACATGCGTACCCTGTCCGCCAAGCTCGCGACCCAGTTGCGGCCGGAAGAGCTGGCGCTGTTCGACGTTTACCTGATGATGCTCGACGACGCTTCGCTGGGCAGTGAAGTGACCAATATCATCAAGACCGGCCAATGGGCACAGGGTGCGCTGCGTTCGGTGGTCAACGAGCACGTCAATCGTTTCGAGCTGATGGACGATGCCTATCTGCGCGAGCGGGCTTCCGACGTCAAGGACCTGGGGCGCCGGCTGCTGGGTTACCTTCAGGAAGCGCGGCAACAGGCGCTGGTCTACCCCGACAACACCATTCTGGTCAGCGAGGAACTGTCGCCGGCGATGCTCGGCGAGGTGCCGGAAGGCAAGCTGGTCGGTCTGGTATCGGTGCAGGGCTCGGGTAACTCCCACGTTGCGATTCTGGCACGGGCCATGGGGATTCCCACGGTCATGGGCCTGGTGGACTTCCCCTATTCCAAGGTGGATGGCATCGACCTGATCGTCGATGGCTATCACGGTGAAGTTTTCACCAACCCCAGCGACATCATGCGTCAGCAGTTCACCAAGGTGGTTGAAGAGGAGCGGCAACTGTCGCAAGGCCTCGATGCCCTGCGCGAACTGCCGTGCGTGACGCTGGACGGCTATCGCATGCCGCTGTGGGTCAACACCGGCCTGCTGGCCGACGTCGCTCGTGCCCAGCAACGTGGCGCCGAAGGTGTCGGCCTGTACCGCACCGAAGTGCCGTTCATGATCAACCAGCGCTTCCCCAGCGAAAAGGAACAGCTGGCCATCTATCGTGAGCAACTGGCGGCCTTCCATCCGCTGCCGGTGACCATGCGCAGCCTGGATATCGGCGGCGACAAGGCCTTGTCCTACTTCCCGATCAAGGAAGAAAACCCGTTCCTGGGCTGGCGCGGCATTCGCGTGACCCTCGACCATCCGGAAATCTTCCTGGTCCAGACCCGCGCCATGCTCAAGGCCAGCGAAGGCCTGAACAACCTGCGGATTCTGCTGCCGATGATTTCCAGCACCCATGAAGTGGAAGAGGCCTTGCACCTTATCCACAGGGCATGGGGTGAGGTGCGCGACGAAGGCACCGATGTGCCGATGCCGCCTGTCGGAGTCATGATCGAAATTCCGGCCGCGGTGTACCAGACCCGCGATCTGGCCCGGCAGGTGGATTTCCTGTCGGTAGGTTCAAACGACCTGACCCAGTATCTGCTGGCAGTTGACCGCAACAACCCGCGCGTCGCCGACCTCTACGACTATCTGCATCCGGCAGTGTTGCAAGCCCTGCAAAGCGTGGTCCGCGATGCCCATGCCGAAGGCAAGCCGGTGAGTATCTGCGGCGAGATGGCCGGTGATCCTGCGGCAGCGGTGCTGCTCATGGCGATGGGCTTCGACAGCTTGTCGATGAACGCCACCAACCTGCCGAAAGTGAAATGGATGCTGCGCCAGATCAACCTGAGCAAGGCCAAGGAGCTGCTGGCCCAGTTGATGACCAACGACAACCCGCAAGTCATCAGCAGCTCGCTGCAACTGGCACTGCGCAACCTGGGCCTGTCGCGGATGATCAATCCAGGGTCGGTCAAAGGGCATTAATGCAAACCCCCGCAGGAGCGAATTCATTTCGCGAAAATTCCGGTTTTTCTGCGAATGAGCGAGATTTTTCGCGGATGACTCCGCTCCTACGGCTGTAAAACCAGCTCCACTTCTCCCAATCTTGCGCCATACGGCCCGAAACTGTGTTCGAGCAACTGTCGGCTGCCATCGGCATTGACGATCAGTACGCTGCTGGCCCGGGTTCCGTAGTTGGGGCTGGCGATGAAAATGCTGGAAAGCAGGCTTTCGGTCGACAGGCCGACGCCGGTATCCGGCAATTCAGCCTCGGCCGCCGGCTGGGCATCCTGTAGCAGGTTGAACAACGCTGCTGGCTGCGGGTCATCCAGTTGCGCCTGCAAGGCAGCCCGCGCCTTGAGCAGTTTGGGCCAGGGCGTGTCCAGGCCAGCATTGGAAATACCGTAGACGCCTTCACTCAATGGCCGAGGCTGCGGGTCAAGCGTATTGAGGTAATAAAGCTGCCGCGCATTGCCCACTAACAGATTGAAGCCGGTGTATTCACCGATCCGGCTGGCGGTTTCGGCCAGATAATCCTCCAGCGACTGCTCGCCCTTGAGAAAGCGTGCAACCAGTTCGCCTCTGGAACGCAGGCCCAGCGTCTGATCGGGGTTACGAATGTTGGTCAGCGCCGCAAAACGTCCCTGGGCACCGATGCCCAGCCAGGTGCCTCCCGCCTCCAGGTCGCGCCCGGCGTGCACGTCCGGGTGATCCGGCCATTGCGCCAGCGGCAAGGCAGGCCGAGCGTAGAATTCGTCGCGATTGGCCGCCACTATCAACGGCTGTGGATGGGAAGGTCGCCAGGCAAACACGATCAGACACATGCGGTACTCCTTTTTCGGACACTCTACGATTCATCCATCGCCCACCGCTAGAGCATCAAGCCATGCTCCGGTAACATGCCGGACTGATTTTGGGGGCTCCCATGGAATTTGTGCTCTATCTGGCCCTGGGTGCCTGTGCGGGTGTGCTGGCCGGCCTGTTTGGCGTCGGCGGCGGGATCATTATCGTGCCGGTGCTGGTGCTCAGCTTCGGCCTGCAAGGTTTCGATGCGTCGGTGTTGACTCACCTGGCGGTCGGCACCTCTCTGGCGACCATCGTCTTCACGTCGATCAACTCCGTTCGCGCCCATCACAGCCTGGGTGCGGTACGCTGGCCGATCTTTGCCTGGCTGACCGTGGGGATTCTGTTCGGCGCGGGTCTGGGCTCGCTGACTGCCAGCTATATTGCCGGGCCTTATCTGCAAAAGATCATTGGTGTCTTCGCGGTACTGGTCGCCCTGCAGATGGCGCTGGATCTGCGCCCCAAGGCCAGCCGCGGGGTGCCCGGCAAGCCTGGGCTGACAGCGGCGGGTGTGGTGATTGGCTGGGCTTCAGCGATTTTCGGCATCGGCGGCGGCTCGCTGACCGTGCCATTCCTGACCTGGCGCAGCGTGTCCATGCAGCAGGCCGTGGCAACCTCGGCGGCATGCGGTTTTCCGATTGCCGTGGCGAGTGCAATAAGTTTCATGATTCTGGGCTGGCACGATCCGTTGTTGCCCCCGCATAGTCTGGGCTTCGTTTACCTGCCCGCGCTGCTGGGGATCGCGATCACCAGTATGTTTTTTGCGCGCTTCGGCGCCCGGCTGGCGCATAAACTGTCGCCACGTCTGTTGAAACGACTGTTCGCTACGCTGCTGCTATGCGTCGGTGTCAGTTTCCTGATCTAACTGTCTTTCGGATTCAGTCGCTCGCAAGAGCGTTCCAATTGAGGAGTTGCAATGCTGCCTTACCCGCAGATTGACCCGGTAGCCGTCTCGCTCGGCCCGCTGCAGATTCACTGGTACGGACTGATGTATCTGGTCGGCATAGGCGGCGCATGGCTGCTCGCGTCGCGTCGCCTGAACGCCTTCGATCCGACCTGGACCAAGGAAAAACTTTCCGACCTGATCTTCTGGCTGGCCATGGGTGTGATTGTCGGTGGGCGCCTGGGTTATGTGCTGTTCTACGACCTCTCGGCGTATCTGGCCAATCCGTTGCTGATCCTTGAAGTGTGGAAAGGCGGCATGGCCTTCCATGGCGGTTTTGTCGGCGTGATGCTCGCGGCCTGGTGGTTCGGCAGACGCAACGGCAAGACCTTCTTCCAGTTGATGGACTTCGTTGCCCCGCTGGTGCCGATCGGCCTGGGTGCCGGACGCATCGGCAACTTCATCAATGCCGAGCTGTGGGGCAAGCCAAGCGACGTGCCATGGGCGATGGTTTTCCCGCCGTTCAGCGACCCGGCACAACTGGCGCGTCATCCTTCGCAGCTGTATCAGTTCGCCCTGGAAGGTGTTGCGCTGTTCATCATTCTCAATCTCTATGCGCGCAAACCACGCCCGACCATGGCCGTGTCCGGCATGTTCGCCCTGTTCTACGGAATTTTCCGCTTTGTGGTCGAGTTCGTCCGGGTTCCGGATGCACAACTGGGCTATCTGGCGTGGGGCTGGGTCACCATGGGGCAGATTCTGAGCCTGCCGATGATCATTGCCGGTCTGGCCATGATCTGGCTGGCCTACAAGCGCGCTCCTGCTGCCCAGCAGGCTTAATACCGAAACGCCGGGTGATGTTGCCCGGCGGATTCAACGATGCAGGTAATTTATGAAGCAATATCTGGAATTAGTCGCCCATGTGATCAAGCACGGGACCTTGCAATCCAACCGTACCGGCGTGAACACCATCAGTTTTCCCGGTGCGATGCTGCGTTATGACCTGCAGGAAGGTTTCCCGGCAATCACCACCCGGCGCATGGCCTTCAAGTCGGCCATCGGTGAGATGGTCGGTTTCCTGCGCGGCGTGAGCAACGCGGCGGAGTTTCGCGAACTGGGCTGCAAGGTCTGGGACCAGAACGCCAATGAAAACGCCCAGTGGCTGAACAACCCGTTCCGCAAGGGCGAGGATGACCTGGGCGAGATCTACGGCGTGCAGTGGCGCAAATGGCCAGCCTACAAGCGCATTGCAACCGACAATCCTGCGGCGATTGAACTGGCCGTCAGCCAGGGCTACAAGCAGATCGCAGAGTCCGAAGAAGATGGCCAGAGCTTTGTGGTTCTGTACAAGGCCATCGACCAGATTCGCCAGTGTGTCGACACCATCATCAAGGATCCTGGCAGCCGCCGTATCCTGTTCCACGGCTGGAACTGCGCACAGCTCGACGAGATGGCCCTGCCACCTTGCCACTTGCTCTACCAGTTGCACCCGAACCCGCAGACCCGCGAAATCTCGCTGACGCTGTACATACGCTCCAACGATCTGGGCCTTGGTACGCCGTTCAACCTGACCGAAGGCGCAGCGCTGCTGAGCCTGATCGGGCGCCTGACCGGCTACACGCCACGCTGGTTCACCTATTTCATCGGTGATGCCCACGTTTACGAAAACCACCTGGACATGCTCAACGAACAGCTCACCCGCGAGCCGTTCCCGATGCCAAAACTGGTGATTTCAGATCGTGTGCCAGAGTTCGCCAAGACCGGCGTCTATCAGCCGGAGTGGCTGGAACTGATCGAGCCCTCCGACTTCTCGCTGGAAGGGTATGAACATCATCCGGCGATGACAGCGCCGATGGCGGTATAAGCCTGTTCGCGAATGAATTGGCTCCGTGCAGGAGCGAATTCATTCGCGCAGCTTCAATGCAATAGGCTCCTCCCTCTCCTCTTGCACAAGCACTTGGCGAATAGATTCGCTTGTCCAGCCGGTGCGGCCTATTTCACATTGACAGTGATCTTCCTCGACTCGACAGTCGGATTCAGCGGGATATGCGCCTTGTCGCCCACCAGCAATTGCAGGGTGTGGCTACCCGGTGGCAGGCTCAGTTCGGTTTCGGTCTGGCCCTTGCCGAAGTGGCGGATATTGTCGGTGGTCGGCAGCGGAGCATTCGCGGCGGGCTGATCCTTCACGTCGATCAACAGATGGTGATGGCCGGTTTCAGGGATATCGACCCCTGCCGGTGCAACACCCATACCCTTGAGGCCAAACTGGACCTTGAACGGCGACGTCACGGTTTCGCCATCCTTGGGCGAGATGATGTAGACCTCGGCACCTGTGGGCGAAGCGGTACGTGGAATATCGGCGGCCTGAACCAGAGCACTGGCTCCCAGCAACAGGCTTGCGATGGCAGTTCTGGAAAATAGGGATGTCATGATCTCTCCGGACGTTTATGAGGCTATCCATCGGACCCTGAACCAAAGTCTTCGGTTCAGCTCCGCAAGGAACGCCCTTTACGATAGACCGCTGGCGGGCCCGATAACCGGAGAATGCGTTTCATGACACAGATTTCATGAAGCCGGACGGCCTCACACGAACAGTTCATTACCCCGACGCCGGAACCAGCCGGTCACGGAAAGCCGGTCGCGGGTGGCGGGCAGCACTTCATGGGGAATCTCGCCGGACAGGAACACCACCAGACAACCGCCTGTAGGCTGCACGTCATAGGTAACGTCGCCCTTGAGGTACATGCGCAACTGCCCGCCATGCTCGGGCAGCCAGGCCTGGTTCAGATACAGCACTGCCGAGACCATGCGCTTGTCATCGTCGCGAAAGCGGTCCAGATGCCTGAGATAAAGCGCTCCCGGCGGATAGAGGGCGAAGTGGCTTTCATAGTCTTCCAGACCCAGGAATAGCCCGCGATTGAGCGCCAGGCGCAAGCTGTCCATCAACTCCAGATACCGGTCGCAGCACTCCGCCTGACCGGCTTCGAGCCACTGGATATGGTCGCCGCGAATGCCTTCGCGCACTTCCTGGGCAATCCCCCGGCCCACACCGGCAGGCTCAAGCTCACCCTCGGCTGCCCGGCGATGGCACTCTTGGGCCAGTTCGCGGGTCAGACCTTCGGGCAGGAAGATATTCTGCTGCGACCAGCCATTGGCGGCCAGGTCGTCGACGATTCGCAGCAGTAAGGGATGATCGGGAGATATGCGCATGGCGTGCATAGTATCCATAAGCCCTTGAATTCAACAGAGGCGTGTATGCCGCAGGGTCATGTACGGGAGTTTTCATCTGGCAAGGGCAGTCATAACTCGACAAATCCCCGCCAACACCCCGAGAATAGCGACCTGCCGACAGGAGTCCCGAATGCGTCGTTTGTTTGTTTTGCTGTTGATGTTCTGCACTGTGCCCGTCTGGGCAGACAGCCACGATGAGTTGTACAAGGCCGCCGGCTGGACAGAACAGCGCGCGCATTTCAACGATGCCATCAAGGCTGCCCAGCAGCGCTACCGCGAAAACCTGCCGCCAGCGGTCTTCCAGGCACTGGTCAATAACAGCAACCAGCGTTTTGCTCCGCAGGCCATGGACCAGCGCGCCGAAAAGCGCCTGCGTGAAAGCCTCAAGGATCCGGTGCCGGCGCTGCGCTTCTTCCAGTCGCCACTGGGCCGCAAAATCGTCAAGGCCGAGCTGACGGCGACCCGCGCCGACCAGTTGGCCAAACACGCCCAGGGGTTGCCGGTGATCGAAGCGGACGCCACGCGCCAGTTACTGATCGGCCATCTGGCCCAGGCGCTGCCTGCCAAACAGGCTGGCGCGGAAGTCAGCCTGGCCATCGCGGGCGTAGCAGCCGACAGCCTGAGCCAGATGATTCCAGGGCTGCTGGGCGGCGGGCAGGCCCAGGGCATGCTTGAAGGACAGCGCGAACGGCTGATGGCGCAGATCAGCGCCGACCTGAACAACACGCTGTTGTATGTCTACCGCGACCTGTCCGATCCGGAACTGGAAGAGTTCTCGACCTTCGCCGAATCGGCGCAAGGCAAGGCCTACTATCAGGCCGCCCTCGCTGCGATCCGCGCCGGGCTTGCAGTCGGCCAGAGCACTTCCAGCCTGTCTCCAGGCCAGTAACTCCCCTCGCCAACCGGGCGGCTCAGTCCATGCGCCCGTTGAGGAACTCGAAATACCGCGTCCGGAACTCAGGCACTTCATTGGCCAGATGATGACGTGCCTTGCCGAGCATCAGGATCTGCGGCTGGCTGAACTTGTTCTTGAGCACGGTCAGGTTGTGGTCCCAGTCGACGGTCATGTCGGCATCGCCCTGAATGATCAGCGGGCTGCGCGCACTGCGCGGCGCACGTTCGATCTGCACGATCCAGCGCGACAAGGCGCCCACCCAGGCGGTCGGCAGGCGGCGTGGCTGTAACGGATCGGCAAGCAGGAACGGCAGGAACGCGGGCGCATTGGTGTTCTCGGAAAAGCGCCGGGCAATGCCGTCCACAAACGGCCTGAGCATGTGATAGCTGAGCCTGGACCAGCCCCAGGCGCGGGGCCGGACCAGCGGCGACAGGAGAATCGCCTTGCCCTGCGCCGGGCTGTCGTGACCCTGATTGAGCAAGTGATCGATGACGATTGCACCGCCGGTGCTTTGTCCGCACAGATGCCAGGGATGCGGCAGATTCAGGGCCTCGGCTTCCAGCAGCAGGCGCTGCAACACCGCCTGATATTCGGCAAAGTCATTGATGCTCGCCCGGCTGCCGCTGGACAGCCCATGCCCCGGCAAGTCGCAGGAAATCACCGCAAAACCCTGGGACAACGCCCACTCGATCACGTACCGGTAAAGGCCCATGTGGTCGTAGAAACCATGGAACAGGAACAGGGTTGCCACCGGCTGCTCGGGCAGCCAGAGCTGGCCGACAATCTCGTAGCCACCCACATCCAGGCGCCCAAGCCAACTGCGTATGAGATTCTCGCCGCCCAGACCGGCAAGGCCGTAGAAACGCTGATAGACCTGCCCATCCAGCGAGAGCGGTTCCATGGCGCCCAGCGGTGGCAGCGTGGCACGAAGTTGATCAGGGTCAAACGTTGCAGACATAAGGCTTCCGGATTCCAACAGGACCTTGAAAAGACAGTGTAGCGATATTCATCTGTCTGTTCGGGCGTGGCAAGCTACGCCACCTCAAATAGAAGCGTCTGTCATGAAAGTCCCACATCGTTCCACGCTGCTGGCCTACCTGCTCATTCTGGTTTGCGGGGCCGGATGGTGGATGGCCCATGACTGGTTCCAGAATCGCTACGTGCGTCCCTTCAGTGACCAGACCGCGCTGTTCAGCGGCGAAAACCTGAGCCTGCCGCCCGAACTGGCCGGTCCGGGACGCATTCGGCTGGTGCACTTCCGCGATCCGGCGTGCCCCTGCAACGTCGGTAACCAGCAGCACCTGAACGAACTGATCGAGCACTTTGGCAGCGACAACGGCGTGGACTTCTATGTTGTGCAAAAACCCGGCACACCTGCTGCAGCGTCCGGGACACCCGAGGCGCTCAAGGCTCTGAGCAACCTGCCGGGCGCCGAAAGAATCACCGCCAGCCCCGCCGTCGCCATCTGGGACCGCACTGGCAAACTCGCGTATTTCGGGCCTTACAGCGAAGGGCTGACCTGCAACTCCGGCAACAGCTTTATCGAGCCGATCCTGAATGTCTTGATCGAAGGCCGCAGCGTGAACACCACCAACACCATGGCGGTCGGCTGTTATTGCGCCTGGCAATAAAGATTCTTTCCTGCCATCCGTCCTACCTGTATGAAAAACACTGCCCCGTCGCGGGCAAGCCCCCTCCACGGATTGTGTGAAAGGATTTCAGGCGACAAGAATATAAGGTGCGGGAGCGAATTCATTCGCGAAAACCTGCATCAACTCTGTAGCCTGCATCCCTCTGCCAGAGCCTTTCATAGAGAAGTTGAATGAAACGCAGCCTTGCCATTCTCGCCATCATCCTCGCGCTGCTTGCCGCAGGTGCTGGCTGGTATATCCACAGCAAACAGCCGGTTCGCGACGGCGAAATCGCCATGGCGCACCTGAAAGCGCCGGTCAGCGTGCGCTACGACGAACGCGGCGTGCCGCATATCCGGGCCGAAAACGAAGCGGATATGTACCGTGCGCTCGGCTACGTGCATGCCCAGGACCGTCTGTTCCAGATGGAAATGCTGCGGCGCCTGGCACGTGGTGAGCTGGCGGAAATCCTCGGTCCCAACCTGATCGGCACCGACAAGATGTTCCGCAGCCTGCGCATCCGCGAACATGCCGATGCCTACGTGGCCCGGCAGAATCCGGACAGCCCGACCTGGAAGGCGCTGCAAGCCTATCTGGACGGCATCAACCAGTATCAGGACAGCCACGCAAAGCCGATGGAGTTCGATGTACTGGGCATCCCCAAGCGGCCCTTCACCGCCGAAGACACTCTCAGCATCGGCGGCTATCTGGCCTACAGCTTTGCCGCGGCCTTCCGCACCGAGCCGTTGCTGACCTATGTGCGCGACCAGCTTGGCCCGCAATACCTCAAAGTGTTCGATCTGGACTGGCATCCACAAGGCATGCTCGATCAGAAACCGGCCCTGACCGACATCGACTGGCAAGACCTCAACGCACTCGCCGAACTCAGCCACAAGGCCGTCGCCGACGCAGGCCTGCCGCAGTTTGAAGGCAGCAATGCCTGGGCGGTGTCCGGCAACCGCACGCGCAGCGGCAAGCCCTTGCTGGCGGGCGATCCGCACATCAGTTTTTCGGTGCCATCGGTATGGTACGAAGCCCAGCTATCGGCACCGGGTTTCGAGCTGTACGGCCATCATCAGGCGCTCAATCCGTTCGCCTTCCTGGGCCACAACATGGACTTCGGCTGGAGCCTGACCATGTTCCAGAACGACGACGTGGACCTGATCGCCGAGAAGACCAACCCCGAGAACCCGAACCAGGTCTGGTATCAGGGCAAGTGGGTGGACATGACCAGCAGCGAGCAACAGATCAAGGTCAAGGGCCAGGCCGATGTGACCCTGACCCTGCGTCAGTCGCCGCACGGTCCGATCGTCAATGATGTGGTAGGCAAGAACGCCGGCAAGGCACCGATTGCCATGTGGTGGTCGTTCCTGGTGTCGGAAAACCCGGTGCTCGACGGTTTCTATGAAGCCAACCGCGCCAACACCCTGGAAAAGATGCGCAACGCTGCCGAGAAGATCCAGTCGCCCGGTTTGAACATCGTCTGGGCCAATAATCAGGGCGATATTGGCTGGTGGGCTGCTGCCCAACTGCCGATCCGCCCGGAAGGAGTCAATCCCGCCTACATTCTCGATGGCAGCACGACGCAGGCCGACAAGCTCGGTTTCTACCCGTTCAGCGCCAACCCACAGGAAGAAAACCCGGCACGCGGCTATATCGTCTCGGCCAACTTCCAGCCCCTGTCACCGACCGGCATGCAGATTCCGGGCTATTACAATCCGGCCGAACGCGGGCAGTATCTGGACAGGCAACTGAGCGATTCGACGATCAAGTGGGATCTGGACAACAGCAAGGCATTGCAACTGGGCACCCGCACCGACTATGCCCAGAGCATCCTCAAGCCGCTGATTCCGGTATTGCGCAGCGTCATTACCGAGCCGGAGGAAGTGCAACTGATGGAGCGCCTGGCACAGTGGAAAGGCGATTACCCGCTCGACTCGGTAGGCGCGACACTGTTCAGCCAGTTCCTGTTCGACCTGACCGAAGAAACCTTCCATGACGAGCTTGGCGATGGCTTCTTTGAAACCCTGACCACTTCACGGGTAATCGATGCCGCCCTGCCGCGCCTGGCCGCCGATGCTGACTCACCTTGGTGGAACAATCGCCACTCACCGCATGCCGAGAGCCGCGCCAATACCGTCAAGGTCGCCTGGCGCGCCAGTGTTTCACACTTGAAATCCATGTATGGCAACAACCCGGATGAGTGGGTATGGGGCAAGGTGCACACCCTGACGCAAGGGCATCCGCTGGGTTCGCAGAAGCCGCTGGACCGCCTGCTGAATGTCGGCCCGTATGCCGCGCCGGGCACCCATGAAGTCCCCAACAACCTGTCCTCGCGCCTGCGCACGGCGCCATGGCCAGTCAGCTATGGCCCATCGACCCGCCGCCTGATCGACTTCGCCGACCCGGCCCACAGCCTGGGCATCAACCCGGTTGGACAAAGCGGCGTGCCGTTCGACAGGCATTACGCGGATCAGGCCAAAGCGTTCGTCAACGGCGAGTACATGCCGCAGCATTTCAGCGAGAAGGATGTCGAGGAACACACCGAAGGATTGTTGCAGCTGGTGCCGGCTCAATAACGGTGTGGGAGCGGATTTATCCGCGAATGAATTCGCCCCCACACATTTGCGCCAGTCTTTATACCGGCTTGGGCTTATAGGTCTCGGCAGCGCTCTCTTCAACGGCTTGCTGAATGGCGCGCTTGCGCCGTTCCTCGGCACGACGGCTGAAGAACCAGACCAGGAAAGTCACCAGCGATACCGCCAGCAGGATCAGGCTGGCCACCGCATTGATTTCCGGCTTCACACCCAGGCGTACGGCCGAGAACACTTCCATCGGCAAGGTGGTCGAACCCGGTCCGGAAACGAAGCTGGCCAGTACCAGGTCATCCAGCGACAGGGCAAACGACATCATGCCGCCCGCCGCCAGCGATGGCGCGATCATCGGAATGGTGATCAGGAAAAACACCTTCCACGGCCGCGCGCCCAGATCCATTGCCGCTTCCTCGATCGACAGGTCCAGTTCACGCAGACGCGACGACACCACCACCGCCACGTAGGCCGCGCAGAATGTGGTGTGGGCGATCCAGATGGTGACGATGCCACGCTCCTGCGGCCAGCCGATCAACTGCGCCATGGCCACGAACAGCAGCAACAGCGACAGACCGGTGATCACTTCCGGCATTACCAGCGGTGCCGTGACCAGCCCACCGAAGAACGTGCGGCCCTTGAAGCGCGAGATGCGGGTCAGCACGAAGGCCGCCATGGTGCCCAGTGCCACGGCGGCAATCGCCGTGTAGAAGGCAATTTCCAGCGAGCGCCACACCGAGCCCATCAGTTGGGTGTTGTCCAGCAGGCCGACGTACCACTTGACCGACCAGCCGCCCCAGACAGTCACCAGCTTGGAGTCGTTGAACGAGTAGATGACCAGAATGACCATCGGTGCATAAATGAACAGCAGGCCGAGAACCAGAACCAGGTTCGAGAAACGAAAGCGATTCATATCTTGCCCTCCAGTTCTTTGGCCTGGCTGCGGTTGAACAGAATGATGGGCACGATCAATACCAGCAACATGATGACCGCCAACGCCGAAGCCACCGGCCAGTCGCGGTTGTTGAAGAACTCTTGCCAGAGGACCCGACCGATCATCAGGGTTTCCGGGCCACCCAGCAGCTCAGGAATCACAAACTCGCCCACGACCGGGATGAACACCAGCATGCAGCCGGCGATCACACCGTTCTTGGAGAGCGGCACGGTGATTTTCCAGAAGCTGTTGAAGGTACTGGAACCCAGGTCCGATGCAGCCTCAAGCAGGCTCCGGTCGTGTTTGACCAGATTCGCGTACAGCGGCAGGATCATGAACGGCAGGTAGGAATAGACCACGCCGATGTAGACCGCCAGATTGGTATTGAGGATCTGCAACGGCTCGTCGATCAGCCCCAGCCACATCAGGAAAGCGTTGAGCAGCCCGTTGTTGCTGAGAATGCCCATCCAGGCGTAGACGCGAATCAGGATTGCCGTCCAGGTCGGCATCATGATCAGCAGCAACAGCACGGTTTGCAGGTCCTTGCGGGCATTGGCGATGGCGTAGGCCATCGGGTAGCCGATCAACAGACACAGCAAGGTGCTGAAGAACGCCATCTTCAGCGAGCCCAGATAGGCCGAGATATATAAGTCGTCGCCGGTCAGCAGCGTGTAGTTGGCCAGATTCAGGACCAGTTGCAGCTTGTCTTCGGCGTAACTGAAAATCTCGGTATACGGCGGGATCGCCACATCCGCCTCGGCGAAGCTGATTTTCAGGACGATCAGGAACGGCAGGGCAAAAAACAGGAACAGCCAGAGAAACGGCGCGCCAATGACCAGTTGACGACCATTGGGCGTTATACGCTGGAGTGCGCGTTTGATCTTGCGGATTTTCATGAGCGCAGTACCACGCCGCTGTCGTCTTCCCACCACACGTAGACTTCGTCGTCCCAGGTAGGCCGGGCGCCCTGACGCTCGGCGTTGGCCACGAAGGACTGGACCATCTTGCCGCCGGGCAACTGCACATGGAACACCGAATGGCCGCCCAGGTAGGCGATGTCATGCACCTTGCCCCGCGACCAGTTGTGCTCGAAGGTCGGCTGCTCGGTGGTGATCAGCAGCTTTTCCGGGCGCAGTGCGTAGGTGATGTGTTTGTCTTCAACCGAGGTGGTCACGCCGTGACCGACGTAGATCTGCCGCTCAAGGTCGGGACTCTGGATCAGCGCATAGCCTTCCATGTCCTCGATCACTTCGCCCTCGAACAGGTTGACGCTGCCGATGAATTCGCAGACCAGGCGGCTGGTCGGCGTTTCATAGATGTCGATGGGGCTGCCGATCTGGGCGATCCAGCCCAGGTGCATGATCGCGATGCGCGCGGCCATGGTCATGGCCTCTTCCTGATCGTGGGTCACCATCACGCAGGTCACGCCTACGCGCTCGATGATTTCCACCAGCTCCAGTTGCATCTGCGAGCGCAGTTTCTTGTCCAGTGCGCCCATCGGCTCGTCGAGCAACAGCAACTTGGGCTTCTTGGCCAGCGAACGAGCCAGGGCCACACGCTGACGCTGGCCACCGGAAAGCTGATGCGGCTTGCGCTTGGCGTACTGGGTCATGTGCACCAGTTTGAGCATTTCGGCGACGCGGGCATCGATTTCCGCCTTGGGCAGCTTGTCCTGCTTGAGGCCGAAGGCAATGTTGTCGGCCACGGTCATGTGCGGGAACAGCGCGTAGGACTGGAACATCATGTTGATCGGGCGTTCGTAGGGCGGCATGTCGGTAATGTCGACGCCATCCAGGAAGATACGGCCCTCGGTCGGGCGCTCGAAGCCGGCCAGCATGCGCAGCAAGGTGGACTTGCCGGACCCGGAACCGCCGAGCAGGGCGAAGATTTCGCCCTTGTTGATTTGCAGGGACACGTCGTCCACGGCAATCGTCTCGTCGAATTTTTTCGTGACCCGATCGATCCTGACCAGAACCTCTTTGGGTTGCTGACTGCCTTCAATGGCTTTTTTGTAGGCGCCGGAGGCAACTGGCATGGATGAAACTCCCAACAATAGGTATGCAGCCCGACCCGTTCGGTCGGGCGCCGATTTTTATTTGCCCGACTTGACCTTGGTCCAGCTGCGGGTCATCAGACGTTGTATCTTGGGCGGCAGCTCACTGTTCACGAACAACCGGTCCAGCACTTCCTGAGGTGGATAGACCGCCTCATCGGTGCGAATCTCCTGGTCCATGAGCTCGCCGGACGCCGGCGTCGGGTTGGCATAACCCACCTCATCGCTGACCTTGGCGATCACTGCCGGTTCAAGCAGGTAGTTGATGAAGGCACTGGCTTGCTTGACGTTCTTCGAGTCAGCCGGGATCGCCAGCATGTCGAACCACAGGTTGCCACCCTCCTTGGGGATGGAATAGGCGATCTTCACGCCCTTGCCTGCTTCTTCGGCACGATCCCGAGCCTGGAAAACATCGCCCGAAAAGCCGGCCGCGACGCAGATATCGCCATTGGCCAGATCGGTAATGTACTTGGACGAATGGAAATAGGTGACATAGGGACGAACCGCCAGCAGCTTGGCCTCAGCCTTCTTGTAGTCGGCGTCCTTGGTGCTGTTGGGGTCCAGGCCCAGGTAATTGAGCATGGCCGGGATCATCTCATCGGCGGAATCGAGAAACGCCACGCCGCAACTGGAAAGCTTCTTGATGTTCTCCGGCTCGAACAGCACCGACCAGGAATCGATCCGCTCGACACCCAGCGCTGCCTTGACCTTCTCGACGTTGTAACCGATGCCGTTGGTGCCCCACAGATAAGGCACGGCGTACTGGTTGCCCGGATCGTTTTTCTCCAGACGCTTGAGCAGCCCCGGGTCGAGATTCTTGTAGTTGGGCAGCAGCGACTTGTCGAGCTTCTGGAAAGCGCCGGCCTTGATCTGCTTGCCCAGGAAATGATTGGACGGCACTACCACGTCGTAACCGGTACGCCCGGCCAGCAGCTTGGCTTCCAGGGTCTCGTTGGAATCGAATACGTCGTACATCGGCTTGATGCCGGTGGTGGTTTCAAAGTCCGCCAGGGTGGTCTTGCCGATGTAATCGGACCAGTTATAGATGTGCACGGTGGACTCGGCCTGCACATTGGTAGCCATTGCCAGAACCGCAACAGCGAGCATCGATTTGGCCAATAAAGAAATAGACACGTGAACAATCCTTTTCAGTATGGGGTCTGGTGCCCGTATCGGTGAGCTTGAAAATGGGTCGGCAACTTACCGTTGATGGCTGTGAAGCGCAAAAAAACTTTCTATGACATACCCCTGTGGGAGCGGATTCATCCGCGAAAGCGCAGATTCTGGCAACGCGATTGCATTGCATGAAAAAGAGCTTCGCGAATGAATTCGCTCCTACAACATCGGGGGGTTATTTGCCCGATTTGATCTTGGTCCAGCTGCGGGTCATGATCCGCTGGGTCGCCGCAGGCAAGTCGGCAATCGCATACAGCTTGGCCTGGACGTCGGCAGGCGGGTAAATGCCCGGGTCGCTGGTGATCTCCTTGTTGACCAGCGGAGTCGCCGCCGAGTTGCCGTTCGGGAAACGCACTTCATCGGTGATTTCAGCCATGATTTCCGGCTTCATCAGGAAGGTCATGAACTTGTAGGCACCTTCGACGTTCTCGGCATCCTTGGGAATGGCGACCATGTCAAAGAAGCTGCCGGCACCTTCCTTGGGAATGTTGTAGCTGACCTTGACCTTGCCACCCGCTTCTTCGGCACGCGACTTGGCCTGGTAGATATCACCCGAGTAGCCGACCGCTACGCAGATGTTGCCGTTGGCCAGGTCGGAGATGTACTTGGACGAATGGAAGTAACCAATCGACGGACGAATCTTCATGAACAGCGCTTCAGCTTCGGCGAGCTGCTTCTTGTCCTGAGAGTCGGTCGGGTAGCCCAGGTAATGCAGGGCGATAGGCAGCATTTCGGTTGGCGAGTCGAGGAAGCTGATACCGCAGGACTTCAGCTTGGCAGCGTTTTCAGGCTTGAACAGCAGGTCCCAGGAATTGACCGGTGCGTCGGCACCCAGAGCAGCCTTGACCTTCTCGGGGTTGAAGCCGATACCGATCGAGCCCCACATGTACGGGAAGGCGTGCTTGTTGCCCGGGTCGCTGACCGAAACAGCCTTGAGCAGGTCCTTGTTCAGGTTGCCGTAGTTGGGCAGTTTGGACTTGTCCAGTTCCTGATAGACGCCAGCCTTGATCTGCTTGGCCAGGAAATTGTTGGACGGCACCACGATGTCATAACCGGACTTGCCGGCCAGCAGCTTGGCTTCCAGGGTTTCGTTGCTGTCGAAAACGTCGTAGACGACCTTGATGCCGGACTCTTTCTCGAATTTGGCAATGGTGTCCGGCGCGATGTAATCGGACCAGTTGTAGACGTGGAGCACTTTGTCGTCGGCCTGCGCAGTTGCGGCCACAACGCCCATCAGGGACAAGGCGAGAAGGGTCTTGCCAAATTTTTTCATGCGTACAGCTCCAATGTTTATCACTGACCGTTAGATTAGCGGCTTCTAGCCATTAGTCTGGCAAGTTCCGGTTGGCGCTTTCAAGCTATCAAACAAGACACTGCATGAATTCAAAGGAATTCCCGTAGAAGCGAATTCATTAGCGAATGGCCGGTACATCCGAAGAAAATGTATCGCCTTCACGGATAAATCCGCACCTACAGTGCAGCCAGGGTCAAGTCCAGGCACTTGCGCGCCTTTTCGACCAGCTCATCGATTTGCGCAAAACTGATCACCAGCGGTGGCGCAATAATCATGGTGTCGCCCACCGCCCGCATGATCAGGCCATTCTCGAAGCAGAAGGTTCGACAGATCATGCCCGCACCCTTGCCGGTGTAACGCTCGCGAGTGACCTTGTCCTTCACCAGCTCGATAGCCCCCAGCAGACCGACACCGCGCACCTCGCCCACCAGCGGGTGGTCGCTCAATTCGCGCAGACGTTTCTGCAAGTATGGTGCCGTTTCCGACTTGACCCGTTCGACGATTCTTTCTTCGCGCAGGATACGAATGTTTTCCAGCGCAACCGCAGCCGCCACCGGATGCCCGGAATAGGTAAAACCGTGGTTGAAATCACCGCCTTCGTTGAGCACCGCGACGATCTCGTCACGCACTACCAGGCCGCCCATGGGCACATAACCCGAGGTCAGGCCCTTGGCGATGGTCATCATGTCGGGCTTGAGGTCGTAGAAATCGCTACCGAACCACTCACTGGTGCGCCCGAAGCCACAAATCACCTCATCGGCGACGAACAGGATGTCGTAGCGGGCCAGAATCTCCTTGATCTTCGGCCAGTAGGTATCCGGCGCCACGATCACACCGCCCGCGCCCTGGATCGGCTCGGCAATGAACGCCCCGACATTCTCCACGCCCAGTTCGAGAATCCTGTTCTCCAGTTGCTCGGCAGCCCAGATGCCGAACTCGTCCGGCGTCATGTCGCCGCCTTCGCCAAACCAGTATGGCTGGGGAATGTGCACCACGCCGGGGATCGGCAGATCGCCCTGCTCGTGCATGTAGGTCATGCCACCCAGGCTGGCGCCGGCCACGGTGGAGCCGTGATAACCGTTGATCCGACTGATGATGGTTTTCTTGCCCGGCTGGCCCTTGAGCGCCCAGTAATGCCGGACCATGCGCAGCATGGTGTCGTTACCTTCGGAGCCTGAGCCGGTAAAGAACACATGATTCATGCCTTGCGGCGTGACTTCGGAAATGGCCTTGGCCAGCTCCAGTGCCGGTGGATGAGCGGTCTGGAAGAACAGGTTGTAATAAGGCAGCTCACGCATCTGTTTGCTGGCTGCTTCGACCAGTTCCTCGCGGCCATAGCCGATGGCGACACACCACAGGCCGGACATGCCATCCAGAATCCTGTTGCCTTCGCTGTCCCACAGATAAACGCCTTCGGCGCGGGTGATGATGCGCGGGCCTTTCTCTTTCAGTTGTCTGTAATCGCTGAACGGTGCCAGATGATGCTCGCTGCTCATGGCTTGCCATTCGAGGGTTTGAGGATTGTTGGCACTCATGCAGCGCTTCCTGTGTCCGGATACGTTAACCAGACGCCGCAGCTGCGGCGTCTGTATGGCTCATACGGCGAAGAGCAGGAATTCCCGCTCCCACGAACTGATCACTCGCTTGAAGTTCTCGTGCTCGGCCCGCTTGACCGCTACGTAGCCGACGATGAACTTCTTGCCCAGGTACTTCTCGATGGTCTTGCTGTTTTCCATGCGCTCCAGCGCATCTTCGATGGTCAGCGGCAGGCGCAGGTTGCGGCGCTCATAACCACGACCGACGACAGGTGCGCTCGGATTGAGCCCTTCGACCATGCCGATAAAGCCGCACAGCAGGCTCGCGGCAATTGCCAGGTACGGGTTGGCATCGGCGCCCGGCAGGCGGTTTTCCACACGGCGGTTCTGGGGAACGGCATCCGGCACCCGCAAGCCGACGGTACGGTTTTCCTCGCCCCACTCGACGTTCACCGGCGCGGAGGTGTCCGGCAGGAAGCGGCGGAACGAGTTGACGTTGGGCGCGAACAGCGGCAACAGCTCTGGGATCAGTTTCTGCAGGCCGCCGACGTGATTCAGGAACAGCTGACTCATGGTCCCGTCGTCATTGGAGAAGATGTTCTTGCCGGTCTCGATGTCGATGATGCTCTGGTGCAAGTGCATCGCACTGCCCGGTTCGCCGGTCATCGGCTTGGCCATGAAGGTGGCCGCCACATCATGCTTGAGCGCGGCTTCGCGCATGGTGCGCTTGAACACCAGAATCTGGTCGGCCAGCGACAGGGCATCGCCATGCCGGAAGTTGATTTCCATCTGCGCCGTGCCGTCTTCATGGATCAGGGTGTCCAGATCCAGGTTCTGCAGCTCGCACCAGTCGTAGACATCCTCGAACAGTGGGTCGAACTCGTTGGCGGCTTCTATAGAGAAGGACTGACGCCCCGTCTCCGGACGCCCGGAGCGCCCGACTGGCGGCTGCAACGGATAATCCGGGTCGTCGCTGCGCTTGGTCAGGTAGAACTCCATTTCCGGCGCCACGATCGGCTGCCAGCCTTGGTCGGCATACAGCTTGAGGACCTTCTTCAGGACGTTGCGCGGCGACAGCTCGATGGGGTTGCCTTGCTTGTCGTAGGTGTCGTGAATGACCTGCGCAGTAGGCTCGATGGCCCAGGGCACCAGATACACCGCGTTCTGGTCGGGGCGGCAGATCATGTCGATATCGGCCGGGTCCAGCAGTTCGTAGTAGATGTCGTCTTCTACATAATCGCCGGTCACCGTCTGCAGCAACACGCTTTCTGGCAGACGCATGCCCTTTTCGGCAATGAACTTGTTGGTCGGCGAGATCTTGCCGCGAGTGATCCCGGTGAGGTCGGACATCATGCATTCGACTTCGGTGATCTTGTGTTCTTTCAACCAATCGGTGAGCTGGTCGAGGTTGGTACTCATAAATACCTCAGGGGTTGTCGTGTCCTGATCCGCGATCAGGCGTTTTTCCGACGCATCGGCGTCACGTTGTACAACTCGTTTCGGCAGGCACGAATAAGCGGTAAGGTGGCATCTGCCGGTTTGAAAGCATGGACAGCCTTTGTAACGCCGATCAGGCCGCTATAGTGATACTGTTCATTACGAAAAGACGGAACAGCACAGTACGGATGTCCAGTATGGCTGGAACTCATGACAGTGCTCCAGGGTCGCAGACAATGCCGGGCGGATTCAGCGTCGGGCCATCAGGGACGCTCATGGGACTGGCATGATGACCGCTCTGTCGTGTGCAGAATGTGCGGTCAATCAAGGGAAGGCAAGGCATTGAACCCCCGGTTTTATTGCTCTTTGGGTTGCAATCGAGCTTAGCCTTGTTCATTTTTTTATACAACTTTCCAATAAAAATAGAATACAGGCCTTCCCCATCCTGGCTCAGCAACGGTCAAGACACGAAATACGCGCCCCAAATAGCGGCAAAAATGGCTATACGGGGCAGTTTTAGGGCAACAAAAGGCTCTATTGACTTCATCATGGCTTTCGGATTGACTGAAACCCGTAATGCTCGATGATTGATATTTTTAACAACAAAGGTGTTGCATCATGTCGGTACCCCCGCGTGCCGTTCAGCTCAACGAAGCGAACGCGTTCCTTAAGGAACATCCTGAGGTTCTGTACGTTGACCTTCTGATTGCAGATATGAATGGTGTGGTGCGTGGCAAACGCATAGAACGCACCAGCCTCCATAAGGTTTACGAGAAGGGCATCAACCTGCCTGCCTCTCTATTTGCCCTGGATATCAATGGCTCCACGGTGGAAAGCACCGGCCTGGGCCTGGATATCGGCGATGCTGACCGAATCTGTTATCCAATCCCCGATACCCTGTGCAACGAGCCATGGCAGAAGCGCCCGACGGCACAACTGCTGATGACCATGCACGAACTCGAAGGCGATCCATTCTTCGCCGACCCGCGTGAAGTGCTGCGCCAGGTCGTGGCCAAGTTCGATGAAATGGGCCTGACCATCTGCGCGGCTTTCGAGCTGGAGTTCTACCTGATCGACCAGGAGAACGTGAATGGACGTCCGCAACCGCCACGCTCGCCGATCTCGGGCAAGCGCCCGCACTCGACACAGGTCTACCTGATCGACGATCTCGACGAATACGTCGACTGCCTCCAGGACATTCTGGAAGGTGCCAAGGAGCAAGGTATCCCGGCCGACGCCATCGTCAAGGAAAGCGCCCCGGCACAGTTCGAGGTGAACCTGCATCACGTTGCCGATGCGCTCAAGGCGTGCGATTACGCGGTACTGCTCAAGCGCCTGATCAAGAACATCGCCTACGACCATGAAATGGACACCACCTTCATGGCCAAGCCCTATCCGGGTCAGGCGGGCAATGGTCTGCACGTCCATATTTCGATCCTGGACCGCGATGGCAAGAATATCTTTGCCAGCGAGGATCCCGAGCAGAACGCCGCATTGCGTCATGCGATCGGCGGTGTGCTCGAGACCCTGCCAGCACAAATGGCGTTCCTGTGCCCGAACGTCAATTCGTATCGCCGTTTCGGTGCCCAGTTCTACGTACCCAACTCGCCGACCTGGGGCCTGGATAACCGTACCGTCGCGGTGCGGGTACCGACCGGCTCATCGGATGCCGTGCGCATCGAACACCGGGTTGCCGGTGCCGATGCCAACCCGTACCTGCTGATGGCTTCGGTCCTGGCAGGCGTGCATCACGGTCTGACCAACAAGATCGAACCCGGTGCTCCGGTGGAAGGCAACTCCTACGAGCAGCACGAGCAGAGCCTGCCGAACAACCTGCGCGATGCACTGCGCGAGCTGGACGACAGCGAAGTCATGGCCAAGTACATCGATCCGAAATACATCGATATCTTCGTGGCCTGCAAGGAAAGCGAGCTGGAGGAGTTCGAGCACTCCATCTCCGACCTTGAGTACAACTGGTATCTGCATACGGTTTGACCGACATGCAGCAAAAACGCCGCAGGCCGCAAGGTTGTGCGGCGTTTTTGTTTGCGGCTTCGCGAATGAACTGGCTGCTACTGATGGCCTGTTTATGGGTTGCCCGGGCTAAAGCTGTCGCGGCCAAGGCACCTCCCACAGATTCAATCCAGCCTGACGGGAGCGAATTCATTCGCGAAGCCATCGGCGCTGTACAATGCCCACAGTCCCGCCTCCAGAGTTCAGCAAATGACCCGCCCCGCTACCCTTCGCAAACCCCGAGCACGCAGTCAGGCCCGAATCGACTCGATTCTCGAGGCGGCCCGCACCTTGCTCGCGACTGAAGGTGTGGCCAGCCTGTCGATCTACAGCGTGGCCGAGCGTGCCGAGATACCACCGTCTTCGGTCTATCACTTCTTCGCCAGCGTCCCGGCCCTGCTTGAAGCGCTGACCGCCGATATTCATGCGGCCTTTCGCGCATCCCTGCAGGCCCCCATCGAACATGACGAACTCGGGGACTGGCGCGACCTGTCGCGCCTGGTGGAACTGCGCATGTTGAGCATCTATAACGCCGATGCCGCCGCCCGCCAGTTGATCCTCGCCCAGCACGGCCTGACCGAAATCAATCAGGCCGACCGCCAGCACGACATCGAACTGGGCCACCTGATGCTGGAGGTGTTCAACCGCCACTTCCAGTTGCCGACCCTGCCGGATGATGTGGACGTATTTGCCCTGGCAATGGAACTGGGCGACCGGGTCTACGCCCGTTCGGTGCAACTGCACGACCAGATCACCCCGCGCATGGCCGAAGAAGGCATGCGGGTGTTCGACGCTTATCTGGGGCTGTACCTGCCGCCGTTCCTGCCAAAACGCGCCCAGCCGCTTTGATCCGGCCATGAAAAACCCCGGAGGGTCTGCACCGTCCGGGGTCGGGTGTCGCTGAGGATCACAGCTTGGCGATCGACACCTCGGTGGATTTCACGAAGGCAATCACTTCGCTGCCCACGGCCAGCTCCAGCTCTTTTACCGAGCGGGTGGTGATGACCGAAGTCACGATACCCGAAGCGGTCTGCACGTCGATTTCCGACAGCACGTCACCCTGGACGATTTCCTTGATGGTGCCTTTGAACTGGTTACGAACGTTGATGGCTTTGATAGTCATGGCATGTCTTCCTTTTGGGGATAGGGTTAATTGGCCCAACGCAATTGCGTGGGCAATGGTGAAACGGGTTCGGGTTCAGGCGGCGATCCGGGAAGGGACAGCACGCGGTTGAGCACTTCGGTTTCCAGCGCGGCAAGACGATGCGAACCACGCGCCCGCGGGCGTGGCAGATCGACCAGCAGATCCAGCCCGATGCGCCCTTCTTCGATGAGGATCACCCGATCGGCGATGGCAACCGCCTCGCTGACATCGTGGGTGACCAGCAATACGGTAAAACCATGTTTGCGCCACAGATCTTCGATCAGTTGCTGCATCTCGATCCGGGTCAGGGCATCCAGCGCACCCAGCGGCTCGTCGAGCAGCAGCAGGCGCGGCTTGTGAATCAGCGCCCGGGCCAGGGCCACGCGCTGCTTCTGGCCACCGGACAATGCCGCCGGCCACTCATTGGCGCGCTCGGCCAGGCCAACCGCTTCGAGCGCTTCCAGCGCTTGCGCACGCCAGTCGCCACTCAGGCCCAGACCGACGTTGTCGATGATCTTTTTCCAGGGCAGCAGACGCGCTTCCTGGAACATCAAGCGCGTGTCTTCGCGGGCATCGGCCAGCGAGGCGGACCCGGCCAGCAACTGGCCCTCGGTCGGCTTGTCCAGCCCGGCCAGCAGGCGCAGCAAGGTACTCTTGCCACAACCACTGCGCCCGACCACGGCCACGAACTGGCCAGCCGGAATGTGCAGGTCGATATCCTTGAGCACCACCCGCGAACCGAAGGCTTTCTTCAGGTCCTGAATCGCCAGCGGAATACCACGCAGCAAATGCGGAGGTTGTTGTTTCAGACTGGTCATGCTGCACCGCCTTTGCTTGCTTGATAGGCCGGATGCCAGCGCAGGCATACGCGCTCCAGGGCTCGTGCGGCCAGATCGGCGAGCTTGCCGAGTACTGCATACAGCACGATGGCCAGAACCACGACGTCGGTTTGCAGGAATTCGCGGGCATTCATCGCCAGATAACCGATGCCGGAGCTGGCCGAGATGGTTTCGGCCACGATCAGCGTCAGCCACATGAAGCCCAGCGCGAAGCGCACACCGACCAGAATCGAAGGCATGGCGCCCGGCAGGATCACGTGACGAAACAGGCTGAAGCCGGACAGGCCGTAGCTGCGCGACATTTCCACCAGGGCCGGGTCGATGTTGCGAATGCCGTGGTAGGTGTTCAGGTAGATCGGGAACAGGGTGCCCAGCGCCACGAGGAAAATCTTCGCGGTTTCATCAATGCCGAACCACAGGATGACCAGTGGGATCAGCGCCAGATGCGGCACATTGCGGATCATCTGTACCGAGCTGTCCAGCAGGCGCTCGCCCCATTTGGTGAGGCCGGTAATGAAGCCCAGCACCAGACCGATGCCACCGCCGATGGCAAAACCGATACCGGCACGCCAGCCGCTGATCGCCAGGTGCGTCCAGATTTCACCGCTGGCGACCAGGTTGTAACCCGCCTCGATGACCGCACTGGGTGCCGGCAGGATGCGGGTAGACAGCCAGCCGGCGCTGACCGACAGCTGCCAGAACGCCAGCAGCAAGACTGGAAGTGCCCAGGGCGCCAGCCGGTGAATGGTTCGTTGCGAAGCACTAAGGCTCATGGAGTTGTCTCCTCGAAGGGCCTGCCAATCACTGTGCTTTCGCCACAGCAGCCGGAGGTGTCCAGATCACATCAGCGATGCGAAGCGGCTTGGGAATCAGTTTGAGCTGGTAGAAGGTGTCGGCGATTTTCTGCTGGGCCTCGACTACCTGGGGCGTGATGAACAGCGCGCCGTAGCCCTGGCGCTTCACCGAGGTCAGGGTAATGTCGGCAGGCAGGCCCAACAACGGCGCCACTTGCCTGGTCACTTCCTCGGGATGAGCCTGGGACCATTCGCCGACTGCCCGCACTTCTTCTACAAGAGCCTGGATCACTTTCGGGTTCTTTTGTGCGTAAGGCTTGGTGGCCAGATAGAACTGATGGTTATCCGCGATACCGGTGCCGTCTTTCAAAGTCCGCGCCTGCAATTGCTTTTCGGCGGCGGCCTGGTAAGGGTCCCAGATGACCCAGGCATCGACACTGCCACGCTCGAAGGCGGCACGCGCATCAGCGGGTGGCAGGAAAACAGTCTGGATATCGGTGTATTTCAAACCGGCATCTTCCAGCGCACGTACCAGCAGGTAGTGAACGTTGGAGCCTTTGTTGAGGACGACTTTCTTGCCTTTGAGGTCTTTTACCGAGGTGATCGGCGAATCCTTGGGCACCAGAATCGCTTCGCTGGTCGGCGCAGGCGGCTCGTAGGCGACATACTGCAGATCCGCGCCGGCAGCCTGGGCGAAGACCGGTGGTGTTTCGCCGGTGACGCCAAAATCGATGGAGCCGACATTCAGCCCTTCGAGCAATTGCGGGCCACCGGGGAATTCAGTCCACTGGACCTTCACGCCCTGTTCGGCCAGACGCTTTTCCAGCGTGCCCTTGGCCTTGAGCAGCACCAGCGTGCCGTATTTCTGATAACCGATACGGAGGTCTTCGGCCTGGGCCTGGGTAATCACGCCCAGAGAGACCGCTGCGGCAAACAGAGCGACCAGGCCTCGACGCAAGATGAGAGTGCGCATGGGGCGCTCCTTTGCTAGGTATTGAGTGGTCACCTGCTCGACCGATGGCGGGCAAGTAAGGTGAGAATTCATGAGGCGAAAACCGCCGCGATGGAGTGACATTAACAGCAGTTTTTTATATCCATAAATCTCATTTTTTCATTTGGTTATTTCAAAAAAGAATATATGGATTCCTGACTCTTGGCGGGAGCGGATTTATCCGCGAAGACGGTATGGGAAACGGCGTATCTGTGTCGGGTGTACAGGCTCTTCGCGAATGAATTCGCTCCTACAGTTTCGACACGGGTATAAAAAAGGGCCGGTAAACCGGCCCGAATAACCCCACTCGATGAGTCTGTAGATCAGCGGTTCGGCTGTGGCGTCAGGCGCAGGTAGGGCGTGACTGCCTTGTAGCCTTTCGGGAAGCGCTCCTTGATCTCGGCTTCGTCCTTGATCGACGGCACGATCACTACATCATCGCCATCCACCCAGTTGGCAGGCGTGGCGACCTTGTAGTTGTCGGTCAGTTGCAGGGAGTCGATGACCCGCAGGATCTCGTTGAAGTTGCGCCCGGTGCTGGCCGGATAGGTGATGGTCAGGCGCACCTTCTTGTTCGGGTCGATCACGAACAGGGAGCGCACGGTCAGGGTATCGCTGGCGTTGGGATGGATCAGATCGTACAGATCGGACACCTTGCGGTCGGCGTCGGCCAGGATCGGGAAATTGACCAGGGTGTTTTGCGTGGTGTTGATGTCATCGATCCACTTGATGTGCGAATCCACCGGGTCAACCGACAAGGCAATCGCCTTGACACCGCGCTTGGCGAACTCGTCTTTCAATTTGGCGGTGAAACCCAATTCGGTGGTGCAGACTGGCGTGAAATCGGCCGGATGGGAAAACAGCACACCCCAGCTATTGCCCAGCCATTCATGGAAGCGGATACGGCCTTCACTGGAATCCTGTTCAAAGTCAGGGGCGATATCGCCAAGTCGCAGTGTCATGGTGTAGCTCCTTGTTTCGATCGGGTATTCGTTGAGTTATAGGTCTACTGTGCACCGCCCGCTAAAAAATTAAAAAGAATGGATATCGATTTGGTTAGGCCTGAAAGGAATATGAAATTACGGGTAAAAAGAACCCCGCACTAGGCGGGGTTCCTTTTCAACTGACCGGGCTTATTTGAAAGCGTAGGTGTAGTTGAAGATCAGACGAGTCTGGTCGGCGTTGCTAGCCTGGTTCAGACCTTCATCCGCACGGTAGGTACCGTGACGCACAGTGGTGCCGAAGCCTTTCAACGGACCGCTCTGGATCACGTAGTCGATACGCATGTCGCGTTCCCACTCGGAGTACTCGTGACCAACAGAGTTACGGTTGACGACGCCGCCAGTGGTAAAGGCAGCACCTTTGATGTCATCACCACGCAGGTAGGCAATCGCAGCCTTCAGGCCTGGAACGCCGACCTTGGCGAAGTCATACGAGTACTGACCGAAAGTGGTGTTCTCACCGGCACGGTTGAACTGGTTGATCATCGAGTCAGTGAACAGGTAGAAGCTGGAGCCACCGTTACCCTCTGGACGGCCACGGCCATCGACAACGTTGCCCTGGTTCAGGTTGACAAAACCACCGTCGTCACCGACTTGTTGGTGACCGACCAGGAATGCATGACCACCCAAGGTGTAGGTGAACATGGCAGACCAGGTCTTGTTGTCGACTTCGCCTGCATTCTTGGCATAGCCGTTGTTGTTGTTGAAAGCATAACCCGCTACGTTCTTGCTGTTATTGCCATCGGCACTGCTATCAAAATAGCGCAGGTCAGTCTTGAAGGACTGGTTATCCGCGATTTGATAAACGTGTACCAGACCCAGGAAGTGCTGCTTGTAGAAGTCTTCCAGGTTAGCGAAGTAGTACTGCAAGGTCAGGTCTTTGGTGACTTTCCAGTCGCCGCCGGCGAAACGGAATTCGTTGCTGTCGCGAGTAGCACCGTTAACGGACAGGCCGGTGAAGTTGCTCGAAGCACGGCCAGCAGAGCCAGTCAGTTGACCACCGGTCAGGGTGAAGTTGTCCAGATCCTTGGAAGTGACGATACCGCCCTCAAAGACCTGAGGCAGCAAACGGCCATCATTGGAAACCAGGATTGGCAGGTTTGGCGACAGAGCGTTACCGACTTTCAGTTCGGTTTTCGAGAAGCGCACCTTGGCGTTGGCGCCACCACGGCTCCAGGAGTCAGCCGACGAACCGTCGGTGTCCATCGGGAAGAAAGTGTTCTGGGTGGTAGCGGTCTTGTTCTTGATACCGCCGCCCAAGTGGACGCCCAACAGAGCCTGAACATCCAGACCAAAACCAAAAGTACCTTCGGTGTAACCCGAGATGTAATCGAACTTCAGACCTGTAGCGGTTTCACGCTGGTCCGTAACGTTACGACCTTCACGCACGTCGTTGTTGAAGTACATGGTACGGGAACTGATGGTCGCCTTGCCGTCTTCAATGAAACCTGCTGCGCCGGCCTGCTGGGCCAATACACCAAAGGTTACGGCCAGGGCCAGAGTGGACTTCTTCATTGCTACGCTCCTCGTGAATCTAATTTTTTTAACCGATGGTGCCGAGCAGGGCTCTGACCCATGGATTCGCGTTAAGCGCCAGACCCGACCGGTGGTCAATGGTTGCTGTGCGCCTCGAGACTCAAATGACTAGACCGCGTTGTCACTGGTGCACGTTAGTGAAAATCAGATAAATCCAAAAGCGATTGTGATCAGATCTCTTAGACTTATTTGGTATATGTCACAACACATGTCAACAAAGACGCCATGGAGTGTATCGACCAAATAAGCTAATTCCCAAAAAATATTTTAATACCATTCGTCAGATCGTTTAGTTTTCAGGTACCGGACAACCGGATCTCGACCTTCCAGTCACGAAATCCCACCCGGAAATCCATTTAAATGACGACAAAAAGCCTTATAAAACAAATAATTACGACCAAACTAGCAGCAATTGTGACAATTGCCACCACCCTGACATTTCCTACGACATCTGACGCACAAGAAACTTTGCGAATCGGCTTTCAGAAGTCCTCAACGCTCATTTCGGTGCTCAAAAGCCAGGGTACGCTGGAGCGGGAGCTGAACAAAAAAGGCATTTTGGTGTCATGGCACGAATTTCCCAGCGGCTTGCCGCTGCTCGAATCGTTGAACGTGGGCAATGTCGACCTCAGTGCCGACGTCGCCGATACCGTGCCGGTGTTTGCCCAGGCAGCGGGTGCGCGACTCACCTATTTCGCTCAGGAAGCCTCCTCGCCGTCAGCCCAGGCGATTGTCGTACACAGCGATTCGGCGCTGAAAACCCTCGCTGACCTCAAAGGCAGGAAGATCGCGGTCACCAAGGCTGCCGGTAGCCATTACCTGTTGATTGCGGCCCTGAACAAGGCTGGCTTGAAGTTCACCGACATCGAGCCGGCCTACCTTTCCCCGGCTGATGGCCGAGCCGCCTTCGAGAACGGCAAGGTGGATGCCTGGGTAGCGTGGGAACCCTTCCTCAGCAGCGTCCAGCGCCAGTTGCCTACCCGAACCCTGGCCGACGGCGCGGACCTGGCCAGCTACAAACGCTATTACCTGACCACCACGCCCTACGCCAACAGTCACCCGCAGGTGCTGAAAGTGGTGTTCGACGAACTCAGGAAGACTGGCGAATGGGTCAAGGCCCACCCGAACGAAGCGGCAAGAATCCTCAGCCCGCTCTGGGGCAATCTGGATATCCCCACCGTAGAGGCCGCCAATCAGCGCCGCAGCTATGTCGTGCAAGGTGTTGAAGCCAGCCAGCTCGACGAACAGCAGAGCATTGCCGATGCATTTTTTGCTGCCGGATTGCTGCCCAAGGCCGTGGATGCCAAGGATGTGCAGGTGTGGAAGCCCTGAGAATGACTAACTCACGGCTGGTTTTCAGCTCATAAGCTAATTCAAAAAAGTTATTTATTTCAAAATTCTTAGATCATTTACGCTCCGTAGCCAGCCAGTCCTCGGCCCGCCTGATACGGAGCATCACCATGAAACTGCATTTCTCCCTGCGCCTCTTGGCGGCCTTGTCCCTGACCGGCGCTTCGTTCCTCACTCAGGCCGCCGACTTCACTGTCGCCTACCAGACCACCGTCGATCCTGCCAAGGTTGCCCAGGCCGATAACGCTTACGAGAAAGCCACCAACTCGAAGATCGAATGGCGCAAATTCGAGAACGGCGCAGACGTCATCACCGCCATCGCTTCGGGCGATGTGCAGATCGGCTATCTCGGTTCAAGCCCGCTGACTGCGGCGGCCACCCGCAAGCTGCCGGTCGAAACCTTCCTGATCGCCACCCAGATCGGCGCGGCAGAGGCCCTGGTCGCCCGTAATGGCTCCGGCATCAATACGCCTCAGGATCTGGTCGGCAAGAAGATCGCCGTTCCGTTCGTTTCCACCGGCCACTACAGCCTGCTGGCTGCACTCAAGCACTGGAACATCGACCCGGCCAAAGTCACCATCCTCAACCTGGCGCCACCTGCGATTGCCGCCGCCTGGAAACGCGGCGATATCGACGCGACCTACGTCTGGGACCCGGCACTCGGCGTGGCCAGGGAAACCGGCAAGGTGCTGATTACCTCCGGCGAGCTGGCCAAGGTTGGCGCGCCGACCTTTGATGCCTGGATCGTGCGCAAGGATTTCGCGGCCAAGCATCCGCAACTGGTCAGCGCCTTCGCCAAGGTCACGCTGGATGCCTACGCCAGCTACCGCCAGGACCCGAGCGCCTGGATCGCCAATACCGGCAACATCGAGAAACTGAGCAGGTTGTCTGGAGCCAAGACCACGGATATTCCAGCGCTGTTGCAAGGCAATGTGTATCCCCTGGCCACCGAGCAGAAAGCCCTGCTGGGCGCACCGACCATCGAAGCCATCACCCGGACCGCTGCCTTCCTCAAGGAACAGGGCAAGGTCGATGCGGTGCTGCCTGACTATTCGTCTTACACCAGCGCCAGCTTCATTCCCCAATAACCCTTTTGACCCAGTGAGGGAAAGGCCATGGCC
Organism: Pseudomonas cichorii; assembly: GCF_003700275.1. Lineage (GTDB taxonomy): Bacteria > Pseudomonadota > Gammaproteobacteria > Pseudomonadales > Pseudomonadaceae > Aquipseudomonas > Aquipseudomonas cichorii_B. Next base: position 53,717 of record NZ_RBRE01000049.1, on the reverse strand, counting down.
CTATTGCAACTGGAGCGCATCAGCGCACAGTACCCCGGCGCAGCAGAGCCGGTGCTGGCGGATATCAACCTGAGTCTGGGGCCACAGCAATTGCTGGTCGCCCTCGGACCGTCCGGCAGTGGCAAGACCTCATTGCTCAACCTGATCGCCGGCTTTGTGCGCCCCAGCGCCGGGCGCATAACGCTGGACGGCCGCCCTGTAGAAGGCCCGAGCGCAGAGCGCGGCGTGGTATTTCAGGACGATGCCTTGCTGCCCTGGCAAGACGTGTTGAGTAACGTTGCCTTCGGCCTGGAGCTAGCGGGAGTATCCCGGCCAGAACGCGAAGCGACCGCCCGCGAAATGCTGGCGTTGGTGGACCTGGCCGGTTTCGAGCGGCGTCGTATCTGGCAATTGTCCGGCGGCCAGAAACAGCGTGTCGGCCTGGCCCGCGCCCTGGCGGCCAATCCACGGGTGCTGTTGATGGACGAGCCCTTCGGGGCGCTCGATGCCTTCACCCGCGAGCAAATGCAGGAACTGTTGCTGCAAGTCTGGAAACGGACCGCCAAGCCGGTGTTCCTGATTACCCATGACATTGAAGAAGCGGTGTTCCTGGCCACGGACCTGATCCTGCTGGCGCCCAATCCCGGGCACATTGCCGAACGCCTGCAACTGGATTTCGGGCAGCGCTACAGCGCCGGGGAGTCGGCGCGGGCAATCAAGTCCGATCCGCGCTTTATCGAAACCCGCGAACACGTGCTGGCCAGTGTCTTTTCCCAGCGACACCTCGCACGGGAGCAGCGCGCATGAACAGTTATGAGCTACCGGGTACGGCCAAGGCTGGCACAGAACAGGCAGTCCGCACGCCGTGGCGCCTGAACCTGAGCACCCGCAGCATCAGCGTCCTGACCCTGGCGACTCTGCTTGGCCTGTGGTGGGCGGTGACTGCCGCGCAGTGGATAGAGCCGCTGTTCCTGCCGCCGCCCTCTGCCGTACTGGAAAAAGGCTGGCTGCTGTTGACCACCGGCTATATGGACTCGAACCTCTGGCAACATCTGGCCGCCAGCCTGCAACGTATCGGCCTGGCCCTGGTTGCGGCCATTCTCAGCGCCATTCCGGTGGGTATCGCTATCGGCAGCAATCGCATAGCACGAGGCATCTTCGACCCGCTGATCGAGTTCTACCGCCCTATTCCACCGCTGGCTTACTTGCCGTTGATTGTCATCTGGTGCGGGATAGGCGAGTTTTCCAAGGTGCTGCTGATCTATCTGGCCATTTTCGCGCCCATCGCCATTGCCACGGCAACCGGTGTGCGGAATGTGGACCTGGCCAGAGTACGCGCCGCACAATCGTTGGGGGCCACGCGCTCGCAGTTGATCCGCCATGTGATTCTGCCCAGCGCCTTGCCGGACATCCTCACCGGGATACGGATCGGTCTTGGCGTGGGATGGTCGACGCTGGTTGCCGCCGAGCTGATTGCGGCCACCAGCGGACTGGGCTTCATGGTTCAGTCAGCCGCGCAGTTCCTGGTCACGGACATCGTGATCCTGGGGATTCTGGTGATTGCCGTAATCGCCTTCGCCATGGAGCTGGGCCTGCGGGCGCTGCAACGCAAACTGGTGCCCTGGCACGGCCAGAATCACTGAACTGCGCTGCAATCTGTGCATGAGATCGGTATTTCGCACCATTTTGGTGCTTAAAAGAATCTGTAAAAAACACAGGACAGTGCTGTAAAAGACCCCGGCCAACGGCGGAAGAATATCCTTAGCCAGCTGAACCCCTTTTCCTACAGGGTTTTGAGCGAGGAAAAATACATTTTTAAAACTTTCGATCCATGGATTCACAAAACTGGCACGTGCTCTGCATTAGGTTATACATCGCCAGTTTTGGGGACCTTGGTACAGGCAGGCCGGGGATTCCCCTCTTTTATTGCTCCCGGAGACTGACCTCCAGTCTCCAGCGCCCGTCCACCTCTGCAGTGCGCCAGTCGCCATGCAGTGGACGGGCTGCCAGGAGAGTCAGCACCAAATCCTTCCCGTTTCGCTCAAGCTTCCAGCGCGCAACCTTGTTGGCGATGCGCAACTGACCATTCCATGGCCGCCCCCACGACTCGAAACGCAGGACGACTGTCCCGTCGACATGATCGCCCTGAATTTGCGGCTGCTCGTTGAACCAGAGCGCCAGCCCCGTAGGCAATTCCTCGATCTGTTCAAGTTCCAGAGGCGCAGGTTGCTGCAAACGACCGATTATCATGCCCACGGTAAAGCCGACAATCGCCATGGAACCAAGAACTCTTGGCCAGAGCTTCGGTCTGGGGTCCTCTTCAGGGGTAGAATGCATCCCGTCCTTTCGTTCGGAGCCGTGCATGTTTCACGTCATCCTTTTTCAACCAGAAATTCCGCCGAATACCGGCAATGTCATCAGACTATGCGCCAACAGTGGCTGCACCCTGCATTTGATCGAGCCGTTGGGCTTTGAGCTGGACGACAAGCGCCTGCGCAGGGCCGGGCTCGACTATCACGAGTATGCCACGCTGCAAACCCATGCAGACCTGCCCAGTTGCCTGGAAAAGATCGGTAACCCGCGGCTGTTCGCCTTTACGACCAAAGGCTCGCGGCCCTTTCATGATGTCAGCTTTGAAAAGGGCGATGCCTTTCTGTTCGGTCCGGAAAGCCGGGGATTGCCTGCCGACATTCTCGACCCATTGAGTGGCGACCACAGGTTGCGCCTGCCGATGCGCGAAGGCTGTCGCAGTCTCAACCTGTCCAACACCGTTGCCGTTGCCGTTTATGAAGCCTGGCGCCAGCACGGTTTTGCCTGAGAACGCTTTCCGCTGTCGCTCAGCAAACCGCCAGGAGCCAATTCATTCGCGATGACGTCATTGCAGCCGATACATGTTCTTCGGATGCACAGGCCTGTAGCGAATGAATTGGCTCCCACCAACTCCCTAAGAAGCAGCACTCCATTTCAGATCAGATCGCATCCCTGGGCAACATCAGCCCCAGCGGCAAGCGCACTCGCGCTTCAAGACCGCCACCCGAACGGTTTCTCAACTCGACATTACCACCATGCATGGCGGCGATACGCTTGACGATTGCCAGTCCCAGGCCAGTACCTTTGCCGCTGCGGGCACGGTCGCCACGGATGAACGGGTTGAAGATGGTGTCCAGTTCCGAAGGATCGATACCGGCGCCACGGTCCAGCACGCTCAGCACCACGTAAGGCGCGCTGGTGTCGCCGGAGACATAGGCCGCCACTTCGATGCCGTTGCCGGCATGATGCATGGCATTGCCGATCAGGTTGGTCAGCAGGCGCTTCATCGAAACCCGGCGCAGCGGGAAAGGCGGGATCGGCTCAAGGCACAGGCGAATGTGTTCATCGGGATGATTGAACGGCGCGACCACTTCCATGACCAGATCGCTCAGGTCGACCTCTTCGATTTCCTCGTCGCGGCCATCGCGGATAAACGCCAGGAACTGATCGAGAATGGCGTCCATGTCCTCGATATCGCGCACCATGCCTTCAGTGAACTCGTTCTCGTCGCTCATCAGTTCCAGCGACAGCCGCAAGCGGGTCAATGGAGTGCGCAGGTCGTGGGAAACACCCGCCAGCATCAACTCGCGCTCCTGTCCGGCCTGTTCGACATCCTCGGCCATCTGGTTGAAGGCGCGATAAACTTCGGTCATCTCACTGGGCGTATCGCTGACCGGCAGGCGCACACTGCGTCCCTGCCCTAACTGACGGGCTGCAAACACCAGGCGCTTGAGCGGCTGATTGAGCTGACGCACGAAAATCCACGCCGAGGCGGTGGACAGCAAACCGATGGCCAGGAACCAGCCCAGCACGTTCCATATCTTCTGGCCGCGCAATGGGTGTGGGTAAAGTGGCACTTTCAGCCAGCCATCACCCAGGCTCGGCGCGCGCACCCAAAGTGCCGGAGGCGCATGAACCCGCAGCCGCACTTCGGTATCGGCACCCAGTTCTGCCTGCATCTGACGCTGATAGATTTCGCTGTAGGGCCAGTGCTGCTCGCCCTCCGGCACACCGCCGCCGACTACGCGAATCAGCCCGGCAGCCTCGGCAATCGCTTCCCGATCGCTCTCGTTCGCTGCCCAGTAGGCGCGCAGGGTCAATGCAACGCCATGGCTGTACTGCCTGTCGACCAGCACGTCTTCGTTCATCAACAGATAGACGAGGGTCAGCGCCTTGGAAAACAGCACGACAATGAGCACCAGCCAGAGGGTGCGTGAGAAAAAGCTTTGCGGAAACCAGAGCGGAGTCTTCATAACTGCAGCTATACACTTTGCTGGGCGAGCCGGACTCGCAAGTTTGCGGGTCGAGGCACGGGCCATGGTACGAACGCGAAAACCAAAACGCCGATAACCTTTTCAGGCTATCGACGTGACTGGCAAGAACTTCGGTGCTCTGCGCCTGCAAGCGACCGGTCAGCGGTTCCCGGCACCATCGGGAACGAACACGTAACCCACGCCCCAGACCGTCTGAATGTAGCGCGGCTTGGAAGGGTCCGGCTCGATCAGGCGACGCAGACGGGAAATCTGTACGTCGATGGAGCGTTCAAGGGCATCCCACTCGCGGCCACGGGCCAGGTTCATCAGCTTGTCGCGGGTCAACGGCTCACGGGCATGCATCACCAGCGCCTTGAGAACCGCAAACTCACCGGTGGTGAGCATGTGCACTTCATCACCGCGCTTGAGTTCACGGGTCGCCAGGGACAATACATAGTCACCGAAGCTGACCGACTCGTCTTCACTGCCTGGCGCGCCGGGTACCGGTGCTGCCTGACGGCGCAGGACCGCCTTGACGCGGGCCATCAGTTCGTCCGGGTTGAAAGGCTTGGCCAGATAGTCGTCTGCGCCCAGTTCCAGCCCCTTGATACGGCTCTGCTCATCGCCCTTGGCGGTAAGCATGATGATTGGCACCTGATTGTTGGCTGCACGCAAACGACGGCAAGCAGAGAGGCCGTCTTCTCCGGGCAGCATCAAGTCCAGAACCACAAGGTTGAAAACCTCGCGGGACAATAAACGGTCCATCTGTTCGACATTGGCCACCGCGCGGGCACGATAGCCCTTGCTGGTGAAAAAACGCTCTAACAGGCTGCTCAACCCCGGATCGTCATCGACGATCAGGATTTTTTCGCCTTCAGCATTTTGTGCAGTGCTGCTCATCGGATGCTCCTTTGATCTCGGGGCGCATTATGGCGTAGCTGCGGTGATGCGCACCGTGTGCATTGTTAGCAGATTTTACTGGGACCGACATGAATGAGTGATTCTGCTGCGCAAAACGTCTCGTGCGGGTCGGCCAATCCCCTAATCAGGCTTCGCCGGGTATAATGCGCGGCCCTCAAGGTCAGGCTGTGCCGGACTATGGCGGTTCGCCAACATTGTTACAAGGTTGGCGAATAAAGGTCAGCAAGACAGTTTTTTGTACCGAATCCAGTTTTTTGCTCACAACTCCAGGTGGTCTTATGGACAGCATCAACAGCCGCATCGCCGAAGAACTGGGCGTGCGCCCTCAACAGGTCGCAGCGGCCGTAGCATTATTGGATGAAGGCTCGACCGTGCCCTTCATCTCACGCTACCGCAAGGAAGTGACCGGCAGCCTTGATGACACGCAATTGCGCCATCTGGAAGAACGTCTGCGTTACCTGCGCGAACTCAACGAACGGCGCGTCAGCATCCTTGCCAGTATCGAGGAGCAAGGCAAGCTGACCCCGGAGCTGGCCCGCGATATCAACCTTGCCGACACCAAGACCCGTCTTGAAGACTTGTATCTGCCTTATAAGCAGAAGCGCCGCACCAAAGGCCAGATCGCGCTGGAAGCCGGTCTGGGCGAGCTGGCAGACGGCCTGTTCAACGACCCGTCGCTGACTCCCGAGTCCGAAGCCGCACGCTTCGTCGATGCCGAGAAAGGCGTGGCCGATGTCAAAGCCGCGCTGGAAGGCGCCAAGTACATCCTGATGGAGCGCTTCGCCGAAGACGCTTCCCTGCTCGACAAGCTGCGCAGTTTCCTCATGCAGGAAGCCGTTATCAGCGCCCGCGTAGTGCCCGGCAAGGAAGAGGAAGGTGCCAAGTTCCGCGACTACTTCGAGCACGACGAGCCGCTCAAGAGCATGCCGTCGCACCGCGCCCTGGCGATCTTCCGTGGCCGCAACGAAGGTTTCCTCAGCTCTGCGCTCAAAGTCGGTGAGGAACTGCCGGGCACCATGCACCCGTGCGAACTGATGATCGGCGAGCGCTTCGGCCTGCAGAACCAGAACCGTCCGGCGGACAAATGGCTGGCCGAAGTGGTGCGCTGGACCTGGAAGGTCAAGCTCTATAGCCACCTGGAAACCGACTTGCTGGGCGAGCTGCGCGACGGTGCCGAAACCGAAGCCATCAACGTCTTCGCCCACAACCTGCATGACCTGCTGCTGGCCGCTCCGGCCGGGCCGCGCGCGACACTGGGCCTCGACCCGGGCCTGCGCACCGGCTGCAAGGTTGCGGTGGTCGACTCCACGGGCAAACTGCTCGACTATGCGACCGTCTATCCGCATGTGCCGAAAAACCAGTGGGACCAGACCATCGCCGTGCTGGCCGCCCTGTGCGCCAAGCATTCGGTGGACCTGATCGCCATCGGCAACGGCACGGCCAGCCGCGAAACCGACAAGCTGGCCGCCGAACTGATCAAAAAGTATCCAGCCCTGAAAATGACCAAGGTCATGGTTTCCGAAGCGGGCGCTTCGGTGTACTCCGCCTCCGAGCTGGCCGCCAGGGAGTTCCCCGACCTCGACGTTTCGATCCGTGGCGCGGTTTCCATTGCCCGCCGCCTGCAGGATCCGTTGGCCGAACTGGTGAAGATCGATCCGAAATCCATCGGGGTCGGCCAGTACCAGCACGACGTTTCGCAACTGAAACTGGCCCGTGGCCTGGATGCCGTGGTGGAAGACTGCGTGAACGCCGTGGGCGTGGACGTGAATACCGCTTCGGTGGCCTTGCTGGCGCGTATTTCCGGCCTCAACACCACCCTGGCGCAGAACATCGTCGCGCATCGCGATGCCAACGGCGCCTTCAAGACCCGCGCCGCGCTGAAAAAAGTCAGCCGTCTGGGTGAAAAGACCTACGAACAGGCTGCCGGCTTCCTGCGCGTCATGAATGGCGACAACCCGCTGGATTCGTCCGCAGTGCACCCGGAAGCCTACCCGCTGGTGCAGCGCATTGCGGCAGAAACCGATCGCGATATCCGTTCGCTGATCGGCGATGCCAGCTTCCTCAAGCGTCTGGACCCGAAGAAGTTCACCGACGAAACCTTCGGTCTGCCGACCGTGACCGACATTCTGCAAGAGCTGGAGAAGCCGGGCCGCGACCCGCGTCCGGAGTTCAAGACTGCCGAGTTCCAGGACGGCGTCGAAGACCTCAAGGACCTGCAATTGGGCATGATCCTCGAAGGCGTGGTCACCAACGTCACCAACTTCGGTGCCTTCGTCGATATCGGCGTGCATCAGGACGGTCTGGTGCATATCTCGGCGCTGTCCGAGAAGTTCATCAAGGACCCGCGTGAAGCGGTCAAGGCCGGCGACGTGGTGAAGGTCAAGGTCATGGAAGTCGACATTCCACGCAAGCGCGTCGGCCTGTCGATGCGCATGAGCGACACCCCCGGCGAGAAGATCGACGGTGCCCGCGGCCCGCGTCCGGGTTCCGCACCGCGTCAGCAAGGCAGCGCGCCACGCAAGGAAACCACCACGGCGGCTCCGGCCAATAACGCCATGGCTTCGTTGTTCGCCAATGCCAAACAGTTGAAAAAGCGTTGATGGATATTCCTGAAGGCCTGACCCATAGCGCCTACTTCAAGATGCTCGGCTGTGAGCTGCGGCGTCTGGATAACGGTGTCGCCGAAGTCGCGCTGCCACTGGAGGCGCATCTGCGCAACCGGGGCAACGTGATGCACGGCGGGGCGATCTTCAGTCTGGTGGATATCGGCATGGGGCTGGCGTGTTCCAGCTCCCACGGCTTCGACCAGCGCAGCGTCACCATCGAATGCAAGATCAACTATGTCCGTGGCGTGTCCGAAGGCGAGGTGTTGTGCATCGCCCGGGTACTTCACGCTGGCCGTCGCACGCTGGTCGTCGAAGCCGAGGTGGTCCAGGGCGATAAACTGGTCGCCAAGGCGCAAGGCACCTTTGCCGTCATCTAAACTTCTAGCAAAGTGTGATGAAAGCAATCGCTTGCTAGCTCTATAGAACCAATTTGGGGTAATTTCGGCACCATTAGCGTGGTGTCGAACCCCTTTGGCGGTACGACAAAGAGCCGTGATCGTGAGCAGGCGCCAAAGACCCAACCAGGCGACAACGCCAGTTCCTTTCTTCACCCTTGTAGACCGTTCTGTCCACCCCCATATTGGGGCGACCGATGCGTGAAGGAATCCACCTTGAGCGAATTTCTCAACCGCCGCCTGTCTGTTCTTGGCGAGCGTAACAACCTCTCTTTGCTGGAGCAGTGCCTGCACGGTATCGAGCGCGAATGCCTGCGCGTTACCGGCGAGGCAAGCCTGGCACAGACGCCGCATCCGCAGGATCTGGGTGCCGCACTGACCAATGGCCTGATCACCACCGACTATTCCGAATCGCTGCTGGAGTTCATTACTCCGGCACTGACGGACCCGGCGCAGACGCTCGACAGTCTGGACAGGATCCATCGCTTCGCCTACAGCAAGCTCAACGACGAACTCCTCTGGAGCCCGTCGATGCCGTGCCCGTTGCCCGCCGAAGAAGATATTCCGATTGCCTATTACGGCACCTCGAATATCGGCAAGCTCAAGTACGTGTACCGCAAGGGCCTGGCGCTGCGTTATGGCAAGACCATGCAGTGCATTGCCGGGATTCATTACAACTTCTCGTTGCCGGAAGCCACGTGGTCGCTGCTCAAGCAGACCGAGGATTTCGCCGGGGACGCACGGGATTATCAGTCGCACTCCTATATCGCGCTGATCCGCAACTTCCGTCGCTACAGCTGGCTGCTGATGTACCTGTTCGGCGCCTCGCCGGCACTGGACGCCGGTTTCCTGCGTGGCCGCGCCCACCAGCTGGAGCATTTCGACGCCGATACCCTGTATCTGCCGTATGCAACCAGCCTGCGCATGAGCGACCTGGGTTATCAGAGCAAGGCCCAGGCCGACCTGACTCCGTGCTACAACGATCTGGCGAGCTACACCGACAGCCTGCGCAAAGCGGTAGCCACGCCTTACGCGCCGTATGTCGAGACCGGTACCCATGATCAGCAGGGCGAGTGGGTGCAGCTCAACACCAACGTGCTGCAGATCGAAAACGAGTACTACTCCAACATTCGTCCCAAGCGCGTGACCTATTCGGGCGAGCGTCCGATCCAGGCACTGATTGCCCGTGGCGTGCAGTATGTCGAGGTTCGCTGCCTGGACATCAACCCGTTCCTGCCGACCGGCATCAATCTGGAACAGGCACGCTTCATCGACGCCTTCATTCTGTACTGCGCCCTTGAGGAAAGCCCGCAACTGGCGAACCACGAGTGCTCCAACGCCGGCTCGAACTTCCTGTCCGTAGTCAAGGAAGGCCGCCGTCCGGGCCTGACCCTGCAACGCAACAATTCGGATATCGAACTCAAGGTCTGGGCGACCGAACTGCTGGAGAAAATCACCCCGCTGGCGCAACTGCTGGACAAGGCGCAAGGCAGCGACGAGCACATTCGCTCTATCGCGGCACAACAGGCCAAGATCGATGACCCGTCACTGACGCCTTCGGCGCAAGTGCTGGCCAGCATGAAGACCCATGAGGAAGGTTTCACCGCCTTCTCGTTGCGTCAGAGCCGCAAACACGCCGAGTACTTCCGCAATCATCCGTTGAGTGCAGAAGATCAGGCACAGTTCGAGGCACTGGCAAAAACGTCGATTGCCGAGCAGGCAGAGCTGGAGGAAACCGAAGAGGTCGTGGATTTCGACACCTTCGTGGGTGCTTATCAGGCGAGCATTCTGTCGATCAGTAATTGACCGATTTCGCGAATGAATCCGCTCCTGCACTCTGTGCAGGAGCGGATTCATCCGCGAAAAGAATTAAAGCGCCTTCTCGAAGATCTTCGAGTTACGCTGATAGTTATAAAGCGAAGCCCTCGCGCTAGGCAGGCGGTCAACGCTGCTCGGCTCGAAACCACGCTCGCGGAACCAGTGTGCGGTGCGGGTCGTCAGGACAAACAAGGTCTTCAGGCCCATCATCCGGGCACGACTCTCGATACGCTCCAGCAATTCATCGCCACGTCCGCCATGGCGATATTCCGGGTTGACCGCCAGACACGCCAGCTCGCCGGCTTGCGAATCGGCAATCGGATAGAGCGCCGCGCAGGCAATGATCAAGCCTTCGCGCTCGACCACGCTGAACTGCTGGATTTCACGCTCCAGCACTTCCCGCGAACGACGTACCAGAATCCCCTGCTCTTCCAGAGGCGTGATCAGGTCCATCAGGCCGCCCACGTCCTCAATCGCTGCCTCACGCACCAGCTCGAACTGCTCCTGGGCAACCAGCGTACCGCCACCGTTGCGGGTGAACAGTTCGTTGAGCAAGGCACCGTCTTCGGCATAGCTGACGATATGGCTGCGACCGACACCGCCGCGACAGGCCTCGGCGGCCGCATCCAGCAATTCGGCCTGATAATTGTTGCCCAGCCGCGCCAGATGCGCCGGGACTTGCTGCGGCCGCAGTTCACGTACCAGACGACCCTGCTCATCAAGCAGGCCGGTTTCGGCCCCGAACAACAGCAGCTTGTCGGCGCCCAGATCAATCGCGGCACGGGTAGCGACATCTTCGCAGGCAAGGTTGAAGATCTCGCCCGTCGGCGAATAGCCCAGTGGCGACAGCAGCACGATATGCCGCTCATCCAGCAGACGGTTGATACCTTTGCGGTCAACCCGGCGGACTTCGCCGGTGTGCTGGTAATCCACGCCTTCCAGCACGCCGATAGGCCGGGCCGTGACAACGTTGCCGCTGGTGACCCGCAACCGCGAGCCCTGCATCGGCGAGGCCGCCATGTCCATGGACAGGCGCGCTTCGATGGAAATACGCAGTTGCCCTACCGCATCGATCACGCACTCCAGCGTTTCGGCATCGGTGACGCGCATGTCGCGGTGGAAACGCGGCGCCAGGCCACGCTGGGCCAGACGGCTTTCAATCTGTGGTCGCGAGCCATGCACCAGTACCAGGCGCACGCCCAGGCTGTGCAGCAGCACCAGATCGTGGACGATATTGCCGAAATTGGGGTGCGCAACACCATCGCCGGGCAGCATGACGACAAAGGTGCAATCGCGGTGGGCATTGATATAAGGAGATGCGTGACGAAGCCAGTTAACGTAATCGGGCATAACTGCAGGAGCCTGTAAAAGAATGGACGAAAGACAGAAACACGCACAACTTTGTGGTGGTTATCGTCGGAACAGGCTTGGCAACACGCGCAATCTCCTTGTTTATTGGTGGGTCCGGCCCGGTTTAGCGGGGGCTCAGACAGTAATGTTCGATCAACTGACGTAACAGACGCACTGTAGGCTCCAGGCGTGACATTTCAAGGTATTCGCCCGGCTGATGCGCACAGGCAATGTCGCCAGGGCCCAGAACCAGTGTTTCGCAGCCAAGACGCTGAAGATAAGGCGCTTCGGTGCCAAATGCTACTGCTGCGGCCGTATGACCTGTCAGACGCTCGGCAATGCGCACCAGTTCCGCATCCGCCGCTTGCTCGAACGGTGCGCACTCCGGAAACAACGGCGAGTAGTCGATCTGCACCTGATGCAGCTCGGCCAGCGGTTGCAGCTTTTGCCGAATGGCCGCCCGCAGCATCTCAGGGTCCATGCCCGGCAAAGGACGCAGGTCGAACTCCAGCGAGCATTGGCCACAGATCCGGTTCGGATTGTCGCCACCATGAATGCAACCCAGATTCAGGGTCGGTTGCGGCACGCTGAACTGCGGGTTGCGATATTGGAGCTGCCATTGCTGGCGCAGGCCCTTCAGTTCGCTGATCGCGTCATGCATGGCCTCCAGCGCGCTATGCCCAAGGCTTGGGTCCGAGGAATGACCGCTGCGGCCGAGAATATCGATACGCTCCATCATCACGCCCTTGTGCAGGCGGATCGGCCGCAGACCGGTCGGCTCGCCAATCACCGCGGCACGCCCCAAAGGCCGGCCAGCGTCGGCCAGGGCTCGTGCGCCGGCCATCGAGCTTTCTTCGTCGCAGGTGGCCAGAATCAGCAAGGGTTGCTTGAACGGCTGATCGAGCACGCCACGAACAGCCTCGATAACCAGCGCGAAAAAGCCTTTCATGTCGCAACTGCCCAGGCCGACCCAGCGGCCATCGACTTCGGTCAGCTTCAGGGGATCGGTTTTCCATAGCGCTTCATCGAACGGTACGGTATCGCTGTGTCCCGCCAGCACCAGCCCACCCGGGCCCGAGCCATAGGTCGCCAGAAGATTGAACTTGCCCGGCGAAACCTGCTGGATGTCGCAGGCAAAACCCAGATCGCCCAGCCAGCCCGCCAGCAGATCGATCACCGCACGGTTGGATTGATCGAGAGAGGGCTGGGTGCAGCTCACCGAGGGCGTGGCAACCAACGCAGCGAACTGATCTTTCATGGACGGCAAGGGCATGTATGCTTCCTGTAATCGGGACGGAACACAGACCATCATAGGGCCATAGCACCTGCGGAATAAACCGTTGCGGGCCATGTCCTGTACACTGCCGCCCTCAGCAGCCGTCAATCACTGGCTGCGCTCCCGTTTATCAGCATCAGCGTTTGGACTTCCCGGCCATGCAAAAAGAAACAGAAATCAAACTCCGCGTCAGCCGCGAGACACTCGTTGCACTGCGCGAGCATCCCTTGCTGAAAAAACGCAACAAAAGTGGCTGGGAGCGCATCGAGCTGTCGAACCAGTATTTCGATACCCCGGAGCGCGATCTGGCCAAGGCCAAGGTGGCCCTACGCATCCGTCGCGATGGCGACCAGATCATCCAGACCATGAAGACTCGCGGGCAAAGCGTTGCCGGCCTGTCCGAGCGCAACGAGTTCAACTGGGACCTGGCCAAGGCCAAGCTGGACCTGAAGAAACTCGAAGGCGACTGCTGGCCCGAGCAACTGGCCGGGCTGGACAAAAAAACCATCAAGCCACTGTTCACTACCGACTTCATTCGGGAAAAGGCAGAAATCTCCTGGGGCCGTGGCAAGACCAAGGTGGTGATCGAAGCCGCTCTGGATCTGGGCCAGGTTGTGGCGGGCAAGCAGAAGGAAGAAATCTGCGAGCTGGAGCTGGAACTGCGCGAAGGCGAATCATCGGCACTGCTTGAGCTGGCCGCGGAACTGGCTGCCACTCTGCCACTGATGCCTTGCGATATCAGCAAGGCCGAGCGCGGCTATCGCCTGTTCGATGCCAACAGCTACTCGCTGAGCCTGCCGGCACCGACACTGGACGCAGAAACGCCACTGGACGACGCCTATGCGGCGCTGGCCTGGCATCTGCTGGGCAGCAGCCAGCGTCTGGCCGAGCAATATCGCTTCAATGGCCATTGGCGCCTGCTCCAGGAGTGGGTCGAAATGCTCGCCGAGTTGCGCTCCCTGACCGGCAGCCTCGGCCAGGCCGCGCCTCGTGCTTCGACTGCACAGTTGCGTACCGCGCTGGATGCCCTGCTGGAAGACTGGCGCCCGCTGGTCCAGGCCGGTCAGGAAGACGAAGATGTGCGCAGCGCGGCTCACGAGCAATTCTTCGAAGAACTGCAAGACACCCGCTGGGGCGAGTTCTCACTGAACACTTCACGCTGGTTGCTCAATCGCAGCTGGACGGCCGAACGCAACAACCGCGGCAATCGCCAGGGCGCGGCCCTGTTGGCAAGCTGGCTGCCACGCCAGCTCGCCGACGAAGCGACCGCCCTGCAACTGGGCCGCTACCAGCAGCAACCCGAAGACCTGGCCGAGCAACTGCCACGCATCGAGCGCATCCAGGCCTGGATGCACTGGGCACGCGGCACGCTCGAACTGCCGGAACTCGACCGCCTGTATGGCGAGCTGAAAAAACTGGAGCAACTGGCCAGCCAGGACATCAGCGATGAAGTGCTGGATGCTCGCGTTCATCAGGCATTGACCGTTTCTCAGGGACGCGCCTGGAAGACCTTGCTGCGTATGTGATGACGTGTTTCGCGAATGAATTCGCTCCCACGCAAGCAGTGCAGGAGCGGATTTATCCGCGAAGACGGCAGTAGGAACGCGAAGGGTCTACGACAGGATCGGCAGACTGGTAGTGGATTTGATCTCGGATAATGCCACGGTCGAATTCACTTCCTGAATCCCCGGTACCAGCGACAGCTTTTCAAAGAAAAACCGCTCATACGCCTCGATATCCGAGGTCACGATCCGCAGCAGAAAATCCACCGACCCCATCAGCACGTAACACTCCAGCACTTCCGGAAAGCCGCGAATCGACTCGGTGAACTCGGTGAAGTTGGAGCGCCCGTGGGCGTTGAGTTTGACCTCGGCAAATATCTGCGTGTCGAGGCCGATTTTCTTGCGATCCAGCAGGGTCACGTTGCGCCTTATCACGCCCTCATCCTTCAACCGCTGGATACGGCGCCAGCAGGGCGATTGCGACAAACCCACTTGCTCGGCGACCTGGGCACTGGAAAGCGAGGCATCCTCCTGAAGCAACGCCAGTATCTTGCGGTCGTAAGCGTCCAGCTCAACTTGCATAATTCATCCCTATTAAATCCATATTGCGCATTAACAAGTCTTAAAAGACTGAAACCTATTGATCATAGACCAGAAATTTCTCTTCCGGCGTGTAAGAATTTCTCCCACTCAATACAGGAGAGGCCACATGCCCAACCTTGAAGCCGTCGCAACTGCGCCAGTGCGCGCGGATACCTGGTCACCCAGCAACATTTCCTGCTGTGCACGCTATCAGGTTCTGGCCGAAGCCGAACCGGCAGTGTTGTGTCAGGTCCTGAATCTGTTTGCAATGCAATACCTGACGCCGCAGAACGTCAGCGTTTCACGCCAGGATCAGTTGCTGACCATCAGTGTAGAGGTCGACGGAGCAAGCTGGCACCGCGCTCAGGTAATTGGCGAAAAAATGCGCAATCTGATCGATGTCTGCTCGGTGGAACTGGAGCAAATCCTCGCCACGCCAGCCTCTCATCAACACGTTACTCTGGCTGCGGGCTGAATTGTCTCGCAAACTTTCGCAATTCCCGGTCGCATAGAGGACGTAACACTGGCACGCTTGAGAGCTATTCTTGCTCATCGTCTGATGATGAATTGTCTCAAGGAGCCCGCATGGCCGTCCTCGCCCCATCGTCACAGGATCGCTGGCTCGATCTGAACGACTTGCTACGTGATCTGGTTGCCCAAGGCATCCTTGGCCAGAACGACGCCGAAATGGCGCTCACCCAGCGCCGTAGCGCGGCGAATATCCAGCTTCATCCGCTGGAGTTCATTGCGTCGCTGCAGTTCGATGATCTCAAGCGGCCCGGCAAGCGGCTCGACCTGGAAACCCTGACTCACTGGCTCGCCCAGCAGTGCGACCAGCCTTACATGCGCATCGACCCGCTGAAGATCAATGTCGCGGCGGTGATGCCGTTGATGTCCTATGCCTTTGCCCAGCGCCACAAGATCCTCGCCGTTGCCGTCGATCGCGAATCCGTGACCATCGCCAGCGCCCAGCCGTATGTCTGCGCCTGGGAGGCTGACCTGGCACACGTGCTGAAACTGTCGATCAAGCGCGTGGTTGCCAATCCGGTCGATATCCAGCGGGTGACGGTGGAATTCTTCAGGCTGGCGAAATCCGTGAGCGGCGCCAGCTCCACCGATCAGAAAACCAGCAACATGGGCAACTTCGAGCAGTTGCTCAAGCTCGGCGCCAGCGATCAGGAGCCGGACGCCAACGACGCGCATATCGTCAATATCGTCGACTGGCTGTTCCAGTACGCTTTCCAGCAGCGCGCCAGCGATATCCATATCGAACCACGCCGCGAACAAGGCACCGTGCGCTTTCGCATCGATGGCGTGCTGCACAACGTCTACCAGTTCCCGTCGCAGGTCACCATGGCGGTGGTCAGCCGCCTGAAAAGCCTGGGACGAATGAACGTCGCGGAAAAGCGCAAGCCGCAGGATGGCCGGGTCAAGACCACAACGCCGGATGGCGGCGAAGTGGAATTGCGTCTCTCGACCCTGCCCACCGCGTTCGGCGAAAAGATGGTGATGCGGATCTTCGACCCCGAAGTCCTGCTCAAGGACTTCGACCAACTGGGCTTTTCCAGCGATGACCTGCGCCGCTGGCAAGGCATGACCAGCCAGCCCAACGGCATCATTCTGGTCACCGGCCCAACCGGTTCGGGCAAGACCACCACGCTCTACACCACGCTCAAGAAGCTGGCGACCTCCGAGGTCAACCTCTGCACTATCGAAGACCCCATCGAAATGGTCGAGCCGGCCTTCAACCAGATGCAGGTCCAGCACAATATCGACCTGACTTTTGCCAGCGGCGTGCGGGCCTTGATGCGTCAGGACCCGGATATCATCATGATCGGCGAGATTCGCGACCTGGAAACCGCAGAAATGGCGATTCAGGCCGCGCTGACCGGTCACCTGGTGCTCTCGACCCTGCACACTAACGATGCCCCCAGCGCCATCAGCCGCATGCTGGAACTCGGCGTGCCACATTACCTGCTCAAGGCCACGATCCTCGGGGTCATGGCCCAGCGTCTGGTGCGTACCCTTTGTCCGCACTGCAAGGCGCCGATCAACCTGAACGAAACCGACTGGCAGACCCTGACCCGGCCCTGGCAAGCTCCGGTACCGCCCGGCGCCCATCAGGCCGTCGGTTGCGTGGAATGTCGCGAAACAGGTTATCGCGGGCGCGCAGGCGTCTACGAAATCATGTTGATGTCCGACAGTGTGAAAGCCTTGATCAGCGCCGACCTGGACCTCAGCGCCATGCGCCGCCAGGCCTTCAAGGAAGGCATGCGCAGCCTGCGCCTGTCCGGCGCGCAAAAAGTCTCGGCAGGGCTGACGACCCTGGAAGAAGTACTGCGGGTAACGCCACAGAGTGAACAACGCTGAACTCAGAAGCTACGGGACAGGCGCGGTTACCGGTCTTTCCCAAGGATGAAAATTGAACTACCGCTGCACTCCGGCTATCCAACCCTTCAGAACAACCACAGTCGGAGTATTCAACATGCGTCTCAAACTTGCTGTCGTCACATGCGCCTTACTGTCACTTCCGGTCGGTTCAGCGATGGCCGACGGTTTCTGGCGCAATGTGATTTCTTCCGGTGCGACCACCGGCTCGACTTACCTGACCTTCAAGGATCACAAGCTGATCGTCGCCGCCCAGGATGACGCAGGCAGCTTCGTGGCCAGCGAGGGCAGCATTCGCGGACCGTTCCTGGAAGCAGCCATCAATCAGGTACGCACTGACAATCCGGGCCTGAAGGCCACGGACATGGAGCTGGCCAACGCGATCCTGGCCAAGAATCTGGTTGCTGAAAACCAGTAATCTCTGTAATGAAAAATGCCGCTCGATCGAGCGGCATTTTCTATTGCGGGATTACTCGCCGATGGCGCTTTTGTAACCTGCGGCATCCAGCAGCTTGGCCAGATCGCCAGCATCGGCTGGCTTGAGCTTGAAGATCCAGGCTTCGTACGGAGTGCTGTTCAGCAGTTCCGGGCTATCGGCTAAGGCTTCGTTGATCGCGATGACTTCGCCTGCAACCGGCGAGTAGATGTCGGAAGCGGCCTTGACGGACTCGACCACGCCGGCAGCATCGCCTGCGGCGAAAACCTTGCCGACTTCGGTCAGTTCGACAAAGACCACATCACCCAGTGCTTCCTGAGCATGATCGGAGATGCCCACGGTTACTGTGCCGTCGGACTCCAGGCGCGCCCATTCGTGACTTTCGGCGAAACGCAGTTCGGCGGGAATATTGCTCATTTAGTCATCCTCTACATCAAGTCAGCGGAAAACCCGCCAGATAGGTTAGATCAGGGTCTTGCCATGACGGACAAACGCCGGTTGCACGACACGCACCGGATACCATTTGCCGCGGATTTCGACTTCAGCCCGGTCGGCAGTTGCCATCGGAACACGTGCCAGCGCAATCGATTTGCTTAGCGTAGGAGAGAAACTACCACTGGTGATCTCTCCTTCGCCAATTTCTGCGATCCGCACGACCTGACGCGCCCGCAGTACACCGCGCTCTTCGAGCACCAGCCCGACCAGTTTCGAGGCCACGCCCGCCTCCAGTTCGCTCTCCAGCGCGGCGCGGCCGATGAAGTCACGCTCTGCCGGTTCCCAGGCGATGCTCCAGGCCATGTTCGAGACCAGCGGCGAGACACTTTCGTCGATGTCCTGGCCGTACAGGTTCATGCCCGCTTCAAGCCGCAACGTATCGCGCGCACCCAGACCGACGGGGGAAATGCCCGCGCCGACCAGATCGTTGAAAAAACCGGGAGCCTGTTCGGCCGGAAGCATGATCTCCAGGCCATCCTCGCCGGTATAACCGGTGCGTGCAATGAACCAGTCGCCCTCTTCGCGGGCCTGGAAAGGCTTGAGCTGCTGAATGACCTCGGCACGCGCGCTGGACACCAGTTCGGCGATCCGGCTTCTGGCCTTCGGGCCCTGAATCGCCAGCATGGCCAGCCCGGTACGCTCGACCAGTTGCACGTCGAAGCCGGTCAGTTGCGCCTGCATCCAGGCAAGGTCCTTGGCGCCGGTCGCCGCATTGACCACCAGCCGATAACCGCTGGCGGTGAGGTAGACGATCATGTCGTCGACGATTCCGCCACGGGTGTCGAGCATCGCGCTGTACAAGGCACGCCCCGGACTTTGCAGGCGCTCCACGTCGCTGGCCAGCAGGTAACGCAACCATGCCTTGGCCTGACTGCCGATGACATCGATCACATGCATGTGAGAGACGTCGAATACTCCGCAGTCGCGACGCACCTGATGGTGCTCTTCGACTTGCGAGCCGTAATGCAACGGCATGTCCCAGCCACCAAAATCGACCATCTTCGCGCCGAGCGCGAGGTGCAGGTCAAAGAGGGGGGTACGCTGTCCCATGGGTTTCTCCTTCCGGGCGTGGCGAAGGTGCGGACAGGCAGATCAAGAAGCGCCCCTCGTGGCTAGAGGTTTGCAGCAAATGACAGCGCGTCGAACGGTCTGACAGACCGCACCGATTGCGGCGCATTGTAGCCGCATGGGAAGAGACTAACCAATCTGCCGAGCGGAGCGCCGGATCAGGCCGATCACGGGCAACAACCCGACCAGTACCAGCGTCAGGGCAGGCAAGGCTGCACGAGCCCACTCGCCCTCGCTGGTCATCTCAAAGATCCGCACGGCAAGGGTGTCCCATCCGAACGGACGCATCAGCAAGGTCGCCGGCATCTCCTTGAGCACGTCGACGAAGACCAGGAGCGCGGCGCTCAGTGCGCCCGGAATCAGCAGCGGCAGATACACTTTGAAAAACAACTTTGGTCCGCTGACCCCAAGACTGCGAGCCGCTTCCGGCAGCGAAGGCCGAATCCGCGACAGGCTGTTTTCCAGCGGTCCGTAGGCCACCGCAATGAAGCGCACCAGATAAGCCAGCACCAGCGCCGACAGGCTGCCCAACAGCAAAGGCTTGCCAGCGCCGCCGAGCCAGCCGGACAGCGGAATCACCAGAGTCCGGTCCAGATAACTGAATGCCAGCATGATCGACACGGCCAGCACCGAGCCAGGCAGCGCATAGCCGAGGTTGGCCAGGCTCACGCCGGAGCGAATCAGCGGGGTGGGTGCCATGCGTCGGGCAAACACCAGAATCAGCGCCACACCAACGGTTATCAGCGCCGCAATGCCGCCCAGATAAAGCGTATGCAGGATCAGGCCGGTGTAGCGCTCATCCAGATCGAAACGACCACGCTGCCAGACCCAGACGATCAACTGCAGCATCGGCACTGCGAATGCACAGACGAACACCAGTCCACACCAGAGGCTGGCTGCCAGCGCCTTGATGCCGCGCAGGTGATAGAGCGCCTTGCCGCGGGGCCGCTCGTTGGTCGCCCGGCTGGCACCTCGCGCACGGCGTTCGCCATACAGGACCAGCATGACTGCCAGCAGCAACAGACTGGCCAGTTGCGCCGCACTGGAGAGGCTGAAGAAGCCATACCAGGTCTTGTAGATCGCGGTGGTGAAGGTGTCGAAGTTGAACACCGACACCGCGCCGAAATCCGCGAGGGTTTCCATCAGCGCCAGCGCCACACCCGCGCCGATGGCCGGACGCGCCATTGGCAACGCCACACGCCAGAACGCCTGCAAGGGTGTTTGCCCAAGCACCCGGGCGGCTTCCATCAAGCCTTTGCCTTGAGCCAGGAACGCGGTACGCGCCAGCAGATAGACATAGGGATAGAACACCAGCACCAGAACGATGATCACGCCGCCTGTGGAGCGCACCCGAGGCAGCCGCAGGCCGTTGCCGAACCACTCGCGCAGCAGGGTCTGCACCGGCCCGGAGAAGTCCAGCAGGCCGACAAACACGAATGCGAGCACATAGGCCGGAATCGCGAACGGCAGCATCAAGGCCCAGTCCAGCCAGCGCCTGCCGGGAAACTCGCAGAGGCTGGTCAGCCACGCCAGACTGACACCCAGCAGCGTGACACCCACGCCAACCCCCAGCACCAGAGTCAGTGTGTTGCCCAACAGGCGAGTCATCTGGGTTTCCAGCAAATGGGACCAGATCTGCCGGTCGATAGTCTCCCAGGACAACAGCAACACGCTCAGTGGCAGCAACACCAGGGCAGCGATGGCAAAAACCAGGGGATACCAGCGGCGTTGGGCGGGATGGGCCAAGGGGGATCTCGAAAATCATGAGGAAAAATGCAGCAGCGGATTTATCCGCGAATGCATAGTTCCAGGCAACACAAAAGTATCGCCGGGTACATGGCATTCGCGGATGAATCCGCTCCTACAGCGGGAGCCAGCGGTATTAAATCAATTCCAGCCCGCGCGATCCATCATGCGAATTGCTTCGGCCTGACGCTTGCCCGCCACTTCGACCGGAATGGTGTCGGCCTTGAACGCGCCCCAGCTCTCGACCTCTGCCGAAGGCGCGACTTTCGGGTTGGCCGGGAACTCCTGGTTGATGCCAGAGAAGATGGTTTGCGCTTCCGGGCCGGTCATCCACTCCACCAGGGCCTTGGCGGCTTCCGGGTGCGGCGCATGTCGGGTCAGGCCGATGCCCGACAGGTTGACGTGCACGCCACGGTCGGACTGGTTCGGCCAGAACAGCTTCACGGCCAGATCCGGTTTTTCCTTGTGCAGGCGTCCGTAGTAATAGCTGTTGACGATGCCGACATCGCATTGCCCGGCATTGATGGCTTCCAGCACCGCGATGTCATCGGAGAACACATCGGTGGACAGGTTATTGACCCAGCCCTTGAGGATCTTCTCGGAGGCCTCGGCGCCGTGGGTTTCGATCAGGGTCGCAGTCAGCGACTGGTTGTAGACCTTCTTGGCCGTGCGCAGGCACAGGCGCCCTTCCCAGTTCTTGTCAGCCAGGGCTTCGTAGGTCGTCAGCTCTGCCGGTTTGACCCGGTCAGTCGAGTAGGCGATGGTCCGCGCACGCAGGCTGAGGCCGGTCCAGGCATGGCTGGAAGAACGGTATTGAGGCGGGATATTGGCGTCGATCACCGGCGAGGTGAACGGCTGGAGAATCCCCATCTGCTCGGCCTGCCAGAGGTTACCGGCATCGACCGTGAGCAGCAGGTCAGCCGTGGCGTTTTCGCCTTCGGCCTTGATGCGCTGCATCAGTGGGGCTTCCTTGTCGGTGATGAACTTGATCTTCACCCCGGTCTTGGCCGTGTAGGCATCGAATACCGGCTTGATCAGCTCATCGATACGCGATGAATACACCACGATCTCGTCGGCAGCCTGGGCGGTGCCACCGAGCACGGTCAGTGTCAAAGCAGCCAGAAGACGCTTGCTTGCCTGCATGGGATCTCTCGCGTTCAAAAAGTGAGGCGAAATGGTAGTTAATCCCATTTGTGATCACAATCGAACTGCCGCCACAGGCGTTACCAGATGTTTCAATTCGCTCCTACAGACGGGCAAGCTCCGGCAGTTCCCCGGACAATCCCAATGCCTCACGGACAAACATGGCCTTGGCTTCGGGCATCTGGTTGACCACTTTCAGGCCGGTATTGCGCAGCCAGCGCAGTGGCAGGGGATTGGCCTGGAACAGGCGCTCGAAACCTTCCATCGCGGCCATCAGTGCCAGGTTGTGCGGCATGCGGCGGCGCTCGTAACGGCCGAGCACGCGGACATCGGCCAGTCGTTCGCCGCGCTCGGCCGCATGCAGCAGCACTTCGGCAAGCACGGCGGCATCCAGGAAACCCAGGTTCACGCCCTGCCCGGCCAGCGGATGAATGGTGTGTGCAGCATCGCCAATCAGCGCCAGCCCGGCGGCGACATACCGTTTGGCATGCCGCTGACGCAATGGCACGCAGACACGCGGGTCAGCGGCAAGCACATGCCCCAGTCGCCCCTCGAAAGCGCGCTCCAGCTCACGGCAGAACCCCTCGTCGTCAAGGGCCATCAGGCGCTCGGCTTCCAGCGGCGTCACCGACCAGACGATCGAACACCAGTTTTCGCCCTCTCGCTCCAGAGGCAGGAACGCCAGCGGGCCATCGTCGGTAAAACGCTGCCAGGCGGTACGTCGATGAGAGTCCGCGGTGCGCACGCTGGTGACGATGGCGTGATGCAGATAATCCCACTCGCGGGTCTGCGTACCGGTCAGGCGGCGAACGGCCGAATTGGCACCATCGGCAGCAATGACCAGCGGCGCCCGCAACTGGCGGCCATCGGCCAGGGTCAGCAGCCAGTCGTCGCCGGAGTGACGCATGTGCTCCAGACGGGCATTGCCCAGCAAACCGATATCGCTGTCGTGCAAACGCTCAACCAAGGCGTCCTGCACCACGCGGTTCTCGACGATATGCCCCAGAACATCGGCATGCACGCTGGATGCGGAAAAATGGATCTCGCCAGTACCGCTGCCATCCCACACATGCATCTGCCCATAAGGGCTGACGCGCCGGGCGGCAATGCCTTCCCAGACGCCAAGGCGCTGCAGAATCCGCTGGCTGGCGGCCGACAGGGCACTGACCCGAGGCTCGAAGGCCGACTGCGGATCGAACGGTTTCACGCTCAGGGCGCCGCCATCGAGCACGACGACATCCAGGCCGCTGCCCTGCAACGCCAATGCAAGGGCGCTACCGACCATTCCGGCTCCGACAATCAGCACATCTGCGCGGGTTTCCATGTTTTAAATCGTTCTCGCTTGCGGCCTGAGCCGTGTTTTAAAAGTCCGGGCGTCACACATCGGATCGAGTGCCCAGGCCCATGGCCTGACGAGCGAACCAGCGCTTGGCCGGTGGCAGCAGGTCGAGCCCCAGCAGGCCCAGGTTGCGGCCTGCGGTAATCACCGGTTGCGTGCTGCCAAACAGGCGGGTCACCTTGTCGGAGAAACCCACGGTCAATTGTTGATCCAGGCGCTGTCTTTCACGATAGGCCAACAACGTCGCTAGATCACCCGGCGCCTTGTCGCTGTCGAGCAAGGCTTCGGCCAGGGCATCGGCATCACGCAGCGACAGGTTGAAACCCTGCCCGGCAATCGGGTGCAGGCTGTGCGCGGCATTGCCCAGCACCACCAGATGCGAGCGAACCTGTTCTTCGGCTTCGACCAGGGAAAGCGGGTATACATGCCGCGTGCCGACCTGGCGCAAGGTGCCCAGCCGGTAACCGAATACATTCTGCAGCTCATTGAGGAAGCTGCGGTCATCCAGCTCGGCAAGGCGCTGCGTGTCGTTGCCATTGCGCGTCCAGACCAGCGCACAGCGGTTTTCCGGCAATGGCAGCAGAGCCATCGGGCCGTCATCGGTGAAGCGCTCGAACGCCTGCCCGCAATGCGCTTCGCTCGGGGTGATATTGGCGATCAACGCGCTCTGATGGTAGGAACGTTCGCGCACCCCGATGCCCAACTGCTCGCGCAGACTGGAGCGACCGCCATCGGCCAGTACTGCCAGATCGCACTCCAGTTCGGTTTCATCATTGAGGGTCAGTCGATAGCCATCGGCCAACGCCTGCATGTGCTTGACTTCGGCCGGCACGCGCCAGGTGACCACTTCGCGATCCAGGCCCGCCCACAGGCATTGGCCCAGCCAGGCGTTTTCCACCACGTAACCCAGCGCCGGAACGCCTTCCTCCATGGCGGCAAGCCGGGTTGCGCCGAAGCGCCCGCGGTCGGACACCTGAATCTGCAGGATGGGTTCGGCACGCCGGGTGATCTGCTGCCACAGGCCAAGGCGCTCATAAATGCGCCGCGCGCCAAACGACAGCGCCGAAGAGCGGGCGTCGTAGCTCGGCTGATAGCTGTCGCCCGGTGCAAACGGTTCGATCAGCACGATCTTCCAGCCGCGCGCCTTGGCGCCAGCCTGCAACGCCAGGGCGAGGCTCGCGCCTACCAGTCCGCCACCGACGATGGCCAGATTGAAGCGGCTCATGCGGCTTGCGTCCGGGCAGCGGCCATCAGGGCCTCGATTTCAGCAACGGTCTTGGGCACGTCACCGGAAAGAATTTCACAGCCCTTTCTGGTCACCACTACGTCATCCTCGATTCGCACACCAATACCTCGCCATTTTTTCGCGACGTTCTGATTGTCGGGAGAGACATAAATCCCCGGCTCCACGGTCAGCGCCATGCCAACCTCCAGAACCCGCCATTCACCGCCGACCTTGTATTCGCCGACATCGTGCACATCCATGCCCAGCCAGTGCCCGGCACGGTGCATGTAGAAAGCCTTGTACGCCTCGCTGTCGATCAACTCGTCGACATCGCCCTGCAACAGCCCAAGCTCGACCAGCCCGGCAGTAATGACCCGGACCGTCGCTTCATGCGCCTGGTTCCAGTGTTTGCCGGGACCGATGGCAGCGAATGCGGCTTCCTGCGACTTGAGAACCAGCTCATAGATCGCTTTCTGTTCGGTCGAGAACTTCCCGTTGACCGGAAAGGTGCGGGTAATGTCGCTGGCATAGCAATCGATCTCGCAACCGGCATCGATCAGCACCAGATCGCCGTCCCTGAGCGGCGCATCGTTCTGCTGGTAATGCAGGATGCAGCCGTTGCGGCCCGCCGCGACGATGGAGCCGTAGGCCGGCATCTTCGCGCCGCCCTTGCGAAACTCGTAATCCAGTTCGGCTTCCAGGCTGAATTCATGCAACCCGGCCCGACTGGCCTGCATCGCCCGGATGTGGGCGCGGGCGGAAATCTGCGCAGCCTCGCGCATCACCTTCACTTCTGCAGCCGATTTATACAGGCGCATATCGTGAAGCAGATGATCCAGCGCAACGAACTCGTTCGGCGGCTGCGCGCCCAGATGAGCCTTGGAGCGGATGGTATTGATCCACTCCATCAGATGCCGGTCGAACTCGGGATTGCTGCCCATCGCCGAATACACCCGTTCGCGTCCTTCGATCAGGCCCGGCAGGATGTCGTCGATGTCGTTGATCGGAAAGGCATCGTCGGCACCGAAATCGCGGATCGCGCCTTCCTGGCCGGCACGCAATCCGTCCCACAGTTCGCGCTCGGGATTGCGCTCACGACAGAACAGAACGTATTCACCGTACTCGCGCCCCGGAATCAGCACCACCACCGCTTCCGGCTCGGGAAAGCCGCTGAGGTACTGGAAGTCGCTGTCCTGCCGGTAGACATGCTCGACATCACGATTGCGAATCGCAACAGCCGCGGCCGGAAGAATGGCGATGCTGTTGGGCACCATCTGAGCCATCAGGGCCTTGCGGCGGCGGGCGTATTCGGACTTCGGGATATGGATCATGGGCAGACGGGGTCCCTTGGTGGAGGGCTCCGGACAGAGCGGTTCAAGACCCGGTCCGGCGCGCCATGATGAGCGATCAGTGCAGGGAAGGCTTGGGTTGTGGGGCGACCGCCTTGCTGCATTCGGTGAACAGCAGCAACGGCGCGACGCGCAGGTATTCCATGACTTCCATATAGTCGCTTTCGCCGTCCTCGGACTCTTCCAGCGCATCCTGGACCTGAGCGATGGCAGCCAGATCCTGTAACACTTCAGTGGCTTCGATGCTCAGCACCGCATCTCCGACTGCCAGGCCAAAGCCCGAGAGGAAACCCTGGCACCATTGACCCAGCGCCAGAGCACGATCGGCCAGAGGTTCGTCGTCGCCCGGCAGCAACAGCACGACCGTCATGTCATCGCTGGTCAACTCACCCTTGACCATCTCCTGCAGGCCGACCAGCGCCTGACGAACGTTGTCCTCAGGCTCGGTTTCGAGCAGTACCGAAGCATCGGCAAACCAGCCTTCGCTATCGAAGCCGGCACCGGCGCAACTGCGGCCAAGCAACAGGCCGTGCAGTTCGGCAGGGGAAACCGGATGACCACTGGTATTGAGCAGAGTGGCAAATGCTTTGTACGGGGAATTCTGAATGGGCATGGGTAACTAGTCGCCAAACGGCGCAATGTCTAGAATGAAGGCCTTGTATCCTAGACTATCCGCGCGACAAGATCACCAACGCGGCGGTTAGAGGCAGTGGTGTTACCTGACTCCCATGCCATTCATCAGAAAGTACTCAGTGGAAAACAATGGAAGACACCGATCTGCAAGCCCTGATGAACCGGCTGGAATTGTTGCTCAAACACACCGAGCAACTTAAAGGCCAAAACGCACTCCTATTAGCTCAGGAAAAATCCTGGCGCGAGGAACGCGCCCATCTCATTGAAAAGAACGAAATCGCCCGGCAAAAGGTCGAGTCCATGATTTCGCGACTCAAGGCCCTGGAGCAAGACTCATGAGCAATGGCAACAGCGTTACCGTTCAAATCCTCGACAAGGAATACTCGATCATTTGCCCTCAGGAAGAGCGCACCAACCTGGTCAGCGCTGCCCGCTACCTGGATGGCAAAATGCGTGAAATCCGCAGCAGCGGCAAAGTCATCGGTGCGGATCGCATTGCTGTCATGGCCGCCCTGAACATCACCCACGACTTGCTGCACAAGCAGAATCTGCCTGACGTACAGGCCAGCGGCTCGACCCGTGAACAGGTCCGCGACCTGCTCGACAGAGTGGATCTGGTGCTGTCCACAGAACCCCCGGCAACACCCGATTCAACCCGAGGCTGATTATTTCCGGTCATTTCTGTATACTTGCGCCGCTCCCTGGAGTGCTTGCCAGTCGGTCATGTCCCTGAGCCGATACGCACAACCACGGGGGTTGCACGTTGGGGTTGGTGTGCATGTCCGCTTGACGGAAAGCCTTAAAACCTCCTGCAATCTCCACCTTGAACTTTCGGGTTCAAGGGCTAAACCGACAGCGGTTCGTCGGGGAGTCCATATTCAATCCATTGCCAGCCCCGCTGCTGGCAGTGTCGATCCCGTCTCTGGTTTCAACCTCACGGATCAACCCGCATGACCTTGCGCTCATGACCAGCAACACGCCACTCACGCGCCCGCAACTGCGTCGCCAGTTACGCAAGGCGCGGCGTGCACTGAGCAGCAGTCAGCAACGCGTAGCCGCCCGCGGCCTCTATCGCCAGTTGGCTCAACACCCCCTGTTTCGTCGCGCCCGGCATGTCTCGCTGTATATCCCCATGGACGGCGAAATCGACCCGCGTCTTTTGCTGCAAGAGGCCCAGCGCCGGGGCAAGGCAACCTACCTGCCGGTGCTCAATGCCTGGCCACGGACCCGAATGGTTTTCCAGCGAGTGCGTCCCGGCGAGAAATTCATCCGCAACCGCTTTCGCATCCCCGAGCCCGTCATCAACCGCGCCAGACAACGCAGGATCTGGGCACTGGATCTGATCCTGATGCCCCTGGTCGGATTCGATGATCAAGGTGGGCGCCTGGGCATGGGCGGCGGTTTCTACGACCGCAGCCTGGCTTATCTGGCGCGCCGGAAAACCTGGAAAAAACCTCTGTTGCTAGGCATGGCGCATGAGTGCCAGAAGGTCGAACGACTGGCGCAGGCAAGCTGGGATGTACCGCTGCAAGGCACGGTCTCGGACAGCCACTGGTATCTGGCGCAACAGGAAGCGGAGAAGTGACGCGACGGGAGCTACACAGGCAGTACAGGCATAGCCCCGAGAGAAGAGACTTAAAGCATCAATGCCGACCCAGCACCTTCTGCTGTTGCTGAGTGATTTCAACAGGCGCATCCACCTTGTTGGTCCACAAGCTCTGTGCATAACCGGTTGTCACAATGCCCAGACCGAACAATGCAACCAGAACCCACAGTAAATCCGGCTTGCGTTTCATTGACTGCCCTCCTTCGGCAAATCAATACGATGCCAACAGCGGCGCATGTAGCGGCCGTGCAACAGCGTGAATCTTAAAAGGGCGGCATTTTGCGATAACGTGAACCAGTACGCAAATAGTGAGGCCAACCGACTGTCGGTTTGTCATCAAAACAACCTGATGTTGTGAATTCCCCGGAGAACATCCCATGGCCTACTGGCTGATGAAATCAGAGCCCGACGAACTCTCGATCAGTGACCTGCAACGCCTCGGCACGACCCGCTGGGATGGCGTGCGCAATTATCAGGCGCGCAACTTCCTGCGCACGATGGCCGTTGGGGACGAGTTCTTTTTCTACCACTCCAGTTGCCCGGAGCCGGGTATTGCCGGAACAGGCAAAATTATCGAATCGGCCTATCCGGACCCGACCGCGCTTGATCCGGAAAGTCATTACTTCGATGCCAAGGCCAGTGCCGAGAAGAATGCCTGGAGTGCGGTCGATGTGGCCTTCGTGGAAATATTCCCGAAGGTACTGGGGCTGGCTTACCTGAAACAGCAGGCGACACTGGAACAACTGCCTCTCGTGCAGAAAGGCAGCCGACTCTCGGTCATGCCGGTGACCGCCGAACAATGGTCGGCGATCCTGGCACTGCGCTGACGCGGAATTACTGAACGATGAAGTTGTTGAACAACAGGTCTTCAACGATCGGCTTGCCCTCTTCGCTGGTCATGACCTGCTGAACCTGCTTGAGCGCTTCCTGACGGATGTTTTCCTTCGCCTCGGCGCTGCTCATGGAATCGACGGTCTGCTGGGTGAACAGGGCAACCAGCAGATTACGAATCAGCGGGTCATTGCGCTTCACCGCGGCCTGGGCATCGGCGCCAGTCACACGCAAAGCGATATCGGCCTTGTAGACACGCAGCTTGGGGCCGCCATCCAGCGCGTAGTTGCCCACGAACGGAGGTGTCAGGGAAACATAAGCCGCCTTGGGCTCGCCTTCGCCTTCCTTGGCTTCTTCCTGCGCCAGGGCAGGCAGCGACAAGGCCAACAACATCAAGATCCACGCTTTCACAATCCACTCCTTAATACGGTTTGCCGGCTTATACACGCTTATAAGGCCGAGCCATGCTCATTGACCCGAAAACCCACATACCCGACCTTATCGGCCATCACTGGAAAAGGAATAGTGCGATGAAAGCCCTGCTTTGCAAAGCCTTCGGTCCTGCCGACACCCTGGTGCTTGAAAACGTCGCCAGCCCGGTAATCAAGAAGAACGAAATCCTGCTGGACGTAAAGGCCGCAGGCGTCAACTTCCCTGACACGCTGATCATCGAGGGCAAATACCAGTTCAAACCGCCCTTCCCCTTTTCCCCTGGCGGCGAAGCAGCAGGCATCATCTCGCAAATCGGTGAAAAGGTAACCCATCTCAAGACTGGCGACCGGGTCATGGCCCTTACCGGCTGGGGCAGCTTCGCCGAACAGGTTGCCGTACCAGGCTATAACGTCCTGCCGATCCCCGAAACCATGGACTTCAACACCGCCGCAGCCTTCAGCATGACCTACGGCACCTCCATGCACGCCCTCAAACAACGCGCCAACCTGCAGCCTGGCGAAACCCTGCTGGTACTCGGCGCATCCGGTGGCGTAGGTCTGGCCGCCGTGGAAATCGGCAAGGCCCTGGGCGCGCGGGTCATCGCCGCCGCCAGCACTGCCGAAAAACTCGACGTCGCGAAAAACGCCGGTGCCGACGAGTTGATCAACTACAGCGAAACCAGCCTCAAGGAAGAAATAAAACGCCTTACTGGCGGCAATGGCGTCGACGTCATCTACGACCCGGTAGGCGGCGACCTTTTCGACCAGGCCATCCGCTGCATCGCCTGGAACGGACGCCTGCTGGTAGTCGGCTTCGCCAGCGGGCGGATTCCCGAACTGCCGGTAAACCTCACTCTCCTTAAAGGCGCCTCGGTCGTGGGCGTGTTCTGGGGTTCCTTTGCGCAAAGGCAACCTGAAGATAATGCTGCGAACTTCAAGCAATTGTTTAGTTGGTATGCAGAGGGAAAGTTGAAACCACTGGTGTCGCAGGTTTACCCACTGGAAAAAGCTGGAGAAGCGATTGACGTGCTGGGGAAAAGAAGTGCGGTTGGCAAGGTGGTGGTTGCTGTTGGCTGATGCTATCCGCCTTCGCCATGGCGCCGCCCAGAGCAAGCACGCTCCCACATGGATGTTGCGTTTTTTGATGAGAGCCAATTCATTCGCGAAGAGCATAACTACCTGAAAGACATCTGAGACAGGCAGCACTCCGTTCTGCATAGAATTCATCCCAAATACAGCATGGACATCACATGGCTATTTTTCCCTGAGCTTCCTACGCCCTCGCAGAAACAAATTCTATTTATTTCTTCGAGGAACCATCAGATAAATGAAAACCACCTAGTGCGAGTAAAAATAACTTTGAAGAGACTTCCATGCGAATTGGCAATACCCATAATCCTTTATCTGGATACACACCCGAACACAATCAACAGGCAACTGCTGGAGCAGCAGAGGCTTCATCTTCCACGAGTAGTGCACCCACCCAAAGCGCTCGGTCTCAATTAGCCAGCGGGACCAAACAAGGAGCAAGCGGTGTACAGGGTACTGCGGCCGTGGCCAATGAAAAACTTAAAAAAACCGACCTTTCCGCAGGCGATATTCTTATATTGATTGACCAGCCTGACAACACTGCCCTTACCCATAAAATAATAAAAATTGGACAACGCTTACCCTCCCTCTCTCTATTACGTGACAACAAAGGCGACCCCGCTCTGGTTCATGCGGTGATGTGGTCTAAAACGCAGAAAAACCCTGGCAAGGTTGAGGCCAAGGGTCAAGGAGAATCCGAGATTGTCGAAATGCGCGGCGGAGCTCAGCTTTCGTCCTCATCAGGCCCTGTCCAAAAGGGCTTGTATAAAGTCTACTCGCCCAAAGATAAAAACCTAGGCGATTGGGCTGCTCAGATTGGTCAGGTCTGGAGCGAAGACAAGACGATTCCTTACTCAAAACTCAAATGCGTATTAAGCGTGGTAAGAAACTCTAATTTCAAAAGTGGCGCCAAGGATGCAAGTGACAAATATGGAGCTCAAGCCTTTGAAAATACTCCCCGTATCCAGGGTGCATTTTGCTCACACTTCGTACTCGCTGCTTATCAGGCCGCAGCAAAGAGAACAGGCACGCCGTTAACTGGAGCGTTGAAAACCGATGCGGAAGCGACCTCTGTAAGGACGCTGGAGCACTTTCTGAAGAAAGATGAACAAGGCTTCGATTTTAAAGGTTATTTGAAAATTGAACCTGAAGATGTGCTCTACAAGTAGCGCTGGGCTGCTGTCAAATGATCAATCTAGCAGGGTAGGCAGACGATGCCAGGCCCTGCCGCATCCAACCAGCTCCAGGAACCTCTCAAGCCCCCAGACAAAATGTTCACAAAGGAACACGAACAACCGCACATTCCTACGCAGATCTCGGAAAAAGCACTGCTTTTTTCTGTAACGAAAATGTAATATTCGCTTTCGCAAAGAATAAAAATCCGGAGCGTCTCCATGTTTGCGTTTTTCCGTCCTGCCGCACACCAGGCACCCATTCCCGAAGAAAAGGTCGATAGCACTTATCGGCGTCTGCGCTGGCAGATCTTCGCCGGTATTTTCATCGGTTATGCCGGTTACTACCTGCTGCGCAAGAACTTCTCCCTGGCGATGCCTTACCTGATCGACGAGGGCTATACACGCGGGCAGTTGGGGGTGGCGATGTCGGCCATCGCGATTGCCTATGGCCTGTCGAAGTTCCTGATGGGACTGGTTTCCGACCGCTCCAACCCACGCTATTTCCTGCCGTTCGGCTTGCTGGTATCGGCCGGGATAATGTTCATTTTCGGTTTCGCGCCCTGGGCGACGTCCAGTGTCACGATCATGTTTGTGCTGTTGTTCATCAACGGCTGGGCACAAGGCATGGGCTGGCCGCCGAGCGGGCGGACGATGGTGCACTGGTGGTCGCAGAAAGAACGCGGCGGTGTGGTGTCGGTGTGGAACGTGGCGCATAACGTCGGCGGCGGTCTGATCGGTCCGCTGTTCCTGCTCGGCATGGGCTGGACCAACGACTGGCACGCGGCATTCTATGTACCTGCATCCGTGGCACTGCTGGTGGCGGTGTTTGCCTTCGCGACCATGCGCGACACGCCGCAATCGGTCGGCCTGCCGCCGATCGAGCATTACAAGAACGACTATCCGGAAGGCTACGATGCCAGCCATGAAGAAGAATTCAGCGCCAGGGAAATCTTCGTCAAATACGTACTGCGCAACAAACTGCTGTGGTACATCGCCCTGGCCAACGTCTTCGTTTACCTGCTGCGTTACGGCGTGCTGGACTGGGCTCCGACCTACCTGAAAGAAGCCAAGCACTTCACCGTCGACAAGACTTCGTGGGCCTACTTCCTGTACGAGTGGGCGGGCATTCCGGGCACGCTGCTGTGCGGCTGGATGTCGGACAAGATCTTCAAGGGTAACCGTGGCCTGACCGGCATGGTGTTCATGTTCCTGGTGACCATCGCCACGCTGGTGTACTGGCTGAACCCGGAAGGCAACCCGACCGTCGACATGATCGCTCTGGTTTCGATTGGCTTCCTGATCTACGGCCCGGTGATGCTGATCGGCCTGCAGGCACTGGAACTCGCCCCCAAGAAGGCCGCCGGTACTGCGGCAGGCTTCACCGGCTTGTTCGGCTACCTGGGTGGCTCGGTGGCGGCGAGTGCAGCGATGGGCTACACCGTCGACCATTTCGGCTGGGATGGCGGCTTCGTGCTGCTGATCGGCGCGTGCATCCTGGCAATGGCATTCCTTGCGCCGACGCTACGTCACAAGCAGGTCGCCAGCACCTCGCGCCCGACCAAGGCCTGAGTCAGAGCGTAACCGGGGCTGACCGGCAACGCTTGAGCCGCGCCTCCAGATTCAGGTCTGGCATGGCGTGGCTGCGCAGGGCGTTGGCGGTCTGTTCCACATATTCGCGGGTGGTGCCATACCGCCCGCAGGCGCTGGCCAGCACCTGGCTCAGCACACTGTCTGGCAGGTTGCCCGCGTAGCTGGGCAAATGCCGCTCCAGCACAAATCCCAGGGCCTGCACCTGTCTGCCATCCTCAAGACGACAGCTCAGCCAGTGTGGCCGATAGGAGGGATAGGGCATCTCGCGCTGCCAGAGCGCGAACAGCGACTCTTCCAGGCATTCATCCGGCAAGCGATAGGCAAACCCCGTGCAGGAGCCGCCACGATCCAGGCCGAATACCAGGCCTGGCACTTCCGGCGTGCCGCGGTGCTCATGCGACCACAGGTACAGGCCACGATGGTAACCATGAACCCTTGCGCGCCGCTGCTCGACAGCGCTGCACTCCGGGCGCCAGATCAGCGAGCCGTAGGCGAACAGCCAGACAGGTCCGCCCTTGTGGCGGCGCATGGTGGCATTCATCGAGGCAAGCAGTTGCTCGCGGGTCAGTTGCGGGCCAAGGTCGATTACTGGCGGATACTTGAGCCCAAGGCCGTCATGCACGGCCGCCGCCAATTCATTGATTGGGTTCTCCATTTGCCTCCCTGACAGCTTGACTGCCAGTCATGACCGAGCCCTGAGGACCCGCTCAGGCAAGCGGCGCCAAGGTGTCGTGGTGCGTTTACAGCCACAAGCCAGCGGCTTGCCTTGAAAAGTGAAAAAGCATCATGCGATGTGTTCTCATCGCTATAAGCTATAAGCGAATGAAATATTTTGCAATCCGGTTACAAGGCCGTCAGTCAGTTGTCATGCACGCGGTGCGTAGGCAAACACGTCGGCACGCATCTGATGCGCCTCCATGCCAGCGCTGACCAATGCATCCAGAGTGCCGTAGATCATCGCCGGAGAGCCGCTGCCATAGACATGGATCGCGGAAAGATCGCCGATGTCATCGCAAACCGCTTCATGCAGCATCCCACAGCGTCCTTCCCAGCCACACAAATCACTGACCACCTTGTGCAGGAACAGGTTGGGCAATGTGGCCCACTCGTCCCAATGGGGAATGTCGTAAAAGTCTTCCGGGCGACGAACGCCCCAGTACAGGTGCACCGGATGACTGAAGCCCTTGGCCCGACAATGTTCGATCAGGCTGCTCATCTGAGCCATGCCGGTGCCAGCCGCGATCAACACCAGCGGGCCGTCCGGCAGATCGGCAAGGTGGGTGTCGCCAAACGGCAGCTCGACCCGAACCATCCGGTTGCGCTGCAACTGGTCGATCAATGCGCGGGCACTGTCTTCGCGAACCAGCACGTGCATTTGCAGATCGCGCCCGTTGTGCGGCGCAGAAGCCAGCGAGAAGGCGGATTTTTCGCCGTTCTCGCGCTCGATCATCAGGTATTGGCCGGCATGATAGCGCGGCAGCTTGCCGGCCGGAGCGCGCAGACCAATGCGCCAGACATCGCCACCGACTGCCACGCACTCGCTGAGCTGGCAGGCGAACTGGCGCACCGGCAACTGACCAAGCGGCAGGACTGCATCCCACAACACTTCGCAAGCCTCCAGCGGCTCGGCCAGGCAGGTATAGATCTCGCCATGGGTCAGTTCGTCACTGGCCTGCTGCACGCGGCCGTGCACCAGCAGCGCCGAACAGACATGGCAGTTGCCGTTGCGACAGCTCTGCGGGCATTCATAGCCCAGGCGCTGTGCTGCATCGAGAATCCGCTCGCCCGGCAGGGTTTCCAGCACTGCGCCCGACGGCTGCAACGTTACACGCATCAATCTATTCCCAATTGATTCCAGATTTCATCGACCCGACGTGTAGTCGCCTCGTCCTTGACAATAGCCCGGCCCCACTCGCGCGTGGTTTCGCCCGGCCATTTATGTGTGGCGTCCAGCCCCATCTTGGAACCCAACCCGGATACCGGTGAAGCAAAGTCCAGATAATCGATAGGCGTGTTCTCGATCATGACCGTGTCGCGCTTGGGGTCCATGCGCGTGGTAATGGCCCAGATCACATCGTTCCAGTCGCGAGCGTTGATGTCGTCGTCGGTCACGATCACGAACTTGGTGTACATGAACTGCCGCAGGAACGACCAGACACCCAGCATCACGCGCTTGGCATGACCTGGATACTGTTTCTTCATGGTCACGACGGCCATGCGGTAGGAACAGCCTTCGGGCGGCAGGTAGAAATCGGTGATTTCCGGAAACTGCTTTTGCAGGATCGGCACAAACACTTCGTTCAGCGCCACGCCCAGAATCGCCGGCTCATCCGGCGGACGGCCGGTGTAAGTGCTGTGGTAGATCGGCTTGATACGGTGCGTGATGCGCTCGACGGTGAACACCGGGAAACTGTCCACTTCGTTGTAATAGCCGGTGTGGTCGCCGTAAGGGCCTTCGTCGGCCATCTCGCCGGGATGAATCACTCCTTCCAGGACGATTTCCGCACTGGCCGGCACTTGCAGGTTATTGCCACGGCACTTGATCAGTTCGGTGCGCGTGCCACGCAACAGGCCTGCAAAGGCATATTCGGACAGGCTGTCCGGCACAGGCGTCACCGCGCCAAGGATGGTCGCCGGGTCTGCGCCCAGCGCCACGGCCACCGGGAACGGTTCACCCGGATGCTTGGCGCACCATTCCTTGAAGTCCAGCGCACCGCCGCGATGGCTGAGCCAGCGCATGATGACCTTGTTGCGACCAATCACCTGCTGGCGATAGATACCGAGGTTCTGGCGATCCTTGTTCGGCCCGCGAGTGACCGTCAGGCCCCAGGTAATCAGCGGGGCAACATCGCCTGGCCAGCAGGTCTGTACGGGCAGCATGTTCAGGTCGACGTCATCACCTTCGATGACGATCTCCTGGCAAGGCGCATCCTTGACCACCTTGGGGGCCATGGAGATGACTTTCTTGAAGATCGGCAACTTCGACCAGGCGTCTTTCAGGCCCTTGGGTGGCTCCGGCTCCTTGAGGAAAGCCAGCAACTGGCCAATTTCCCGCAGCTCGCTGACCGACTCGGCGCCCATGCCCATGGCGACCCGCTCCGGTGTGCCGAACAGGTTGCCGAGTACCGGAATGTCGAAGCCGACCGGTTTTTCAAACAACAGCGCAGGCCCTTTGGCGCGCAGCGTCCGGTCGCAGATTTCCGTCATTTCCAGCACAGGGGAAATGGGCATCTGAATGCGTTTCAACTCTCCGCGCTGCTCAAGCTGCTGCACGAAATCCCTTAGGTCCTTGAATTTCATTAACCCGGCCACTTATTCAAATAGATGCACATCGTACCTGCTCTGCAGGTCCGTGGCAGCCCTGAACTGTGAAAACGAAATCATTCCAGCGCGGTATAGACGGTGTGGGAGCGGCTTCAGCCGCGAAAGCAAAATGACAGGCGATATATTCGTAAGGGATATATGCATTTTTTGCGGATGAATCCGCTCCAACTGCAATGTTCACCAACAAAAATGGCGCCCCGTGGGGCGCCATCTTCTGCTGCGGTTCAGCCGGTCGGTTACTTGCGTTTCATCGACAGGAAGAACTCATCGTTGGTCTTGGTCTGCTTGAGCTTGTCGACCAGGAACTCGATGGCGGCGACTTCATCCATCGGATGCAGCAGCTTGCGCAGGATCCACATGCGTTGCAGTTCGTCATCAGCAGTCAACAGCTCTTCGCGGCGGGTGCCGGAGCGGTTGATGTTGATGGCCGGGAACACACGCTTCTCTGCGATCTTGCGATCCAGCGGCAGCTCCATGTTGCCCGTACCCTTGAACTCTTCGTAGATCACTTCATCCATCTTCGAGCCGGTTTCAACCAGCGCGGTGGCGATGATGGTCAGCGAGCCGCCTTCTTCGATGTTACGCGCAGCACCGAAGAAACGCTTTGGCTTCTCCAGGGCGTGTGCATCGACACCACCGGTCAGGACCTTGCCGGAGCTAGGGATCACGGTGTTGTAGGCGCGAGCCAGACGAGTGATGGAGTCGAGCAGGATCACCACGTCCTTCTTGTGCTCGACCAGGCGCTTGGCCTTCTCGATCACCATTTCGGCAACCTGCACGTGGCGGGTTGGCGGCTCGTCGAACGTCGAGGCAACCACTTCGCCGCGTACGGTACGCTGCATTTCGGTCACTTCTTCCGGACGCTCGTCGATCAGCAGGACGATCAGATGGACTTCCGGATTGTTGCGCGTGATGTTCGACGCGATGTTCTGCAGCATGATGGTCTTGCCCGCTTTCGGCGGTGCAACGATCAGACCACGCTGACCTTTGCCGATCGGGGCACACAGATCGATCACGCGACCGGTCAGGTCTTCGGTGGAACCGTTACCGGCTTCCATCTTCATGCGCACGTTCGGGAACAGAGGTGTCAGGTTCTCGAACAGAATCTTGTTCTTGGCGTTTTCCGGACGATCGAAGTTGATCGTGTCGACCTTGAGCAGGGCGAAGTAACGCTCGCCTTCTTTCGGTGGGCGGATCTTGCCAACGATGGTGTCGCCGGTCCGCAGGTTGAAGCGACGGATCTGGCTCGGCGAGACGTAGATATCGTCCGGGCCAGCCAGATAGGAAGCGTCTGCAGAGCGCAGGAAGCCGAAGCCGTCCTGGAGGATCTCCAGCACGCCATCACCAGAAATTTCCTCGCCGCTTTTGGCGTGCTTTTTCAGCAGGGAGAAAATCACATCCTGCTTGCGCGAACGGGCCATATTTTCTATGCCCATCTGTTCGGCCATTTCGAGCAGATCGGTAATCGGCTTTTGCTTGAGTTCAGTCAGGTTCATATGGGAATGACGTAATCATGTATGAAGGGAAATTAAGCTTTTGGCTTAATGAGGCCGCGCCGCAGAGAAGGCGACAGGATCGCGTACTAAATCGAAAGGAGAGCGTCGGCGACGGCTTGCAGGGGGCAATGGAGATTCCATTGCGGGGCCGAATGTACCACTTGATTTTCCGGGCGTCTAGTACGATGCCAGAAAAAACCCCGCTATTCGCGGGGCTTTAGATACATCAAAGATTGGCGTCGATGAAGGCGGCCAATTGCGACTTGGACAAGGCGCCCACTTTCGTGGCTTCAACGTTGCCGTCCTTGAACAGCATCAGCGTAGGGATACCACGCACGCCATGCTTGGCCGGGGTTTCCGCGTTGGCGTCGATGTTCAGCTTGACGACAGTCAGCTTGCCTTCGTAGGTGCTGGCGATTTCGTCCAGAACCGGTGCAATCATCTTGCATGGGCCACACCACTCAGCCCAGTAGTCAACAAGCACAGGGCCCGAAGCCTTGAGTACATCGGCTTCAAAGCTGGCGTCGGTGACGTGTTTGATCAGGTCGCTACTCATGGAGTTCTCCGAGGTCGTAGGCTAAAAACGACGCTCATCATAGCGGGCCTGATGCCATTCAGGAAGACGAGGTTAATTGAGTCTGGCTATGGCAACCAGTGAATCTGGTTATAGCCCGGCATTCAGCTGGCAGGCGAAACAAACACAATCCCTGTACGCAATGCCGCGCCACGGATGTGTTCCTGCATGGCCTTTTGCGCCGGACCGGATGCATGCCGGGCAAGGGCCCGCAGAATCTTGCGATGTTCCTGCCAGGTTTCCATGACTCTTCCGGCACGAATGAACGGCATTTTCTGACTTTCGAGGAAGATGTCCGCACCTGCCGTGACAATTCCCAACATGGCCTGATTGCCACTGGCGACCAGAATGTGCCGATGAAACTCGAAGTCCAGCCTGGACGCCGCCTCAAAATCCCCGGCGCGCAATTCCAGACGCATGGCTTCGACATTGTCTTCCAGTACATCCCGCTCGTCGGCGGTCAGGGTGACCGCGGCCAGACCGGCGGCAAAGCCTTCCAGCGCATAACGCAACTGAAACGTGTCGGCCGGAGAAACCCGTGCATCGAAAGGCCAGGAAAAACCACCCGTGCGCTGTTCTGGTTCAGAAAGCGCTTGAATGAACACTCCTTTGCCCGGCTGCACACTGACGATGCCCAGGGCGCTCAACGACGACAGGGCTTCGCGCAACGAGGCCCGGCTGACGCCCAGCAATACCGCCAGATCCCGCTGCGAAGGCAGGCTGTCGCCAGGTTTGTAGCCTTGCTCGGCAATCAGCTTGCGGATTGCCCGAAGGGCCGATTCAGGTACTGCGAGTGCATTTTGCGGCATCACTGTTCAGGCCAGTCAGTCCAGTAAAAATCCCTTTTATCGCCATCTCCACAATCCGGCAAGTGACGCCCAGCACTGGGGCGGCGCGGCTTTCAGGCGCTCCAAAGCAGGGCAACCGGCACGCCAACTGTTCAGACCAGTAAGACCAAAATCCGTCTGGAAAGCCTGAGTTACGGCGCAAACAGGATGAGTGGCATGGGCTGTGCACTACAGGACAGGCCAACATCTTTCGTTCCGTTCGGAGATTTCCCATGACCAAGCGTTACAGCGCACTGCTTACTGCCTTGTTTGCCAGCCTGATGCTCAGCCAGACTCCTGCCCATGCCAGCGGCCTGGATGACGTCGTAGCGCGCGGCACATTGAAAGTGGCTGTGCCTCAGGACTTCCCTCCGTTTGGCTCGGTAGGCCCGGACATGAAACCGCGCGGCCTGGATATCGATACCGCACAACTGCTGGCCGACAAGTTGAAAGTCAAACTTGAACTGACGCCGGTCAACAGCACCAACCGCATTCCCTACCTGACCACGGGCAAGGTCGACCTGGTGATTTCCAGCCTTGGCAAGAACCCGGATCGCGAGAAAGTCATCGACTTCTCCCGTGCCTACGCTCCGTTCTACCTGGCGGTCTTCGGTCCACCCGATGCGCCGGTCAAGGAAATCAATGACCTCAAGGGCAAGACCATCAGCGTGACCCGCGGCGCCATCGAAGATATCGAGCTGACCGCCGTGGCCCCCGAAGGCGCAACCATCAAGCGCTTTGAAGACAACAATTCGACCATCGCCGCCTACCTGGCCGGCCAGACCGACCTGATCGCCAGCGGCAACGTGGTAATGGTCGCGATCAGCGAGCGCAGCCCGAAACGCATCCCGGCCCTGAAAGTGAAACTCAAGGACTCGCCGGTCTACGTCGGGGTCAACAAGAACCAGCCGGAACTGCTGGGCAAGGTCAACGAAATCCTCAACGCCGCCAAGGCTGACGGTTCGCTGGAAAAGGCTTCCGTGACCTGGCTCAAGCAACCGCTGCCAGCCGATCTTTGATCACTGCTTGCTGATCACGGGATCCGCCAATGGCTTATCAATTCGACTTTACACCGGTCCTGCAAAGCGCCGATCTCTTGCTGCGCGGGGCCTTGTTCACGCTGGAACTGACGGCCATTGGTACGTTGCTCGGGGTCAGCCTGGGCATCCTTGGCGCGGTGGTGAGGGCCTGGAAGATCCAGCCGTTCGCGACGATCTTCGGCATCTATGTCGAGCTGATCCGCAATACGCCGTTTCTGGTCCAGCTGTTTTTCATCTTCTTTGGCCTGCCCTCGCTGGGCGTGCAGATCTCGGAGTGGCAGGCAGCGGTGCTGGCGATGGTCATCAATCTGGGCGCCTATTCGACGGAAATCATCCGCGCAGGCATTCAGGCGATCCCCAAGGGCCAGCTTGAAGCTGCCGCGGCACTGGCCATGAATCGCTTTGAAGCGTTTCGCCATGTGGTGCTGGCGCCAGCGCTGGGCAAGGTCTGGCCAGCCCTCAGCAGCCAGATCATCATCGTCATGCTCGGTTCGGCAGTCTGCTCGCAGATCGCCACCGAGGAGCTGAGCTTTTTCGCCAACTTCCTCCAGTCGCGCAACTTCCGCGCCTTTGAGACGTACATCGTCACCACGCTGATCTACCTGTGCATGGCGTTGCTGATCCGGCAATTGCTGGCCTGGATCGGGCGCCGCTACCTGACGAGGAGCCGCTGATGGATTTCACTCTGTGGGACATCCTGCGCAACCTGCTGATCGGCCTGCAATGGACCGTGGCCCTGTCGCTGGTGGCGTTCATCGGCGGCGGCCTGATCGGGCTACTAGTGATGGGCATGCGTATTTCGGACAAGACCGGACCAAGGGTCGCGGCCAGGATCTATATAGAACTGTTCCAGGGCACGCCGCTGTTGATGCAGTTGTTTCTGGTGTTCTTCGGCGTGGCCTTGATGGGGGTGGATATTTCCCCCTGGGCCGCCGCCGCCCTGGCCTTGACGCTCTTCACCAGCGCTTATCTGGCCGAGATCTGGCGAGGTTGCGTGGAGTCGATCACCAAGGGCCAGTGGGAAGCTTCCGCCAGCCTGGCGATGACGCCGCTCGAACAAATGCGTTACGTGATCCTGCCGCAGGCATTGCGCATTGCGGTGGCGCCGACGGTCGGTTTCTCGGTGCAGGTAGTCAAAGGCACCGCAGTGACCTCGATCATCGGCTTCACCGAGCTGACCAAGACCGGCAGCATGCTGGCCAACGCCACATTTGAACCCTTCATGGTCTACGGCTTCGTTGCCCTGGGCTACTTCATCCTTTGCTACCCCTTGTCGCTGTGTGCGCGCCATCTGGAAAGGAGACTGCATGCCTCTGCTTAGAATTTCCGCCCTGCATAAATACTACGGCGACCATCACGTACTCAAAGGCATCGACCTTTCTGTCGAGGAAGGCCAGGTCGTGGCGATCATCGGGCGCAGCGGCTCGGGCAAGAGCACGCTGCTGCGCACGCTCAACGGGCTGGAGTCGATCAACGATGGAGTGATCGAGGTCGACGGCGAGTATCTGGACGCTGCCCGCGCAGACCTGCGCACGCTGCGGCAGAAGGTCGGCATGGTGTTCCAGCAATTCAACCTGTTTCCGCACCTGAGCGTGGGCGAAAACGTCATGCTCGCCCCGCAGGTCGTACAGAAGGTGCCCAAGGCCGAAGCCGCTGTGCTGGCCAGAAAAATGCTCGAACGTGTCGGCCTGGGCGAGAAGTTCGACGCCTTCCCGGAACGCCTGTCCGGCGGCCAGCAACAGCGCGTGGCCATTGCCCGGGCCCTGGCGATGTCGCCCAAGGTGCTGCTATGCGATGAAATCACCTCGGCCCTGGACCCGGAACTG
Organism: Pseudomonas cichorii; assembly: GCF_003700275.1. GTDB lineage: Bacteria > Pseudomonadota > Gammaproteobacteria > Pseudomonadales > Pseudomonadaceae > Aquipseudomonas > Aquipseudomonas cichorii_B. The sequence goes on along the minus strand of NZ_RBRE01000049.1, from coordinate 11,374 downwards.
GTCAACGAAGTACTCAGCGTCGTGCGCCAGCTGGCGGCCGACGGCATGACGCTGATCATGGTGACTCATGAAATGCGCTTCGCCCGGGAAGTTGGCGACAAGCTGGTTTTCATGCATCAGGGCAAAGTGCATGAAGTGGGCGACCCGAAAGAACTGTTCGCCAATCCGAAAACCCCGGAGCTGGCAAATTTCATCGGTTCGGTGGAACACGCCTGATCGCAATCCTGATAGCAGGATGAGTGCGCGATGCGAATCGATTGTGCCCTGCGGCCCATGAGCAAGGAAACATGGGGCACAGTATTGAAAGTACTCTCATCAAACAAAACGCAACATCATGATTTACAACGTCAATGCAGGAGCGTGCTTGCCCGCGACCGGCTGCGTAGCAGTCGTAAATTTGCGAGCGCTTCGCACTCGGTCGCGGGCAAGCGCTCATACAGTTTGCTGCGCACTTCACGACAGCGCGGCGCCGGGGCGGCGGGCGGACTCCTACCCCACTACAGAGACTTGCAGGCTCCCCACAAACTGCTCAAGCTCATGAGCCGGATGATCCCTGTTGTAAACACCCCACTTGGGCTCATTACTGCCATCCCAGGTGCGGCCCTCAAACCGGCTTCTACCCGCCAACTGCTGGGGAATGTCATTGTACTCAAGCTCAAACCAGCCTTGCCCATCGACATCTGACAAGTGAAGGGTCAGACAATAACTGTTCCACGCCCCATCAACCGTCTTGTGCGACCACACCGTATGCCAAATGGCCTGGGGGTCGACATAGATAACCCTGACCTCATCTCTTACTGCCGTAAACAGCACTGGATAGCTTTGCTGCCCACCCGGGTAGGACTTCCATTGAAAGATGACAAAGTCGCCAAACGCACTGTCTATTTTTGTCAGTAGGCTTTTCCACCTCAAACGGTAGGTCTTGTTCTGTTGCCACTGGTAACGCGTGTCACCAACCCTTATATTTCGGCTCTCGCAGCGATAACTAGTCGGGTCGGCAGGCTTGAAGTAACGAAAGACTTCATGCCCCAACGAGGCATCGTGCACCCAGGTTATCGAACCACTGGCGTCCACTTCCAGGTTGCCGAAGCCACCCGGTTTCCCCTCCCAGATAACGATTTCATTCTCCTGTTTATTACGCTCCATATCTCACACTCCTTGTGCATTATTCCTGTCCGTGCGTCACCACCGACTTTTACGCATGTCCTCACCGTCGGCAGATATATTTGTTCAAAACCTGATGATTTTATGATCACTACAGTATGACGTATCAGGAAAACGCCCCCGGAGCACATGACCAAAGGTGGTGAAGATTAGAAACCTCCATGCCACTCGTCTCTTTTGAAACCAAGTCAATTAAAGCGCTTCCCCTTCCACGCAGCAGGAAATCCGTATTTACCCGCCCTATCCGTTTGGCTACGGCCATGGATCGTGGCACGATGGCGCGGTTATCGAACGAGATTTTGATCATGCCGCACTCCAAAGCCAAGAATCTTTCCCTGATTGCAGCGATCGACCTGGGTTCCAACAGCTTTCACATGGTCGTTGCCAAGGCGAATCAGGGCGAGATCCGCATACTTGAGCGCCTGGGTGAAAAGGTTCAGCTGGCTGCAGGCATCACTGAAGAACGCACGCTCAACGAAGAGTCCATGCAGCGCGGGCTCGATTGCCTCAAGCGCTTCGCCCAACTGATCAACGGCCTGCCGCTCGGCGCCGTGCGCATCGTCGGCACCAACGCCTTGCGCGAGGCCCGCAATCGCAACGAATTCATCCATCGCGCCGAAGCAATCCTCGGCCATCCCGTGGAAGTCATTTCCGGTCGCGAGGAAGCGCGCCTGATCTATCTCGGCGTCTCGCACACCCTGGCCGACACGCCGGGCAAGCGTCTGGTGGCCGATATCGGCGGCGGCAGTACCGAGTTCATCATTGGTCAGCGCTTCGAGCCGCTGCTGCGCGAAAGCCTGCAAATGGGCTGCGTGAGCTTCACCCAGCGCTACTTCAAGGACGGCAAGATCACGCCGGCCCGTTATGCCCAGGCGTACACCGCAGCACGCCTGGAGATCATGAGCATCGAACACGCTCTGCACCGCCTGAAGTGGGATGAAGCCATCGGCTCGTCCGGCACCATTCGGGCCATCGGTCAGGCGCTCAAGGCCAACGGCTATGGATCGGGCGAAGTCAACGCCGAAGGTCTGGCGTGGCTCAAGCGCAAGCTGTTCAAGCTGGGCGACGTCGAGAAAATCGACTTTGACGGCATCAAGCCCGACCGCCGCACGATCTTCCCTGCCGGCCTGGCGATTCTGGAGGCGATCTTCGACGCCCTCGAACTCAAGCGCATGGATCACTGCGAAGGCGCGCTGCGTGAAGGCGTGCTGTATGACCTGCTGGGCCGCCATCACCATGAAGACGTGCGCGAACGCACGCTCAGCTCGCTGATGGATCGCTACCATGTCGACCTGGAACAGGCCGCTCGCGTTGAGCGCAAGGCGCTGCATGCTCTGGAGCAGGTCGCAGAAGCCTGGGAAATGGAAGACGACATCTACGCCGAGCTGCTGAGCTGGGCCGCCAAGGTGCATGAAGTGGGGCTCGATATCGCCCACTATCACTACCACAAGCACGGCGCCTACCTGATCGAGCACTCGGATCTGGCCGGATTTTCACGCGAAGACCAGCAAATGCTCGCGCTGCTGGTGCGCGGTCATCGTCGCAATATTCCAAAGGACAAGTTTGCCGAGTTCGGCGATGAAGGCATCAAGCTGATCCGCCTGTGCGTCCTGCTGCGCTTCGCGATTCTGTTCCATCACATTCGTGGCACCCAGGAGATGCCACGTGTGACTCTGCGTGCCGACGGCCCGAATCTGGACGCCGAATTCCCGAAAGGCTGGCTGGAAAACAACCAGCTGACTCAGGCCGACTTCGCGCTGGAAGCGGAGTGGTTGACCCGAGTCGGTATCGTCTTTACTGCACGCTGAGTACCGGAATGCTCAGGCGATCAAGCAAGGTCGCCTGGGCGTTTCGAGCGTTCTGGTTACCGGTCGGCGTGCTGCGCACATAACGCCCGTCCGGCTGCAACAGCCAGCTATGGGTGTTATCGGTCAGATAGCTCTCCAGCTCCTTCTTCACTCGCAGAATCAGTTTCTTGCCGTCGACCGGGAAGCAGGTCTCGACACGCTTGTCGAGGTTACGCTCCATCCAGTCGGCGCTGGAGAGGAACATCTGCTCGTCACCGCCATTGAGGAAGTAGTAGACCCGCGTGTGCTCCAGGAAGCGCCCGATGATCGAGCGCACATGGATATTGTGCGAGACCCCGGGAATCCCAGGACGCAGGCAGCACATGCCACGCACCACCAGATCGATGCGCACGCCTGACTGGCTGGCCTTGTAGAGCGCACGAATGATCTTCGGATCGGTCAGCGAGTTGAACTTGGCGATGATGTGCGCCGGCTTGCCGTCGAGCGCGAATTGCGTCTCGCGGGCAATCATGTCGAGCATGCCTTTCTTGAGCGTGAACGGCGCGTGCAGCAGCTTCTTCATGCGCAGGATCTTGCCCATGCCGATCAACTGGCTGAACAGCTTGCCGACGTCTTCGCACAAGGCATCGTCGGAAGTCAGCAGGCTGTAGTCGGTATACAGGCGCGCGTTGCCGGCATGGTAGTTACCCGTGCCCAAATGCGCATAACGCACGATTTCCCCGGCTTCGCGGCGCAGGATCAGCATCATCTTGGAGTGGGTCTTGAAGCCGACCACGCCATAGATCACCACCGCACCGGCCGCCTGCAAACGGCTAGCCAGTTGCAGGTTGGACTCTTCGTCGAAGCGGGCGCGCAATTCGATGACCGCCGTGACTTCCTTGCCGTTGCGCGCAGCATCGACCAGCGCATCGACGATTTCCGAGTTCGCACCGCTGCGATACAGGGTTTGCCGTACCGCCAGCACATGCGGGTCTTTCGCCGCCTGGCGCAGCATGTCGACAACCGGCGTGAAGGACTCGAACGGGTGCAGCAACAGGATGTCCTGCTTGCTGACCACACTGAAAATGTTCTCGCTGTTCTGCAACAGCTTGGGGATCGCCGGGGTGAACGGCGCGTATTGCAGCTCCGGGTGGCTGTCCAGACTGGTAATGCTGAACAGGCGCGTGAGGTTGACCGGGCCATTGACCTGATACAGCTCGGATTCGGTCAGGTTGAACTGCTTGAGCAGGTAATCCGACAGGTGTTTTGGACAGGTGTCCGCCACTTCCAGACGCACCGCATCGCCATAACGACGCGAGAACAGCTCGCCGCGCAGAGCGCGGGCCAGGTCTTCGACGTCTTCGGAGTCCAGCGCCAGGTCGGCGTTACGAGTCAGCCGGAACTGATAGCAGCCCTTGACCTTCATGCCCTGAAACAGGTCATCGGCGTGGGCATGGATCATGGACGACAGGAACACGTAGTTGTCGCCCACTCCGCCCACATCTTCCGGCACCTTGATGATGCGCGGCAGCAGGCGCGGAGCCGGGATGATCGCCAGACCCGAGTCGCGACCGAAGGCATCGATACCTTCCAGTTCGACGATGAAGTTCAGGCTCTTGTTGACCAGCAACGGAAACGGGTGAGTCGGATCCAGGCCGATCGGGGTGATGATCGGCGCGATCTCGTCACGGAAATAGCGACGGACCCAGGTCTTGAGCTTGGTCGTCCAGTAACGGCGACGGATGAAGCGGACCTGATGCTTTTCCAGCTCCGGCAACAGAATGTCATTGAGGATCGCGTATTGGCGATCGACCTGGCCGTGAACCAGGTCGCTGATCCTGGCCAGGGCCTGATGCGGCTGCAGGCCATCGGCGCCCGCCTGCTCACGTGCGAAGGTGATCTGCTTCTTGAGGCCTGCGACACGAATCTCGAAGAACTCATCGAGGTTGCTGGAGAAGATCAGCAGGAACTTCAGCCGCTCCAGCAAGGGATAGGACTCGTCCAGAGCCTGTTCCAGTACCCGGATGTTGAACTGCAACTGCGACAATTCGCGGTGGATATACAGGCTGCTATCGTCCAGATTCGGCACAACGATAGCCGGCGCCGCCGCAGCAGGTGCCTCAATGGCCGGTATGACTTCAATTTCAGGCTCAACCACTGGCGTAGCCTCCTGAACATCGACTTCAACAGTGGCTTCGGTGAGTCCTTCGGTATTCATGAATGTTCCTGTGAGGCTATTGCCCTTTTAACAGTTGAGCAGCACGGACGGCGAAGTAAGTAAGAATGCCATCAGCACCGGCGCGTTTGAAGGCCGTAAGGGATTCGAGAATCACCCCTTCACTCAGCCAGCCGTTCTGGATCGCAGCCATATGCATCGCATATTCGCCGCTCACCTGATAGACAAAGGTCGGGACCTTGAACTCATCCTTGACCCGGTAAAGGATGTCCAGATAAGGCATGCCCGGCTTGACCATCACCATGTCCGCGCCTTCAGCCAGGTCGGCGGCCACTTCATGCAATGCTTCGTTACTGTTGGCCGGGTCCATCTGATAGGACGCCTTGTTGGCCTTGCCCAGGTTCAGAGAAGAACCTACCGCATCGCGGAACGGACCGTAATAGGCGCTGGCATATTTTGCCGAATAAGCCATGATCCGAACGTTGACGTGCCCGGCAAGTTCCAGGGCCTCACGAATGGCCTGGATGCGGCCATCCATCATGTCCGAAGGCGCGACCACCTGAGCGCCGGCATCGGCATGCGACAGCGCCTGCTTGACCAGCGCATCGACAGTGATGTCGTTCTGCACATAGCCTTCTTCGTCGATGATGCCGTCCTGGCCATGGGTGGTGAACGGGTCCAGCGCCACATCGGTGATAACACCCAGTTCCGGAAAGCGCTCACGCAATGCGCGCGTCGCACGCTGGGCGATGCCGTCCGGATTCCAGGCTTCGGCACCATCGAGGGATTTCTTCTCCAAAGGCGTCACCGGGAACAAGGCCAGCGCCGGAATCCCCAGCGCCACCCAGCCTTCGGCTTCCTGCAGCAACAGGTCGATACTCAGGCGCTCGACGCCCGGCATCGAAGCAACGGTTTCGCGACGGTTTTCACCATCGAGTACAAATACGGGAAGAATCAGATCATCGACGGTCAACACGTGTTCGCGGACCAGTCGACGAGAAAAATCGTCGCGACGATTGCGACGCAGGCGAGTGAGAGGAAACAGGCGGTTTGCGGGGGTAAAGCTCACGGCGAGACTCCTGAGCCCGCATACGCGGGCAAGCGCGACAGTTATAAGCCGCCATTATGACCAATGTGTGACAGTCATAGTGTGACCTGCGACTTGAGGCCGCAGGAAAAGGCCTACAGCAAGGATGGGCCATTGTGGTTGCAGTAATCTTTAACGTCGAGACACATATCGACACTTTCATGATTGTCTTGGGCGAGTTAGGCTGCGCGTTCATTTCGCCAGCATCCAGACAATGCTCCAGAATTTCTTGAATGACTTCGGCTATTTTGCCCTCTTCCTGGGAACCTTCTTTGAAGGCGAGACCATCCTGGTCCTTGCCGGATTCCTGGCGTTCCGCGGATACATGGACCTTAACATGGTCATCATCGTGGCTTTCTGCGGAAGCTACGCTGGCGATCAGCTCTGGTACTTCATGGGGCGCAAACACGGGCGCAAGCTGCTTGCACGCAAGCCGCGCTGGCAACTCATGGGCGACAAGGCCCTGAGGCTGGTGCGTAAACACCCGGACATCTGGGTGTTGAGCTTCCGCTTTGTCTACGGCCTGCGCACGGTCATGCCGGTAGCCATCGGCATGTCCGGCTATCCGCCAGGACGCTACCTGTTGCTCAACGGTATCGGTGCGGCGATCTGGGCTGCGGCTCTGGGCTCTGCGGCCTACCATTTCGGTGCCGTGATGGAGGGTCTGCTGGGCAACATCAAGAAATACGAGCTCTGGGTACTGGGCGGCCTGGTACTGCTCGGCCTCGGCCTGTGGCTGCGCCGCCGTATCAAGAACGCACGTATCGCCCGTCAGGAAAAACTCTGCTGCGCTTCGGCTGCGGCCTCGGATGTAGCGGTCGAAGTACCGGTCGACCTCAAGAAAAAGACCGACGGCGAATAAACCGCCCTTCCTGAATGAACTCGCTCCAGCAATGCCTGGAGCGAGTTCATACTATTTGCAAACCGCCATCGCCTCTTCCACTTCGCGTTTCGCCTCCATGCGAATCAGGCGTGCGGTCTTTCTCTCGAACGCATAGGTCAGCGCCACCGCCGAACACATCAGGCCCAGCGCCAGCCCCCACCAGACGCCCTCGGCACCCAGTTCGGTCGAAAAGGCCAACAGCCATGCGGCAGGCGCTGCCACCAGCCAGTAACAGAGCAGGCCGATGATAAATGTGGTCTTGGCGTCCTTGAGCCCGCGAATGGCGCCCATGGCGATGGTTTGCATGCCGTCCAGCAACTCGAACCATGCCGCAATTGCCAGGAGCTTTACCGCCAGAATCACGATTTCGGTGAACGCCGGATCCTCAAGATCGAGAAACAGGCCGATGACCTGATGGGGCGCAAGCCAGAACAGCAGGCCGAACATCAGCATCACCGCCCCGCCGAATGAAATACCCAGCCGCCCGGCCATGCGCGCCATCAGCACGTTGCCTGCTCCGTAATGCTGGCCGATGCGCATGGTTACCGCATAGGAAATCCCCACCGGAATCATGAAGGCCATGGACACGGTCTGAACCGCGATCTGATGCGCCGCCATCTGGGTGCTGCCCATGGCGCCCATGCAGAATGCAGCAAAGGTGAACAACCCGACTTCCACCGCATAGGTTCCACCAATCGGCAGGCCGAGGTTCCACAGTTCTTTCAGGTGGCTGCGCGACAACTGCCACAGGCCAGAGCGAATCGGATACGCCGCATAGGCGCGATGGCGGCGGATGTGCAGGGCCAGTGCCACCGCCATGCAGTTGGTCACCAGCGCGGTTATCAGGCCGATCCCCATCAGGCCGAGATTGGGCAAACCGAACCAGCCATGGATCATTGCGTAGTTGAGGCCGAAGTTGGCTGCGGCACCAACCAGGCTGATGGTCATCACCGGGCCTGCACGTCCCAGGGCGCTGGTGAATCCGCGCAGGGCCATGAAAGTGAGCAGGCCGGGAAGCGCCAGCGGCAAGGTGGTCAGAAATTGTGCAGCCATGTGCACGTTGACTTCATCCTGGCCGAGCTTGAGCAGAACAGGCTCAAGGTTCCACAGCAGCAGCGCCGCCACCAGCGCCATGCCCCACGCCAGCCACAGACCGGCCTGGGTCAGGCGTGTCGCGCCTTCGGGGTCGTTGGCGCCATGACGAATCGAAACCAGCGTGCCGACCGCCGCCATCACGCCCACACAGAAGAACGAGACAAAACTGTACGTCGCCGCGCCCAGGCCGCCACCGGCCAGCGCATCCGGCCCCAGCTTGCCCATCATCACGGTATCGGTGAAGACCATCAGCATGTGCGCCATCTGCGATGCGATCAACGGCCCGGCAAGGCGCAGGATGATCCAGAGTTCTTTAAGGGCGGGTTGTTGCATGATGGGCAGGCTCTACTTCAGGTTTACAAATCAGGCGCACATTCTCGGTATTTGGACGTTCAAGCACAAAGCGATAAATCCGATCATCGACATGATAAAAACTCATGCAAAAGGATTTGTCGTACAGTAACTCCCCATCATGCAGGGAAGAATGAACATGCCTCGTAGTCTTGCGCCTTTATATGCCTTGCGGGCTTTTGAAGCGGCGGCCCGACATACCTCGTTCACCCGGGCGGCAGAAGAACTGTCGATCACCCAAAGTGCAGTCAGCCGTCATATCCGGACGCTTGAAGAGCATTTTTCCTGCCGCCTGTTCCAGCGCAACGGCCGCAACCTGCAACTCACCGAGTCGGCCCGCGCTTTGCTGCCCGGCGTTCGGGACGGTTTTCAGGCGTTGGAGCGTGCCTGCAGTACGTTACAGACCGAAGAAGGCATTCTGCGCATGAAAGCGCCGTCGACCCTGACCATGCGCTGGTTGCTGGCGCGGCTCAGCCGCTTTCGTCATATCCAGGTCGGCAACGAGGTCCAGTTGACCAGCGCCTGGATGGATATAGATGCCGTGGACTTCTCCCAGGAACCCTTCGATTGTGCAGTGCTGCTGAGTCGCGGGCATTTTCCGCCGGACTGGGAAGCCACCCTGTTGTTTCCGGAGCTGTTGATTCCGGTCGGCGCGCCGACCTATCTGCAGGATCCGCCCTGGGATGTCGAACGACTGGCCAGTATCGAGTTGCTGCACCCGACTCCGGACCGGCGCGACTGGCGCACCTGGCTGAATCGCATGGGGCTGTCCGACAAGGTTTCGCTCAGGGGCGGCCAGGTCTTCGATACCCTGGAACTGGGCATGATCGCCGCCGCCCGTGGCTACGGCCTGTCGATAGGCGATTTATTGATGGTTGCCGAAGACGTCGCACAAGGCCGCATGAGCCTGCCCTGGCGCACCGCCGTGTTCAGCGGCGAGAACTATTACCTGGTCTGGCCCAAGACCAGGCCCGGTCTAGAGCGGTTGCGGCGCCTGAGTGATTTCCTGCAGAGCGAGGTTCAGGCGATGCAACTTCCGCAGGTCGAAATTCTCAAGTAACAACAGCGACTGGGTGACTTGGCAACTGTTTGCTAATATCCGCACATCGGACTCAAGTATTTTACTTGTGGGCCGAACTTACTCTTAAGGACCGTTTGTTCAAAATGGTTCAACCTCATATTAATTAGATATTTTGCTGGGTGTTTGGCCAGGGACTTGGCGACCCAAACATTCAGCGTGGAGTCGTTATGTCCAAGCCCCGTGCCCGGATTGCGTCGCAACTCGGTATTGCTTTGGCTGTGATTTTGGCGGTGGTTATCAGCGGCAGTACGCTTTTTGCCTTGCGTTCCCTGGATGCTGCCAACCTTGTGATTCGTGAAGAACACATGTCCAGCGAGGCACGCCTGCTTGCCGACCAGCTCAACACTTTCCACAGCACCCTGCGTGACAGCACGCAACGCTTGAGCGGGCTGTTTGAAAAGCGTTTTTCCAGTGGTCTGAGCCTGCAGACGGATAAACCCGTCACCGTAGCTGGCACCCCGACTCCGGGCCTGTATCTGGGCGAAACCGCCCTGAACAACGACTTCACCGAGGTCGACGAATTTCGTCGCCTGACCGCAGGTGTCGCGACCATTTTCGTGCGCAGCGGCGATGACCTGGTACGGATCAGCACCTCCCTGAGCAAGCAGGACGGCACTCGCGCCATCGGCACCGTGCTCGATCGCAAGGGCCCGGCTTATGAGCGTTTGATGGCTGGCCAGGAATATGTCGGCAAGGCGGTCCTGTTTGAACGCTACTACATGACTCAGTACAGCCCGGTGCGTGACAGCAGCGGCAAGATCATTGCTGCGCTGTTCGTAGGCTTCGATTACACCGATGCACAGAAAGCACAGTTCGAGAACCTCAGAAACTTCCGTATCGGCAAGACTGGTTCGCTGGCCCTGCTGGACGAGCAGAATCGCTGGCTGGTCGCGCCAGCTGGCGCAAAATCCCCTGACGATGCAGCCAAGTCGGTCGCCGGTGCAGTCAAGGAGCCTGGCAAGGGCATGTTCTGGCACGATGGCGTGCAGGACTTCTACAGCGTTGGTCAGCCTTTCAGTGGCGGACCATGGACCGTACTGGCGAACATGCCGGGCGACGAAATCAGCGAAGTGACCTGGAACGTAGGCACGCAACTGGCCATCGGCAGCCTGCTGGCCATGCTGATCGCCGTGAGTGGTGCGATCTGGCTGCTGCGCAGCAAACTGCGTCCACTGTCCGAGCTGGTACGTCAGGCCGATGCACTGGGTTCCGGCGACCTGAGCGTACGCCTGCAGGTTTCCAGCCACGATGAGATCGGGCAACTGGCAGGCAGCTTCAACAAGATGAGCGAAGCACTGTCGAACATGGTTTCGCATATCCGCACCGCAGCCCAGGAAGTGAGCACTCGTGCCCATGCCCTGTCCGGCATGTCGGGTGGCGCTTATGAAGGTATGGAGCAGCAGTCCGGCGAAATCACCAGCATGGCGGGCGCGGTCGAAGAGTTCAGCGCCACCTCCCTGAACATCGCCGACAACATGAAGAACACCGAGCGTCTGGCGCAGGAAAACGCACAACAGACCCGTATCGGCCGTACGTCCATGGACGAGGCATCTTCTTCGCTGCAACAGATCGCCACATCGTTGAACAGCACCGCGACCGTGATCGACACACTGGGCCAGCGTTCCCAGGAAATCGGCAGCATCGTCGGCGTGATTACCTCGATTGCCGACCAGACCAACCTGCTCGCCCTCAACGCCGCCATCGAAGCAGCGCGTGCCGGTGAACAGGGACGCGGCTTTGCCGTGGTAGC
>NZ_RBRE01000094.1 GCF_003700275.1 Pseudomonas cichorii | reverse complement strand
CTAGTGCGGCGCCGGCGCCGGCCAGGGCGCGGGCAATCGCCTCGCCCAGACCTCCGGTAGCGCCGGTGACCACCGCCACCTTGCCTTCGAGTGCTTGCATGGCCCGGCCCCTCACACGGTTTTCTTCAGGCGACGCACGCGGATGTCAGCCTGCTCCTTGTGCCCGGAGAAATGCTCCAGGGCGCACAACCGCGAGCACACCTCACCCATGGCCACGCTCGCCTCATCAGTGAGAATGCGCTGGTAGGTGTGGGTCTTGATGAACTTGCCCACCCACAGGCCGCCGGTATAGCGGCCAGCGCCCTGAGTCGGCAGGGTGTGGTTGGTGCCGATCACCTTGTCACCGTAGGACACATTGGTACGGTGGCCCAGGAACAACCCGCCATAGCAAGTCATGCGCTCGAGGAACCAGTCCGGATCGCGGGTCATGACCTGGACATGCTCGGAGCATAGGCGCTCGGACTCGGCGAGCATCTCCTCATCGCTGTCACACAAGATGATCTCGCCATAGTCACGCCAGGCGACGCTGGCCACCGGTGCGGTGTCCAGGCGGCTGAGCACCTGTTCGATGGCCGCCGGCAACTCTTCGGCGATACGTGTGCTGGTGGTCAAGCAGTAGGCCGGCGAGGTCGGGCCATGCTCGGCCTGGCCGAGCAGGTCCACAGCCACCAGTTCGGCGTCGACACTGTCATCGCAGATCACCATGGTCTCGGTGGGACCGGCGAACAGGTCGATACCCACCCGGCCGAACAGCTGGCGCTTGGCCTCGGCCACATAGGCATTACCCGGACCAACGATCATGTCCACCGGCGCAATCTTCTCGGTACCCAAGGCCATGGCAGCTACGCCCTGTACCCCGCCCATCACGTAGATTTCGTCGGCGCCAGCCAGGGCCATGGCAGCAACGATTTCGTTGGACGGCTTGCCCCCGAAAGGCGGTGCGCAGGCGATCACCCGCTTGACGCCAGCGACCTTGGCGGTCAGCACGCTCATGTGCGCCGATGCCAACAGGGGATACTTGCCGCCCGGGATATAGCAACCCACCGAGTTAACCGGGATGTTGCGGTGCCCCAGCACCACGCCGGGCATGGTCTCGACCTCGACGTCGCGCAGCGAATGCAGCTGGATCTGGGCAAAACGACGGATCTGCGCCTGGGCGAAACGGATGTCGTCCAGTGCCTCCGGGCTGAGGCTGTCGATGCATGCCTGGATCTGTTCGGATGTCAGCCGGAAATCATCCGGGGCCCAGTTGTCGAAGTGGCTGGAATACTCGCGCAACGCTGCCTCGCCGCGGTGCTCAATGGCAGCGAGGATCTCTTCGACGGTGGTACGCACCTGGGCATTGAGCTCGGCTTTCGCTTCTGCGGGCCGGCCTTGTTTGAGTTGACGGATCATGCGGGACTCCTGTTGCAACGAGGTATGGAAAACTAGCGCCAGTGGATCAGCGGCTGGCCGGCCACCGGTGCTCTGAAGAAGGGAATGCGGGTGCCTTGCAGGCTGCCCAAGTAGACGGTGCGAAGGTCGGGGCCGCCGAAGGTGAGGCTGGCCATCCACGGCGCCAAGGTGCCGCGGGCGGCCTGCATGATCTCGGGCGTCAGGGTCTTGTCCGCGAAATGCCGGTCGAGGCGCGCGGTGGCTTGCGGATCCCCGTCGTCGAGCAGCGTCAGCACCTCGCCTTCGGGGGTGATGGCGATCAGCTTGTCGCTCATCACCAGTGTCACCCAGAGGTTGCCGAAACTGTCGAAGGCAAAGCCGTCGGGGAAGCCTTCGAGCTGCGCAGGGCCATACACGTCGCGCTCGCCCAACGTGGCGTCGGGGCCTACGCGCAAACGCGAGATTCGCCGGACATTGCTCTCGACCACGTACAGAAACTGCTCGTTGTCATCGAAGCGGATCTCGTTGGTGCCGCCGAAGCCTTCGGCCACCACGCGGATGCCCTTTTCATCGATTACCCCGATGTAGCCGTCGAGCACCGCCGAATTGATCGAGTCGGTCCAGGGTTGCATCGTGGTCGTCACGGTGAACCAGATGCGGCCCTTGGAATCGATCAGCGGGAAGTTGGTCTTGCCCAGTGCCTTGCCTTCCAGGTGGTCGTGCAGCACATGGACGTGACCTTGGCGATCAAGTCGCTCGATACGGTCCAGACCCCAGTTGCAGATGATGAAGTCGCCTTCGGCGGTCAGTGCCAGGCCATTGGGCAGCGAGGCCCCCTGGGACTGCACGTAGCGCTGCTGGAAATCTGCCGGTTCGCTGACTGGGGCGATCGGAGCCAGGAGTTGCTGGCTGCCGTCCGGAGCGATGCGCATCACCCCGCCGCGGGCATCCGCGCTCCACAGCGTGCCGTCAGGCTGGGCGACGATGCACTCGGGGCGCTGCAGGTCGTGGCCGATGAACTGGATGCTGGCGCGGTCTACCTGCCAGCCTTTGAGAGGGTTGCTTGCCATAGTGGTGCCTCGTGCAATGCCGGGCTCGGCAGCGCATGGGCGCCCGGGCCGTGGTATGAATGGCGTTACGATGCGCGTCTAGCGCCCGCTTGATGCCAGGCGGGCGAACGAATCCAAGCAGTAGATGGGCGGCGAAACGCTGGCACGAAGAGGGCGGGACGGCTGCATGATGTGCTCCGGTTTTTTTGTTGTTATAGGCCAGACATCGGTGCCAGGCTGACACCAGGTTCTTCGACCTGGATGGCGGGTGTGACTTGATGGTATGCACCCGTCAGGCATCTGTGAAATCGTTTATTGACATACGAGGCATAAACACGTTGGATGGCTCGCACGCACCCTCCGCCAACAAAAACAATCCCGGACCGCACCGGGCAAGGAGACGTCCAATGCGCTTTCATGGCCTTGATCTCAACCTTCTGGTGGTGCTCGACGCTCTGCTGGTCGAGCAGAACATCACCCGTGCCGGGGAACGGCTGTTTCTCAGCCAGCCGGCCACCAGCGCCGCACTCGCCCGCCTGCGGGAGTACTTCCAGGACCAATTGCTGGTACCCAACGGACGCAAGATGGTCCGCACGCCCAAAGGCGAAGCACTCATCCAGCCCGTTCGCGACTTGCTGATCCAGATGCGCTCCACGCTGGAAAACCGAGCCGAGTTCGAGCCGGCTCAGTCGCAGCGCAAATTTGTGCTGATGGCCTCGGACTACGTCTGCACCGTGCTGTTGCCTCAGGTCAGCAGGCGCCTGAACGAACTGGCACCGATGGCCAGCCTGGAAATGATCCCGCCCAACGACACCCCGCGGGAAACGCTCGAACGAGGGAACGTCGACCTTCTGGTGTTGCCGGCCACCCACCTGGGCGACGACCATCCGAGCCTGACGATTTTCGAGGACCGTTTCGTCTGCATGACCTGCCAGGACAACCCCCTGGTTGGCGACAGCCTGTCGTTCGAGCAGTACAAGCAGATGGGGCACGTCCTGGTGCGATGGGGTATGCAGCGGGTGCCGTCGATGGACGAGTGGTTTCTCAATCGCTACAACTTCGAGCGCCGTGTCGAGGTCATCACCAACGCCTTTAGCAACGTGCCCACGTTCCTGCCGGGCACCCTGCGCATCGCCACCATGCATCTGCGCCTGGCCCAGCAGTGTGCGCGCGAGCTTCCGCTGAAGATTCTGCCGGTACCCTGGGATGCACCCAGGCTGGTCATGGCCATCCAGTGGAATCGTCACCAGCAGCATGATCCTGGGCTGAGCTGGCTACGCAGCCTGATCGTGGAAAGCGCGGCAGCCATGCCAGACGTCTGAACAGCAACCCACGGCAGCGGCATACCAGTCCACAGGTATCCATCGATCGAATGCTTCGTATGCCAAATTAAGATTTCTCGTATGACTGGACGCTGCGTAGCTTATCGAGGCGAGCCATGCAGCCAAGGGAGCATGGCTCACACTCCGCCACACGTGGGGTGTCCAGAACAAGAACCGACCAGAGAAATCGCCATGCCTCAGCTCCTGTCTTACCTCATCACCGCCGAACATTCCGCAGCCCGCTACGCCTGCGTGGCAGTATTCGTCACCCGCCTGCATCGCTCAGCCCGACGCTAGCGTTCGCTGCCCCACCATCCTTCTAATTCCGCTGCGGTACGACAATCGCCCGCCGTGCGGCTATCCCATGCCCGTCCACCTGGCCGCCACGCCAGGTCGCTAGCTATATGGAGTCATCAGCCATGAATATCATCGGTCTGCAATACCTGACCTTCGGCGTCGAAGACCTGGCCGCCGCCCACCGGTATCTGCTGGATTACGGCCTGGACGTCAGCGAGTACGACCCCGAGGTCGGCGGTACCTACATTGCCCTGGATAGCACCGGCGTGATCGTGCGCCGCAGTGACCACTCCGGCCTGCCGCCACTGCCGCCCGGCGCATGCTCTCCCTGCCTGCGCGAAACCCATTATGGGGTCGCCGACGACGCCACCCTGGTGCAGTTGTACCGCCTGCTGGGCGCCGATCGCGAGGTGAGCGTAGATGCCGACGGCACACTGCACTGCCTCGACGATTCCGGCTTCGGCATTGCCTTTCAGCGCGCTCGGCGCCAGCCGATCCACGCGCCGCGCCTGGGCTTCAACGTGCCGGGCCAGACGCCGGGGCGCGCGCCCAACGACTGCGGCGCTGACCCCTCGGCAGTGATCAAGCCACGCTCACTGTCCCATGTGGTGTACTTCGTCGAAGACGCTGCCAAGGCCGAGGCGTTCTACCGGCGCCTGGGCTTCGTGGTGACTGATCGTCTCAACCAACTGGGGCCGTTCATGCGCCCTGCCGGGACCCATGATCACCACACGCTGTTCATGCTGCACAGCCATAACGAGCACATGGTCGGCTGCAACCACTTCACCTTCCACTTCGGCTCGGCGGGCGAGGTACTGCAGCAAGGCTGGCGCTTCCAGCAAAAGGGCTACCAAAGCTTCTGGGGGCCGGGACGGCATCTGATGGGCAGCAACTTCTTCTGGTACTTCAACAGTCCCTTTGGCGCCGTCATGGAATTTGACGCCGACATGGATCACCACGACGACAGCTGGGTGCCGCGGGCGCTGGAGCCCGGTGCAGACAATTCGCAGATATTCCTTTTCGAGGGTGTCGATAAATGGGCCCCCGGTGAGTGAGGCAGCCACCATGGAGCGCCGTCTTTGCCACCGCGACGAGCTGCCAGACCACCTCGCCCGAGGCCTGCTGCGCGAGGGCCGGCATGACCGGGTGTTCGCCATCCGGCGCGGCGCCGAAGTGATCGTCTGGCTCAACGACTGCCCGCACAACCACCGCCCTCTGGAATACCAGCGCGACCAGTTTCTCTCGGCCGACGGTCAGCACATCGTCTGCTACGCCCACTCGGCGCACTTCGACCTGCGCACCGGCCATTGCTTTGCCGGGCCGTGCGTGGGGCGTTATCTGGTCCCGGTGCCAGCACGAATAGATGGTGCGGGAAATATCTGGATTCCCGACCAACTGCCCGCTCCATCAGCCCTGAACCAAGCCTGAACGAGGTCATCACCATGTTTCAGTACTTCCCAACCAACTATGTGTGGAGCCTGTCAGCGATCATCGCCCTTACCCACGGCGGCAACATCGGCGAGGTGAACACCATGTGCGCGCCGCTGCGCGATGCCGCCCTGGCCGGCGACGATCCTGGCACCGAAGCTTTCTACGCTGCCTGGAAAAGCGGTGGCGACCGCCTGGTGGCCCTTGCCGACGACGACCTGGCGCGCAATCGGCGCCTTTCCGCAGGCGAGAAGCTGGGGCGTGCTGCCCTCTATTACAGCCTCGCAGAACGTATGCAGGCGCACGGCTTCAAGCACCGGCTGGCGCTCTACCAACATTCCCTAGTGCTGTTCGACCAGGCCCGACGCCTGAGCCGGGAAAACTGCGCACGGGTGCAAATCCCCTACGGCGAAGGTCACCTGAGCGCCCTATACGTGCGCGCCGGCGGCCTTGCTCCAGGGGCACGGGCGCCGATCGTGGTGATCATGAACGGCCTCGACAGCACCAAGGAGATGCTGCAGAAAAGCGTAATGGGCCGGCTTTTCGCCCAGCGCGGCCTGTCTGCGCTGTTCGTCGACCAGCCGGGTACCGGCGAAGCCTTGCGCTTGCATGGCCTACCGGCTCGTCACGACAGCGAGGCATGGGCCACTCCGGTAGTCGATTGGCTGCAGCAACATCCTGAGGTGGACCCGACGCGCATCGCTGCCCTCGGCGTCTCCCTGGGTGGCTATTACTGCCCACGGGCGGTGGCCTTCGAGCCACGATTCGCTTGTGCCGCGGTGTGGGGAGCGAACCACGACTGGCGCGCAGTGCAGGAGGCACGGCGGCGCCGCGAAGGCGAGAATCCGGTACCGCACTACTGGCAGCACGTGCAGTGGGTCTTTGGCGCCAGTAGTTTCGACGACTTCATGGCCAAGGCGCAGCACATGCATCTTGACGGGATCTTGGAACGCATCCGTGTGCCCTTCCTGGTCACCCACGGCGAGCAGGACCGGCAAATCCCCCTGCAGTACGCCCAGCGCACCTTTGACCAGCTGGTGAACAGCCCGGACCGCGAACTGGTGGTGTTCACCGAGCGCGAGGGCGGCGTCGAACACAACTCGCTGGACAACCCCAGCAACGCTGGCAACCTCATCGCCGACTGGCTGGCCGAACGGCTGGGCGGCGGCGTCGCCTGATTCATTTGGAGAAGCACCATGGCTCTTATTCAGAAAGCGCTGATCATCGGCGGCGGCGTGGGCGGCATGTGCGCCGCGATCCAACTGCGCAAGCTAGGCATTGCCGTCGAATTGGTCGAACTCAATCCCGCCTGGGCGCCGGATGGCGCTGGCATCACCATCAGTGGCCCCAGCCTACGAGCCTTGCGCGAGGTCGGCGTAGTGGACGAAGTCCTGCGCTTGGGCGGCTGGTGGCGCGCCATTGACCTGCGTGACGCCCAGGGCAACCTGCTGCGTACCGTGCCCATTGCGCCAGCGCTCGGCGCCGAGGACTTGCCCAGCGCGGCGGGTATCCAGCGGCCTGTGCTGGCGAAGATTCTCAGCGCCGCCACCCGCGCTGCCGGTGCCACTGTGCGCTTGGGGCTCAACTTTGAAAGCATCACCCAGGACTCCGATGGCGTCGACGTTCTATTCAGCGACGGCAGCGGTGGTCGCTACGACCTTGTAGTTGGCGCCGACGGCATCAACTCTGCCTTACGCCGCCTAGTATTCCCGGACTTCGCCGGCCCGGTGTTCACCGGCCAGGGTTGCTGGCGGGCAATCGTGCCCCGCCTGCACGAAAACTCCACCATGTACCTGAGCGATACGATCAAGGCGGGCATCAACCCCATCAGCGACGATCAGTGCTATCTCTACCTGCTGTACAAGCGCGACGGCCTGGATTTCATTCCGCCAACAGCCTGGCCGGAGATTTTCGCCGACCTGATGGTGCCTTTCACCGGTGAGCTGGCGGACATCCGCCGGGGGCTGCTCGACGGCAGCCTGCCAGACCCGCACCTGTTGTACCGCCCGCTGGCCGGGCACATGATTCCGGCGCCCTGGCACCGCGGTCGGTTGGTGCTGCTCGGCGACACGGTGCACGCGACCACTCCGCAGCTGGCCTCGGGCGCCGGCATCGCCATTGAGGGCGCTCTAATCCTGGCGGAGGAACTGGGTCGCCGCCATTCGCTGGAAGGCGCACTGACCGCTTACGCCGGCCGCCATTTCGACCGTGCAAACCTGGTGGTGCAGGCATCGGCCACCCTTGGCCACATCGAACTGAGTGGCGGCGGGCCACAGGCCCATGCCCAGGTCATGCATCAGACCCTCGAGCTGTTGCGCCGGCCGATCTAGCGTGGCGCGAACATCCGGGCACGTACCGACTGCAGATGGCTGCGCATTCGCTGCTCAGCCAGCAGCGGATCGTGCCCGGCGATGGCTTCGAGTATTGCCAGGTGCTCGCTATGGGTCTCTGACTTGGGTGCATCGGCCTGGCCAAACACGCTCTCGATCTTTGCATCCAGGCCAAGCTGCGCTTGCAGCCGCAGGCTGTCGTAGAGCATCAGCAACAAGGTGTTGTGAGTGGCTACGGCGATCGCCCGGTGCAGGGTCTCGTCCTGGCGCTTCCATTCCAGATAGCTGCCAGCGGCCGCCATGTCCACCAGGCTTTGGCGCATCGCCGCAAGGTCAGCAGGAGTGGCATGGATGGCCGCCTGCCCGGCCAACTGCGGCTCCAGCAGGATGCGGGCACCGATGATGTCGCTGATGCTGATGGCCGAAGCCCAGGCGTGGTCGTCCATCACCGCCTGACGGGAGCCGATGAAGGTGCCCTTGCCAACGTGTCGCCAGATCCGCCCCTGCTCCTCCAGGCGCCGTAAAAGAGTGCGCAACCGCCCCCGGGAAATACCCAGTTCCTCGCAAAGCTTGGGCTCCGGGGGCAGCCGTGTGTCGCCGCGGGCAGCCGCCTGTTCAATGTATTCGCTCAGCCGCAAGGCATCGTCGTCGCTCATTACGCCAGTTCTTTCCTGCATATCAAAGCCGCCATGGTAGGCCGTGCCAATAGCGCTTGCAAGGTGACAGACGCACTCTCCAGCACCTCAATAAATAATTAAGATCATTCAATTTATTAATTGACACATGTCAATTAGTCGATTTAGTTTGATTGGGCGGTGTAGTCCGCCGCTCCAGCAGTCCCCCCCAGCTTCGGAGGCTTCCCAATGCATCACAGCTTCAGCAGCACCCTCATACACTCGTGCCTGACTGGCACGCGGCCTACGGAGCGTCGGTCATGAGCGCGCCGCAGACCTCGCCGGTATTCGTTTCCAGCGCGGCCGTGCGTGAAGTGTTCAATTGGCCGGACGCCATCTCTGCCCTGCAGGCCGCCTATGCCCGGCCTCCAGTGCCAAGTGCCGTGCCGCCGCGCACCATCGCCAGCGCTGACCGGACCTGGTTGCGCACCCTTCCAGCCATCCCCCCAGGCGGGCGTTACTACGGTGCCAAGCTGATGGGCATGGCATTGGGCGCCGACCTGCCGGGCGTGGAGTACGTGATCGTGCTCTTCGATCGACAGACCAGCCGCATCGCCGCCTTCGTCGACGGCAACCTGGTCACTGGTCTGCGCACCGCCGCCACCACCGCAGCAGCGCTGGACCGCCTGGCCCCAGCGGGGCCGGCCCGGCTGGCGGTGCTTGGCAGTGGCCTGGAAGCCGCCATGCATGTGCGTGCATTCGCCAGTGTCCGCCCGCTCAGCGAGGTTGTCGTCTTCAGCCCGACACCTGAACGCCGCGCAGCGTTTGCTGAAGCCGTCAGCCGAGATCTTGGGGTCAGTGCACGCCAGGTCGATTCCGCCCAGGCCGCCGTGGAGGGCTCCGAACTGGTTCTGGCGGCGGCCCGTTCGCGCGGCGAACAGCCGATCCTGAACGGCGAATGGCTAGCCGCTGGCGCACAGGTGTACTCCATCGGCTCGACCGTACCCGAGCAGCGCGAAGTGGATGTCTCGGTGATTGCCAGAAGCGATCTGATCATCGCCGACATGCTCGAGGAAGTGCTGGAACAAACCGGCGACATGATTGCCGCAAGCGCTGCCGGGATCGACGTGCGCGCCAAGGCGATCTCCCTCGGCGACCTGCTCAACGGCAATCACGCGCAGCGCATCCGCTCGGCTCAGTCGCTTCTTTACAAGTCTGTCGGCAGCGGCCTGCAGGATATTGTGGTGGCCGAACTGATCCTGGAAAAGGCGCTTCAGGCCGGTTTGGCCACCCCCCTGCCCATCAACTTCGAAACCAAACGCTAAAGGAGCCAATCATGGCCAGCTACAGCCGCAATGAAGCCCGTGAATGGGCCCGCGAACACCTCGTTGGCGTTGCCAACGTGACGATCCCCACCGTCACATCGGACTTCAAACACCTCAATGAAAAAGCCATTCGGCACGACATCCAGACCAGCATCGCCCACGGCTTCGTCGGCACCTTGAGCTGTTCCGAGGTCGCCATCACCATGGACGAGTACGAGCAGTTCGTGCGCATTGCCGTGGACGAGGCCGCGGGTCGCCTGTTCGTTGTCCACCACGCGGTGTTCAACACCCTGGAAGACAACATCGAAGCCGTGCGCCGGGCCGAGGCGGCCGGGGCCGAACTGGTGCTGCTGGGCTACCCGCCGTACTTCCACCCGCGTTCGCTGGAAGAGATCTACACCTACACCAAGGCGATGTGTGACGCCACCAAACTGGCCGTAATGCTCTTCCCTATCCCGACCTGGGGCTTCTCGCGACTGGACCCGAGTGACCTGCCAGTGTCGTTACTGCGGAGGTTGATCGACGACTGCCCCAATGTGGCTGCGATCAAGGCCGAGGGCGGTGCGCCAAACATTATGGCCGCCATCGAAGTTCACCGCGCCTTCCACAAGGAAGTGGTTATCTCCTCGCCCATGGAACACGAATATATCCCACTGGCACAGCTGATCCCGATTCCGTTCTGTGGCACCAACTTCTCGGCCTACTACGGCCCCGTGCTGCCGCAAGTCCACCGCCTGATCCAAGAGGGCCGCTTCGACGAAGCGACAGCGATCTTCCACCGCATCGACCCGGCGCGTAAAGCGTTCGCCAGTGTTCCCCAGGCTGGCGGCGGGCTGATCAACCGCGCGCTGTGGAAATACGAGTCCTGGCTGCAGGGCTACAACGGCGGCCCTCTGCGTCACCCCACCGGCCGGGTCTACGCCCGCGACATGGCGGCCCTGCGACGCGGGCAGGAAGCCGCTGGCCTCAACCCTACCGCCGACCCGGACGCTGACTTCTTCGTCGGCCGCAATCCGGCATGACCCTCCCTTTTTCAACCAAGGAGATATCTGGCGTGACAACCTTACAAAACCTACCCCTGCGTGACCCCAGCCTGTTGCGCGAATCAATGCTGATAGACGGCGCCTGGGTCCAGGCCGACAGTGGCAAAACCCTGGAGGTGCGTAACCCGGCCAACGGCCAACTGCTGGCCCTCGTCCCCGACGCCGGGGCGGCCGAGACCGAGCGCGCCATTGCCGCCGCCGAACGTGCCCAGCGCCGCTGGCGCGAGGAGTTGCCCGCCGAGCGGGCAAGGATCCTGCTGCGGCTTCATCATCTGCTGCTGGACAACATTGACGACCTGGCGCTGATCCTGACCTCCGAGCAGGGCAAGCCGCTGACCGAAGCCTACGGCGAGTTGAAGTATGCCGCCGGCTTCATCGAATGGTTCGCTGAAGAGGCGAAGCGTGCATACGGTGACCTGATTCCGCCGAACGTCCCGGGGCGGCTCATCCTGGTGCAGAAGGTGCCCATCGGTGTGTTCGCTGCCATCACGCCGTGGAATTTCCCAGCGGCGATGATCACCCGCAAGGCGGCACCAGGCTGGGCCGCCGGCTGCGCCGGCGTGATCAAGCCGGCCCGTCAAACGCCGCTGTCGGCGCTTGCGCTGGGGGTGCTGGCCGAGCGCGCAGGATTGCCGGCGGGGCTCTGCAACATCGTCACCGGCGCTGCCCAGCCAATTGGCCAGGCCTTGACTGACAGCCCGGTGGTACGCAAGCTGTCCTTCACCGGCTCAACCGAGATCGGCGCTCGCCTGTTGGCCCAGTGCGCTCCCACCATCAAGAAGACCAGCATGGAACTGGGCGGCAATGCGCCTTTCATCGTCTTCGACGATGCCGACCTTGAAGCTGCGGTGAGCGGCGCCATGGCAGCCAAGTACCGCAATACCGGGCAAGCCTGCATTGCCGCCAACCGCTTCCTCGTTCAAGCTGGAATCTACGAAACCTTCGCCGCCCGCCTGGCCGAGCGCTCGGCTGCCTTGGTGGTGGGCCACGGCGTCGAGCCCGGAGTCGCCCAGGGGCCGTTGATCGACGACCAGGCGGTTGCCAAGGTCGAAGAGCACATCGCCGATGCCTGTGCGAGAGGCGCCCGTATACTCACGGGCGGGCAACGCCATGCACTGGGCGGCAACTTCTTCGAGCCGACGGTGCTGGCTGACGTCCCTCTGGAGGCCAAGATCTTCGCCGAGGAAACATTCGGCCCGGTAGCGCCGCTGTTCCGCTTCGAAGACGAAGCCGAGGCCATTGCCCTGGCCAATCACACGCCGTTCGGCCTCGCGGCCTATGTCTATACCCGCGACCTCGGGCGGGCGTTCCGGGTAGTGGAAGCGCTGGAAACGGGCATGGTCGGCGTCAACGAAGGGCTGATCTCCACCGAAGTCGCGCCTTTTGGCGGCGTCAAGACATCGGGGCTTGGCCGCGAGGGCTCGCGCTACGGGCTGGATGAGTACCTGGAGCTCAAGTACGTGGCGCTAGGGGGCCTGAGTGCCCCGGAAGTTTCGCAAAAGTCATAGCATGGACTCACCGCCATTACGACCGGTGCTTGGATAAACAGCCTAAAAGGCTGCTTTGCCAAGCGCTCGGCCGTCGTCCCCTCAAGCGAAAACGGCCAGAAAACCCATCAGTCGCGCGTGCGACCATCCAGCCCCAACGGCGTTTCAAACTGAATCCCGAGCAGTACACCCGCCGAAATACCATCATGGCTGTCACAACCAAAATGCGGCGCATTCAACTGTTCGAACTCCATACATTATTAATACACGGGCTTACCACAGTACCATTCGAGACCAGGAAGATTGCATCAAGGTCCAGAGAAATTTAATTACGCGGCGTGCCATGTGAACTGCCAACCTACGCATAGGCGCCCTCTAGAAACTTTTATTCATGATTGGTCAGCCTTACCTAATGCGCCGACAACGCATAGCAGTCAAAGGGGCGGCTCCGCCAAGGGGCTGAAAGTATCAACCCTGTACTGACCTGAGATTGGAGCGTGGTTTCATCATCAAGTATTCGGTAGCCAGCAGCGTAACCTGCCAATGCTGTCGGGTGCTGTTCGCCGTGACGCGAGCCACCGTCTTCACGCTACAATCTTTTTTTAGTCCACGCATAGACCCCATTCAGTCCTTTATTCGTACGCGACTCACGGAAATACAATCGGACGTCGTCGACGCCCCCTATGTCGGGCACGAGCAAACTAGTTCTGTTCAATGGCCAAATCGCAAACGTAGAACATTCCCTTAAATTTGAATCCGCCTTTCTGAACTGAACCATTGTCTCGGGGCACTAGGTGCAGATAAATCAGCTCCTCCGTTTGAGTATTGGCCTCAATTCGGCCATTTTTCAGTGCCCAGCCCTATATACCCATCTGCGTTGGCTCGACCTGATCAGCAATCATCTCTTTAGTGAGTTGAGCTGGCTGGCGGTTGTGGTTATTTTGATGAAGAATCCCATGTACAACGATCTTCGTAAATTCGTATATGGACTCCTCCTCGTTACAAACCTCCTTTGCTTTGGCGCCCGTGCCGACTGCACATATTCGGCCTCTTACTACGGCATCGTTTTGATGCAGGGCCATGATGGGCTATTCGCGCGTCGGCTCCCAATCGCTTTTACGTGCTTTACGCACCTGGACATTAAGGGTTTTGCCGACGCCGGTTCGACCGGTTTGCCATTGCTCGAGTTGCTTCGCAATCGAGGTGTGTGGGGCTTCTCCCGGATGAATGGGTCAGGCCGCTGCCCGATCCAGTTGGTAATCAGTGCCGTTGTGCAGCATCGCCCAAGCCATGCGTGCAGTTTTGTTGGCCAATGGTTGTCACCCATGCTTTGACTATTCAAGCGTATTGCCTGGTGGATAGATGGTCTGAGTTGTGCAACCGGGTCGGAAACAAGAAGTCCTCGCTGCGTAGCCTGTCCGACGAAATCCAAGTGCTGCCCGAACACTGCGTTTCGCAGGCTCGCTCGCAGCGGCCATGAAGCCGCTCGTGATGTGGCTCGGCGCATCGCAGCGACGGCGCAATACGTGCGCTCTCGCCACGAACGTAAAAAGGTCGAAATGTTGTTTGCCCACCTCAAGCGCATCCTGAAACTTAATCGCTTGCAACTACGTGGCATGAGTGGCGCGACTGATGAATTCTCCCTGGCCGCTGCGGCACAGAACCTGCGACGGCTGGCCAAATTTACATCTCAATGGCCACCGGTCACGGGATAGGTGCGTCTGCACCAAGCAAAAAACCTCAAACCAACCCAATAACAGAGCAGCAAAGGTCAACGAAGAGCCGAGAAACCACTCAACGTGGTGAGTAGTTTCTCCAGTGGTTGGCGTGCCTGAGCTCAGGCGAGCTGAAAATCCGAGTTTTTCAACAGAATCGGCCGATTTCTGCCTATCGCGACCGGCGGAAAACGATCGAGGTAGTGTGAAAACGTTCTAAGGGCAAGTTTGACAGTCAGGACTGGAACGAAAGTCGCGTTCCCACGAAAATTTTAGGTCTGCGGATTAACCAGACGCTGGCAGATTTCACGTAGCAACGCAGACTACAAACCGGTGTATGCGTTTTCACACAGCCTGAGCCACGCGATCATCATCTTTCGTTACCCGTTCGACGAAGCTCATTGAGAAGAGTGGAGTCGCCCAAAATCCCCAACCATTTTTCACCAAAGGCTGAAGGGCCACATAGCTGCAAGTAAACATCTCCAGCGCTCCCCCAGAAAAAGCGATCCACCGTCACTCGCTTTTCTTACTGAACAACCCCTCTATTAGCTCAATTCTGACCCCATATTCACATGGGGCAGAATCATGCCGACTACCGCCTTTCGCTGCTGGTTACTGCTCTCACTGGCCATCGTCCATAGCAGCGTCTACGCCGCCTCCGCTCAAGAACAGGATCAGCTCAGTCTGATCCTGCAGCAACTCGACACGATCGAACACCTTGCCACGCGTGCCGAGGAAGCCAGCACATCTGCCCCCAACGAACGTTATCGCTTCGACTACCCCCGCCTGGCTCAGGATCTCCAGCGCATCCGCCAAGGGATACAGGGGTACCTGTCCCCCTCCCGCGCTCAACCCCGCGATACCGATGAACTAGCGGGCGATTACCGCGTTGACGCTCCGCACGCGGAGCCCTCGCCATGAGCATGACTGACGCCCAAACCTCAGCGTTCCAAAACGCATCCGGTTTCTCACCGCAGAGCAGTTCGACGCTCTGGCTATCCCTGGTGCTCGTTCTGGCGTTGCTTTGGTGCGCCTGGGTGATGTGGACGGCTTACCGGGGATGGGCGACAGGCAGTGTGCGCTTCGGCGCGTTTGGCGGCAGCGCCGCGCGCGTGCTGCTCGCATTGTTGGTCCTGATGTTCTTCACCCTGTCCTAACCCAGGAGATCGCCGTCATGCTCAAGTGCCTTGTCCCCCTGAAAAACAACCTGCGTGATCGTGCCAGTCAGCGCCTGATCGGTCTGCTGTTGGTACTCGGTCCAAGCCTGGCTTTTGCCGAACTCCCGACCATGGAAGCTCCTTCACGTGGTGAAGGTTCCGGATTGATCGAGACGATCAAAAACTACGCCTACGACGGCGGTATCCTGCTCGGCTTACTGATCGCCCTGCTCGCTTTTTTGGGCGTGGCGTGGCATTCCCTGACCGTGTATGCCGACGTGCAGAACCAGCGCAAGACCTGGAAAGACCTCGGCGCGGTGGTTGGCATCGGCGCCCTGCTGGTGGTGATCATCATCTGGTTCCTGACCAAGGCCGCCGCGATTTTGTGAGGTTGGCATGAACGACACTATCGAACGTCTTGCCGACGGCACCTTGGTCTTTCTGCCGGAGCGACTCAACCGTGATCCCGCCGTGTTGCGCGGCTTGACCAATGATGAGATGTGGGTAGCGCTCGGCACCGGCGCCGTCATTGGTCTGCTGTCAGGCGTTCCTCTGGCGATCACCACTGCCTCCATTGCATTGGCGCCGACCGGCATGATCGCGGGCATGACGGTGGTGCTATCGGCCGGTGGCACGCTACTGCGGCGGGCCAAACGAGCCCGCCCCGAGACCTGGCTGTACCGCAAGCTCGAATGGGTACTGGCCAGCCGTTGGCGCCTGGGGCGCGGCAGTCTGATCGTCCACTCCGGCGCCTGGACGGTTCGCCGTTCGCGTCGACTGCGTCCTGCCCTGTCCCGGTGGCAGCCATGAGCCGATTTCGGAACAAGGTGGATGCCCAACAGGCCCATATCTTCAGTCTGCGCCTGGCGGTAATGATCCTGACCCTGCTCTGTGCCGGACTCTGGTACGGCTGGCGCTCGGCACCGACCGATCTGACCGTGCATGTCCCCCCGGATCTGCGCTCGGGCAGCACGCGCAAGTGGTGGGATATCCCCTCAGAGAATGTCTATGCCTTTGCCCTGTACATCTTCGGTCAGCTCAACCGTTGGCCCTCGGATGGCGAGCAGGATTATCGCCGCGCTATCTATAGTTTGCAGTCCTACCTGACACCCGCCTGCAAGGCCTTCCTCGACGGCGACTACGAGTACCGCAAGGCCGCCGGCGAACTGCGCCAGCGGGTGCGTGGCGTCTACGAAATTCTGGGTCGAGGTTACAGTGAGGATCCGGAACTCAGGGTCAAGCAACTCGACCGCGACAGCTGGCTGGTCAAGCTCGACCTCAATGCCGATGAATATTACGCCGCCGAACCGGTGAAACGGGTGGTGGTGCGTTATCCATTACGCGTGGTGCGTTTTGATCTGGACCCCGAACGCAACAAGTGGGGCCTGGCACTGGACTGTTATCAGGGCACGCCGCAAAAAATCTCCCTGCCTGGAGGTGAGTCATGACGCGGATGTCTACTCTGGGGCTCACCATCGCACTGATGCTATGGGGAGCTGCAGCGCAGGCCGTCGAGTTGATGCGTTGGGAACGCCTCCCCCTCGCGGTCCCGCTGGTGATCAATCAGGAGCGGGTGGTCTTTGTCGATGAGGATGTTCGAGTCGGCGTGCCCTCAACCCTGACGGACAAGCTGCGCGTGCAGTCCACCGGCGGCACGCTGTACCTGCGCGCGTCGGAAGCCATTGCCCCGACTCGCCTGCAACTGCAATCGGTCGCGACGGGCGAGATTATCCTGCTGGATATCGCGGCCACTCCTGGTGATCAACCACTGGAGCCCGTGCGTATTCTCAAGAATGTTCCGGTGCAAGCTACCGAGACTGAATCGAGTACCGTACCTGTTCCAGAACGTACACCGATCCCGGTCGCTTTGACGCGCTATGCCGCACAGAGCCTGTACGCGCCGCTGCGCACCGTAGAATCCCTACCCGGCGTACGCCGCGTACCGCTCAAGCTGCGCACCGAACTGCCGACCCTGTTGCCGACCGAAAACGTTTCCAGCACACCTATCGCCGCCTGGCGACTCGGTGATTATTGGGTGACGGCAGTGAAGTTGCGCAATCGTGGTTCAGGGACTGTGCAACTCGATCCGCGTCAGATTCAGGCCACCCTGTTCGCCGCGGCCTTCCAGCATGCGTTCCTCGGGCCTGTCGGCAGCGCTGAAGACACCACGCTCGCCTACCTCGTCACTCGCGGTGCCGGCCTCGAGAAAGCCGTGCTGCTGCCGCCCGTTGCGCGAGGGGCTGACGATGAAAGCTAACGCCCTGCTCAAATGGCTGGTACCGGCTGCGCTGCTGGCCGTGGTGCTGATCATCCTGAAAACCTGGGTCCCGGGTGGCAGCACGCCTTCTCCAGAGCACCCAGTTGATCAGGGCAATCTTCAATTATCCGCCGAGCAAGCCAAGTCGCTCGGCATTGCTGGCGATACCCCACGCGATACGGTCGCCACCTTGGTCGGCCAAGTGAAGGCCATGCGCAGCGACATGCTCGGTTTGAAGAAGCACAACGATTCGTTGTTGACGGAAAACAACCGCCTGCGCGAGCGGGAAAACAGTGTCGATTCGCGTATCCAGACGGCGCTTGGCAGCGTGACCCAGCAGGTCGACGAAGGTCGCCGACAAGCCAACGAGGCCCGGCTCAAAGCGGAACAAGACAGTCGTCAGGCTCGCGGTCTGCTGACGCAATTGCAGGGCCAGTTGTCGGGGCTGACCGGCAAAGGCAAGGATATGCCAATAGGATTGGGGCTTGAGCCGGGCGACGGGGCTCAGTTCGACGGGCAGCATTCTGCCAATGATGCGCTGCAGTGGATTGAGCCCTCGGATGCTCCGCCCACCAACGCCCGAGGCAAAACCAAGATCTCTTCCGCACTGAGTCTGCCTACCGCCTTCAACTCACTGGAAGGCTTGAACGATAACGCGAATGATCGCAGCCAGAAGCCGCTAGGTGCGGTCACCAACAATAAGCGCGACCTGGCGCAATCCGTCGATCGTGCCGAAGGCGCGAGACCGGTCTACACCATTCCCGAAAACGCGACATTGATGGGCTCGGTCGCCATGACTGCGCTGATCGGCCGAGTCCCGGTGGACGGCACCGTGAATGATCCCTATCCCTTCAAGGTACTGGTTGGTCCGGAGAACCTGACTGCCAACGGCATCGACCTGCCAGACGTCGCGGGTGCCGTGATGAGCGGCACAGCGTCCGGTGACTGGACGCTGTCCTGCGTACGCGGACAGGTCGAGTCAATTACCTTTGTGTTTACCGATGGCACCATCCGCACGGTGCCTCAGCCGAAGGCGGTAGCCAGCCGCACTGCCTCCACCACCCAGAGCTCGAACACCGACAAGATCCGTGGCGGGCTCGGTTACCTGTCCGATCCGTATGGCATTCCTTGCATCGCTGGCGGGCGCCGCTCGAACGCCCAGCAATACCTCGGCAGCCAGAGCCTGATCACTGCCGCCGGTGCCGGTGTCGCCGCCCTGCTCGGGAATGAGCGGAACAACAGCAGCGTGATCAACGCAGGCGGCACTACGCTCGGGGTCACCAGCAGCACGGGCAACAATGCACTGAGTTCGATCCTCAGTGGCGGGGTCAGTGATGTCCGCGAGTGGGTGAACAAACTGTATGGCGAAGCCTTTGCTGCCGTGTACGTACCACCTGCAGCGCAGGTCGCACTGCACCTCGACCATGAGATCACCATCGACTACGAGCCCAAGGGCCGGAGCGTTCGCCATGAAAAAGACCATGCTTCTCTGCCTGACCTGGATTAGCTTGTTGTGCTGGGTCCTGACGGGGTGTTCCACCGACAAAGACACGCTGCTGCCCCATGGCGAGCAAACCATGCTGGATATCTGGAACGGCGCCGGTTCGCAAGGCACTCAGCAGCAACTGCTGGAGGCTCGGCAGCAGTTGCGCCGCCCTTTGGCTCAAGCAGATTTCTCCGTTGCTCTCCAGGAACCGTACACTCGCACAGCAGTGAACGAGATCCGCAACCTGTTCCCTCGCTTGCCCAATCCCGATCTAGTGCTGTACGTGTATCCGCATTTGAGTGGTACCGAGCAGGCACCAGTTCCGGGTTACTCGACAGTCTTTCCGTTTTACCAACGGGTGCAGTACGCATTGCCGGGTGAACGTCAGGAAGACTTGTAGTGCGTGCCGGCGATTCGGGTAACCAC
Organism: Pseudomonas cichorii; assembly: GCF_003700275.1. Lineage (GTDB taxonomy): Bacteria > Pseudomonadota > Gammaproteobacteria > Pseudomonadales > Pseudomonadaceae > Aquipseudomonas > Aquipseudomonas cichorii_B. Next base: position 40,587 of record NZ_RBRE01000094.1, on the reverse strand, counting down.
GCTCCCGCGTGGAAAGACTGGCGCAACCCATTGCGCCCGCGCGCGACCTTGGCCGATGAAGCTGCACTCTACGCGCACAACCCCAGCTTCACCGATCACCTGCCTTGGGTCGAGTACCTCGACACCGAGCAGTGTTTTCTGCTCGATGACAATCGCTCGGTGGGTGCGGTGTTCGAGTTGCTGCCCATCGGCACCGAAGGGCGCGAACCCGATTGGTTGATGGCGGCCCGCGATGCACTCGAGGATGCCCTGCAGGATAGCTTTGACGAGCGGGATCAAGCGCCTTGGGTGGCGCAGTTTTTCTGCCAGGATGACAACGACTTCTCCCCCTACCTCAATCGGCTCACTGGCTATATTCAGGACAGCGCGCGAGGCACCGTCTTCACCGAGGCGTATTTGCAACTCAGCCGCCGTCATCTGAAGGCCATCGCCAAGCCGGGTGGGCTGTTTGAGGACAAGGTGGTGACGCGCCTGCCCTGGCGTGGCAACAACCGCCGGGTGCGCCTGGTGGTTTATCGCTGGCTCGGGTCTGGCGATGAGGAGACGGGACTCAGCCCGGTGCAATCCCTGCAACAGGCTTGCGAACGTATCGGTGCTTCGTTGCAGGCGTGCGGGGTTCAATCGACACGAGTCGATGGCCGAGGCCTATATGCCTGGTTAGTGCCCTGGTTCAATCCGGCCCCCACGCTCACCGATGAAGCACCCGAGGATTTCTACCGCCGCGTAGTCTATCCGGAGCCAGGCGATGGCGAGTCGCTGGAACTGCCCTTCGATCACGACTTTGCCGAGCGGCTGTTCTTCAACGAACCGCGCTCGGATGTGCAATGCGGACTCTGGTTTTTCGACGATCAGCCCCACCGGGTGATGGTGGTGGACAAACTGCGGCGGGCACCCTTGATTGGCCAACTCACCGGCGAAACCCATAAGGGCGATGCGGTGAACGCACTGTTCGACCAGTTACCCGAAGGTACGGTGATGAGTCTGACCTTGGTGGTCAAACCGCAGGATATACTTGAGGAGCAGTTGAACCGCCTGGCCCGCAAGGCCATCGGTGAAAACCTGGCCTCGACCCAGACCCGTCAGGATGTCGAAGAGGCTCGCGCGATCATCGGCCGCCAGCACAAGCTGTACCGGGGCACCCTGGCATTTTACGTGCGCGGTCACGATGAGCAGCAATTGCACCAGCGCTCGGTCAGCCTGGCCAACGCGCTGCTGGGTACGGGGCTGCAACCGGTACGCGAAGGCGATGAAGTCGCCGCCTGCAACAGTTACCTGCGTTGGCTACCGATGGCTTACAACCCGGCCCGCGACACGCGCAACTGGTACACGCGGCTGATGTTCGCCCAGCACCTGGCGAACCTGGTTCCGGTGTGGGGCCGCAGCACCGGCACCGGCCACCCGGGCATCACCCTGTTCAACCGCGGCGGTTCGCCGTTGAGCTTTGATCCGTTGTCACGCCTGGACCGAGCCATGAACGGCCATCTGCTGTTATTCGGTCCCACCGGCGCCGGCAAGTCGGCCACCTTGGTCACCCTGCTGATGCAGGTCATGGCGGTGTATCGCCCTCGCCTGTTTATCGTCGAGGCCGGCAACTCCTTCGGTTTGCAGGGCGACTACTTCGCGACACAGGGCCTGTCGGTCAACAAGGTCCAATTAAAACCGGGTGCCTCGGTCAGCCTCGCGCTCTTTGCCGATGCCTGGCGCCTGGTCGAGCAGCCGGATCAGGTAGCGAGTCTGTCGATCGATGAGCTGGACGATGAGGCGGTAGCCAGTCGCGAAGACCAGCGCGATGTGCTTGGCGAATTGGAAATCACCGCCCGGTTGATGATCACCGGCGGCGAGGCCAAGGAAGAGGCGCGCCTGAGTCGAGCGGATCGCAGCCTGATCCGCGAGTGCATTCTCGATGCGGCGCAGACCTGCGTCACCGCGGGCCGTCAGGTGCTGACCCGCGACGTGCGCGACGCCTTGCTGCGCGTCGCCGCCGACCAATATCTGCCCGAGAAGCGTCGTGAGCGCGCCCAGGAAATGGGTGAGTCCATCGACCTGTTTTGCCAGGGATTCGAGGGTGAACTGTTCGATCGCGAGGGCACGCCTTGGCCCGAGAGCGATGTGACCATTGTCGATCTGGCCACTTACGCTCGCGAAGGCTATGAGGCACAGATGTCCATTAGCTACATCAGCCTGATGAACACCGTGAACAACCTCGCCGAGCGCGACCAATACCTGGGCCGACCGATCCTCATGGTCACCGACGAGGGCCATATCATCACCAAAAACCCACTGCTGGCGCCCTTCGTGGTCAAGGGGACGAAGATGTGGCGCAAGCTCGGCGCTTGGTTCTGGCTAGCGACGCAAAACCTTGCCGACTTTCCCACTGCTGCGCAGACCATGCTCAACATGATCGAATGGTGGATTTGTTTGAACATGCCGCCCGCGGAAATCGAAGAAATCGCACGCTTCAAGAAACTCACGCCGGCACAGAAAGCCTTGTTGCTCTCCGCCAGCAAGGAACCGGGCAAATTCACCGAGGGGGTCGTGCTGTCGAAAAAACTCGAAACGCTGTTTCGAGCCGTACCACCCAGCCTCTATCTCGCCTTGGCCATGACGGAGCCCGAGGAAAAAGCTGACCGCTGGAGGTTGATGCTGGAGAACGGTTGCTCGGAGTTGGAAGCGGCTTTCCAGATAGCTGCGCGCATTGACCAAGCCCGTGGAATCGGGGCATAGCTACCCGATTTTAAGCCCAAATAGCGTTACATCCGTAGAAGGCTGGAGAGCGGTTTTGTAGTGGATATCGAAGAATTATCTGAGTAGATTACTCGTCAACACCCAGCCAGCGGAAGGAGTCACACATGAATAAAAACGATCTGATCGAGGCCATAGCGAGCTCCGCTGACCTCCCGAAGTCCACTGCCGGGCGCGCACTGGAAGCCCTCACAACTATCATATCCACTTCGTTGCAAAGCGGTGAGAACGTCACCTTGGTTGGTTTTGGCACCTTCGCGGTAAAAGCACGTGCGGCACGCGACGGCCGTAACCCTCAGACTGGGGCCACCATCAAGATCGCAACGGCCAAGACGCCCAGCTTCAAGGCCGGTAAATCGCTGAAAGATGCGGTGAACTAGACGCTGGTAGCGATGACCCAATACCAACTCTCCGAGCACTGGTATTGGGGCGTGAGCAGCCGAAACGCTTGCTGAACATCGGGAGCCGTTCAAGCCATGTGTATGAACGCGTCTTAAACGTCGTTTTTCTCAGCTTTGATTGGGCTGGGGGGCACTGCTCAGCCGCTGCTGAATCCTCAACAGGAATCCAGCTTCAAAAGCATCTTGGCAGTCACCGACTGGAAAGGTCTTGCGGGTTTGCGCCAACGCCCACCACAGTGGAATCTCGCCGGGCGTATCAAGCCAAGCCTGAGCGCATTGCACGCCACGTTCGATCATCGGGGCAAACTCGCTGCCCCAAGGTGTCAAAAGACTTGGACAACCATCCGCAGCGGGAATTGAAAGGTAGTTTTCGTTCATACGCACCCTGGATTTCTGATTTATTGTTAGACGCTGGGCCCAGCTTCGAAAATCTTAACGAAACCAAATGAACGCTCGATAACAGGCATGAGCATCAAATGGCCTAGATCAATGTCAATGTAGACTATATCCCGTGGATTGAGAGTCCCTCAAGGCGCAATTTGCGCGCATGACTCAAGACTACGAACAGCTTCGTCTGCATCTGTCGGAAAACATCCGCTGGATGAGACGCGTGAAAAACCTGACCCAAGAGCAACTTGCGCTCATGGCCGAGGTGGATCGCACCTACGTCAGTCAGATCGAACGATGCACGGGCAATCCGTCGCTGTTGGTCCTGTGCAAACTCGCCAATATTCTCGAAATCACCACGGATCAGCTACTTACGGAACCCGATATGTTGCGCAGCTTCCTTCACGTCAAATAATAGTCTCACGCCTCACAAAATCGATACACCCAACTTCATTTTATCTACTGACAGTCTCCCGCCCGAAACCGAACCTGACCTGGCTATTTACCTAATTGAGCCTGGATCATGCCTGCTGCCTGCTCTTCAATCACGCCCCCAAAGCTTCGGCCCTTGGCGCTGAGCATCCTGCTGGCGTGCGGCCCAAGCATGGCGCTGGATACCAGCAGCATCACCGCCTCTGTTCTTTCGCCAAATTGCCTCGCCTACAGGGTCGCCGGTATTTGTTTCTGGCTGCTCTGCACGCCCTTCGGCTGCACAGTCAAAACGTCGACCAAGGTGCGTCATTTCATTCCTGAACTGGTGGTCTCGAGCTACGCCACCACTGGCAACAACCCCTGGATCGAAATGGCCACCCTCTCTTCTCCCATCAGCGGTGCGGAAGGTGGCGGCAACCTGATCACGCCGAACACCCACCGTGACAACCTGCCCCGTTTCAAGAACGTCGATGGCATTGGCCACCCCGGTGGCTGGGCCGCCACGCAACTGGCTTCGCAAGCCGGCTATGCCTGCGCCAGCGGTGCGACTGCGTTCATGCCCTACTACCTGAGCACCCTGGATTCACTGGCCTGGCGCCATGGCATCCCAGAAAGTTTCTACCCCGAGTCGCTCATGCCGGGGATCCGTGAAATCGGTCGTCAAGCTTCGGGAAACATGTGGGGCAGCGTCTATCCCCGTCAGGGCTTTCTGGTACAGCCTGACGACTTCAAGGCGGCCGCAGTCATGGCGCAACGGACCGGCGATGTAATCACCCGTAACGGGCAACCGCATGTGTATGTACCGCTCACGCCCGCCAAACGCGACGGCTACTGGCCGCCTGGCCCGATCATTGAAAACGACGCTTCGACTCACAAATGGCAATTGCTCTCCCCCCAGGTTCAGCCGACGTGCGCCATCTTCCCCAGCGGTCCAATCCAGAGCGCGGATGGCGGCTATGCCTGGTCGCTGTGGCGTCCCTATAGCTGCTGCAAACGCGAAGGACAGACCTTCCTGTTCAGCATCGATTTCGAAGGCGGTGCTTCATGAGTCAGCTTCGCGCGCGACCCTCCTTGGGCGTGATGAGTCTGTTGCTCTGCATGGCCACGCATGCCCCCGCCACCGAGGGCGATTACCGCCTGGGTACTCAAGGCGAAGTGCTCGACGACCGGGTGATGTACACCCTCGGTGGCGGCTCGGCAGTCGGCTCACCGAGTTCGTTCTACCGACCCAGCGGTCTCAGTGTCGGTGGGTCCTGGCGAGCGAACATGATGTGCGGCAACATGAGCCTCACCAATACCCTGCAAAACCAGCTGAACGGTGCCACCGAAGGTTTCCAGCAGATCATGGGCAGCGTCGTACAAAACGCGACCCAAGCGGTGATGTCGCTGCCGGCGTTGATCATCCAGCGCGCCAACCCCGGTCTCTATGAGCTACTGAGTAACGGGGTGATGCAGGGCCGCATCGACTTCGATCGTTCCAAGCTGACCTGTCAAGCCATGGCCGAGAAGATGGCCGACAAGGTCGGTCAAGCCGGCTGGGGTGCGCTGGCCACAAACCAGGAGATGCAGAGCAATCTGGAGCACACCGGCGGTGATGCAGTGGCCGCGGTGAAAAACACCGAGACCCATAACGGCAACAACGGGGTGTCCTGGGTCGGCGGTTCGAAGGCAGGAGGTAACGGACAGACGCCCATTCGGGTGACCGCCGACGTGGTCCGCGCAGGCTATAACCTGCTGCATAACCGGACGGTGGATGACAGTGCCTCGATCAGTAGCAGTGATTGCCTGGGAGGGGCTATTTGTCAGACCTGGGCTTCGCCCCAAGAGGAGTCCGACTGGGCCGTTCGGGTGTTGGGCGAGAGCGAAGTCGCGACCTGCGACACCTGTGAAACCCTGCGTGCTACCGCTGGCAGCGGATTGACGCCGCTGATCCAGGAGGCCTACAGCGAACGCCTCAAGGCCCTGCAAGGGCTGTTGTCCGGTTCACAGTCGCCTACCCCTGACAATCTAGCCAAAGCCTCAAGCCCAATGCTGCCGGTGACCCGTGGCGTGATCGAAGCCCTACGCGACGATCCTGACCAGGATCTGCTGGCGCGACGCCTGGCCAGCGAGACGGCCCTGTCCAGTGTACTCGACAAGGCACTGCTGCTACTGCGCACGCTGCTGGCAGGCAGTCACGAACCGAACATCGCCTCCGCCGAGCCGGCCCAAACCGCCTTGACGAAAAACATCGACGCTCTGGAGCGCGAAATACGCCTGCTGCAGACCGAACTGCAGGTCCGGCAGATGCTGGCCACCAACACCGCCAGCCTGGTGCTCGACCGCCATGCCGGTGGTGCCGATGCTTCGCGTACCGTCGAGCAAGGCGACCCCGAACCTGGTCGACTCAATGACGCTGACGCCAGGCGCAAGTGAGCCATGAAACGCTCACCGCTAGTCACTTTGCTTTCGAGTCTGGGGATTGCCGCGAGGATGATCCTGACCGCCGCACTGATCGCATGGATCGCCCGTGCTGCGCTGGGAAGTTTCGAGGCCTGGCAGCAGGCATTCGAATCTGTACGGCCCTATTTACGGTGGTGGCGTGCCCTGCTCTACGGCGCCCTCTTTGCGCTCTGGTGGAATCTGCTTCGACGCTACCGACACCGACCACAGGATCGGCTACGCGTGAAGCGCATCGGGGTATTTGGGTTCGTACTCTTTATCTGCGTAGAACTCACCCGATTGTGAGGCCACCACCATGCTCATGAGCACCAACAGTTACTTGGAGTTTTACCTCTCCCTACTGGCCTGGATCATCAACAACGGAATCTGGAGCGTCATGTCCGATACCGGGCTGTTCGCCGCGCCCTTCGGCGCGATTATCTTGCAAGAGTGGCTGTCGGCCCGTCAGCAAGGCGCAGATGAAGGTAATAAAGGATTACTCTCGGTGCCTCGAATTGAGAACCGGCTTTGGCTGGCCTACATTGTCGTATTGTTCGGCTGCGCGCCGGTCTTTCCGCTAAACCTCGCTTCAATGGCGTTCGATGATTCAGCGAGCCAACGCTGCGGTGTCAGTGTGGCCAAGCCAGCGGAAACCGCCTGGGGAATCACTTTCAACACCATCGGCGAACGCTCTGCCAATGTGCCGATCTGGTGGTTTCTTGTACACGCCTTGAGCAAAGGGGTGACCGCGGCGGCCACTGCCTCCATCCCCTGTGCACCGGATATCCGGCAGATGCGCATGGAGATCGACAGTTCGCGCATCGATAACCAGGTATTGCTGCAGGAAGTCGCCGACTTTACTCGCTACTGCTACGGCTATTCCCGTTCTCGGCTGTTCACCAACCGTCCTCAGTTGGAGAAGGCACAAAGTCATGATGCGTCCTGGATCGGCTCACGCTATTTTCTCGACACTCCAGGCTACTACGACACCGATCGCTCACGGACACCACGAGTCAGTTGGCCCTACGATGAAACCCGCGATATTTCCCTGCCACGGCTGGGGAGCGGCGCGGGCTACCCCACTTGCAAACAGTGGTGGAGTGACAGCGGTGTCGGGTTGCGAGCTCGATTAATCGAGCAAGTTGACCCTTCGCTGCTGACTCAACTGAAAGGCTGGTTGACTGGCCGCTCAAGCCACGAAATCGAGGATACCACCCTGCGCGAACTGGTCAGCCCGCGCCAACAATCGATGTCCATGTCGCCCGGACAGGTGTACCAGGACTATGGCGCCAGCGCTCGTGGCGGCTCGATCAATCAGGGGCTCAATAACCTGGCCACCAACACTGGGCTGGCCCTCGGCTCCTTCAGCAACTTCCCGGCAATGAATGCACTGCGCGCAGCACTGCCGATGGTGCAGGCGTTCCTGATCATGGGCGTCATCATCAGCTTGCCGCTGATCTTGCTGGTCAGCACCTACCAGCTAAAGACCGTCATGACGGTGACGTTCGCGCTGTTCACGCTGCACATGCTGAGCTTCTGGTGGGAGTTAGCACGCTGGGTCGACTCCAGCATGCTCGACACCTTGTACAACCAAGTGTCGACTTCCAATCAAGTGCTGTTGTCGCTGCCCACATCTGGACTTATGGATGGGACCGTCACCGCGCAGGTAATCGAGTACGTGATGGGGGCAATGTTCGTCGTGCTTCCGATGTTATTTTTGGCTGCGATGAGCTGGGCAGGATATAGCGTTGGCTCAATTGCCGACGGCATGCTTAGCAAAGGAGCAGCTCAAGCGCAGGACGCTGGTGCAAGGGGTGCTGGAGCTCTGATGTCTGCTGGAAAAGCCTTGAGGAAGGGGTGAAAATCTCTACTACAGGTCTTTTAAATCAGGCTGACCGGGTGCGCGGCCATACTCATACTCACCATATGGGTCGTCATATGCTTTGTACCGAAGAGCATCCTTAGGTTTGATAGGCGTTCCATTGGCTATGGCCCAACACAAGACAATAAGGATCATCACCGATACGGTGAACCATAAGCTCACTAGAAGGAGTCCGGCGGCTATTGCCAACTTGATAACTAGAAAACTCCCGCGAACAAGTAATTTACCTGCGGGCATTCCTGCCGTCTCCGCACCCTCGACCACGCGGGATTCAAACGCTTTCAACTTACGGTAACCACGCTTCACCGACAGACCACAGGCGTACGCCCAGCGGTGGGCACGTGAACTTTGAACAGGTTGCTGAGTCGGCATGGTCTCGCCCTCTTCTGAGCGTTTTCACGGTGAGGCAAGGGTATTAGCCTACTACTGAAAGCGGTCCATATCTGACCGTTTATCAGTTTGCTCAGACGGCGCCGCCAGCGTTGATATGGGCTGCGCGTTGAAAACAGCCCCTGTATCTTAGCCCGCCAAGAATAGGCCCCGTAAACGGCTAGTAACCTTTCGGTATGCGATAGGTCTTACCCTTTTTCGTGCGGTCTTCGAAAAAGTCCGCATGCTCCGATTCGTCCGTGCGTATGCAATCGCGCGTCTGGCCATTCCCAACATTGCATTTCGACCACTCAACCCGACTGCCTAATTCGTCCAGCCTCGCCACCTCGCCTCGACGCGCTTTTATTTCGTCTAACGACGGCACCCACAGATAGAGAGACGCTACTACCAATGCAAGGATCGTAGCTTGCGCCGACAGGAAGTAGAGCCAACGCCTGCCATTCAATTTTTTTGCTGCCCTGCTGTACAGTTCAGCAGCCCGCTGAGCGGCGGTATCTGCCTCGGTGAATCTTTTGCTCAACAGCTCAGCGGCTTGATTCGCAGTTGCCTGTGCAGAACTCTCGATACTCTGCCTGACGCCAGCCTCGAGTCGAACAAGCTTCTTCTCGACGCTATCCTGCAGCTCACGCAACGCATCAGTAGCCCGTCGAGACTTGCTCTGGTCGATCTCTACCGCTTCGAGAACTTTGCGAGCCGCGCCAAAGAGGGCCTGAAAATTTCGATCATGCGCTTGTTCTTGACTTGTTACGGGCATCAATATCTCTCTAAAGTTGGACCTTTTAGGTCGGGCATCTCGTAATCTGGTTGCTTCATCTCTCTCTCAAGGGAAAGATATCGCTCTTGGCTGTACTCGATCCATTGTTTGTGGGACAGGTTCAAATCCATCAAGTCCTGTAAGGCGGCGAAATGCAGACCTCCGCCGCTGCCGGCCACCAGCACCAATCCGCCTGTTCCGGTCTCCTCTGGCCCCTGTGCAAGCCGCACCAAATCGATGTAGTCACGCTCAGCCCTTGTGATCTCAGCCGACCTGCGTTGCAGAATGCCAACAGCCAGCTCCTCGATAAAATTTTGGAATCTCTCGGCTGACTTAGGCCTTTGCCTGGCGCCTTCGCCAAATGCATCGAGATAGGGCTCAATGCGTGCCGACAGTGCAACGCTGGGAAGAGGTGCAGTTTCAATGTACCAATGCACCCGCCGCGAAGTACCGAGCAGGTCCGGCAATTCGTCCAATTTCTCAGAAAAAATCCGAGATAGAAACTGGTGACGACCAGCCTCTTTTTTTGACTTGTTAGCCTCGGTCTTAAACTCGATCAAACGCACAGTGCCAGGGAATGCCATCAGCAAATCCCCCAATCGTTTATCGTCTGGCGTTTGTTGAAGCAAGTTCACCATGCTTGGTAACTGACCGGATCTCAGCTGTGAACCAAGAGCGAACCCCAGCCCGTAGAGAAAATTTCCGATAACCACATTTTCATACAACTTCATTGAACATCATCACCCTAGTATCACGCCCTTTAGAAGCTTGCCGGTAGCGCTCCAAGCCTAACCGCTTGTCAGTCAATCCGGTCGAAAAAACAAGGCTGGCTTTCAGTAGACTCAGTTCGTCTAACGCGTTGGTTTATCTCGTTGCTATTCGCGAACAGCTCGGCTAAACCCAGGGTACGGATCGCTGTTATAGACAGCACTTTCCCAGGTAGCCAGAACCTTCAAGGCTACGTCACTTCGATGATGGTTCTTCCCAAGTGCGATTAGCGTTCGGTGGCTCGCACGGTGACCGTTGCTACGGTGATGAACGCCTACTGCTCATCTAAGTGCCTTCCGAGCTTCGCTCGCCAGGCACGCTTCTTGTTTTTCTTCAACCCACTGCGGGGAAATCTTTCCCGCACGGGACAGGTTTCTTCGCGTTTTCAACGGAGACATACCATGCCCGACTCACTTACACCGGAAACACTGAACACCCTCCGGTTGCCCATCGTGTTCACCCCTGGCGCGTGGCAGCGCGCAGTAATGCTCGAGCAATCCGATCACGCTGAGAAGCTGCAGGTCGATCGGTTGAGCCAAGTATTGCGCGCAGCCTTCGAAGCCCACCTGGCCTATCCACAAAAGCCCTATGTGCTGTTCGAGGTAGTCCACATTGAACCAACCGATCAATTCGACCACGACCCGTTGCTGCAATTGAGTCTCAGCCTACTCCAAGAACCGGGTCAGCCTGGCGCCTTACTGATAGCGCTTGCAGGAGAACACCAGCGCTAAGCGCAATGGGCGGCGCCCACCTCCACATTCGGATGGTATGCAGGCCTGCATCAATCCAGCCCATCACCCACCGGGGAACCCTCCCCCGGCGGGCAAGGCGTTCCTCCATTTTTCTCTCGAGGAAATTGCCATGCGCGATATCTACCAAGACGTAACTGACAAGATCGTTACCGCGTTAGACCAAGGCGTTGCTCCCTGGATCAAACCCTGGTCCTCAAGTGGCTCCGCTTACATCGGCCATCAACCCTACCCCATCAATGCCATCACGCGACGTCCGTATTCGGGCATCAATTTACCGCTGCTCTGGGCCGAGGCCAGATTGCAGGGGTTCACTCAAGATCGTTGGCTGACCTTCAACCAAGCTAAAAAGGCCGGTGGGCACATCCGTAAGGGTGAACACAGCACTCTGGCTGTGCTCTACAAGCCTAGGGAGCGCGAGGAACAGACTGAGTCAGGCCAACCCGTACTCGATGAAAACGGTCAGCCTAAGGTCGCTCACTTCGGCATTCTCAGGACACATTTTCTGTTCAACATCGAGCAAACGGAAGGGCTCGAGATGCTCAATGGCACCCTGCTCGAGACGGAACAGAGTGATCCCTTCCAGCCCAACAGCGCCGCGGAAAATCTGCTTTTAAGTTCAGGTGCACGCATCGTTCATCGGCCTGCCGACGAAGCCTTTTACCATCCGATCAGGGATCTCATCCAACTGCCGACAAAGGCACAATTTCACGATGAAAGCGGGTACTACGCCACGGCACTTCATGAGCTGACGCACTGGACCGGGCATCACTCTCGGTTGCAGCGCGAAGGCGTGACGTCAGCCTGTCCGTTCGGCTCGCCAGGCTACGCGTTTGAGGAGTTGATCGCCGAGATGGGCGCTGCTTTTTTATGTGCCTACGCCGGTATACAGGGGGAGCTACGGCACGAGGGCTACATCGACTCCTGGCTCGGCCTGCTCAAGGCTGACAAACGCGCGATCTTTCGCGCCAGTGGTCAGGCCCGAAGCGCCTCGGATTATGTACTCAACCTGGAGCAGCAACTGAAGCAGATGGTAATGGATGACTCACGATGCATGAACGATGGAGTTTGAGCGTTAACTCACCGTTGCAATCGCATCACAGAGCCCAACGCGAGTTGGGCCCTGTGATGCGCCCAGAAAAATCCCATGCCGTAGTGCTCTAATGCAAAGAGTCAGGGATGGGCACACACTCGCAGCCTGTCATTCCGCATCCAGGTTCTGCGCCAGAAAATCCACCAGCTCGAGCGGACTTCGGCTATCGATTACCTTGTAGATCAGATCACGTTTACTGCGCGGCAACTTCTTGACCACGCTCTTCGCCGAGGCCCGGACGGCTTCGTCGGTCCCATGGATACGTGCCGCGAGCAGCAGCACAAGCGTGGCGTCAGTGAGGTTCATGGCAAGACCTAAAAAATATGCACCGCAGTGTATCGATTCTTTTCTTTTCCGTACTAGCCCCAAAAAATGATGCCTAGGAGAATCCATATTACGATTGCCGCACAAAGGGACACGAGCCAAAAGGACGGGTAAGGGTTGGAAGGGAATGGGCACTCAAGGGTAAGAGCGCTATCCGAAAAGGCTAAAAGGCCACTGACCCAGCCACTTCCCGGAGGTCACGATGCTAAGTCTGTTTCGCCACAAAAGGCAGAAGCCACCTCCGCCACCGACCGTCAACGTCGCCGAAGGTTACCTACCCGTTGAGTCGGCCCACAGCTTATTAGCGGCGGAGCACCGCCGTCAGTTGCTTGATCGGATTTGGCAGTACACCGCCCTCTCCCACGCGCAATTCATCCAGCTCTATTTAAATCCGATCCATCGCTACGCCGAACAGGTCCAGCAACTCCCGGCCAGCGAGACGCACCACCATGCTTATCTCGGCGGCATGCTCGATCATGGCCTGGAACTGGTCGCGTGCAGTTTGAAACTACGTCAGTCGTATCTGCTGCCCACCGGCGCCGCGCCCGAAGACCAGGCAGCCCAGACTGATGCCTGGTCCGCCGGCATCGCTTATGGCGCTTTGCTGCATGACATCGGCAAGATCGCCGTGGACCTGCTGGTCGAACGCCAGGATGGCCGTCTTTGGCATCCTTGGCAGGGTCCGCTGGATCAGCCCTACCGTTTTCGCTACCTCAAAGGTCGCGACTATCACCTGCACGGTGCCGCCGTTGGCTTGCTATACACTCAAATTATCGACCGTCCTATCTTGGACTGGCTCAGCGGCTTTCCGTCACTGTGGGCCAGCCTGCTGTATGTCCTGGCGGGCCAGTACGAACGTGCCGGCGTGCTGGGTGAGTTGGTGATGCAGGCCGACCGAGTTTCCACCGCACAGAACATAGGTGGTAACCCGAGCAAGGCGCTGCAAGCGCCGATTCATTCGCTGCAACATCACTTCATCAGCGGGCTGCGTCATCTGGTTCAACATGAACTGAAACTCAACCAGCCGGGTGCCGCGGGTTGGCTCACTCAAGATTCACTCTGGCTGGTCAGTAAGACGGTCACGGACAAGCTGCGAGCCTATCTGCTGTCGCAATCAATTGAGGGCATTCCCTCATCCAACATCGCGGTGTTCGACGAACTGCAATCGCATGGGCTGGTCGAGTCCACACCAGAAGGCAAAGCCATCTGGACCGCGCTTATCGCGCAGGGAAACTGGCAGCAGAGCTTTACCTTTCTGCGCATTCAACCGGCATTGATATGGGGAAGCGAAGACCGCCCAGAAGCTTTCAGCGGAACAGTGAGCATTGCAGTCGATGACCACCCGACTGACGTTCCGGCACCTGCACTGGCCCCCAAGGCAGGCGGAACAGGATCGCATCAAAACCAATCGCTGGAAGATCCTATGGCGATGGAGGATGCCGACTACCTAGGAACGTTGCTGAACATGTTCGAATTGGCAGACCCCAAGGCCAGTGGCGCACCGTCAGAAAGCGCTGTCGAAATCTCAAATCCCCCTTCGAATAACCCTGGTCAGGTTTTCCTAAATTGGGTCAAGGAAGGCATCCTGAGCCACAAGTTGATCATCAACGACAGTAAGGCAAAAATCCATACCGTAAGCGGAACTGTGTTTCTAGTAACACCCGGCCTCTTCCAACGCTACGCTCAGGAGTTTCCTGGTATCTCACAGGGTGCCACTCAAGAGATTGAAGAATGGCGTTGGGTGCAGAAGCAGTTTGAGAAACTGAAGGCCCACAGAAAACGTGACGATGGCTTGAACATATGGATCTGTCAGGTCGAAGGTCCTAGGAAGAAAGCAAATCTCAAAGGTTACTTACTCGAGACACCGGCGTTGTTGCTCAACATTGTGCCTGCCGACAATCCTTTTCTTAATATCGTCAGTGCTTAAATTTCCATAGCAGGCTATTGGATCCCTACGACGTTCTGTATCGCGAGTACTTGCCAGCTTTCGTCCTCTGCACTCAGTACTTTCACGATCAATAACGGTCTTTGCGGCCTCATATTTTTTTTCAATTCGATGCTTTAGCCACAACTGCACCTGCTTTCGAACTCTCACATCCCCCAAGTCGTCAAGCACCGTAACCGCTCGTGCCCCAGGCTGTAGCGAATCGCCACTGCGGCCATCCACCTCAACCGCTTGTCCAACCCGGAGAGCGGCTGTGATGAGACTCTGCCATCGCGCTCCCTCTTCAGGGGCGGGTAGGACCGTCGCTCGATCACCACTTCGGGTCGCCTAGCGCTAGAGAGCGTTACGCGGTGGGTAGTGGAAGATAAGTCCTGCTACGGTAAAGTCCGAACGTCACCAATTGAACTGCAGCAATGCTGGCCACGCCCTCTTCGTCTGGACATTCTAGCTACTCATCGCCGCACGGCTTATGATGATGGCAGCTTGGCATTGCCCCGCTTCCTTGTCGGAGCGTTTAGGAGCTACGCAGCTTTTCTAACAACGGATGGATCCTGGGCTCCGCGATTCGCGAAATGGTCGTCAGGACTTACATTCAAGAGGAAAGTACGCTTCCCGCACAATGTCAGTCACTCAATGCTAGGAGCAAAAATTGGCTGAAGAAGCAGTATCATTCATCTCCCCAGAAGACGAAGCGGCTGTTCGAGGGGACAGAACTCAAGCTCCCGAACTGTTCACCCTCGACTCCGGTCAGCTACCTTTCGAACGAATGGGTGATGCTCATTTTGAGCTTTTGGTCGCTGATGTCTTTCGCGCTGAACTGAAAGCTGGCTCAGAAGACTGGTTCGACACTGTAAGTCGTCTAAATGACGGCGCAGACCAAGGGCGTGACGTAATTTTGTTCAACGATGGCAATCCCGTCGGCGTAATTCAGTGCAAGCGCTTAAAGACAACACTTGAGCTCGAAGCACTGATTTATGAGATCTGTAAATTCTTTTTATACGCCCACATCAGACCTCAAATCTGCTCGGCTCCGGGAACTTCCTTTAGATATTACGTGGCAGTTGCCGATAGCGTCAGCACCAAGCTTTTTGAGTTTATGCAAGGCACGGGGCAGGCGCGCTTTGATGATTTGCATGCGACCTTCCAAACCAAATGCGGCACTGTGCGCACAAGGTCTGAAACCCTAAAAAAACACCCACTGCTCAAAGACCTCTCAAAAGCTGAGCTGTGCAATATTGTCTGGCAATGGATACCGCACTTACGGACTGCGGTTTTCAAGAAAGATAGCCTTTCAAGCCTCGTGACGAAGTACCCAACAGTAAAACGTACCTATTTCCAACTAGAATCCGATAGCGCCGCGATTATCGAAAGCATTCGTGACTATCTAGTATCTCAAGGTGGAGCGCTTTCAGGTGCTGACGAACCGTACCTGAAAAAGATCCGTACAGAGTACATTGATCGGGAGCTGTGTGAGGGCGATCAACTCAATATCGGACTCATCCAAGGTAAGGATTTAATTCCTTTTCTACAGACCATGCTTGCTCCAGAAGTGGGGATATTCGAGCAAACTTTTGGTAACCGCCCCGTAGTGCTCGCGGCAGGTTCGGCAGGCGCTGCTCCTGGGCAGTGGAGCGACATAAACGCCCTTGTAAAAGCCTACCCAAATCCTCTCGTATTCGTAGTCGGATGCGGAGAGGTCACCGGCGCTATGTTGATCGACTGGACTGCAACCGACGGAATGTCGTCCATAGACCCTTTTTGGAAGCCGGCACCCGCACAGAAATTCAGGGCGGGATGGTGCTGGGTAACCGACCCTGCCGAAGGGCTTATCAACTGCTATGTTCTGGTCGAAAACGAACCCAATAATACTGACTTTGATCGAGGTAACATTTCTCTGAGGCTTGCTTTCAAGGATCTTATCGTCTGGCCTACCTTAGGAAATGATTTCACTAATCCACTCCAGAATAAAAACTCTCAATTGCGGAGAATTATCGCGAGCCAAGCTGACGATCGGCAACGGCGACAGAATCTGATCCTCGCCTCTCAACACATCTCCGACCTCAAGGGGATCGCTAAATCTCTGCCGGATTACCACGCAAGACGGCTGGCTTCTTCGGTTGTAGTTGCGGCGGCCAACAGTGAGCAGCTGCGAAATTGTGCGATGAAGATTCACAGCGCAACCGGGATTTTTCCAGCTTCAGACGGAGCACACAGCACCCGCTCGAGCCTACCAGGGATACAGCCTCCAAGCCGTGTCATGCGCAGGAGCACCAGTGGTGGGATGACGCTCACGCTGACATGGGACGCGAATGGGTCTCTGGAGCGTGTGAAGGGCCATAGATTGCAAGATGGTGTAGTCGAAGATGACCTGGAACCAGCTGCGCTAGAGTTCCACGAACTCTTCGACCGTCATCCGCCGGACGCTTATTATCTTGACGTGGTAAAGGAAGAATTCCAGCGGCTTGACACACTCGTGCAAGCAGGAAGCATTAAAGACTCGCAGGGCTTTGCCTATCAGACCAGGTACGGAGTAAGGCCCGATAACGATTTTACGTTAGAAGAGATGGCCTCCTCCGGAAAATATGTGATGAGAGCTGTGAAAGCGCTGAGCTACCTCAAGTCTCACAAAGACTCTGCTTGGATCAGCGAGTCTGGGACGAAAGGTCACCTGCAGTTCAGCAACGCTGAAGGCGAGTACAACGTGCTGGCGTGGGCAAATGACGATTTCGGTGTAAGAGATATGGCGAACGACCTTTACCGATGGGCTAGAGGTACTGCCAATCATCCACAACTTGTTGTTTTCGCCAATTGCATTGGTCGCGTTGAGGATGCCAAGCCCGGTGAGACCACCGAAGATGAGGAAACCAGTCCAGAGCGCTTCGACATTTCAGCTCCACCGAACAGAAAAGACTCCATCACCGATGTAGCAATGGTGAATAAGGTCTACTTCTTCGCTCTCGACGGGGTCGAGTCTATGTATGACAAGGCAAAGGCTATACCCGCTGAAGATTTTATGGATGACATATCTACTCGCAGGAAAACACTAGATGCTCAGTGACCTGATTAAGCTCTTGGATGAGCGAGCAACCGAAGCCGGGTTCACATCCCCGGAGAATGGTGTCTTGACGTTTATAGACGATCCTCACTGGCCGGGCCCTCCTCCAACGACTCAATTGAAGTATTGGTCGACTACTTTTGCATCTGTTTTGCTTGTGCGCGTCGACGGCGCTACGGCGGAGGAAGCCTGGATAGAAACAAAGCATGCTGAAGCGTTTCTAGACGCAGGACTCCTACGGCTGGAAAAAAAAGGATCCGTTGTGGATGGCTACTTGGTTCTAGCGCTGACTCATTCAAATGAAGAGCTCAAGCGATTCATTATCGACGTTGAGAAAGACACGAGGTTCGTCAGGAAGCACGTCGTGTACCAGGATGTCGAAGGCTGGCAGCGCTGCCAACGTATCACCCCCCTTGGTTTGGCAGGACCCTCTGAACAAGCTGACTACTCTCAATTCGTCCCTGAAAATCAAGAGATGACTAATCTGCTGGCATCTCTGGCGACATCAAAAGGAAAGGAACTCGCACGCACTCATGGAAAGAAGTGGGATTTGAATGAATAACTTATCTATTAAATTTATTTCGGTAGAGATCCAAAATTTTCGCGGCGTGCCGGATGTTCTACGAATACCGCTGAGCGCACCATTAACGATTATTCACGCAGCCAACGGCACCGGTAAAAGCACCATATGCTATGCACTAGAATGGCTGCTCACAAATAAAGTAGGCGACCTTCCAACAACCACAGATTTTTCTTGTCAGTGGGGATCAGGAAACACCTCTGTAAGCGCCGTCTGTGAGATAAATGGTGAGATCTATCAGCTAGAGCGGGCCAATGGCAAAGCCGCAATCAAGAAACATGATGATCGCAGAAAGCGGCAGATTAGAGACGCGGCTCTACTCGAAATGCTCACGCCAGCATCTGTTTCCGGTAGCAGTACCCAAGCAACGACCAAGGCACGTCGGGACTGGCTACGCAATTGCAGGTGGCTATACGCAAACTCCTTGGCCCTTCTGGTAGACAACAGTGAATCGGCGCTCCGACAACAGATATTTGCGGACATATTGGGGCTGGGCCACCTTGCGAGCACACTCAGCAATTTAAAAGAATACCGGACTGAGCTTCCCAAAACCCAAGGTTTGGAGACAAAGCTGCAGGCGCTTGTGACAGAAATCGAAGCGCTTGAAGCAAGGCTTTCTGAAAGCCGGCATGAGCGCGACCAAGTCGCTCTCAAGCTGAAGGAGGTGCTAGCTGGATTTCCAGACACTCAGTCAACAGGAAACCTTCTGCATGATTTCAAAACTGTTCAATTGAAGGTGGCCGGGCTACTGCAGACGGCTACGCGTCAGAAGACCGTATTGAGTTTGTTGCAGGAGGGATGGGCGGGATACGAATCCGGTCTTCAGCAGTTGGGAATCAACCGGGATTTGCTGAAAGAGATTACTGAAACCATCGCGAAATTGAACAATGAACACAGCCAACTAGCTGAGAAGCTCTCTGCCCTCAATGCACAAATGGGCCAAGCCAAGATTAATGTTGACTGGGCGCGAAAAAATACCGAAATTCTGGATCGCTGGGACACCATCATTGCCGATCCGGTCTTCGTCCAGCGGTTCCCTCAACCCGATATTTCCTTCGAATTTTTGCAGCAAAACTTCGTTGAATATGGCTGGGATGCCGACCGGCAACAGCGATGGCTGAATGCTCTCGAATACTTGATCAGCCAGAAGAGCACCTTGTTGGATCTCCTCCAACGAAAAGAAGATTTGCTA
Source organism: Pseudomonas cichorii (assembly GCF_003700275.1). Lineage (GTDB taxonomy): Bacteria > Pseudomonadota > Gammaproteobacteria > Pseudomonadales > Pseudomonadaceae > Aquipseudomonas > Aquipseudomonas cichorii_B. Next base: position 21,472 of record NZ_RBRE01000094.1, on the reverse strand, counting down.
CGCAACCCTGTCTTACCACCAGCAAACTTCGTTCAGACATCAAAATCTGCAGATGAGGCCAAGCAAGCGAGAATAAAAGCTCAAGCCGAATTCGACGCTTTATCAAGCGTTATAGATCGTCTAAGAGCTCTCGGACATGAAGCGATGAAAGCTCTCACGAGTGGTCATTGCCCCTTGTGCAGCCATGACTGGAAATCGGCTGACGCATTGCACGAGCACCTTACTTACGCTGCTGCAACACCAGAGTTGCAGGCGGCCAAAAGCAACCTGGAAACGGCTCAGGCGACCGAGCAGCTGTGGAGCTCATCATTACAAACCGCTAACCTACAGCAATCTTCAGCTGAAAATTATTCTGCCCAGCTTAAGTCTGTAGCCGACAAACTGAAGTCAATTGACGAGAAAACAAGCTATTTAGCAACCATGAATAAAGCTGAGTTCTCAGCTTCTGACGTCAACAGCTTTGAATACCTGCTAACCAGTATCAGAATCGCGCTTGATGCAAAAAAAATCGCAGATGCAATGCCAAGGATTGATGAGTTCTTTCAGCTGCCGTCTTCAGTCAACGCAAGAGATGGGGTACCTGCTGCACGGAAGGCCCTGATTCATTACACCCAGCATTTCGAGCAACAACTTAAGTCGGACGGTGCAGAGCAACCGGCTCTCACCCGCTCCGTGGCCGAGAAGCTCCAAAGTATTCAGGCCAAAACCCAAGAATCTCACCAGGTCAACGCCAGCATTGCGGCGGTTTCTGAAATAGTAAATCGTTTCCAAAGCCAATGGAACGAAGTCAACAGCGGTCTCCCAGTTTCAGTGGAGTTGCACGCCGCAACACAAACTCGCGTGGAAGGAGAACTCGCGAGAGCGGAGGGATATGAACTTAAAATTAGCGAGTGCAAAATCCTCCTGAGTGTCGATGACGACTCCGAGAGATTGAGGAGCCTTCACAAAGAAAAGCAGGTGGTTACAGAGAAGCTCAAGGCAGGCCAAAGCCACATAACAGCCGCTGACAATGCGATCGGTCGATACAGCGATCATGTTCGTAACGCGACCGTTTCGAGTCTATCCCCCCTTTTAGGCCCAGCGACTGAATTGTTCTCGCGGATGCACGCCAACGAGGTCTATCACAAGCTGAGTGTCTCTGGGGACGATTTGAACTGGATGGTACTCGCTGAAGGTCACGACACACCGTTGGAAGCTCAAGAAAAATTGAGCCAAGGACAGCGGCAAGACCTGGCGCTATCGCTCTACCTTGCCAGAGCAAAAAGTACCGGCGGCAGTTTCCTGCTAGATGAGCCGATCGCCCATCTGGATGACCTGAACCGCGTAGCTATGCTGGACATTTTCAGACTCGCCGCAACGTCAATGCCGAACATGAATTTGATCCTTACTACCGCAAGCGACAGTTTAGCCCGACACCTGATGCAGAAATTTTCTAGCATTTCAGATAAGCAGCTATTGAACACAATCTATCTGGAAGGAAACCCGCGTACGGGCGTGAAAGCGACTGTAAATGGAATTCCAACCGATACAGCGGCGTAGTTTTCTAGGAATTGGAGAAACCACTGGCCCGGGAGATTAAGCATTTCCTGACTCAGCAGCCGAAACTGATACCACCCGTTAAAAAATGAAAGCACATAGTTGGCCTGACAAGCCTAACTCCAAGGATCAAAAAATGGGCCGAGGAAAAGAGTTCTTTCGAGGGATGACGAAAACCCGTCTAAAGGAGGTGATTCGGGAGGAAGTTGCAGCGGTTGATTTCGGACAGGAATTTGAGTCCTCCCTCATTTCCGACCTCATACTCCTGAAACATTACCACTGCGCAGCGCAACGCCTTCGCCCTAGTCTCTTTCGAAAACTACTCCGACACGGAGCAGCTTACGATTTCCAAGGCTACTTTCCAGCCCATGGCTGGCACGGAGTCTCATGGACGCAATGCCTCGACTCTCGAGATGAAATGGCCTGGTTGGATCGCGCGCTCAGGGATGCCGCACACCCTATAATTTCCAGTTATAGGTCGACACACCCAATTTGCGAACGGTGCGGGAACAACCCCTCAAGTGAAGTTGACCACGTTTCTCCTGAGTTCAACGTTGTGGTCACCCAGATCATTCAGACGCTTAGCCCTCCTCAGATCGAGGAGATATTTTCCCGCTTTAACTGGCTGGACAAAAAGCCATTCTCTTTGCCGCTAGGGCACGCTGCTTTGCAGCTTCTTGATGATGCTCATCAGACTGCGATCCTCCAAGCCGTATGCAGGCCGTGCCATGTGCTCAACGGGAATGAACGGCGGCGCTGAGCGATTCGGAGACTGGGGATGAATCCAAGCTGGCTACCTCCTCGTGAGTAATCCCCAGCAATTGGACTTGCTGGCACACAGCCCGCTTATGAAGGCGTCCACGAAACCCGGGGCGATTCAGACTTCAGGTGCGTGATCAGCTAGCAAGCTTGTGCTTGCCGATTCACTGCGCTGGTCAAGGAACGACAATGCGATCTCCAAGCCGCTTTCGTACGGCTTCTCTCAACTGGACTTTGCCGAGATCGTCGAGAATTGAGGCTGAAAGAGGTTCGGAAGCCATCAACAATTGACGTCCAGGATGATCCGGTTCAAGCAGATCGAGGATTCGATCGGCAGTCGTACGATCACCCCTGGCCATAGCGTTGGCGCCAACCAGCAGCAGAGCGCGTCGCTTGTTCGAGTTGGCGACCCGCTCAAAAAGTTTAAGGGCATTTTTCGCGGAAGCATGAGCCCCGACGAGATGAGCCGCTGACGCGGCGAGGATTGGCGGCGTACTCAGCAGAAACGCGGATGTCAGATGCGCGACAATGCTAGGGTCTACGAAATCGGCGTCGGCCAGGGCTTCAATGGCGTCGAGGCGTATCCAACGGGCTTCCGGAATATTGACGAGGTTCAATATCTTCTGCTGGATTCTCGCACTGCAGCAATTCGCTGCGACGATCAGGGCATTTCGGCTAAGCGCGCGGTCGAGCGTTGTGGTGGCAAGATCGAGAAGAGTATTGCCGATTGCATCGGATAAGGGACCGTTCACTGCAAGGGCAACGACCGCCTCTTGCGCAATATCAAAGCTCTCGGGCTCGTCGTAGTGCGGTTCGGCGCTCGACCAAGTGTCATGTATCAGAAACAACAGCGTTTTGAGGTGATCCGGGTGCGGCCGTTCTGCAAGCAGGGCGACTAAGGCGCGGCGAACGCGGCTTCCAGGATCGGATGCCATTGCGAGGATTGCAGGCGGCAAGGGGTCCGGGAATGTCGGCGCCAGATGTAACAGCGCCGTACGGCGCGCATCGGCGCGCTGGTGGCGAAGCGCAGCCTCAACAAGGACGGTATCGCCAATCGCAATCGCCGCCTCGGTCGCACTGACGGCATGCTCTGTACGGCTGGCAATGGTCAGCCACTGGATGATCGCTGGCGAGGCGTCGCCACTGCTTGCAATGATGACCGGCACGACAAGGTCGAGCGCATCCGCATCGAGTTGCGAGGCACAAGCCGTCAGGAATAAGAGCGTCGGACCCTGGACCTTACGAGCTTTCCGCTTCCTAGTCGGGAGCGCTTTGTAGATTTCCTTTAGTTCCCTTGGAAGCGCGTCCGTAATCAGACTTAGTGTGGCCGCAGGGCTGTCTTTTCCGAGTTGCCGGCAGGCGCGCTGCATGGCAGTTAGCAGGGTGACTTGTCGATCAGGCTGTCCACTATTCACCTGGAATGCGGCGACCAAGGAATTTGGTGCGACCATCAAAGCTGTGGACGCAAGCTCGTCACGCAGATCCACCTCGGAGGGGACTGAGCTAATCCGCGCCGTAAGCATAGGTTCCAGCGCTTCGCGCCAGTGCTCTCGCGCTGCCGTCCAAACATTTGACTCCTCATCCATACCATTGCCCGCTACAAGAATGGCTCGAAGCTCGCCTTCACCCACCGGTCCGGGGGAGGCTGAGAGCGCCTGCGCCCAGGCACGGACCAATTCCGCTACGCGCGGATGGCTGGCAAGAACCAGCCAGCGACCCTCTACGCGAAGTTGGCGGATGTAGGCATCGATGAAGACACCGGATGTGTAACCGTCGCCTTCATGGCTCGACTGCGCGGCCTCTTCAGCGGCATGGTCACGTTCGCCATCCTCAATTGCACGCCATTCCTCTCGGCCACTCTTAGCGTATTGACGGTGGATGCTCGCACAGTCATCCAACGCAGCCTGCACTATCCTCTCGAATCCCGCTAGATCACGCACGGCGCCGGCCGCGACAGCGTTAGCGTTAAGCTCGAAGCCGTGGCCGACCATCTCGTGCGCGGCGTCGAGATAGGCGGTGGTCAGGTTGGGGGCGAAGCGATCGAGCCGCTTAGCGAAGTCCGCTCCGTAGTCCCCTCGGTCGAAGCCAAGCTCCTCACGAATAAATCGCGCGGCGACTTTGGACCCGATGGGGCTCGCGGACACAGTGTCGTACCAGGCATCGTCAAAGATCGGCGGCTGCCAGTTACGGGTGAAGAAGGAAGCCCCCCGCTGTGTACCTTTCAACAGCCATCGCGCCACGCGACTTGGTATCGAGGCATCGCTACCCACCTCGGACGCTAGCTCCAGCAATGGTGCGAACTTGGAGCCGGGGTCCAGGAGGCTTTCGTCCAGCCAGGCATCGATCGCTTCCTGGCTGTCGGAGTCAATTGCGAAGGTTTGCTCAACGTCCTGTCGGCAAGCGAACGTGCGAGCAACTTCATAAACTCGTGCTGCCGTTTCCATGCCCCAGTTGCGATGCGTTGACGGCAGCTGAACGAGCGCGGCGATCAAGGTCTCGATCGCAAACTCGCTCTGCCCCCAGTTGCTGCTTGCGAAGGCCTCAAAGCCTTGGCGGACGCTCGGGTGAGCGAAGGCGATCGTGCGGGCCGGCTGCCGCAGATGGCGGGACGCGACCATACGGTCTACGAGGCGATCCAGGCCATCGCCTAGTGCTCGATCAAGTCCACGTAGGGCGCGTTGAAGAGCGTGAAGTTGGCCGCGGTCGAACTGGCCACGCGCCGCCAGCAGCGCCCAAACGATGGCTGAGGTTCCGCAAGTGTCGATGGATGATAGAGCTCTGACGACGACACCTTCCACCGCATCGCGCTGCGCCAACTCGAGCAACCGGCGAAAGAAGATATGGTCTTTTTCCCCGGCATCGGGGCCGGTTTGCATGTGGGCGAAATACAGCTCTATCTCGAGCGGCGTCCCAAGTTTGTCTAGCACTTGATTGCGAAACGCGTACGCCGTGGTTTGCAGAGCGGCCGGTAGCTGATCCATGCGATTGTCATGAATGTCGCGGAGTTGACCATCCCGATACTGGCCGGCATCCAACTCGACTGACCAGGTGTTGAGACTCACCCCGACCTTGGCGCTCTGCATCATGTCGCTGCGGGACGTGATAACGAACTGGTGATCCGGCGTGGCCTTGGCGAGTAGGCGCGGTAGCTGCTCGGTCCATGCTTCGCTGCCCCCGCGAAGGCTAAATTGGCCCCACGGGTCATCGACATAGAAGAGTGTCGATCCGTTGTTAACGACCTTACGCGCGCTGGTCGGCGAATCGTCAGCGCCGATCGTAACGACTTCCAACGCACCATCGCGCCGTCGCGCGATATCGCATAGCTTGAGCGCCGCTTGCGTCTTGCCCGTACCTGAAGGGCCCATAATCACGACTGCATTCTTGTCGTTTAGGATTCTGAGCATCTCATCGAAGTTCGCAGGCGCCACGAAATGCTCGAGGCTGGCAGAGCTGGCCAGGAACCCGCCGTGCGTCCTAACCGTCGCGAGAAGATCGTCGCTCGTCCATAGACCAGGCGTGCTGCCTCGGGTCCTCCGCTTAGCTTCGAGACGCAGCTTTGCAATCAGATTTGGCTGCTCGACCTTCGGGACATGCAGCAGGTCCGACATCAGTTCCCGGATATCGGATGCCAGCTGCTTTTCGGTGAGCTTGCCCCAGATCGCGACGCGACCTTCGGGCGAAGCTTTCAGTGTGGCATGAAGGCTCGGAGGGAAGCTTACCTTGTCGGATACCTCTTCGAAGCCTTCGACCAGCAGGTTACGCGCGACACCCTTGGTGTCGGCATTGGTCACGAGCAGATAGTGGGTGTTCGGATCGTCGAGATGATGCAGTGCTTTTCGGCGTCCACCTTTTTTGTCGGAACCGTGCTTGAGCAGATCCTCGAAATCTTCGACCGACCAGGGCTCGCCGTTGTCCATTTTGACTTGGATAACAAGCTTGTATCCGCCAGAGACAGCCGCACTGGGTTGTACGCGTCCTGGCACGTTGGGCTCCAGATCCGCCTCCAGATCTTCCTCGTTTGCTGGTTCCAGCACCAGGCGCGTAGCCGCTTTGGAAATGAGGAGGAGTTGCAGGGCTGCGAGGATAGAGACGTCTAGCTGATAGTCGAAGCCGGCTTGAGCGGCGGCCGCGCCCCGCAGGGGACGCCTTGCATCCGCGCTATAGGAGAAGGATGTGTCCGACGCGTCGGACTGCGATTGCTTGATGTCTCGACTATTATTTATCGACATCGTCGAACACCGAACGCTTTGTCACTACGGGGGTGGAAGGCAGAGCTTCCTCCTTCTTTTGCGTCACGATGTGCGTCCAATCCGCTTCGTCTTCAGAGCTTTCATCATGCTCGCGCTTGCGCTCTTCAAGCGCCTCGACTGAGCGTTTCACGTGATCTCGCGCGTCGTCGATCAAAGCCGTGGCGTCCGCGTCGACACCAATCGTCTCAATGCGATCAAGCACGCTGAGAAGCTTTTTAAAATGGCTGTCAGGCTCTTCGTCCAAGTCAGCGTCGGCGGCGATCTCATCGATCCTCTCTTCGAGCGACGGCAGCACAGTTGTCCGCAGCGCCAAGCCCACACCGATAAGCCTTAGCGGCGGTATGACCGCTAGCATCTGTGGCTCGTCGAAGAAGGAGACGTCGAGACCGTTGAGCACGGCAGATTCCAGCCTGTCGGCTAACTCAGAGCGCAGATCGTTAGGCAAGACGCTGAGGTGATGAGCACGTGCATAGGTGGCGATCCGGGGATCGTTGCTAGTTAGATCAGATTGCCAGCAGGACCGTCGAAGTAGATTGGGAAATTGCTCGACGGCTTTGACGAACAAGGCCTCGCTCGAACGATAGGAGAGGAAGTGGAACAGCATCCAATTGCGGTGCAATTCGTCGGGCGTGCGGCCAAGTCGTGCGACCAGAGCGTCGTCGAGGGCTGTCTGGATGACAAGCGCATCTCGAATGAGCGGCGAGCCCTCGCACGTGAAACTGCTGAGAATGGTGTCGATAGTCGCGCCTCGTATGAGCGCCGCCATCATATGGGGCTTCTGGCGCAGAATCTCCGTTAGGGCGTCGGAGATCGTCGGATGGGCGAAGGTCCATTTTGATCCGGAAAGCTTCAGGAACGAGCCCTTCAGCTCAGCGAAACAATCCTGAATCTTACTGAGAGTGTACCCAGTCAGCTCGGCGACCGCCTGTGCGGCCGAAGCGTCATGATCGCTAGGATCGAATCCGGCCTGATGGACATACACGAGGATGAGCGCGGCCTGCAGTTGATCATCTAAGGCGTTGACGGTATCAATCAGATGCTCTGTCGGCTCCTCCATAAAGCGTACGAGTGAGCTTTCGCGGGGCGCTAGGCCCTTGGTGAAGTTTGGGTCCCCGAGACGTTCGGCGATCCCTGGGAGAAAATCGCGAACCGCAGCGACAGCGGTTAGATGCGGTTTGATGCTCGATCGCCAGCTCTGGCTCTGCTCACCGAAATTCACATGATTATAGAGAATCTGCGTCTTCTCCTCGAACGTCAACTCGCCGACATCCACCACCGCGCTACCGTCTGCGAATTGGGCAAGGTTGCGCTGCCCGAGCCGGCGCCGCGCCGCTTCATAGATATGTTTTCGGGAAGTTAGAAGAAATCGATTGCCATGTTTGATCGCGGCCCGCAGCTTGGAGAAGGCAGACGTCCAATCCTGCACATAGTCGTCGCGTAGCACATTGGAGCCGAAGGCATCGTCGATCCAGAAGAAGCGTCCCGGATCATTAGGATTCCAACCCGCCTCAAAGTCGCGCGGGCTGGTCAAAGCAAGTACCGTGTTGTCTGGATTCTCCGACGCTATGGTCGACACGATGGCGCCAATCGCCGATTTACCGCTAGAGGGATTACCGAGTAGCAAAACTACGCCGTGCTCGGCGATCGCGTTGACTGCATCGCGATGAGCCTGCGTAGGTACATAGGTGCGAAGCTTTGGAATCCAGCTGTCAAGCAACGCCCGGCTCTGCTCGCTGAGCCGCTCATCTACGATCGATGTGAGGTCGCCTAGGCCGTAGACCTGCGGAACGAGGGCCCGGAGGCGCGGGCTGCTCCTGATAACACGGACGATATACTGGCGACCGAGAATGTGCGGCTTACGCACGCCAAGCGCGCGGAGTTTGGCACGCATTGCGGATGCGACGGGCGCATCTACGCTCATGTTCGTCATGAAGGCGTAGGTCTCTGCTTGACCGGCTTTGACCAGTTCCTCGACATGAGCAATCTCGGCGGTGAGATCACTGAGCTTCAACGCCTTTGCGGCATCGGACGTATGCTTGCATTGCACGGTTCCGATCAGCAGAGCGTCGCTTTCTGCAGAAATGAGGAAGACCGCATCCTGACCGCCGTCTTGAGCTTCGCGGAAGATTTCCACGGGCCGGCCAATCACGACCTCGCATACCTGGGAGCATAGATCCTGAAATGCGCGCCAACCGATGGTGTGAAGCGCTAGATCGCTCCAAGGGCCGTTTGCTCTACGTTTGGCCAGCACAGAAGACTTGATTAACACAGTCTCGCGCTTCATGCAGTGGCAACAACACGTGAAGCGCCGACCGGCACAGGAGGGATCTTCGCGTCTGTGAGGTCGCAATTTGCACCCAAATAAAGACGGTATTTGTATTTATAGAAGCAGCGCTTTGCCACCTCTCTAGCTGACGGCAGACAAGAAGGAGGATCCATGGAAAGCCTAGCACCGCACATCAGTAAGAGGCTGGCGGTGTTCTCAGGCGTCAAGCAACCCCCCCACGGAGAAATATCTCGCCTACCTGATTCAGCTGCGATTTCGTCGATCCAGTTGATCCAATTAGTAGCACTCACCGTGTTCCTCACTTGGGCTTTCTCAAAGCCCTTCTTCCCTGATCGGTGATCGAAGGAGTCATACCGCAATACGTCACTCCCTGGTCTCCTCAAATCTATCCTGTCCGACCTTGATCGCATAGCCTGACTTCGGACTGCTAATCAGCAGGTACCCGCTTCACGCTCAGAAATTCCGTTGAAGGTCGCACGATTTGCGGCATGTAAGCTTCAGGCGCAGGGAGCGGAACGCCAACCTCTAGGGCATCTAATAAGTCCGCCCAGTATTGCATCATCCTACGTCTCGGCTCGACGTATTCTGCATGATTGTATGCAGCCCGAATTTGGTTGTTATCAGCGTGTGAAAGCTGCGCCTCAATCCACTCTTCTACAAAGCCAACCTCGTTGAGCGCCGTTGAGATGGTGGCCCTGATGCCATGACCGGTGAGCCTTCCTTTGTAACCCATCCGGCTGATCGCGGTATTAAGGGTATTTTCACTGATCATTTCCTGCGGTTCGTATCGGTGAACCAGCAGATACCGCGCACCGCGCGCCCTTAACTGCACCAGCCGCCGCACAATTGCAATTGCTTGAATAGACAGTGGGATCACATAAGGTGGGATCTCATTCCCCTGTGTTCGAACACGACTCCGGAGTTGCTTCACACCCTCCGGCGGCACCAGCCAAATCCCCTTGTCGAGATCGAATTGGTCTGGGGTCGCCGCCCGCAGCTCTCCTGTGCGCACCCCTGTCAGCAGCAATAGCCGAATACCAAGCCGTGTTGCTTCTGCACACCCATAGTGGGTAACGGTCCTGAGCAGTCCTGGAAGTTCATTTACCTGGAGGAAGGGATTATGGCGAACTGGCCGCGGCGTCTCGGCAACGATATCAAGATCTGCTGCTGGGTTCACATCAACGAGCCCTTCCGCCATGGCAAAACGAAAGATCTGGTTGAGCCAGGTGCGTACCTTTCGAGCAGAAACCAGCGCCCCTCTGCGCTCAATTCGCCTAATGAGCTCCAGCACGTCACCACGAGAAATATCTGAGATCGGAAGATTGCCCAAACACGGCAGCATGTCCTTCTTCAGGTATTTACCGGCTTGCCCTGCACTGCCTTTCTTACTTTTCGTCAGCTTTTTACTTCGGAACTCATGCCAGCGACCAGCAACCGCTTCAAACGTGTTGTTGGCGGCGTGAGAGGCTTTTTGGCGCTCGGCGCGACGATGTGAGCGGGGATCGATATTGTTGGCCACCAGAGCACGTGCAGCCTCTCTCCGCTGACGAGCCTCCTTGAGGCTAACGTCAGGATAGGTGCCGAGGGAAATGCGCAATTGCTTGTCATGCCAATAGAAACGGAAATGCCAGCGTTTCGAACCCGTCGTAGGCACTTGCAGAGATAAGCCATCCCCATCAGTTAACGTATAAGGCTTGCTGGCGGGCTTGGCTTGCTTGATCGCTGTATCTGTCAGAGCCATCAGACACCTCCTTTTGGATCAAGGAGGGGAATACAACCCAGCGGTAGACGGACCAATACGAAAATTGATGCGCAAGGAATCGTAAAAGGCTGTGCCAGCGGTGTACTTAAATGTGTACTTAAAAACCGTGGCTGGAGATGGATTCCAGTGGAATTCAGAAAACGAAAAAAGCGGCTCAAGGCCGCTATTTCCGTAGCTTCCAGGCGTTCAGTGGGCCTTAGTGGAAGCAAATATGGCGCAGCGGACGGGACTCGAACCCGCGACCCCCGGCGTGACAGGCCGGTATTCTAACCGACTGAACTACCGCTGCGTATCGCTTGTGAAACTCTTTTAATCGACCTGAAACAAACTTTCGGTAGTTTGAATCACTGCCTGATTGAATAGCCTTTCGGCTCTTCAATCCCGGACCCGGCGAACCCGATCTGGATAATATGGCGCAGCGGACGGGACTCGAACCCGCGACCCCCGGCGTGACAGGCCGGTATTCTAACCGACTGAACTACCGCTGCGCATGTGTTGCTTCAATCTTGAAAGCCCTCGTACAACAGCTTTCAACCTCAACGATGGTGGGTGATGACGGGATCGAACCGCCGACCCGCTGCTTGTAAGGCAGCTGCTCTCCCGGCTGAGCTAATCACCCTTTGCTTCGCTGAGGCCGCGAAATTTACGCACCTACCGTACCTAAGTCAATACCCTGCTTGAAGTTTTTTTCAAAAAGCCGAAAAAAGCCATTACTGCGCAACACCTTCAAGGGACGGATAAAAACAAAAAAGGCGCGATCACTCGCGCCTTGCTTGCAGCTCACAGCATGAAGCTGAAGCTCATTCCACATAAATCATCTTTCTGCTCATGCCGCCATCGACCACGAACTCCTGACCGGTGACGAACCCGGCATTCCTCGACAGCAACCAGGCCACGATGGCCGCAACATCTTCCACAGTCCCTACCCGGCCTGCCGGATGCTGCGCATGATCGCTCTCGGACAGCGGTTCGGCACGACGCGCGGAAGGATCGCGTGCATCGATCCAGCCAGGACTCACGGCATTGACGCGAATCTCGGGACCAAGACTGATAGCCAGTGCATGAGTGAGGGCCAACAGGCCGCCCTTGCTCGCTGCATAGGCCTCGGTATCGGCTTCCGACTGTCTGGCACGGGTTGAACTCAGGTTGACGATGCTGCCGCAGTGAGCGCGCAGATAAGGCGCACAATGCTTGGCCAGCAACATCGGACCACTGAGGTTGACGCCCAGCACCCGGTTCCAGTGAGCCAGATCGAGGCTTTCAAGGGTAGTGTTGTGCGGATCGGCAACAGCGGCGTTGCAGACCAGCGCATCGAGGCGACCGAAGCGCCTGAGTACCTCGGCCACACCTGCGGCCACCTGCTCTTCGCTGGCAACGTCCATGGCAATGAACAGGGCGTTGTCACCCAACACCCCGGCCACTTTGCCGCCACGATTACGGTCAAGATCCGCCAGCACCACCTGCCAGCCTTCGGCGATCAGCCAGGCAGCGATGCCCAGGCCAATCCCGCGTGCCGCGCCGGTTACCAGCGCCACCCGGCCATTGTTGGTGCTGGCGATTTTCATCGCCCAGTCACTCACAACGCCGCCAGACCGCGTGCCAGGTCTGCCTGAAGGTCTGCAACATCTTCCAGGCCGACCGCAACCCGGATCAGGCTGTCGCGAATCCCTGCCGCTTCACGCTCTTGAGGCGCGAGACGACCGTGGGACGTGGTACTCGGATGAGTGATGGTGGTCTTGCTGTCACCCAGGTTGGCGGTAATGGAGATAAGCCGCGTGGCATCGATGAAACGCCATGCGCCTTCCTTGCCACCCTTGACCTCGAAACTCACCACCGCCCCGAAACCCTTTTGCTGGCGCTGGGCCAACTCATGTTGCGGATGGCTCTTGAGTCCGGCGTAGTGAACCTTTTCAATACCATCCTGCTGCTCAAGCCATTCGGCGACGGCCTGGGCATTGGCGCAATGAGCGCGCATGCGCAGGCTCAGGGTTTCGAGCCCCTTGAGGAAGATCCAGGCATTGAACGGGCTCAGGGTTGGACCTGCGGTGCGCAGGAAACCGACCACTTCCTTCATCTGCTCGCTGCGCCCGGCAACCACGCCGCCCATGCAACGACCCTGGCCGTCGATGAACTTGGTTGCCGAGTGCACGACGATATCCGCACCCAGCTTCAACGGCTGTTGCAGTGCCGGCGTGCAGAAGCAGTTGTCCACCACCAGCGACGCACCCCTGGCGTGAGCAATTTCAGCCAGGGCAGCGATATCCACCAGTTCGGCCAGCGGATTGGACGGCGACTCGACGAACAACATTTTCGTGTTGCCCTTGATCGCCGCATCCCAGCCGGACAGGTCCGCCAGCGGCACGTAGTCGACTTCGATACCGAAACGCTTGAAGTACTTCTCGAACAGGCTGATGGTCGAGCCGAAGACACTGCGCGACACCAGCACATGATCGCCGGCGCTGCACAGGCTCATCACCACGGAAAGGATTGCCGCCATGCCGGTGGCGGTGGCAACCGCCTGCTCTGCCCCTTCCAGCGCCGCAATGCGCTCCTCGAAGGAACGCACGGTGGGGTTGGTGTAGCGCGAATAGACGTTGCCCGGAACCTCACCCGCAAAACGCGCAGCTGCATCGGCAGCCGTGCGGAACACGTAGCTGGAGGTGAAGAACATCGGATCGCCATGCTCGCTTTCCGGCGTGCGATGTTGTCCGGCGCGTACGGCGAGGGTATCGAAACCCACGCCTTCCAGGTCGCTGTCCAGCCGACCGGCATCCCATTCCTGAGTCATGCCGTCACTCCTTGCTCGATTAGTTGTTGTACAGATCGATGATGGCGCTCACTGCCTGGCTTTTTACCTTGGAAGCGTCGTTACGCGCATGCTCGATCCGGTTCAGATAATGCTCGTCGATATCGCCGGTCACATACTTGCCGTCGAAAACCGAGCAATCGAAGTTGTCGATCTTGATCTTCTTGCTGCCGCTGACCGCTTCGATCAGGTCATTGAGGTCCTGATAGACCAGCCAGTCGGCACCGATAAGGTCGGCCACGTCCTGAGTGGTGCGGTTGTGGGCGATCAGTTCATGAGCACTCGGCATATCGATGCCGTAGACGTTGGGGTAACGCACTGCCGGAGCAGCCGAGCAGAAGTAGACGTTCTTGGCGCCCGCTTCGCGTGCCATCTGGATGATCTGCTTGCAGGTGGTGCCGCGCACGATGGAGTCGTCCACCAGCATCACGTTCTTGCCGCGGAATTCCAGCTCGATGGCGTTGAGCTTCTGGCGCACGGACTTCTTGCGTGCAGCCTGGCCCGGCATGATGAAGGTCCGGCCAATGTAGCGGTTCTTGACGAAGCCTTCGCGGAACTTGACGCCCAGGTGGTTGGCCAGTTCCAGCGCAGCGGTACGGCTGGTGTCCGGGATCGGGATGACCACGTCGATATCGTGATCCGGGCGCTCGCGCAGGATCTTGTCCGCCAGCTTCTCGCCCATGCGCAGACGCGCCTTGTAGACCGAGATGCCGTCGATGATCGAATCGGGACGCGCCAGATACACGTGCTCGAAGATGCACGGTGCATATTTCGGGTTGGCCGCACACTGACGGGTGAACAGCTTGCCGTCTTCGGTGATGTAGACCGCTTCGCCCGGTGCCAGGTCGCGAATCAGGGTAAAGCCCAGTACGTCCAGGGAGACGCTTTCGGAGGCGATCATGTACTCGACGCCTTCGTCGGTATGACGCTGACCGAAGACGATCGGACGAATTGCATCGGGGTCGCGGAAGCCGACAATCCCGTAGCCGGTGATCATCGCCACTACGGCATAGCCGCCACGGCAACGATTGTGCACGTCGGTCACGGCCGCGAAGATGTCTTCTTCGGTAGGCTGCAACTTGCCACGCACGGCCAGTTCATGGGCAAACACGTTGAGCAACACTTCCGAGTCGGAGCTGGTGTTCACGTGGCGCAGGTCAGATTCGTAGATCTCCTTGGCCAGTTGCTCGACGTTGGTCAGGTTGCCGTTGTGCGCCAGGGTGATGCCATAAGGCGAGTTGACGTAGAACGGCTGGGCTTCGGCCGAAGTCGAGCTGCCCGCTGTTGGATAACGCACATGACCAATACCCATGTGCCCGACCAGACGCTGCATGTGGCGCTGATGGAATACATCACGTACCAGGCCATTGTCCTTGCGCAGAAATAACCGGCCTTCATGGCTGGTTACGATACCGGCAGCGTCCTGGCCGCGGTGCTGGAGGACGGTGAGCGCGTCATACAGCGCCTGATTGACGTTCGACTTACCGACGATACCGACGATGCCACACATGCGACACAACCCCTACTTAGTGGAACTTGATTTACCGAGCACTTCCTGCGGCATGGTAGCCGGCAGGATCTGCTCCTTGAACGGCAGCTCAGCAGGAACGCTGATGCCGCTGGCGAGCCACTTGCTGGACATCCCGAGAATCAGGTTTTTCGACCAGTCAGCGACCATGAGAAATTGCGGCAGCAGTCGCGACTGCTGCCACCATTGATCCTGTTGTACCGGTCCCAGGCTCAACAGCCCGACCGCTACCACGACAAGCAGGCCTCCGCGCGCCGCGCCGAAGACCATACCCAGAAAACGGTCGGTCCCGGAAAGCCCGGTGACGCGAACCAGTTCGCCGATAAGAAAGTTGACCATGGCGCCCACCAGCAAGGTGGCGACGAAAAGAATGATGCAGCTCGCAATCACGCGGGCCGAAGGTGTTTCTATGTAGTTGACCAGATAGTGGGACAACCCCGCACCGAACATCCAGGCTACTGCACCCGCAATGATCCACGTCAGCAGAGACAGGGCTTCCTTGACGAAGCCGCGCTTGATGCTGATCAGAGCGGAGATGGCGACAATTCCGATAATCGCCCAGTCAACCGGAGTAAATGGCACGGTGCAGCCTACAGACTGATGAGGCGGCGCATTTTAGCAGAGCGCCCGCCTGCCGGTAAGCTGCGATTAGCACTGCGTTACGACTTTTAGCCACGCTCCGGCTGAAAGCGCACCACAATCCCCTTGAGTTTCTGCTGTTTGTCCAGTTGATCGCGCAGACGATCGGCTTCGGCACGTTCGATCAACGGTCCGACAAACACCCGGTTCACGCCATTGGCGGTCCGAATGTAAGCGTTGTAGCCCTGGGTTCGCAGCGTCTTCTGCAGGTTATCGGCATTGGCACGATTGGACATGCTGGCCAATTGCACGGACCAGCTCACGGACAGGCCATTGGCATCGACACCCGCCGGAGCAGCAGGCTTGGCAGCTGCGGCCGGAGCTGCAGGAGTTGCCGGAGTTGCCGGAGCGGGAGCCTGGGCCGGTGCGGGCGCCGGCCTGGCAGGTTTTGGCGCAGGCGCAGGCGCACTGGCAGCCGGCGGTGACGGCGCGATCGGCATGGACGGCGGCTGAGCCTGACTGGCAGCACTCATGTCCTCATCACCCGGCACCGGCTCCTGCGGCAGGATCTGCGGCTCGGGAACAGCCACCGGCTCCACTTTCACCGCCGGAGCGACTGGTGCTTGCGGCGCAGCAGGTGCCTCGACCTGCACCTGACGCACCTCATCCTGGCGCGTGAACAGCATCGGCAGAAAGATGACCGCCACCGCAATCAGAACCAGGGCGCCAACCATTCGCTGCTTGAACACTTTATCCAGCAAAGCCATTTGCCGCTTCCTCGTCGGTGTTCCGGGCCAACCACTCCAGAGCCTCGGCCACACAGTAAAAAGATCCGAACAGCAGAATTTCGTCATCGGTCGTAGCGCGCGCGCACTGAGCTTCGAGTGCCAGCGCAACACTGTCGTAAGACGCTACTTGCGCGCCAAGGTTCTGCAATACCGAATGCAATTGTGCGACAGGTCGACTACGTGGTGTAGGCAATGGCGCCACAGCCCAGTCCTGGATACTGGAAACCAGCTCGCTTGCCACGCCATCCAGATCCTTGTCCGCCAGCAGGCCGAACACCGCAAGACGCTTGCCGCAGACCGGACGCTGGGCCATGCGTTGCGCCAGGAACTGCGCGGCATGCGGATTGTGGCCGACATCGAGCAGCAGGTTCAGGGTCTTGCCCTGCCACTGAAATACCCTACGATCAAGACGACCGGTAATTCGTGCGCCGGCCAATGCAGACTGAATGACCTCGGGCTGCCATGGCAGATCCAGCAACAGACAGGCCTGCAGTGCCAGCGCGGCGTTCTCCATCGGCAAATCCAGCAGAGGCAAAGCGGACAGCTCCACTACCTGCCCCGCCTTGTCTCGACCACGCCAGCTCCAGGCCTGACCCTCAACCGTCAGATCGAAGTCACGACCACGCAGAGACAACGGACAACCCAGTTGCTTAGCCTGCTCAAGCAATGGCGCAGGCGGATCCAGATCACCGCAAAGTGCCGGACGACCCTGACGGAAAATACCGGCTTTCTCGAAGGCAACCGATTCACGGCTGTCGCCCAGCCAGTCGGAATGATCAAGACCGATACTGGTCACCAGCGCAATGTCCGCATCGACCAGATTCACCGCATCCAGGCGTCCGCCCAGACCGACTTCAAGAACCACGGCATCCAGATGCGCCCGCTCGAACAGCCAGAAAGCCGCCAGCGTGCCCATCTCGAAATAAGTCAGGGTGATATCGCCACGCGCCGCCTCGACCGCTGCAAAGGCAGCACACAGCTCGGCGTCGGAAGCTTCAACACCCTGAATCTGCACCCGCTCGTTGTAGCGCAGCAGATGCGGAGAACTGTAGACACCGACCTTCAAACCCTGGGCCTGGAGCAAGGCTGCGACGAACGCACAGGTCGAGCCCTTGCCGTTGGTGCCGGTGACCGTGATCACCCGGGGCGCTGGCCGGACCAGCCCCAACTGCTGCGCCACCTGTCGCGAACGCTCTAGCCCCATGTCGATGGCCGAAGGATGCAGTTGCTCCAGATAGGCGAGCCAGTCGCCCAGGGTTCCAGGGGTCATACAGTGGCCGGTGCCGGTGGAACGACGATAGGTTCCAGGACTGGCGCGACGAACTTGGGAGTCGGCAGGTTCATCATCTGAGCCAGCAGGTTACCCAGGCGCGGACGCAGCTCGCTGCGCGCAACGATCATGTCGATGGCGCCGTGGCTCAGCAGGAACTCGCTGCGCTGGAAGCCTTCCGGCAGTTTTTCGCGAACGGTCTGCTCGATGACCCGCGGGCCGGCGAAACCGATCAGTGCCTTTGGCTCGGCAACGATGACGTCGCCCAGCATTGCCAGACTGGCAGATACACCACCGTAGACCGGATCGGTCAGCACGGAAATGAACGGCAGGCCTTCTTCACGCAGACGCGCCAGAACAGCCGAAGTCTTGGCCATCTGCATCAGGGAAATCAGGGCTTCCTGCATCCGCGCACCACCGGAAGCAGCGAAACAGATCATCGGGCAGCGGTTTTCCAGCGCATAGTTGGCAGCACGCACGAAACGCTCGCCGACGATTGCCCCCATCGAACCACCCATGAAGGAGAACTCGAACGCCGACACCACGACCGGCATGCCCAGCAGGGTACCGCTCATGGAAATCAGGGCATCTTTCTCGCCGGTCTGCTTCTGCGCACCGACCAGACGGTCCTTGTACTTCTTGCTGTCACGGAATTTCAGGCGATCCACCGGCTCCAGATCGGCACCCAGCTCGGCACGGCCTTCAACATCCAGGAAGATGTTCAGGCGGGCACGGGCGTCGATACGCATGTGGTGGTTGCACTTGGGGCAGACGTCCAGGGTCTTTTCCAGCTCGGGGCGATAAAGCACCGCTTCGCAGGAAGGACATTTGTGCCAAAGTCCCTCGGGAACCGAGCTTTTCTTGACCTCGGAACGCATGATCGAAGGGATCAGTTTGTCTACCAACCAGTTGCTCATGCTTTATTTCTCCAGTACCGGTTTGGCTCCCACGCTGGCGATTACATGCCAGGCGCATGCCCTTGACTTAAATTCGTGTAGGTGGCGGCGATTGTCGGGCAGCGATCCAGCAGACCTGCATGCCTCTTCACCCCACTGTTAATCGGCGACACACGCAAATGCAGTCGCTCGTTCAATCCGACCCGCATACTTATGGCGGGGACAGGCTTATGGACGGCGGCAAACCGACAACCGTCACATCAGGCACCGTGGACCGCACTCATGAAGGCAAGAATCTTGTCGCGATCCTTGATCCCCCTGCTCTTTTCCACGCCACCACTGACATCCACGGCATACGGCCTGACCTGAGCGATGGCCTGCGCGACGTTGGCCGAGGTCAGCCCGCCAGCCAGAATCACCGGTTTTCCCAGGTTGTCGGGAATCAACGCCCAGTCGAAGGTTTCCCCGGTGCCGCCCGGCACGCCGGCCACGTAGGCATCGAGCAGCACGCCGCTGGCCGTGCCGTAGGCTCGGCAGGTGGTCGCAATATCATCACCCGCCCTGACCCGGAGCGCCTTGATGTACGGACGGTGATAACCCTCGCACTCCTCAGGCGTTTCATCGCCATGAAACTGCAAAAGATCCAGCGGCACGGCCTCCAGCGTCTCCTGCAGTTCGCACCGACTGGCATTGACGAACAGCCCGACGGTGGTAACGAAAGGCGGCAAGGCGGCAATGATGGCCCGCGCCTGCTGCACGGTTACAGCTCGCGGACTTGGAGGATAGAACACCAGACCGATGGCATCGGCTCCCGCCTCGACGGCGGCCAATGCATCTTCTATGCGGGTAATCCCGCAGATCTTGCTGCGAACGGCTGACATGTGGTGAAAACCTCAGGCCTTTCGGAAAGTCCCGGATGTTAGCAAATGCTTTTCCGGACGTCAGCCGTCAAGCTCGAAACCTGTGAGAAAGTGCGGACCGATGTAGCGTTCAGGCAACGGGAACTCGTCCCGATACTCCACCTGTACCAGATAAAGGCCGTAAGGATGCGCCGTGACGCCCCCGGTGCGACGGATGCGGCTTTCCAGCACCTCCTTCGCCCACTCCACCGGCCGCTCCCCGGCGCCGATGGTCATCAGCACACCGGCAATATTGCGCACCATGTGATGCAGGAAGGCATTGGCGCGCACATCGATGACAATCATCTTGCCATGCCGGGTGACGCGCAAATGGTGCAGTTGCTTGACCGGCGACTTGGCCTGACACTGCCCGGCCCGAAAGGCGCTGAAGTCATGGGTGCCGACAAGGTATTGAGCGGCCTCGGACATCCGCTCGACATCCAGTGGCCGGTGATTCCAGGTGATTTCCTGGCCCAGGTGCGCCGGGCGAATCTGATCGTTGTAGATCACATAGCGATAGCGACGGGCAATGGCCTTGAAGCGCGCATGGAAATGCGCAGGCATGACCCTGGCCCAGGTCACGCTGATATCGTGAGGCAGATTGATATTGGCGCCCATGACCCAGGCTTTCATCGAACGCTCGGCCCTGGTATCGAAATGCACCACCTGACCACAGGCGTGCACACTGGCGTCGGTACGCCCGGCACACATCAGCGAAACCGGGGAATCCGCAACCCTGGACAAGGCATCTTCCAGGGTTTCCTGCACGGTGAGAACGCCTGATGCCTGACGCTGCCAGCCGCAATATCGCGAGCCCTTGTATTCGACGCCCAGCGCAATTCGGGAAAAGCCCTCGGCGGCCATCTCGGCGGCCGGGTTATCTATGTTCGCCAAGGTGCTACAGCCTGTGAGTCTGCGAAAAGGCGGCCATTATACGGACGCCGAAAAAAGACGCCAGTCAACAGGCCGTAAATGCAAACGGCCGCAAAAGCGGCCGTTCACGTACTGCAGGAGCCGAATCAGGCCAGACGCGACAACATATCGCGCGCTTCGCTCTTCTGCCCGTCATCGCCTTCGCTGACCACTTCATCGAGAATATCCCGAGCGCCGTCGGCATCACCCATATCGATGTAGGCCCGCGCCAGATCCAGCTTGGTCGCAGCCTCATCGGTACCCGACAGGAAGTCGAACTCAGGCTCGTCCTCCAGAGCCGCATCTTCAGCCGTGAAACGCGGCTCATCGAGCGGTGGATGCTCAAGGTTCTGCGAAAGACGATCCAGCTCGGCGTTGACGTCCTCGATCTCGGAAGCGAAAGCCTGGGTGGCCTGATCGGTTTCGATCTCATCGGCCAGCGACAGATCGAAATCCTCAGGCAGCTCCAGATCCGCCAGCGCTTCAGGCGTGGTTTCACCCAGATCGAGGGCGTCGTCCTCCAGACTCAACAGCAGATCATCTTCGGTCTTGAGCGCAGGCTCTTCTTCCGAAAGGTCCAGGTCGAAATCCGTCAGGTCATCAGTCCCGGCAGCGGCACGGGCATCGGCCTGCTGCTGCATGATCGACTCGAAACTCAGTTCCTCGTTATCACTCGCACTGGCAACCAGCGGCTCATCCAGCAACAGATCGTCCAGATCGTCGATGATGGCAACCTCGGCTACAGGCGCTTCGTCGAACTCGTCCAGACTCAGATCGAAATCATGATCGAACGCTTCCTCGTCGACGGCAGACTCTGCCACCAGAGGCGCGGCAGTCTCGACAACAGGTTCTGATTCCGGCTCTGGCTCCGGTTCTGGCTCAAGAGCCAGGTCTGGAACCGGATCCTCGGGATCTTCGGCCAGAAGCTCCTCTACGTACCTGGCATCCAGCTCGGCCGCAACCGCTGCGGCCGTGACAGCCGCCGCCGCGACCGCTACCTCGGGAACAACCGAAGGAGTCGGTGCTGGAGCAGGTGCCGGTTCAGGCGCAGCAACTGCCGGAACAGGTTCAACAGCCGCCACTGCCACTACGGGCTCAGGGGCCTTGTCGGTCGAGTCTCGATCCTTTAGCTGCTCGACCTCAGCATTACGCTTTCCCGCAGCCACCAACTTCCGCTCATGGGCCGCATAGGCTTTGTTG
>NZ_RBRE01000064.1 GCF_003700275.1 Pseudomonas cichorii | reverse complement strand
CTGTGGGGCTATGCCAGCGATGACCTGATCGATGGCGGTGCCGGTGACGACACTCTCAGTGGCGGCGCGGGCAACGACAGTCTGTCGGGTGGTGCCGGAGCCGATACCTTGAATGGCGAAGACGGCAACGATCTGCTGCAAGGCGGTTCGGGCAATGACACCCTCAATGGCGGTGCTGGCAACGACGTGCTTGATGGCGGCGCTGGCAATGACCGTCTGGACGGCGGTGCCGGTGACGATATCTACCTGTTCGGTAAAGGCTCGGGTCAGGACACCATCAACTACGCCCACGAAGCCCGTGTCGGCAAGCTCGATACCATCAAGCTGGTTGACCTGAATGCGGCCGATGTCAGCGTTGCGCGCGATGGCTATGACCTGGTTGTCCGTATCAACGGAGCGACCGACAGTTTGCGTGTCGTTTATCACTTCATGAGCGACGCAACAGCCGGTTACCAGATTGATCGCATTGAGTTTGCCGATGGCAGTTCCTGGGATCAGAGCCTGATAAAAGCGCAAGTGCTCACTAGCAGTACTGCCGATCAGGCGCTGAGCGGTTTTGCCAGCGATGACCTGATCGATGGCGGTGCAGGCGACGACACACTCAGTGGCGGCGCAGGCAATGACATTCTGTCGGGCGGCACCGGTGCCGATACCCTGAATGGCGACGAGGGTAATGATCTGCTGCAAGGCGGTTCGGGCAATGACACCCTCAACGGCGGTGCCGGTAATGACATCCTCGACGGCGGGGCAGGCAATGACCGCCTTGACGGTGGTGCCGGTGACGACACTTATCTGTTCGGCAAGGGCTCGGGCCAGGACACCATCTACTACGCCAATGAAGCGCGCGCTGGCAAGGTCGATACGGTCAAGTTGACCGATCTCAATGCTGCTGATGTCAGTGTTGCGCGCGATGGCTATGACCTGGTCATCCGCATTACCGGTACGACCGATACCTTGCGTGTGGTCTATCACTTCATGAGCGATGCCACCGCTGGTTATCAAATCGATCGCATCGAGTTCGCTGACGGCAGCTTCTGGGACCAGACCGCAATCAAGACTCAAGTGCTGCAAGGCACTGAGGCCGATGAAACCCTGGCGGGTACCGGCAGCGATGACGTGATCAATGCTGCAGCGGGCGACGATGTCGTCAGTGGCGGCAGCGGTAACGATACCCTGTCGGGTGGTAGCGGTGCCGACACCCTGAATGGTGAAGACGGCAACGATGTGCTCAATGGTGGCGACGGTAAAGACAGTCTGTATGGCGGCAACGGTAACGATCTGCTGGATGGCGGTGCAGGCAATGACACGCTGGACGGTGGCAATGGCGACGATACTTACCTGTTCGGCAAGGGGTCGGGTCAGGACAGCATCTACTACGCCTATGAAAGCCGTGCCGACAAGCTCGATACCGTCAAGCTGATCGACCTGAATGCAGCCGATGTCAGTGTGCGCCGTGAAGGTAACGACTTGCTCATCCGCGTGCTGGGTAGCACCGATAGCCTGCGCGTAGTGAGCCACTTCACCAGCGATGCAACCTATGGCTACCAGATCGACCGCATCCAGTTTGCCGATGGCAGCACCTGGAACCAGGCTGTGATCAAGTCTGCCGTTCTGCAAGGTACGGATGCCGATGAGACGTTGGCGGGTACTGCCAGCGATGACAGCATTGATGCTGGCGCAGGCGACGATACCGTCAATGGCGGCAGTGGCAACGATACGCTGTCAGGCAGCAAGGGCGCAGACACGCTCAATGGCGAAGCCGGTGATGATCTGCTGTTGGGTGGTGTGGGTAACGACACGCTCAATGGTGGCCTGGGTAACGACGTTCTGGATGGCGGTGCCGGTAACGACCGCCTGGATGGCGGAGATGGTGACGATACCTATCTCTTCGCCAGGGGAGCGGGCCAGGACACGGTGTATTACGCCTATGAAAATCGTGCGGGCAAGCTGGATACCGTCAAGCTGCTCGACCTGAACGCTGCTGATGTCAGCGTGCGCCGTGATGGTAATGACTTGCTCATTCGCGTGCTGGGCAGCACCGACAGCCTGCGTATCGTTTATCACTTCATGGGTGATGCGACCTATGGCTATCAAATTGATCGCATCCAGTTCGCCGATGGCAGTTTCTGGGATCAGGCAGCCATCAAGAATCAGGTGCTGCAAGGCAGTGAAGCCGAGGAAACCCTCACGGGCACCGACGGTGACGATGTCATTGATGCGGGAGCGGGTGACGACGTCATTAACGGCGCTGCCGGTAACGACACTCTGATGGGTAATACCGGAGCCGATACGCTGAACGGCGGTGCGGGCAATGATCTGCTGCAGGGTGGTTCGGGCAACGATACCCTCAACGGCGGTACCGGCGATGACATCCTTGATGGCGGCCTGGGCAACGATCAACTCGACGGTGGTGATGGCAACGATACGTATCTGTTCGGCAAGGGCGCTGGACAAGACACCATCTACTACGCCTATGAAAGCCGTGCCGACAAGCTCGATACCGTAAGACTGACCGACTTGAACGTGGCGGATGTCAGCGTGCTTCGTGAAGGTAACGACTTGCTCATCCGCGTGCTGGGTAGCACCGATAGCCTGCGCGTAGTGAGCCACTTCACCAGTGATGCCACCTATGGCTACCAGATCGACCGTATCGAGTTTGCCGATGGCACCATCTGGGATCAAAGCCGGATCAAGTTCCAGGTAATGCAAGGTTCTGACATCGATGAAACGCTGTCGGGTACTTCCAGCAATGACCTGATCGACGCCGGTGCCGGCGACGATACGGTCAATGGCGGTAGCGGCAACGACACCTTGTCAGGTGGTGCTGGTGCCGACACGCTCAATGGCGACGCTGGTGACGATCTGCTGCAAGGCGGTGCCGGGAATGACGCGCTTAACGGTGGAGATGGCAATGATGTGCTGGACGGTGGTGCAGGAAACGACCAACTGAATGGTGGTAACGGCGACGATACCTATCTGTTCGGTAAAGGTGCAGGCCAGGACACTATCTACTATGCCCACGAAGGCCGTATCGGCAAACTCGATACCGTCAAGTTTGCCGATCTGAACGTGAACGATGTCAGCATTGCTCGTGAGAGCAATGATCTGGTCATACGCGTGAATGGCACTACCGATAGCCTGCGAGTGATGAGCCACTTCAGCGAAGATGCTACTGGCGGCTATCAGGTCGACCAGTTGCAATTCGCTGACGGCACAATCTGGGATCAGGCGACGATCAAGTCGCAGATGCTGTTGGGCAGCGCCTCTGACCAGACCCTGCGCGGTTATACCAGCAACGATCTCATCAATGCTGGCGACGGCGACGACAGTGTCTTTGGTGATGCTGGCAACGACAATCTGTCTGGCGGTGCCGGAACCGATACGCTGTATGGCGACGCAGGCAACGATAGTCTGTTCGGAGACGCCGGAAACGACACCCTATACGGCGGAACCGGCAATGATGTGCTCAATGGTGGCGCTGGCAACGATTACCTCATTGGTGGCGATGGCAGTGATACGTATGAGTTCGGCATTGGCTCCGGCAGAGACACCATCAGCAACTACGACACCAGCAGCGGCACTGATGTGCTGCAGTTCGGTGCCGATGTCAGTCTGGATGATCTGTGGTTCCGTCGCAGTGGCAGCGATCTGGAGGTCAGCATCATCGACACCAACGACAAGGTGCTGGTGAGCAACTGGTATTCAGCCAATGAGTATCAAGTGGATCAGTTCAAGACGGCCGATGGCAAAACCCTGCTCGACAGCCAGGTACAAAACCTGGTCGACAGCATGGCGTCATTCGGTGTGGATGCAGGTGCAGAAAGAAACCTGACAGCTGCGCAACAAACGCAACTGGAGGCAGTGCTGGCTGCTAACTGGCAGTAAGTCTGAGGGAGAGGTGTGCCGGTAACGGTGCACCTCTGGATGGCCGAGTATACGAAGCGCCATGTTAATATGGCGCTTCGTATCTGGACTTGCTCGTAATGATTGGATTGTTTGCTTTTTTATTGCTCTGCGAGAAAGCGTTCGATTGCTGTTAAGCCCTCCTTATCAATAGCCAGTGAAAGAGTCAGCGCTTTTTGCAAATCATGCTCATTGATTACCTTCCGAGTTGAATTTAGCTCGTTTTGTATATCAATGTCATTGAAGTCTATGTTGTGTGCGCAGTTTATTAGTGCGTAGCTGATGACAAGATTTTTAGGTGTCCCATGGCCTTTTGCATATGAGCGTCCCAAGTTCTTGAAGCCGGAAGCTGATTTGCCAGTAGCCGCTTTGTGGAAAAGGGCGACAGATTTCTCATAGTCCCTCTCAACGCTCAAGCCATTTTCATACATAACTCCAAGCTCGCTTTGAGCTTCGCTCATTCCCTTGTCAGCCAACTTGTTGAAGTACATAAATGCTGTAGAGTGATCCTTTGGTAAGCCTCGTCCATCTTTCAGGATTTTTGCAAGTTTATATTCTGCTTGAGGATAATTGGATTTAGCGGCCTGTATATAAAATTGAGCCGCCTTGGTTTCATTTTTTGCAACCCCAATTCCGCTCTCGTACATATCACCCAAGTTGGTTTGTGCTTGCGGGAAATTTTTCGCCGCAGCTTGCTGGAACCACTTTGCTGCCTCGGAGGGATTTTTGCTTACTCCAAGTCCTTTCCAATAAATATACCCTATGTGATATTCGGCTGCTCCTACCCCTTGCTCTGCAGCTAACTTGTAGAGTTTTAATGCTGATGAATAGTCTATGTCTGTGCCTGTACCATATTGATACATCTGTGCAAGTGCAAACTGCGCGATTGCATCTCCTTGCGCAGAGCTTGCGCGATACCACTTGAGAGCCTCGACAGAGTTTTTGGTTACTCCTAGGCCTCGATCATATACAGTTCCCAGGTTACGTTGTGCCACAACATACCCTTGCTTGGCGGCTGATTGAAAAAGCTCAAAAGCTTTGGGCAGGTTTTTTTCTACACCTACTCCATTCATGTACATAGCCGCTAAGTTGTTTTGTGCCGCTGGACTTCCATTGTGTGATGCCGTTTGCAGGAGGCTTGCTGCTCTTTCGAGATTTTTCTCTGTACCTAATCCATCACTGTACAGGTCTGCCAAGGCTACCATTGCATCAGTAAAACCTTGGTCAGCTGCTTTTTGATAGAGGTCAAAAGCTTTTTTATAGTTTTTATTGACACCTTTGCCATGTTGATAAAGTGCAGCAAGGCTGGTTTGTGAAACAGTGTCCCCTTTGTCGGCAGCTATTTCGTAGAGTTTTATAGCCTCAGTGAGGTTTTGTGGTATGCCCTTTCCACTTTCGTAGAGTATTGCCATGTAGCGAGTGGCCGCTATAGAACCATTTTCTGATTCTGGTTTTAAGTATTTTATGGCAGATGCATAGTCTTGTCTTTTTAGTGCGTCGACACCTTCCTCCAGTGAGGCAAGTGCGCTGTTTGGTAATAATATTAAGGCGATCAGTGTGGCTGTGTATTTTATCAATTTGCCTCCCTATGATCTTAGATGTTTCAACGTTTCTCGTGTCGATGGCGATGGCGATGGCTGTAGGGGCCATAAGGCAAGGCGCAGCTTGCCCGCAATTTTCTTGTGAGAAAAGCACTATTGGAATAAATGGGCCTTTTCTGAAAGACCTGCATGCTTTACAACAAAGCTATGATCATTTGTCCATCTGATCCGCATTTTTCTCCACTACCTGAATCTGTACTGCAACTCGCCCCCACTTCACAATATCCACACCGCAGCACTCCAAGAGGTGTCTGCCACGCGCTTTACTGCAAACCTGTTCTGCTAGGAGGCCTGAAATGGCTAAGCTTGCATTTTTCATGATTGGTTTTTTGGCCTTGACCATCGGCATTGGTCTGCTCGGCACTATTTCTCCTTTGTGAGCGGGGGAATGTGGGGACGAAAAGCGTTCGGGATTGAAAAAATTTTTCGCCTAGACAAGCTCGGCTGACCCTCGAATCTGTCGTTAATGCATCCGTTATGCCGCGCACAGGTATGATTTGCTGCATTCACGAGGCGGGCTGCCATAAATCGACTTAGTATAAAAGCTCTATTCAATCAAACGCTTGATTGCATATAGCTATCACCCTGTTTACGATAAATCTTCTTTCTAAACGCACGGAGCGACTTGATGAAGATTGTCCATAAGGCGGGATTGGCTGCAGCCCTGGTAGTGTTCTGTACCACCAGTCTGTTGTCGGTGACGCAGGTCGGAAAGGTTCGTGACACTCTTCACAAGCAGGTTTCGGCAAACATTGCCGAGTCGAGCAATACGCTGGCCAGGCAGATCGAGAACTGGCTGAACGCCAAGCTCAAGCTCATGGATCTGTTGACTCAGAATATCGATAGCAACTACAGCTCCGAGAATCTTCAGCGCCTGATTGGCAGCCCTTTGCTCAAGGATGAGTTCATTCTGGTGTTTGGCGCCTTGCAAAGCGACGGCAAGCCCATCAAGAACCTCGACTCATGGAAGCCAAAGCCTGACTGGGACGGACGTACGCGCCCCTGGTATGCGACGGGCAAGGCTGCTACGCAGACTGTGCTTACCGAACCCTATGTCGACTCCACCACCGGTGAGACGCTGATTTCGGCCGTGACGCCGCTACGCAATGCCGGTGAGGCGCTTGGGGTGATCGGCGGCGATGTCCGTTTGAAAAGCGTCTCCGATGCGATCAACACCATGGACTTCGATGGTGCCGGCTACGCCTTTCTGATGAGCAGCAGCGGCAATATCATTTCCCACCCGAGCAGCAGCCTGAATGGCAAGAATTACCGCGAGCTGTTCGAGGGCAAAAGTCCGGCTCTGGAGGGCAGGCTGCAACCGGTCAGCGCATCCGGCAAGGATCTGCTGGTGTCTTTTACCCCGCTGTCCAACCTCAAGGGTATGAACTGGTACATCGGCGTCGTGCTCGACAACAGTATCGTCATGGCTGAGGCCAATAGCCTGAGCTGGCGAGCGGCTATTGCCACTTTACTGGGGGTTATCGTCAGTCTGGTTGTGCTGGGGCTGCTGATGAGACGCTTGCTCAAGCCGCTTGAGCTTCTGCACACCTCCTTGCGTGAAATCAACAGCGGCGAAGGTGATCTGACCCGACGCCTGCCGGCTTCCGGCAATGATGAAATCGCTCTGCTATCCCGTGAGTTCAATCGCTTCATGGAAAGCCTGCAGACCCTGATCGTGCAAGTGATGGGCAGCTCGAAGCAGGTGCATGAAAGCACCAACCGCACTTCCGGCGAAGCCAATCAGGCCGATGGCCGACTGCAACGGCAATTGCAGGAACTCGATCAACTGGCCACAGCAATGCAGGAGATGGCTTCGACTGCCGAGGAAGTGGCTCGTAACGCCCAGGCAGCGGCTCAGGCGGCGCTCTCGGCCAACGAGGAAGTCGACAGTGGTGTGCGTGTGGTGTCGCGCTCAACGGATGCGATCAAGAGTCTGGCGGTTGAGATGGATGAGGCCAGTCAGGCGATTACCGAGCTGGCCAGGCTCAGCCAGAATATCGAGTCGATTTTGTCGGTGATCAACAGCATTGCCGAGCAGACCAACCTGCTGGCCTTGAACGCAGCAATCGAGGCGGCGCGTGCCGGTGAGTCCGGGCGTGGTTTTGCGGTGGTGGCCGATGAGGTGCGTTCGCTGGCCTCGCGTACCCAGAAATCGACCCAGGAAATCCGCCAGATGATCGATCAGTTGCAGGCCGGGGTCAAACAGGCCGAGTCGCGCATGCAACTGAACCGCGACAGTGCCAGCAAGACGGCCGAGGAAGCGGGCGTGGCCAATGAGATGCTCACGGACATCCGTCAGGCCATCATCCGCATCAATGACATGAACATGCAGATTGCCACGGCTGCGGAACAGCAGAGTGCGACCACTGAAGAGATCAACCTCAATACCACCAATATCCGCGATATCAGCCATGAGGTTGCAGCCAGCGCCGAAATTCAGGTGCGTCAGTGTGCGTTGATGGTGGAACAGGTGGGTCAGCAGAATCGTTTGCTCGGCCGCTTCAGTGTCTGATCTTCAGACCGGCGCTGGTTTCTAGAGAATGGACGGTTGACGGGCGGGGGCGTGTCTGTGAAAGCATGCATGCTCCCGGCCATTCATTTTCAAGGACTCGCACATTGAAATTCCTGCCCATCCTGCTTCTGGCTTTATTGCCGCTGACTGCCCAGGCTTTGCAAGTCGGTGAGCGCCTGACGCCCTGGACCTTGCTTGATCAGTACGATCAGCCCTTCACGCTGAATAACCAGACCCGGACGTTGCTGGTAGCGCGCAGCATGGACGCGGCCAAGCTGGTCAATGCTGCGCTCAAGGACAAGCCCAAAGGCTTTCTGGAGTCACGGCAAACCGTGTTCGTGGCCGATATCCAGAAGATGCCCAGTGTAATTGCCAGCCTGTTCGCGATCCCCAGGATGCGTGAGTACTCCTATCGCGTCATCCTTGATCGCGATGCGCGGATCGTGCCGCAGTATGCAGGTGATGAAGACAAGGTGCTGTGGCTACAGTTGCGCGATGGGCAACTGGTCAGCCAGCAGCAATTCAGCAGTGCCGAGCTGTTGCTGACCGCACTTGAGCGGCCATGACTGGCGCACGGGTACTGAGCGCATGCAGCCGATCAATGGCCGCGTGGTGGTGGATCGAAATCACCGGAGAACAGATCGTCTTCGGCATCCGGGCTGACCGGAATCGCATGTTCTTCGGACGCCCAGGCACCCAGGTCGATCAGTTTGCAGCGATCTGAGCAGAACGGACGAGCCGGACTGGCGGCGCTCCATTCCACCGGGGCGCCACAGGTCGGGCATTGGACGGTCATTGGTTGGCTCACGATTGGCCTCCACGCAAAGTAAGAAAAAAGTGATGCAGCCGCTCGACTTCGCTTTTCAGCCAGTTGGTGTCGCGATCATTGGTCAGCACATTGTCGGCATGGCGCAGCCGCTCTTCGCGTTGTGCCTGCACCTTGAGAATGGCCTGAACCTGCTCCGGGCTGGAGCCGTCGCGCTGCATGGTGCGTTCTATTTGCAGGCTTTCGGGAGCGTCGATCACCAGAACCCGCTGCACCATCTTGTACTGCCCGGATTCGATCAGCAGCGGCGAAACCAGAATCGCATAAGGCGATGTGGCCCTGGCCAGATAGCTGACGATTTCCTGGTTGATCAGTGGGTGCAGCAAGGACTCCAGCCAGCGTCGCTCAGCAGGCTGCTCGAAGATCAAGGCGCGTAGTGCGCCACGATCCAGCTCGCCACTGGCCTGGAGCACGCCTGGGCCGAAATGCTCGGCAATCTGCTTCAGCGCCGGGCGTCCTGGCTCGACCACCCAGCGGGCGACATGGTCGGCATCCACGGTATGAATGCCCTGATCGATAAAGCACTGTGCTGCTGCACTTTTACCGCTACCGATGCCGCCGGTCAGGCCAAGAATCCAGGGTTTGAAAGCAGGGTTGGTCATTTGAAACCGGCAAACTGCAAATAGGAGTCGGTTATTTGACCACCCCAGAGCAAAGCGATCCACCCCGCGATGGCCAGATAAGGACCGAAGGGGATTGGTGAGCCGGCTTCGACCCGGCGTACACGCATCAGGATCAGGCCCAGCACGGCACCGACCAGCGAAGACAAAAGTATCGTCAGCGGCAGGATCTGCCAGCCGCCCCAGGCGCCGAGCATGCCCAGCAGCTTGAAGTCGCCATAGCCCATGCCTTCCTTGCCGGTCACCAGCTTGAATAGCCAGAACACCGACCACAGCGACAGATAACCTGCCACCGCACCCCACACTGCATCGCCCAGTGAGGTGAACAGGCCGAAGGTATTGACGATAAGCCCCAGCCACAACAAGGGCAACACCAGAGAGTCCGGCAATAATTGATGGTCGGCATCGATCAGGCTCATGGCCAGCAAGCCCCACGCCAACACCAGCATCGCCGCAGCCTGCCAGCCAAAACCGAAATGCCACGCGATGTAGGCTGACAGCACGCCGCAGCTTAGCTCGACCAGCGGATAGCGCTTGCTGATCGGTGTCTTGCAGCTTGAGCATTTTCCGCCCAGGGCCAGATAACTGATGACCGGCAGGTTTTCCCAAGGTCGTATCTGATGTGCGCATTGCGGGCAACTGGAGTGCGGGAGGATCAGGTTGAAGGTGTCCGGTGCCGGTTCGGCCGGTAAGCCAAGTACCTCCCGGGCCTGGATCTTCCAGTCACGCTCCATCATCTTCGGCAGTCGATAGATCACGACGTTGAGGAAACTACCAACCAACAGGCCTAGAACAAACGTGGAAATAACGAAGGCCAGCACGGAGCTGGCCAGGAAATCGATGAGGAGCATATCAGACGACGTTTCCGAGCTTGAAAATGGGCATGTACATGGCAAGGACCAGACCGCCGACGATAACGCCGAGCACGGCCATGATCATCGGCTCCATCAGGCTGGTCAGACTGTCGACCATGTTATCGACTTCGTCCTCATAGTAGGTCGCGACCTTGTCGAGCATCGCATCCAGCGCACCGGACTCTTCACCAATTGCCGTCATTTGAATCGCCAGACTCGGGAACACATTTACCGAGCGCATGGAGAAGTTCAACTGCATGCCCGTGGAAACGTCCTGCTTGATCTTGTTGACGGCATTCTTGAATACCACATTGCCGGTTGCGCCGGCCACTGAGTCCAGTGCTTCGACCAGCGGAACGCCTGCTGCAAAAGTCGTGGCAAGCGTTCGTGCGTATCGTGCCACAGAAGATTTATAAATCAGTGGGCCGATAATGGGGGCTTTCAGCAGCAGCCGATCAATATTGTCGCGAAATTTCTGAGATTGTTTATAAGCGCGTTTGAACATGAAAAAGCTGGCAATGAACAGGCCAATCAGGGCAACCCACCATTTCTGCACAATCTCTGAAAGCCCGATCACCATCAAGGTGAAGGCAGGTAGTTCTGCTCCAAAACTTGCAAATACCGTCTGAAATTGCGGCACAACCTTGATCAGCAAAATACCTGAAACAATCACTGCCACAACCAGGACCGCGATTGGGTAGGTCATGGCCTTCTTGATCTTGGACTTGAGCGCTTCGGTCTTTTCCTTATAGGTGGCCACCCGATCCAGCAGGCTTTCAAGTGCACCGGCCTGCTCACCGGCATCCACCAGGTTGCAGTACAGATCGTCGAAATACTCGGGCTTTTGCCGCAATGCCGTGGCCAGGCTGTTGCCTGCCGAAACTTCCTGTTTCAGGGAGTCGACCAGTGCACGCATATTCGGGTTTTCGGCACCTTCGCTGATGATGTCGAACGACTGCAGCAGCGGCACTCCGGCTTTCATCATGGTTGCCATCTGCCGGGAGAAAAAGGCGATATCCAGCGGCTTGATCTTCTTGCCTTTGCCGAATATCGAGACGGACTTTTTACGCACCTTGGTGGGGTTGATACCCTGTTTGCGCAACTGGGCCTTGATGAGCGCCGGGTTATGGCCGCTCAACTCACCACTGGTTTTCGTGCCTTTCTTGTCTACGCCTTCCCATGTGTAAACAGTGGCTTTGACTGTCTTGCTGGCCATGTTTAATCCTTGGTTACGCGGTTGACTTCTTCAAGGCTGGTAATGCCCTGCATTGCCTTGTGCAAACCAGACGTGCGCAAGTCATTGAAGCCGTCCTTGCGCATTTGCCTTGAGATTTCCAGTGAGTTGCCTTCTTCCATGATGATACGTTCCAGCTCCGGGGTTTTCTTGACCACTTCGTAAATGCCGACCCGGCCTCTGTAGCCGCCGTTACAGTGGTCACAGCCAACCGGTCCATAGATCTTGAACTTACCGATTTCCGCTTCCGGGAAGCCTTCCTTGAGCAGGGTTTCTCGTGGAACGTCGAGTTCCTTCTTGCAGTGCGGGCAAAGCTTGCGTGCCAGACGCTGGGCAATGATCAGATTGATCGCCGTGGCAATGTTAAAGGCGGCGACGCCCATATGATGCAGGCGTGTCAGGGTTTCAGCCGCGCTGTTGGTGTGCAGTGTAGACAGGACCATGTGGCCGGTCTGCGAAGCCTTGATCGCAATTTCGGCGGTTTCCAGATCGCGGATCTCACCGACCATGATCACGTCCGGGTCCTGGCGCAGAAAAGCGCGCAGTGCCTGGGAAAAGTCCATGCCCTGGCGCGGGTTGACGTTGACCTGATTGATACCTTCCAGGTTGATCTCCACCGGGTCTTCGGCGGTGGAAATGTTGATATCCACGGTATTGAGGATATTCAGGCCGGTATACAGCGAGACGGTTTTACCCGAGCCGGTGGGGCCAGTGACCAGAATCATTCCCTGCGGTTGCCTCAAGGCTTCCAGATACAGGGCTTTCTGTTCTGGCTCATAGCCCAGCGCATCGATACCCATTTGCGCACTGGTGGGGTCAAGAATCCGCATCACGATCTTTTCACCCCACAGCGTCGGCAGGGTGTTCATCCGGAAGTCGATGGCCTTGTTCTTCGACACGCGCAGTTTTACCCGACCGTCCTGCGGCTTGCGCCGCTCCGAGATATCCAGGCTGGCCATGACTTTCAGGCGCGCAGCAATTCGGCTGGCCAGATGGATCGGGGGTTTGGCGGCCTCATGCAAAATGCCGTCGGTACGAAAGCGGACCCGGAAGATTTTTTCGTAAGGCTCGAAGTGCAAGTCTGAAGAGCCCATACGGATGGCGTCCATCAGCATTTTGTTGACGAAACGCACCACTGGCGCGTCGTCGGCGTCATCCTTTCCGGAAATCGAGGTTTCTTTGACATTTTCGCTCTGCTCGATCTCCAGCCCCAGGTCGACATCGGCCATGTCCCCCATGCCCATGCCGGTGTCAAACAGCTTTTCGATGGCGTCACTGAGCTTGTCGTCTTCAACCAGAATCGCTTCGGTATTGAGGCCAGTGCTGAACTGGATATCGGTGACGGCCTGGTGATTGGTCGGGTCTGATACCCCTACGAACAGCTTGTTGCCGCGTCGCCATAAAGGCAGGGCATGATGCTGGCGCACCAGTTTTTCGCTGACTAGGCCCTTGGGCTGGCTTTCTTTATCCAGACAATTGAGGTCGAGAAAGGGGACGCCGAATTGATCGGATGCCAGCTCGGCCAGCACCAGACTTTTGACCAGCTTGTTCTGGACCAGATAGCTGACCAGCGAGATCTTGTCGCGTCGTGCCTGTTGATAAGCCTGCTGCGCAGTTTTTTCGGTAAGAAGCTCGGCAACGACCAATTGCTTGGCCAGACCGGTGAGGACGACATCAGACATAAAACCACCAGACACAGACAGTGTGAGGTTTATAGCGCAGTCGAGCGATGCTGCCAAATGGCAGTGCGGGATGTGACGAAAATTGTCAGTTTCTGATAATTTCAGTGGCTGTAAAGCGTACTCATGCTGGTTTTTGGTCAAGCAATAACGCGCTTTTTGTTTTTGGCATGGCCTGTGCTTTTGTTTCTGCAAGGCACCACCTCATTGACGCCTTGGAGATGTATCCATGCAAACACAAAAAGGTTTTACGTTGATCGAGCTGATGATCGTGGTTGCGATCATCGGTATTCTGGCTGCGGTAGCCATTCCGTCTTATCAAAATTATACCTTGCGAGCGCAGGCCTCCGCTGCGCTCGCAAGCCTTGACTCCGCTAAACTGGCGGTAGCGGAGAACTGGTCTAATGGGGTTGCAGCTGCTGATGTTTGCGGTACTGGTACCAGTGCGATTACTGGATGTAGCGCTGGAGGCTTGTTGACAGCTACTCGTACAGGCCCAGCAGTTACAGTTCGTCTTCAAGCAGGGTTTCCGGCGGTTACAGCTGTAGGGGGCGTTGTTACTTGGACATGCACCGTAACACCAGCAAACGCTGCTCCTAGCGGCTGCCAAGGTTCGTAATAGCTTGAAAGAAAGGCGCCTCGGCGCCTTTTTTGATGTGGGAGGTTTGGAGTCTCCACGTGTTATCTACAGCAAAAAACCATGCTTTTTTCTTCTTCTGTAGCGCCATTCTGTTTATATGCGCTGGCACTTTTGAGCTTTCCGGCCACGATTTTCAGAGATTGGCGCAGTTTGTTATTGGTGTTCTGTCTGTATTGACCTTGTATTGGTATTCAGTCAAAGGTTTGAATACCAGTGTCTTTAAGCTTGGCATCAAGGCTGCTTTTCTATGCATCCTCATGGGCGGTATCCTTTCCAGCCTTGCAGCTCATCAACCTCTCTGGGCTTTCACCGAACTTTCGGTATTACTGCTGTGTAGCGCCATTGCCAGCGCATTCGCCCAACAAAGACTAATCCACGGTGTTCAGCTTGACCGGCTGTTTATTGGCTTTGTGGTCTTTATCTGCACTATCAAAACACTTCAGTTTCTTTCAGCCACGGTTGCCGCGTTCCTGACGTCTACTTCTACACTGGACACCGACCTGTTACTGGAAGGCTTTTCCAACAAGCGATTCTACGGTCAGTTCCAGACTTTCACATTGCCTCTCCTTGCGTTGCCACTGCTATTGGTTCCAGCGCGACGTTCTATCAAGGCAGCCATATTTATCCTGTTAAGCCTCTGGTGGATGATTG
Source organism: Pseudomonas cichorii (assembly GCF_003700275.1). Taxonomy (GTDB): domain Bacteria; phylum Pseudomonadota; class Gammaproteobacteria; order Pseudomonadales; family Pseudomonadaceae; genus Aquipseudomonas; species Aquipseudomonas cichorii_B. Next base: position 140,327 of record NZ_RBRE01000064.1, on the reverse strand, counting down.
CCATCACTGGCGGTACGCGAGGCACATGGCTGGGAATGGCTGCCGCGGTAATTGTGGCGTTCTGTCTTGGGCGTGCCGGGCGAAACTGGGCTGGCTGGCAACTGGCTGCTGCTTCTGCGGGGTTGTTGTTGTTTCTTCTGCTGTTCAGTCTTTTGCCCGCCTGGTTGGGTATTGAAATCAGCAACTTTGCCGGGGAGCGCCTGAATACTTCGCTGTCTGCCCGTGAGCGCTTATGGCAACAGGCATGGACCATGATCCAGGAACGTCCGCTGCTGGGCTTTGGACCGATGCATTTTGCCGATATCTGGAATCCGGTAGGCGCTCATCCTCATCAGGCGATTCTGCAGTGGGCAAGCGAGTGGGGAGTGCCTTCCACATTGTGTGTGGCCGGGATGGCTGGTTATGGACTTGTGGTAACAGGCCTTTTGTTGCGCAAGAAGGCTCATTCGCAGGAGCCTGTCGATTTGATGCGGCTTTGCTTGTTCGCCAGTCTGGTCGGCGCTCTGACTCAGGCCATGGTCGATGGCGTGATCGTGATGCCGTACTCGCAATTATGGTTGGCAATCATTGTTGGCTGGTTACTGGCCTTGCACGAAAGGCAAATCCCGGCAGTATCCAGCAACTGTGTGCTTGATCGAATGTGGTTGGCTTGTCTGCTTCTGGCGGCGGGATTGATTCTGTATACGATCCTCCGTGATTTTCCTCATCTGGAAGATCTTCGGCAGCAATCTGGACAGAGTTTTGGTGGCCCTTTTCTGCCTCGCTTCTGGTTGCAGGGAATCATCGCCCACCCACCCGAGTAGTAGCCAATCCATTCGCGAAATCCCCGGAAAACATCATCCCAGTCTTCGCCAATGAATTGGCTCCTACATCGGCAGCTCAAGCCTTCAACTCAAGACCTGACAATCCCGTCCACTCGCGGTTGCTTGCGGAACCGGCGCTTGACCACAATCACCACGACCAGCACCAACAGCGTCAGCACGCCAAAGAAGATCGCGTTGAAGATCGGGAACGGTTCGTCGCGGGTGATGGTGGGCTGGATTTCGGTGATGTTAGGGAACATCGACAGGAGCTGGATGCGCCAGCCGTAGTAACGGATCATCGCCAGTTGCTGCGAGTCGCGTGAATAGCCCTGGGCCTTGGCCTGGGTGTCTGCCGAGTCGAACTTGAAGTACCACGGGAAGCTCCAGCCGGTATCCTCGTTGCGGTAGACCACGACTTTCTTGGTGTCCGGGTCTTCGGTGTTGATGAAATAGACATCGCGGGTCGGGCCGTCGGCCACGTTGTCGGCGTTGATCACGCCGTCGGCGTCCATTCTTTTGACTTCCACACCGGTGACCATCACGACATCATGGCGCGGCAGGACGTAGTAGAGGCTGAGTGCGCCGATCCCGAATGCAACGAAAACCACCAGCCAAATCGACCGTTTAAGCCACTTCATGTCATTGTTCCCCCTGGTAAAATGGCGTGACTTTGCCTTAATCCGAACATTTTGAAGCAAAACAGTTATTACAAAATTCGACAAAGCTGCTTAGAAAGCTGCTTTGTTTTCTGGAGAGTCACATGATCTGGTTCCTTGAAGGGCAGTCCAGCCAGCGCGAAGTCATCATGGGCGCGCGTGACGCCTTGCCTGCATCAGTGCGGATAATAGCCTCCCATCGCCAGGATCGTGGCGAAATTACCGGGCAGGCCGACGTTGCGCTGCAAGAGCCTCGCAACAACGAAGAACGTATTGGCTGGGTCATCGAAACCGCCAGGCAACTGGGCGTAAAGGTCATTGTCGCCGGGCGTGTCGGCAGTTTTTATGAAGCGCATCGTGAGCAATTCGTGGCTGAAGGTTTTGATCTGGTCACCGGCGGCATCAGCCTGCAGACCTTTCTCGACGTAGACGACAAGAGCCGTTTTACCGCTGCCGCCGAGCAGGCCGGGCTGGCGTGTATCCCGGGGATCACCGCGCACAATACCGAAGAGTTGCTGGCCGCTTACGAAACGCTGTCCAGAACCGGCGAAGTCTGCATCAAGCCGACGGTCGGCATTTTTGGCCATGGTTTCTGGCGCTTCAAGGCTGGCGTCGATGATTTTCGTTGCTTTGCCAACCCCGATGCCCGCGAAACCAGCTTCGAGGCCTATATCAACGCCTATCGCCAGTCGGATGACAGGCCTCCCATGCTGCTGATGCCGTACATGCCCGGCAGCGAATGTTCGGTGGACATGGTCTGTGAGCAGGGCAAGGCCGTGGCGTTCGTCGGTCGGCGCAAGCAGGGAATGAACCAGACCTTCGAGCGCGACAGCGAGGCCGTCCGGCTGGCGGTGCAGGCTGCCGAGCATTTTGGCTGCGACGGCTTGATCAACGTCCAGACCCGCGACGATGCCAGCGGCAAACCGCATTTGCTGGAAATCAACCCGCGTTATTCAGGCGGTATTGGTTACACGCGCGAAACCGGAATCAATCTGCCAGGAATTTTCGCAACTCGTCGCCTTGGATTGAAAGAACCGGAAACACATTGGCTTGATAATATCCGCGTCAAGGCGATTACCGTAGCTGTACTGGCCACGCTTTGATCGCGATAATAGTTTTTTGCTATTACCTTGCTCTTATCAGGGAGGATTGGGCATGAAAGTGCTGGCACCGGGCGCAAACACAGCGATTGCGAATCCACATTGCACCTGGCTGCTGGAAAGCGGCAAGGCTTCGGTATTCGGTGAGTACGTGGCGGTAGCGTTGCTGCCGGTTGACGAAAAACGTCAGCCCAAGGGCGACCCTGCGTTGCTGCACCGTGAGCAGAGCTGGATGGAGTGGAGCGACGGCCCGGAGCGGGTCGGGTGTTCGCTCAAGCTGGATCGGCTGCCCGCCGGCAGTGATCGCGTTCTGGTGATGGCCTACGTCTATTCCGCCACCGGGCCGATTCGCGAGATATCCAGTCTGCGGCTGGTGATCGACAAGGAAATCGAAGTCCAGGCGGATCTGCGGGACAACGGTGAAGCTTCGATCATCATCGGCGAGTTTTACCAGCGCAACGAGCAATGGAAGTTTCGTGCGCTGCATGAAGGTTCTGCCTACGGACTGGCAGCGTTTGGACGCAAGATCGGCCTGGACGTCGATGATGGTCATCCCCGGCGCAGTTCCATCAACTCTCCGGGCAATCATCACCAATCGGCTACGGGCACCGCTTTTGTGGTCGGGCCTTCGCACGTGATGACCTGCGCTCATGTCATTGAAGACATGAGCGTGCTGTATATCAGTTCCCTCGAAGGGCGCTTCAGGGTCGAGCCGGTAGTAGTCGATCGGCGCAACGACATTGCCTTGCTGCGGGTTCAGGGTGCGTCGCCACTCAAGCCGGTTACCTTTCGTGAAGGCCAGGGAGCCGAGCCGGGTGATACGGTGGTGGTACTGGGTTATCCACTGGCGTCGATTTCCGGTGGTAGCCTGCAGGTGACGCAAGGCGGGTTATCCGGCCTGTTCGGCTTGCACAGCGATGCGAGCCTGTTTCAGTTCACCGCGCCGATTCAGCCGGGCTCCAGTGGCAGCCCGTTGTTCGACAACGGCGGGGCGGTTATCGGGATGGTGACCTCAAGTGTGCCGGATGCACAAAACATGAACTTTGCGGTGAAGTCCGCATTGCTTCTGTCTTTTCTGGAGGCCTGCCGCGTGACGGCATCCCATGCCCGTCCAGACAGAACCTACAGCACCACTGAAATTACACGCTCTGCCCAGTCATCGCTCTGGCTTCTTGAAGCCTCGCGCTCGTGACCCCGCTTCCCTCTGGGAGACGGGCAGACGCCAGGGGCATTGGCCCCGTTAACCAGGAATATACCGATGGACAGCAGTTCAGCTCTTTCCACTCCAACAAGGCTTCGCGCTGATCTGCTTCGTGGTCGTCTCGATGTAACGGTCAATGCTTCCAGCATCGCCCCGGACTCTCTGTTCGGCTTTGCCGAGCGGCGTAATCCCAAGCGTGCCTTCCTGTTTGTTTCCCGTGTATTGGGGCGGCATATTCCTGTGCGCCCGAGCCTAATGCTCAAGAGCTTTGAGGACCTGGCGCACAAGATTCCGGCCGATCTGCCCGGCCCGGTGCTGGTCATCGGCATGGCCGAAACGGCGGTGGGGCTTGGGGCCGGAGTGCATCGCACCTATAGCGAGTCGCGTCCGGATGCGCTGTATCTGGTCAGCACGCGTCACCCGACCGGCACCGAACTGTTTGCCCGTTTTGAAGAAGAACACAGTCACGCCAGTGCCCACCTGATTCATCTGCCGACCGATCCGGCGCTGCGCGAAATGATGCTCAATGCCCGCTCTCTGGTGCTGGTGGATGACGAAGCTTCCACCGGCAAGACCTTCATCAACCTTTACCGGGCGCTGGTCGAGGCCGGGCTGAGCAAGGTCGAGCGTATGGTGACCTGCGTCCTCACCGACTGGTCGGCCGGCGCGGTCAGCACCACAATGGGCTCCGTGGCCGAGCAGGTTTCCCTGTTGCAGGGTTCCTATTCCTTTGCCGAGGATCTGGCGGCGCCTTTGCCGGACATGCCGGAAGTCGGGACTGTCGCCATGGGTGACTGGCCATTGGTTACGGCCAATGACTGGGGCCGTCTTGGTGTGTGCTCGGTAGCCGATACCCTGGCGCCGGAGATTCAGGTTGCCAGCGGCGAGCGAGTGCTGGTCGTCGGCACCAGCGAGTTCGTCTGGCGTCCGTTCCTGTTGGCCGAGCGTCTGGAAAAGGCCGGTGCGGATGTGCATTTCAGCTCCACCAGCCGCTCACCCATCGCCCTTGGGCATGCCATCGATCATGCCTTGTCGTTCTCCGACAACTACGGGCTGGGGATTCCCAATTTTCTCTACAACGTACGGCCTGGTCAGTTCGATCGCGTGCTGATCTGCACCGAAACCCCTCAGCAGGCGGTGCCTGTGGAGCTGGTCGAAGCGCTGAATGCCGAGGTCATCTGTGATGAGTAACGATCGCCCGCTGATATTCGTGGACCTGGACGACACCCTGTTCCAGACCGCCCGCAAGACAGCGCCCGGCATTGAAAAGCATGTGGCCACCGTCGACCTTACAGGCAATGCCAATGGCTACATGACCAATGTGCAGAAGTCCTTCGTGAACTGGTTGCTGGCCCACTCCGATGTGGTGCCAGTCACGGCGCGCAGCGTCGAGGCCTACAGCCGGGTCAAGCTGCCCTTTGGCGCGGGCGCGATCTGTTCCCATGGCGGGGTCATGCTCGATGCGGCAGGTCGCCTGGACAACGACTGGAATGTGCAGATGAAACAGACCCTGGCCGCTTATCAGGGACGCCTGCATGAACTGAGCGCTACAACTCTGGCCATCGGTCAGGAAATGGGCGTTTCGTTGCGTGGCTGGGTAGTGGAGGAGGCAAAACTTTTCCATTATGTGGTTACCAAGCACAACGAAAGCGACGACAGCATTCTGACCCGCGTGCTGGCAGAAGTGCAGGCGCGTGGCCTGCTCGACGACATGCACGTGCATGGCAACGGCAACAACCTGGCGTTCCTGCCCAACGGTCTGGCCAAGCGTTATGCCGTTCAGGAGTGGCTGCGGCGTGATCGGGCGGTCAATGGCGAGCGTCCGGTACTGGGCTTTGGTGACAGCATCACCGACCTCGGCTTCATGGACGAATGCCACTGGTGGGCAACGCCTGCACGCAGTCAACTGGCCAGAATGTTCGCTGGTGCTGCGCATGAGTAATCCCGTTCACGGGCTCGACACGGTGGGTAGCGGTAGCTATCTGGCGGATGACGTGCATTTTCTGTTGCGCGGCATCGAGATGGACATCACCGACGTCGAGGAAAAGGAACGCCTGATCCAGACGAAGCAAAAGCATTATTCGGAAATGATCAGTCAGGAGTCCGCGCCCAGCGAGGCTCATCACGGCCTGTTCGAGCGCGCACTGCTACAGAACGGTCTGCGCATGGCGACCGATGTACAGGCGCTGGCGCTTGCCCTCGATCAGGCCTGCAAGGGTGCTGAAATCGTTCTGGTATCGTTCGTGCGCGCCGGTCTGCCGCTGGGCGTCCTGCTGCGCCGGGCCTTGATCGAACTGGGCCGTGAAGCGCATCACTATGGCATCAGCATCATTCGTGACCGCGGGATCGACTCGGTCGCACTGGAGGCCATCATCCAGGCTCACGGCGCGCAGAACATTGTTTTCGTGGATGGCTGGACCGGCAAGGGCGCGATTTCCGGGGAAATCAAACGCAGTCTGGCAGGCGATGCTCGCTTCCCGGAAGAGCCGCGCCTGGTGGTGCTGGCCGACCCGTGCGGCAGTGCGTGGCTGGCGGCATCCGCCGAAGACTGGGTGATTCCGTCGGGTATTCTGGGCGCTACCGTGTCGGGGCTGGTGTCGCGTTCCATCTGGCCGGCCGATGGCGGGCTGCACGGTTGTGTGGTTTACGATCACCTGCTGAGGCATGACGTGACGCGCCTGTTCATCGAGCGCATCGAAAGTTTGCGCCAGGGCCTGCAAGCCGTTGTTCCGGCTACGCCCTGGACGCCCCGGCAGCGTATCGAACTCAAGGCTGCCGCCTTGCAAGTTGTCGATAATCTGGCCGAGCGCTTCGGGGTCAACAACCTCAATCGCGTCAAGCCCGGGATTGCCGAGGCAACCCGTGCCGTCATGCGCCGGGTGCCCGATCATGTGCTGGTCCGCAATACCGCTGACAGCGATGTGCAATTGCTCATGCACCTGACCGAGAAAGCGGGCATCCCTGTCGAAGAGGCCGGAAATGCCCTGGGGCCCTATCGGGCGGTCACCATTATTCGGAGCCTCAGCTAATGGCCATACCTTCGCCTTACGCCTTGGGGGCAACGCTGTATATGCCCGCCACCCGCGACGACATCCTTGATGTGGTATTCGGAGAAAAGATCCCCGAACTGCGCTCGCTGGTTGTCTGCCTGGAAGACGCGGTGGCGCTCATCGACGTCGACACCGCGCTGCTCAATCTGCGCAGCGTGCTGATGCGCATTCAGGATCGTGGTGGGCGGCCAGACAATGGCCCGTTACTGTTCGTGCGTCCACGGGATGCGGACATGGCCAGGATTCTCAATGACTGGCCGCTGATGGCCCACGTTGACGGGTTCGTTGTTCCCAAGCTGTCGCTGCAAAGTCTGACAAGCTGGGAAGATGCCGTTACCAATCCAGAGCTGGCCCTGATGCCTACACTGGAAACTCCCGAAGTGTTCAACCCGACGGCCATGGTCGAACTGGGGCAGGCACTCAAGGCCAATCTGGGAGAGCGAATCATTGCCCTGCGCATTGGCGGCAACGACCTGATGGGCTGCCTTGGCTTGCGTCGTAATCCGGCCATGACGCTGTATGGCACGCCGATGGGATATGTCATTCCGATGCTGGCCGGGGTCATGGGTTCGCAGGGGTTTGCCCTGACCGCGCCGGTCTTCGAGCAACTGGCGACTCCCGATATTCTGGAGCAGGAACTGGCACTGGATATTTCCAATGGATTGGTGGGCAAGACGGCAATTCACCCCTCACAGATCAATATCATTCAGAATGCGCTGCGCGTGAGTCTGGAAGACATGAATTGCGCAAGGATGATTTTGAACTCTGTGGCCCCGGCGGTGTTCAAGTACAACGACGCGATGTGTGAACCGGCCACTCATTACAAATGGGCAACTCGCATCATGGAGCGCGCCAAATGGCACGGGGTCCTGCCGACTCCTGCTTCGATCGTGGATGCCAGCATTCGACTCGCTGAGGCAGTTAGTTAGATGATAGAGCCTGATCTTGAAGTGGAAGTGGAGCAGCGCCTGTTGGCGGTGTTCGATTTTGACGGGACATTGACCCGCCATGACAGTTTTGTCCCCTTTCTCAAATTCGCGTTTGGTCAGCGCGTGTTCTCCATCCGCATGGCCCGGCTGGTGTTGCCGAGCCTGGGTTATCTGGCGCGGCGGGTAACCAGGGACGAGCTCAAGGGCCGTCTGATCAAGGCTTTTCTGAGCGGTGTGGAAGTGCAATGGCTGCAACAGAAGGCCGAAGCCTTCTGCGAGCTGTACTGGGCACGCCTGATGCGCCCGGCAGCGCTGGAGTCCGTGGCTGCCGAAATCGAGAAGGGCGCCATTGTCACGCTTTGTTCAGCTTCGCCTGCTATGGTCCTGCAACCTTTCGCAGATCGTCTTAAAGTCGAGCTGATCGGCACCAATCTGGAAGTGATCGACGGCAAACTCACCGGTCTGATCGAAGGCAGCAATTGTCGCTGCGACTCCAAGGTGATGCGCCTGGAAGGTGTTTACGGGCCACTTACACAGTTTCGGGTACGGGCCTGGGGGGACACCCGCGGTGACCACGAATTGCTCGCTGCTGCACAGGATGCGCACTGGCGCCTGTTCCATCCGGCGTGGCGTCGGGGCCGTTATAAAGGCCCCGTTAACGCCAAGTTACATAATCGAGATGGCATTGAAGAGCCATCGCGGTGAGGCTGTAACACTTTTATCCGAATTCCGTATCGTACATGGAGCGAAAAATGGCAATCACCTTGGCAAAAAACCAGACGATCTCGCTTGAGAAAACCGCTGGTACCGGCCTTAAGAAAGTCAGCATGGGCCTGGGATGGGACCCTGAAAAAGCCAGCGGTTTCTTCGGCAAGCTGCTGGGTGGCGGCGGCGGAGATATCGACCTGGACGCCTCCTGCATCATGCTGGACGCCGACAAGAAGCCTCTCGACCTGGTCTGGTTCCGTCAGTTGCAATCACGTGACGGTGCGATCATGCACTCCGGCGACAACCGTACCGGTGAAGGTGCGGGCGATGATGAAACCATCAGCGTCGATCTGGAAAAACTGCCAGCCGCAGTGAAATACCTGGTGTTCACCGTTAACTCGTTCACCGGTCAGAACTTTGAAAAAGTCGCCAATGCCTACTGCCGCATCGTCGATCTGGGCTCGCGCAACGAACTGGGCCGCTTCGACCTGTCCGAAAAAGGCCAGCACACTGGCGTGGTGATGTCCTATCTGGTGCGTACTTCCAGCGGCTGGGATTTCACTGCAGTAGGTCAGGCCACCAATGGCCGCACTGCCGATGATCTGGTCGACCTGGCCATTGGAGCGGTACGCGCATGACCCAACTTGTCCCAGGCGCCAATGCGCCAGTAGCTGCTGGCCCGTTGACGGTCGACGTCAGCTATTCCCCTCTAGCGGGCGCGGACATTGATGTCTCCGCGTTCCTGCTGACCAGCTCAGGCAAGGTCCGCGGCGATCAGGACATGTGTTTCTACGGCCAGAAAAGCGTCAATGGCGGAGCGGTACAGCTGACCGAAACGTCGGAAGGCCGCGCTGTATTCAGTCTTGATCCGAGCCGTCTGGATGCTGCCATCGAGAAGGTCGCGCTTACCGCGACCATCTATGAGAACAAGGCCAGTTTCGACAGCGTGTCGCGTCTGGCCCTCACCATCACCGGCGGGATCGAAGCGACCATTTCCACCAGCGGCATGAAGGAAACCGCACTGATTCTGGGTGAGTTCTACCTGCGTCAGGGTGCCTGGAAATTCCGCTGCGTGGCCCAGGGCTTTGCCGGTGGCCTTGAGCCGCTGGCCGGTAACTTCGGGGTTGAAGTTGCGGCGCAAGACGCCCAGCCTCCAGCTCCAGCTCCAGCTCCAGCTCCAGCTCCAGCTCCGGCGCCAGCTCCAGTGCCGGCGCCAGCGGCCAAATCCACGGTCAGTCTGAGCAAGATCACGCTGGACAAGACCCGCGCTTCCGTCAGCCTGGAAAAAACCAGTGCCGGCTTCGGCGAGATCAGGGTCAACCTGAACTGGAACCGCCGCAGCGAGAACAAGGGTGGTGGTTTCTTCTCGATGAAGAAGAGCAATGCGATCGACCTTGATGTAGGCTGCCTGTTCGAGTTGCAGGATGGTTACAAAGGCGCAGTCCAGGCCCTGGGCAATTCGTTTGGATCGCTCAACACCGAGCCTTTCATCAAGTTGATGGGCGATGATCGTACAGGTTCCATCAGCGATGGTGAGTGGCTGCATATCAACGGTGCGCACTGGACCAAGATTCGTCGCATCCTGGTGTACGCATTCATTTATGAAGGCGCGCCGAACTGGAAGGAAACCGACGGCGTGGTCACCATTCACGCTCCGGGCCAGCCACCGATCGAGGTACGCCTCAACGAGGAAGGTGGACGCCAGGGCATGTGTGCGATCGCTCTGCTGGAAAACGACAACGGCGCCGTCAAGGTGACCCGTTGCGTGGACTTCCACAATGGTCACAGCAACATGGACAAGGCCTATGGCTGGGGCATGCGCTGGGCGGCTGGTTCCAAGTAAACAACACGATTGATTTTTCTGAGGTGGCCAGGCTGCCTCATAGGGGATTGAAATGCTGGACTGGTTGAAAACAAACGCAACAGCGGCTCGTGACAAGCTTGCTTCCGAAGTCTCGAAGTTCAAGAATCGCGAGTTCATGGACGCCGTGGTTTCAGGTTGTGCTCTGGTATCCGCAGCCGATGGCGATATCAGCTCCAGTGAAAAGCAGAAAATGGCCGGCTTCATCCAGAACTCTCAGGAACTGAAAGTTTTTGACATGAAGGATGTCATCCAGGCATTTCAGGATGCCTGCTCCAAGTTCGACTTCGATGTCGAGATCGGTCGTGCCGAAGCGCTGAAAACCATCGGCAAGATCAAGAAAAAAGAAGATGCTGCACGCCTGTTGGTGCGCGTCTGCTGTGCCATCGGCGGTGCAGATGGCAGCTTCGACGAGAAGGAACGGGCAGTATGCCGCTCTATCTGTAACGAGCTTGGCCTGAACCCGTCCGATTTTGACCTGTAAATTTACCCCTTGAGGAACGCAGTTAAATGGAAAGCACCGCTCTAGGCTTCCCTCCACTCACGATGGCCGTCTTCGTTGGCCTGGCCATCTCGGCCCTGGCCGTCGACATGTTTTCTCACCGGGGAAACAAGCCGATCACCTTGACCCAGGCATCCGCCTGGTCGATTTTCTGGGTTGCCATTTCGCTGGCATTCGCCGGTTTTCTGTACGTTCAGCACGGCTCGGAAGTCGCCACTCTGTTCGTTACCGGTTATGCACTGGAAAAAGTCCTGAGCGTCGATAACCTCTTCGTGTTCATGGCCTTGTTCGCCTGGTTCAAGATCCCTGATGGCCTGCGGCATCGCGTTCTGTACTGGGGCATCATCGGCGCCATCGTATTCCGCGGCATTTTCGTTGCCATCGGTACTGGTCTTCTGGCTCTTGGGCCGTGGGTCGAAGTGGTGTTCGCGGTGATCGTTGCCTGGACTGCCATCATGATGCTCAGGGCTGGCGATAACGACGACGAAGAAATCGACTACTCCCAGCACATGGCTTATCGCTTCGCCAAGAAACTGTTCCCGGTGTGGCCAAAACTGCACGGCAACAATTTCTTCGTAAGACGTGAAGTCCTGGAAGAGGAAATCAAGAAGCCCGAGAACAGCGGCATCACTCTGGCTGCCAAGGGCGCGATCTTTGCGACCCCACTGTTCCTGTGTCTGGTCGTGGCTGAAATCTCCGACGTACTGTTCGCGTTCGACTCCGTTCCGGCAATCATCGCCGTGAGCCGCGAGCCGCTGATCGTATTCTCGGCCATGCTGTTCGCGATCCTGGGCCTGCGTACCCTGTACTTCGTACTTGAAGCCCTGAAGCGTTACCTGGTTCACCTGGAGAAAGCAGTCATCGCATTGCTGTTCTTCATCGCGATCAAGCTGGGTCTGAACGCTACCGACCACTTGTTCCATCATGGATACAGCATCAGCGCCAACACCAGCTTGATGGTGGTGATGGTGGTATTGGTAATCGGTATTGTCGCTAGCCTGCTCTTCCCGGGAAAAGACGAGTCGGCTGAAGAAAAAGCGTAAACACTGGAAAAAGGAGATAAACGAATCATGGCTTTGACTCTGCAAAAAGGTGGCAACCTTTCGCTGTCCAAAACCGACCCGACCTTGACCAATGTATTGATCGGCCTGGGCTGGGACCCGCGTGCTACTGACGGCCAGGAATTTGACCTGGACGCCAGTGCATTCCTGCTGGGTGCCAACGGTAAAGTCCGTAGCGAAGCTGACTTCATTTTCTACAACCAGCTCAAGAGCGCCGATGGCTCCGTGGAGCATGCCGGTGACAACCGTACCGGCGCTGGTGATGGTGACGATGAAGTCGTGAAGGTCGACCTGACCCGCGTGCCTGCCGATGTCGACAAGATCGTATTCGTCGTGACCATTCATGACGCCGACAGCCGCAAGCAGAACTTCGGTCAGGTGGGTGGTTCTTTCATCCGCGTGGTGAATGAGAAGTCCAGCGCCGAAATCGTTCGCTACGATCTGGCCGAAGACGCTTCCACCGAAACCGCGATGATCTTTGCCGAGCTGTATCGCAACAACGGTGAGTGGAAATTCCGCGCCGTAGGCCAGGGTTATGCCGGTGGCTTGAAGGCTGTAGCTAACGCTCACGGTATGAATTTCTGATTCATACCTCACCACTTCTTTAGAAAAGGATTACGCACATGGCTGTAAGTCTGAGTAAAGGCGGTAACGTTTCCCTGTCCAAAGAGGCCCCTGGCCTGAGCGAAATCACCGTAGGCCTGGGTTGGGACCCGCGCGTTACTGACGGCACCGAATTCGACCTGGACGCTTCGGTTTTCATCGTTGGTGAGAACGGCAAGGTTCTGGACGACAGCGGTTTCATTTTCTACAACAACAAGAAGTCGGCCGATGGTTCGGTCGAGCACCTGGGCGACAACCGCTCCGGCGCTGGCGACGGCGACGACGAAGCGGTACTGGTCAAGCTGCCAGGCCTGAATGCTGCGGTCAAAAAGCTGGTGTTCGGCGTGACCATCCACTCGGCTGAAGAGCGCAAGCAAAGCTTCGGTCAGGTTGCCAACGCTTACATCCGCGTTCTGAACAAGGCGGATGGCAAGGAAATCGCTCGTTACGACCTGTCGGAAGATGCGTCGACTGAAACCGCGATGATCTTCGGCGAGCTGTATCGTCATGGCGACGAGTTCAAGTTCAAGGCCATTGGCCAAGGCTTCGTCGGCGGCTTGAAGCCACTGGCTGAAGCACACGGCGTATCGATCGGCTAAACCCGGTCAGCGCTTGAAGAAAACCCCCGCCAGCGATGGCGGGGGTTTTTTATTGGGTCACGGATGTCGCTTTCATACAGAACCTACAGGATTCCTGCGTTCCTGGCGGCCTTGAGCCAGTCGGGAAACTCTTCCATCAGCAAGTCGTAGAGTTTCTCTTCCGGGACTTCATCCAGTCGGTCGAGGGCGAAGAAATTGCAGTTATCCACAACCCGTCCGGTCATGTCGTCGAGCTTTTCCAGAATCCCGTAGCCGCGTCCACCGAGGCCAACGAACTGCCAGAAGATGGGCAGCCTTGCCGCCTCTATCATCAGTTTGGTGATTTCCCTGTCCTGATGAACGCCGCCATCGCTGATAAACAGGATGTAGATCGGCGTCCGGTCTCCGGATTTCTTGTAGTAATCGATGACCATGCGCATGGCCTTGGGCTCGTCATTGACCCGTGCGCCGAGCTCCCAGTTCTTCCAGCCGCCCTGGTCGGTCTGGATGAAGTCCTGGAAGTTGCTCAGCGACACCGACGACAACTGACAAGGCCGGGCACCGAAGGCCCAGCAATCCAGTGCGCCGTCATCGTCGAAATGCACCGCCAGCGGAATCAGCCGGTTGACCACTTCCTGCACATGGCCACGGCTGTATTGCGCGTTCATCGAGCCCGAGGCATCCAGCACCAGCCCGACACGCGCCTTGGTGTCGGTCAGTCTGGCCTTTTCCAGGCTGACCTGGGCCTTTTTCGCCAGGCTGACCAACTGTGGCGCGGCATCGGCAATTTTCTTTTCCAGCGAAACCCTGGCGGGTGCTGGCGGCGCGGCCTCGGCGACTTCACCACCGAAATGCACCACCAGTGCGTCCAGGCCGGCGTTGTAGCCCTGCAGGTTCGATGCAATGCGCCATTCACCGTTCTTGCGATAGATATCGGCGACCATGATGGCTTTCTCGGCGGCAAAAGTGGCGCCGGAGAATTCGCCGCGAGCGACTTCGTTCCCTGCATCCTTGATACTGAAATGGCTGGCCTGAATGTCACTCATCGCGCCTGCGCCATCGATGGAGGCCGTGAACACCAGTCGGTCGATAGCGGCGGGCAGGCCGGCAAGGGCAATCTGAAAGTCGCCGCCATTGGTCTGCCGGACACTGTTGCACGGGCTGGCGGGCTGGTTGAAGAAGATCATGTAGCGATCGTCCGACAGCTTGCCGAGCGCGTCGACTCCAAAGCAGACGTAGTCGATTACATGCGCGGACTTGATATCGATGCTCAGGGTGAGATCGGAGCCTTTGATCAGGCTGGAAAGCGGGATTCGTTGGCCTTGAGTGATCTGCATGTCTCTTCCTTGTGTATTTCAGGGCCGGCTTGCGGCCCGTATCGTTCAGCGCTCGCTTCTTGCCACACCTGCTGGGCTTGCAGCCAGCATGCGTCCAGCCAGGCGCGAGAAAGGCAGGCTTTGCAGCCATACCGTGCCGGGGCCTGTCAGCTTGGCGAAGAACACACCTTCACCGCCGAACAGCATGGACTTGATACCGCCGACCATACGAATGTCGTAATCGACGCTTTGGGTCATGGCCGCCAGACAGCCAGTATCCACATCCAGAGATTCGCCCGCCGTCAGCTCGATCTTGCGCACCGTGCCGCCCATGTGCACGAACACCCAGCCATCGCCTTCGAGCTTTTGCAGCACGAAGCCTTCGCCGCCAAACAGGCCGGTGAGGATTTTCTTCTGGAACTGGACGCCGATGGATACGCCCTTGGCGCCGGCCAGGAAGCTGTCTTTCTGACAGATCAGGCGGCCACCGAAGTCGCGCAGGTGCAACGGCAGGATGGTGCCGGGGTAGGGCGCGGCGAAGGCGACGCGGCCCTTGCCGGAACCTTGTTGCGAGAACACGGTGGTGAACAGGCTTTCGCCGGTGATCAGGCGCTTGCCGGCGCCGAACAGCGAACCCAGCAACCCTGAAGACTGGCTGCTGCCGTCGCCAAAGATGGTTTCCATCTGTACGTCGCAGGTCTTGTACATCATCGAACCTGCCTCGGCCACGGCACTTTCGCCACGGTCCAGTTCCAGCTCGACGAATTGCGTTTCGCTGCCGTATAGCTTGAAGTCCACGCCATCGGTGGCTTGTCCGGAGCCAAAGCCGCTTGAGATGCCTGGATCGGGAGTGAACGAAGGTCGTCGACTGCTCGGAGCTGGAACTGGAACTGGAACTGCGTGCGCGGGCAGGGCTGAGGGGCGCGGCTGGATCATCTCGGGCGACGGGTCGGGGAACGGAGTGATGCCGTCCTTTTTCATCGCCCGCACTTCATGCACCTGATAGATCGGCTGCCAGTCCGGCATGCCTTGCTTCCAGCACCATGCGCCCGGTGCCTCACGGGCAATGAGCCGCGCCGCAGCTGCATCCAGCGGGCCGAGCTGTTTGCCCGCATTCACGACAAACCATTGTTCCAAGATGGCGACTCCTCTCTTTCGAGTTGTGGACAGGTCAGAGGCTCAGGCGCATGGACAGGTCCACCGCCTTCACATCCTTGGTCATTGCGCCAATCGAGATGTAGTCCACGCCGGTTTCGGCAATGATCCGCAAGGTGTCGTCATTGATGCCACCGCTGGCTTCAAGCCTGGCGCGGCCTGCTGTCAGGTGAACGGCCTGGCGCATGTCATCCAGGCTCAGTTCGTCGAGCATGATGATGTCGGCACCGGCGTCCAGGGCTTGCTTGAGTTCAGCCAGGCTTTCAACTTCGACCTCCACCGGCTTGCCGGGGGCGATCTTGTGCGCGGCGGCAACCGCCTGGGCAATGCCGCCACAGGCCGCGATGTGGTTTTCCTTGATCAGGAATGCATCGTATAGACCGATGCGGTGGTTATGGCAGCCGCCACAAGTCACCGCATATTTTTGCGCCATACGCAGGCCGGGCAGGGTCTTGCGGGTATCGAGCAGCTTGACCTGAGTGTCGCTGACGATATCGGCATAGTGTTGCGCCCGCGTGGCGACGCCTGACAGCAACTGCAGGAAATTGAGTGCGCTACGTTCGCCGGTCAGCAGCGAGCGAGCCGGGCCTTCCAGGTGGAACAGCGCCTGATTGGGGTTGACCCGGTCACCATCGGCGACTTGCCAGTGCACGGCGACGCGCGGATCAAGCTGGCGAAAAACCGTATCGACCCAGGCCGAGCCTGCGATCACTGCGGCATCGCGGGAAATGATCGTGGCCTTGGCCAGCCGCTCTGTAGGGATCAACTGGGCGGTGATATCGCCACTGCCGACATCTTCAAGCAATGCGCGCCGCACATTGGCTTCGATTTCGGCTGTCAGGTCGGCGAGTCGTAAATTCGGCATAGCGGGCTCCACTAACAAAGTCGCACGAGTATAAGGCACGTCACCCCTCTAACCCACCTGTGCCGTGGGTCAGCCGCGCAAAGTGTGCTGTTGGTCGGTTTTCCAAATTCCTTTGCGATATATGACGATTAGCGTTGTCTATCGCTGCATATCCCCGCTTGTGTATTACGCCCGTTACAGGACGCAATACTTTGCTGGCGTTCGATACAAGTTTTGAAAGATAATCCGACTTGTATTTGACGTCATAGCTTTGACGTAGCGCAAAAGCCAAGGGGATCGCTTCACAGGCGAGGGTTGCAAGCCGCGTTTGTGATGGGATTTAAGCCGTTTCCTGTCAGGGGGTTTGATGCAAAACGACGAAAACGTTGTGCCGTTGAGCAAGGGAATCCCTGCGCAAGGTACAAGCACGCCTTTGGCTCGGCTGCCCGTCGTGTTGTTGCAGGTACGTGACAAGGCTGCCCAGCAGCTCAAGGATGCCTTGCAGGCATTGTTCGACAACGCTGACGACACCCTCTTCGAGATGGCCGACCGCGCCATCAGCAATACCGAACAGAACATCTTTTTCGAGGCCATGCGCGATTTGCGCCTCAAGCGCAAAAGCATCGAGCGTGCCTTTCTCGACAAGTTCTACGAATCCTTCCTGGCGCTGGGCCAATACCAGATTACCGAGCCCGTGCTGCCGTCGGTGGTGGCTTTCGACAAGCTGTCACTGGTGCACAACGACGAGCTGGAGAAAACCGTGGCCGTCGACTCGATGGTTGCCAAGGTCATGAGTCGCGATGGCGTTGCCCTGAGCCAGCTCACCGCACGCCTGAACGAAATGATCCCGCAGTCCATCACGGTCGATACCAATCCCATGGGACCGGCCATGCTGTGCAATTTCTTCCTTCAGGCCAAACGCAGCCTCGGGGTCGAGATCAAGGTCAAGTTGATCATTCTCAAGCTGTTCGAGAAATACATCCTGGCCAATACCGATCACCTGTATGGCGAGGCCAACCAGTTGCTGATCGCGACCGGTATCCTGCCCGAAATGAAGGCTTTGCCGGCCCGTCGCTCATCCGACCGGCCTGCGCCCAGAAAACGCGCCAGCGAGTTGTCCGATCCGGCTTTGGCGCAGGCTGCCGACAAGCTCGACAAAGGCGTGCTCGAAGTATTTTCGGCGTTGCAGGAGTTGCTGCTGCACGTGCGCGGTAATCTGACTCCGCGCCACGGTCCCAGCTCTGAAGTCCGGCCCATCTCCAGCAAGGACCTGCTGCGCCTGCTCTCGCACTTGCAGCAATACGTGCCGACGTCGGATACCCCGGAAGATTTCGACCTGCGCAATCAGTTGGAACAACTGTTGACCCGGGTCAGCGTCAAGAGCGGCAAGTCTCGCAGCGTCGGGGCTGGCGATGAGGATGTGATCAACCTGATCGCCATGCTCTTTGAGTTCATTCTCGATGACCGCAATCTGCCGCATTCGCTGCGGGCGTTGATCGGACGACTGCAGATTCCGATGCTCAAGGTTGCCGTGATCGACAAGAGCTTCTTCAGCCGTGGCAGTCATCCTGCCCGCCGTTTGCTGAACGAGATCGCCACGGCCGCACTGGGCTGGGGCGGACGTGACGATTATCAGCGCGACTCGCTGTACATGCGTGTCGATCAGATCGTGCAGCGCCTGCTCAATGACTTTGTCGATGATCCGGCGATTTTCTCCGAGCTGCTGGCGGACTTCCTGGCCTTCACTAGCGACGAGCGTCGGCGCAGTGAGCTGCTTGAGCAGCGCACTCGCGATGCCGAAGAGGGGCGCACCCGCGCAGAGCTGGCGCGTCAGCAGGTGCAGCATGAGTTGAACGAACGCTTGCTGGGCAAGACCTTGCCGGAAGCAGTCGTTCGGTTGTTGCAACAGGCCTGGAGCAAGGTGCTGTTGCTGACCTGCCTCAAGCATGGCGAAGGTTCCAGCGAATGGCTGGCGGGCCTGCAGGCCATGGACGATCTGATCTGGAGTGTCGAGCTGCATGAAGACACCGAAGCCCGGCAGAAACTGCTCGAACTGGTGCCAGGGCTGCTCAAGTCGCTGCGCGAAGGATTGACCAGCGCAGCCTTTGACCCGTTCGCCACCAGCGAGTTTTTCAGTCAGCTTGAAGTGCTGCACGTTCAGGCTTTCCAGCACTTCTCGCGGTTGCAGGATGTGCAGGGCGAAGAGCTTCAGGGCGCCGCGACAGAAGCCGAAAGCGATGCGGCGGAAGGCCCGGCGATGATGGTCGTGATGGAAGAAATCGTCCTCACCGCGCCGGACGAGCCTTTGGCTCACGAAACCGTCCTGCAACTGCCCAATGACGATGCCGGTTTGCAGATGGTCGACAAGCTGCGCGTGGGCGGCTGGGTCGAGATTCAGGAAGACGAAGAAAACAAGCTGCGCTGCAAGCTTACGGCGATTGTCCAGCCCGCCGGTCGCTACGTGTTCGTCAATCGCACCGGCATGAAAGTGCTGGAAAAGACCCGTATGGGACTGGCGATCGAGCTGCGTCGCGGCACCATTCGCATACTCGACGACGCCCTGTTGTTCGACCGTGCCCTGGAGTCGGTGATCAGCAGCCTGCGTAAGCTCAAAGGCAACTGACGGTCTGGTAGCCAATTCATTCGCGAACAAAGCTTTCGCGAATGAATTCGCTCCAGCGGCGGTTTGAAGCATACTTGCGGCATCGACCCCATCACTTCAAGGAGCCTTCATGCAGTTGGACCCCGCAAGCGGTTGGTGTGAGGGCGTGCAGCACTGTCCCTCACCCAATTTCAATGCGCGACCCGAGGGTGAAATCTCGCTGTTGGTGATCCACAACATCAGCCTGCCGCCTGCCCGTTTCAAAACCGGCAAGGTTCAGGCTTTTTTTCAGAATCAACTGGATATCACCGAGCATCCCTATTTCGAGGGCATTGCCGATTTGCGCGTTTCGGCGCATTTTCTGATCGAGCGTGATGGGGATGTCATTCAGTTCGTCTCATGTCTTGACCGTGCCTGGCATGCTGGCGTTTCCTGTTTCGAGGGGCGTGAAGCCTGTAATGACTTTTCCATCGGAATCGAGCTGGAAGGCACGGATGACCAGCCCTTTACCGATGCGCAATATGCCGCCCTGATCGATCTGACGCGCCAGTTGCGTCAGGTGTTTACGGCAATTACGCCGCAGCGTATTTGTGGGCACAGCGATATTGCTCCGGGACGCAAGACCGATCCGGGGCCTTGTTTTGACTGGGCCCGTTTTCAAGCCGCCTTGCAGGACTGAAGTGAGGGATAAGCAATGAGTTTTCTGGTGTTGTTGCTGGCAGTCTGGGTCGAAAAGTTTTCGGCGCTGCGTCAGCGTGTACAACGTGACGGGCCCTGGCTGAAGGAACTGGCCAGGCTTGAGTCAAGCCCACGAACCGCCTCCCGTCCCTGGATCATGCTGGGCCTGTTGGTCCTGCTGCCGTTGCTGATTCTTCATCTGTTACTGACTATCATCGGCTCGGTGGCCTACGGCTGGCTGGCATTGCCTGTTCACCTGTTAGTGCTGATCTACAGCCTGGGGCGCGGCGATCTGCTGGCCGCATTGGGACCGTTTCGTGACGCTTGCCGACGTGGAGATGAACAGGCTGCCGTGCATGTTGCCGAAAGAGACATGGGCGTGCTGGCGGACAATGGCGAAGAACTGCTGGAAGGGGTTCAAGGCTACATGCTCTGGCAGGCCTACCAGAGTTTCTTCGTGGTGATCTTCTGGTATTTCCTGCTGGGTCCGGTTGCTGCGCTGGCTTACCGGCTGCTGGCTCTGGCGACCGAACACGGCACCAATCCTGCACTGGTGGAGCGTGCGACGCAATTGCGGCATGCCTTCGACTGGGTGCCGGTCAGATTGCTGGCGGCCAGCTTCGCGCTGGTTGGCAACTTCGTGGCAGTCAGCCGGGTGATGCTGCATGAGCTGCTCAACTGGAACATCAGCGCTGCACAATTGGTAACCCGCATTGGCCGTGTTGCCAGCGAAGTCCCGGCACCGGTCATGGGCGCCGATGGCGTGACCAGCCTCGACCTGCTCTGGGAGCTGCTGATCCGCGCTGCAATCGTCTGGTACGCCGGCTTTGCCTTGTGGACCCTACTGATCTAACCGTTTGTGGAGCGAATTCATTCGCGAAAAGTCCAGCCAAACAACTCGCAGGCATTGCGCGTACTTTCTTCCGCCAACCGCTCCGGGCTGATCTTCAGCAGCCCGGCCAGCGCCTGACAGATCTCGGGCAGGTGCTCCGGGCTGTTGCGTTGATCGGGGTACATTGCCGGGGCCATATCCGGCGAATCGGTTTCCAGCACAATGCTCTCCAGCGGTAGCTCGGCAATGACCCGGTGCATGCGCAATGCCTGTGGCCAGGTAGCGGCACCGCCAAGGCCGAGTCTGAAACCCAGCCTGATGTATTCCCGGGCCTCTTCCCTGCTGCCGGCAAACGCATGGATGATCCCGCAGCGTTTGAGTTTGTGGCGCTTGAGGGTGGCTATCACATCCGCGTGGCTGCGCCGTACATGCAGCAGCGCCGGCAACTCGAAATCGGCGGCCAGTTGCAATTGCGCCTCGAAGACCTGTTGCTGACGCTGGCGATCCGGATTTTCAACGTAGTAATCCAGACCGATCTCGCCTACCGCACACAGCTGTGGATGACCTTTCAGCCGGGTCAGCCAGTCGCCCAGTTCGTTCAGGTGCTCGGGGCGATGTTCGTCAATGTAGACCGGGTGCAGACCGAATGCGGCATGCAGTTGCGGATGCTCCAGCGTCAGATCCCACAGCCGTTGCCAGTTACGCTGATAGACACCCAGAACCACCATGCGCTGCACGCCGAGAGTGCGGCAGTGCTCCAGAACCTGCGCCCGGTCTGTGTCGAAGTCCGGAAAATCCAGATGAGTGTGGGTATCGATCAGCGGCACCGTCAGGCCTCGTGAATACGTTGCTTGAAGGTCCGCCCGATCGCGTGCACGCCGGGTTGGTACTGGTTGCTTTCGATAGCGGCAAGAGCCAGTTGCAGGGCTTTTTCGGCAATCAACTGATGTTGCTGGGCCATGGCATTCACTGGCAGCGGCAGGAAATCCAGCAACTGCGTATCACCGAAGGTTCCCAGGTGCAGCTGCGCCGGGTTGAGTTGCTGGCTTTGCAACACATCGAAAACACCCTGCAGCAAGACATAGGAAGTCGTGATCAGCGCATTGGGCAGGTGCCCCAGGCGTTGCAGCATGTCACTCATCAGGCGCTGGCCGCATTCGCGACTGAAGGCTTCGCCGTGTTCCACAATCACATTGCCGGTGAAGTCGCCCAGCGCATGCCGGAACCCTTCCGCCCGCGCCTGGCTGACGCTCAGCTCAGGGCGTGCGCCGATCAGGGCGATATGTTCGGGGTGGGTCTGCAGCAGGCTGCGGGTCAGTTGCAGGCTGGCGTCGTGGTCGTCGCTGACCACCGAGCAGAAGAACTCCGGATTCATTTCCCGGTCGATGGCGATGATCGGCAAGCCTTTGTCCTGCAGCTCGCGGTAACTGTCGTCACTGGCGGGCAGGCAACTGGCGACCAGCAAGGCATCGCAACGACGGGCACGAAATACCTGCAACAGTTGCAGCTCGCTGATGGGATCGTCGTCGGAGCTGGCAATCAGCAACTGGTAGCCATGGGCGCGTGCGCCTTGCTCCAGCAGCTTGGCGATCCGGGCGTAACTGGGGTTTTCCAGGTCCGGCAGGATAAAGCCCAGGGTTCGGCTGTGACGGCTGCGCAGCCCGGCAGCCTGCGGGTTGGGGCGGAAATCATGTTGATCGACCACGGCCTGGACGCGCTCGACGGTCGCGGGGCTGATGCGTTGTTGTTCGGCCTTGCCGTTGATTACGTAACTGGCCGTGGTGACGGAAACACCTGCCAGACGCGCAATGTCGCTGAGTTTCACGCGAAAAGTTCCTTTTCGTGGTTGTCTCGGATCCAGCGAGGAGTTTCGCTGATCGTTGAGCATCTTTACAGCAGACCATGGGGGATACCCAAGTGCTCGGTGTATTTTGCGAAGTCTCCTACAGCTATCGGACCGACTGGGCTTCAACCTGAACCCATAATCGAGTAACGTGCCGTGCAATTGTAGATTAAACGATTCAGCAAGCGGATATTTGCTGTAAATCAAGGTCAAAGTGCTATCCGACAGGCAGCACTTTCATCACCTAAGCTGTCGATCACTACATGGTCGTCATTAAAACAAGAATCAGGTAGCGCTCTGGCGCTGCACAGGAGTCAAGGCATGCTCGAACTCTCACTGGAGCAAATATCCATGAGCCAGTCGGCTGTGGATAAGTCTGGCGCGTTGCAACTGATTGCCGACCATCTGGTCGCCGACGGTCTGGTTGCAGAGGGGTATCTCAAAGGACTGATGAATCGCGAGCAGCAAGGTTCGACCTTCCTCGGCCAAGGCATCGCGATCCCTCATGGCACGCCCGAAACCCGTGATCTGGTGTTCAACACCGGCGTGCGCCTGATGCAGTTTCCCGAGGGGGTGGATTGGGGCGACGGGCAGATGGTCTATCTGGCTATCGGCATCGCGGCCAAGTCGGACGAGCACTTGCGGTTGCTGCAACTCTTGACCCGCGCCCTGGGCGAAGCGGATCTGGGCCAGGCTCTGCGCGAGGCGAAAACGCCGGAAGACCTGCTGCGACTCCTGCAAGGTGCGCCTCAGGAACTGGCACTCGATGCGCAGATGATCAGCCTCGGTGTGTCGGCCGATGACTTTGAAGAACTGGTCTGGCGCGGCGCTCGCCTGTTGCGCCGGGCTGACTGCGTGAATAACGGTTTTGCCGCGATTCTCCAGCAGGTCGAAGCGCTGTCGCTGGGTGATGGCCTGTGGTGGTTGCACAGCGAGCAGACGGTCAAGCGTCCTGGCCTGGCCTTTGTCACCCCGGACAAACCCTTGCGCTATCTGGGCCAGCCACTGACCGGACTGTTTTGTCTGGCCAGCCTGGGCGAAGCCCATCAGAGCTTGCTGGAGCGCCTGTGCTCGCTGTTGATCGAAGGTCGCGGCCACGAACTGGGCCACGCCACCAACAGTCGGGTCATCCTCCAGGCGCTGGGCGGTGAATTGCCCGCCGAATGGCCGACCAGCCAGATCGTCCTGGCTAACGCGCATGGCCTGCATGCCCGTCCTGCCAAGGTGCTGGCGCAACTGGCCAAGGAGTTTGAAGGCGAAATTCGTGTGCGTGTACTGGAAACTGGCGAAACGGCGGTGTCGGCCAAGAGCCTGAGCAAACTGCTCAGCCTCGGTGCGCGCCGCGGTCAGACGCTGGAGTTCATCGCTGAGCCGACTATCGCGGCAGACGCCTTGCCGGCCTTGCTGGCGGCAGTGGAGCAAGGCCTGGGTGAAGAAGTCGAGCCCTTGCCGGTGGCGACCGAACCGCAAGCCGTTCCACCGCAAGCCGCAGTTGCCAAGGCTGTGGCTGCACCGCTCGATGGCGCAGTGCTGCAAGCGGTTTCGGCTTCTCCGGGCATCGCTATCGGGCCTGCGCATATTCAAGTGCTGGAAGCGTTCGACTATCCGGCGCAGGGCGAATCGGTGGCTGCCGAGCGTGCGCGTCTGCAGCAGGCTCTGGTCGAGGTGCGGCAGGACATCGAAAGCCTGATCCAGCGCAGCAAGGCCAAGGCCATTCGCGAAATTTTCATCACCCACCAGGAAATGCTCGATGACCCGGAACTGGGCAACGAGGTCGAGCTGCGCCTGAACAAGGGCGAAAGTGCTGCGGCCGCCTGGGCCGGTGTGATCGATGCTGCCGCTACCCAGCAGGAACAATTGAATGATGCGTTGCTGGCCGAGCGCGCGGCGGACCTGCGCGATGTCGGGCGTCGCGTGCTGGCGCAGATCTGTGGCGTTGAAACCGTGGCCGCTCCGGACGAGCCTTACATTCTGGTGATGGACGAAGTCGGTCCGTCCGACGTCGCGCGTCTGGATGCGGCGCACGTCGCGGGAATTCTGACCGCCCGCGGCGGGGCAACGGCGCACAGCGCCATCGTGGCCCGTGCCCTCGGTATTCCTGCGCTGGTTGGTGCTGGCGACGCTGTGTTGCAGCTCAAGCCGGGTACTGCACTGTTACTCGACTGCCAGCGCGGGCGCTTGACCGTTGCCCCGGACGAATCGACCTTGCAGCGCGCGTTGCAGGACCGCGATGCCCGTGAACAGCGCCTCAAGGCCGCTGCTGCCTCGCGCATGGAGCCCGCTGTAACCCGCGATGGCCATGCCGTCGAAGTGTTTGCCAACATCGGTGACAGCGCCGGAACACCGGCAGCAGTGGAGCAGGGCGCCGAGGGTATCGGTCTGTTGCGCACCGAGTTGCTGTTCATGGCTCATTCCCAGGCGCCGGACGAAGCCACCCAGGAAGCCGAATACCGCCGCGTACTGACCGATCTCGGCGGGCGGCCTCTGGTGGTTCGTACCCTGGATGTCGGTGGCGACAAGCCGCTGCCGTACTGGCCCATCGACAAGGAAGAAAATCCGTTCCTCGGTGTGCGCGGCATTCGCCTGACCCTGCAACGTCCCGATGTGATGGAAAGCCAGTTGCGCGCCTTGTTGCGTTCGGCCGACAGCGGCCCGCTGCGCATCATGTTCCCGATGGTCGGCACGCTTGAAGAATGGCGGCAGGCGCGGGACATGACACTGCGTCTGCGCGAAGAAATCCCGGTCAGCGATCTGCAACTGGGGATCATGATCGAAGTGCCGTCAGCCGCCTTGCTGGCCCCGGTGCTGGCGAAGGAAGTGGACTTCTTCAGTGTCGGCACCAACGACCTGACGCAATACACCATGGCCATCGACCGCGGCCATCCGACTCTTTCCGCGCAAGCGGACGGTCTGCACCCCAGCGTATTGCAACTGATCGACATCACCGTGCGTGCCGCCCATGCCAATGGCAAGTGGGTCGGCGTGTGCGGCGAGCTGGCTGCGGACCCGCTGGCGGTGCCGGTGCTGGTCGGGCTGGGTGTGGATGAATTGAGTGTTTCGGCGCGCAGCATTGGCGAGGTCAAGGCTTGTGTGCGGGAACTGGAACTGATGACCGCTCGACAGCTGGCGCAACAGGCGCTGTCGGCAGGTAGCGCCGCCGAAGTGCGTGCGCTGGTGGAGGCCTTGTAATGGCGAAGATTCTTACCCTGACCATGAACCCGGCGCTGGACCTGACCGTGCAGTTGGGTCAACTGGAACTCGGGCAGGTCAATCGCAGCGATGCGATGCTCAGCCATGCGGCGGGCAAGGGCCTGAACGTGGCTCAAGTACTGGCCGATCTGGGTCATGAACTGACCGTGGCCGGATTTCTCGGTATCGACAATCAACAGCCGTTCGAGTCGCTGTTTGCCCGGCGCGGTTTTGTCGACGAGTTCGTACGGGTGCCCGGAGAAACCCGCAGCAATATCAAGCTGGCCGAAGGCAGTGGCCGTATCACTGACTTGAACGGTCCTGGTCCGCAGGTCGGCGAAGCGGCCCAGCAGGCCTTGTTCGCCAGAGTCGAACAGATTGCCTCCGGCTTCGATGCCGTGGTGGTCGCTGGCAGCCTGCCGCGTGGTGTGACGCCCGAGTGGTTGCAAAAGCTGTTGCTGATGCTCAAGAACCTCGGTCTCAAGGTCGCACTGGACAGCAGCGGCCTGGCCCTGCGTGCCGGTCTGGCCGCTGCTCCGTGGCTGATCAAGCCCAATACCGAAGAGCTGGCCGATGCCCTCGACGCACCGATCATCTCCATCGCGGCCCAGGCCGAAGCAGCGACCCGCCTGCGCGCTCAGGGCATCGAGCATGTGGTGATTTCCCAGGGCTCCGAAGGCGTGCACTGGTTCAGTTCCGGCACTGCGCTGCATGCCTTGCCGCCCAAGGTCACCGTCGCCAGTACCGTCGGCGCCGGTGATTCGCTGCTGGCGGGCATGGTGCATGGCCTGCTCAGTGGTCATGACCCGCAGAAAACCTTGCGCACGGCGACGGCGATTGCTGCCATGGCCGTGACCCAGATCGGTTTCGGCATTACCGATGCCGCCCA
This sequence comes from Pseudomonas cichorii, assembly GCF_003700275.1. Taxonomy (GTDB): domain Bacteria; phylum Pseudomonadota; class Gammaproteobacteria; order Pseudomonadales; family Pseudomonadaceae; genus Aquipseudomonas; species Aquipseudomonas cichorii_B. The sequence goes on along the minus strand of NZ_RBRE01000064.1, from coordinate 113,927 downwards.
ACTCAAACGGCTTGAAGGCGGCGTCACTGTGCGCAACCTGACAGAACAATAAGAGAGGCTCGTGATGAAGTTAGCCATTGTAACGGCCTGCCCGAACGGCAAGGTCAGCAGCGTCCTCAGTGCCCGCTTGCTCGACGCGGCAGCACAGCGTCAGGGTTGGGAAACCAGTGTCGAAGTTGTGGACCCGAACAAGCCCGAACAGCATCTTTCGGCCCTTGATATCGAAGCGGCCGAACTGGTGCTGGTGGTCAACACCGGTCCGCTGGACCTGAGCCGTTTCGCCGGCAAGCGTCTGTTCCAGGACACGCCTGCCCATGCCCTGCAGGATGTGGACAGTTTCCTGAAGTGCGCCGCCGAACAGGCTCAAGTCTATGCCGCGCCTGTGGCTGATGACGCGGCTACATCTGCCGGTTCCGGTGGTCAGCCGCGCATCGTCGCGATTACGGCTTGCCCGACTGGCGTAGCGCACACCTTCATGGCCGCCGAGGCCATTCAGCAGGCGGCCAAGCGCCTTGACTATGACCTGCAGGTGGAAACCCAGGGTTCGGTCGGAGCGCGCAACCCGCTCAGCCCCCAGGCGATTGCCGACGCCGATGTGGTGTTGCTGGCGACGGATATCGAGGTCAACACCGACCGCTTTGCCGGCAAGAAAATCTATCGCTGTGGCACCGGCATCGCCCTCAAGCAGTCCGAAGCGACCCTGAAAAAAGCCCTGGCAGAAGGGCAGGTCGAGTCGGCAGGCAGTACGGCTCAAGCTCCAGCCAAGAAAGAGGGTACCGGGGTCTACAAGCACTTGCTGACCGGTGTGTCGTTCATGCTGCCGATGGTGGTGGCGGGCGGACTGTTGATTGCCTTGTCGTTCGTGTTCGGTATCAAGGCTTTTGAAGAGCAGGGCACCCTGGCGGCGGCCTTGATGCAGATTGGCGGCGAGGCGGCATTCAAGCTGATGGTGCCGTTGCTGGCCGGTTACATTGCCTACTCCATCGCAGACCGTCCCGGCCTGGCACCCGGAATGATCGGTGGTCTGTTGGCCAGCACCCTGGGCGCGGGTTTCATTGGCGGTATCGTGGCCGGCTTCCTGGCCGGTTACAGTGCCTTGTTGATCAACCGTTATGCACGCCTGCCAGCCAGTGTCGAAGCGCTCAAGCCGATCTTGATCATCCCGCTGCTGTCGAGCCTGTTCACCGGTCTGGTGATGATCTACGTCGTCGGCAAACCGGTTGCAGGCATGCTCGCCAGCCTGACCACCTTTCTGGACAGCATGGGCACCACCAACGCGATTCTGCTGGGCGTATTACTCGGGGCAATGATGTGCGTGGATCTTGGTGGCCCGATCAACAAGGCTTCCTATGCGTTTTCCGTGGGCTTGCTGGCTTCGCAGAGTTATGCGCCCATGGCCGCGGCGATGGCTGCGGGCATGGTGCCGCCGATCGGTATGGGCATCGCCACGATCCTCGCCCGCCGCAAGTTCGCGCAGAGCGAGCGCGAGGCAGGCAAGGCCGCGTTCGTACTGGGGCTGTGCTTCATTTCCGAAGGTGCGATCCCGTTTGCCGCCAAGGACCCGCTGCGGGTGATTCCCGCCAGCGTGATCGGTGGTGCATTGACCGGTGCGCTGTCGATGTACTTCGGCTGCAAACTGATGGCCCCGCATGGCGGCCTGTTCGTGATGCTGATCCCCAATGCGATCAACCATGCCTTGCTGTATCTGCTGGCGATTGTCGTGGGTAGCGTGGCGACGGGTGTGATCTATGCAGTGCTCAAGCGCCCCGAAGTCGTGGAGATGGAACTGGCAACCGCCAAGGCCTGAAACACTCAGCAGGGTTTGTCGAGTGGCTGTCACATGCTTCCAACATTGGCCTGCTAGGTTTCCCCTTTCCTTTCCGAAAGGGGTTAACCATGAGCCAGTTCGATCTCAAGCGTCGCCGTGTGATTCAGGCTGTCGGTGCCGGTTTCCTGTTGCCAGGACTGGCGCCCGCGGTCATCGCTTCGGTGCAGGATCGTCCGAAAATGACCGACGGCGTGCAGTCCGGAGATCTGCTGGGTGATCGGGCGATGGTCTGGAGCCGCAGCGACCGGCCTTCACGGATGGTGGTCGAGTGGGATACCCGCAGCATGTTCACCAACCCGCGGCGGCTGGTGTCGGCCCTGGCCGATCAACGCACCGACTTCACGGCCCGGGTCGAACTGAGTGGCTTGCCTGTCGATCAGGCGATTTTCTACCGAGTGCATTTCGAGGACGCCCAGTCGGGTGTCGCCAGCGAACCCTGGTTCGGCCATTTGCGCAGCATGCCGCAACAGCGTCGCGACATCCGTTTCGTGTGGAGCGGCGACACGGTTGGCCAGGGCTTTGGCATCAACCCGGACATTGGTGGCATGCGTATCTATGAAGCCATGCGTCTGCGCTTGCCGGACTTCTTCATCCACAGTGGCGACACCATCTACGCCGACGGCCCGATTCCCGAGCAGATCACCACCGAAGGCGGGCGCATCTGGCGCAACATCACCAGCGAAGCGAAGAGCAAGGTCGCGGAAACCCTCGACGAGTATCGCGGCAACTACCGCTACAACCTGATGGATGAGAACCTGCGCCGCTTCAATGCCGAGGTGCCGCAGATCTGGCAGTGGGACGACCACGAAGTCACCAACAACTGGTCGCCCAGCAAGCAACTGGATGACCGCTACAAGGTCAAGGATATCCAGCTGCTGGCGGCGCGCGGTCGGCAGGCCTTTCTTGAATATGCGCCGATGCGCTTGCAGCAGGCCGATAACGGCGGGCGTATCTACCGCAAGATTCCCTATGGGCCGATGCTCGATGTATTCGTGCTGGACATGCGCAGCTATCGCGATGGCAACGACGCCAACCTGGCCGACAAACCGGGACCGACCACCGCCTTCCTGGGTCGTGAGCAACTGGACTGGCTCAAGCGCGAACTCAAGGCCTCGAATGCTCAATGGAAAGTCATCGCCGCCGACATGCCCATCGGCCTTGGCGTACCGGACGGCGAAGTCAGCCCGGGTGTGGCGCGCTGGGAAGCGATTGCCAACGGCAACGATGGCCCGGCTCTGGGCCGTGAACTGGAAGTGGCGGAACTGCTGGCGTTCATGCGCGCACAAAAGATCCGGGATTGCGTCTGGCTGACCGCCGATGTGCATTACTGCGCGGCGCATCACTATCAGCCGGAGCGTGCCGTGTTCCAGGATTTCGACCCGTTCTGGGAATTCGTCGCCGGACCGCTCAATGCAGGCAGCTTCGGTCCCAACCCGCTGGACAAGACCTTTGGCCCGGAACTGGTCTTCCAGAAGGCCCCGCCCGCCCAGAACACCTCACCCTTTGCCGGATTTCAGTTTTTCGGCGAGGTAAACATCGATGGGCAAAGCGCAGAAATGACCGTGACCTTGCGGGACCTGGATGGGGTGTCGGTGTTTGAGAGGAGGCTGCAGCCAGTGACCTAGCGCGCTGTCGCCAGCAAGCTGCCTCCCACAGGTCTGGATGAGTGCCCAACTTCCTGTGGGCACTGAAGTCACCCTGTGGGAGGCAGCTTGCTGGCGACGACTGAAGTTCAGGCACCACTAAATCCATACAGCATCCCAGAGCGAATATTCCCGAATGTTATTGACCAAGCCTGCCCGCTCAGGATTTGCAACGATGTAGCGCGCAACGACAAGGATATCCTTCTCCCGTCGTATGGCTCTATCGTGATATCCATCTTGCCAAAGTCGGCCTGTGCGCTTGCTGGCTTTGTTCAAGGCTATTGTGCTTCTGGATTTGACCCTCTGCATGACTCGCGGCAGTGAGTCTGTGCGTAATTCAAATAGCCAATGTAAGTGATCAGGCATTACGACCCAGGCCAGTGAGTGAACAAGTTCCATTTCATGGGCATGTCTTAGCTCATTCACGAGCAGGCGACCGAGAAGCCAATCCGTAAATACCGGTTTCCGAGCGAGCGTGGTTGCAGTCACCAGATAGAGTTGTCCTGTTACAGAGAAGCGGCCTTTACGCAAATTTTGTGAGTGTGGTTTTTCAGGCATTCCCTTGCCCTTTTCTTGTCGGGTAGAGACGCCGAATCTACTTTCTGGAGATATTCTTCAGGAGTTTATGGTTTGACTGTATGTGTCGTCGCCAGCCAGCTGTCTCTCACAGGAAGCTGGCAGTTCCTACTTCAGTGCCCACAAGAGGCCGGGCACTAATCCAGACCTGTGGGCGACAGCGGTGTGAAGAGCTGAAATTCCTTGCAACACCTTGCTCCCGGCTGGCTTATGATGAGGTCACCTAACCACAGGACCGGGTCTGCGGCATGCTGGCTATTTTTCTTGAAACCCTGAACATCACCGCGCCTGTGTTCGCCATGTTGTTTCTGGGTGTCATCCTCAAACGTATTCATGCGATCAACGATGGGTTCATCGTCGTGGCGTCGGGGCTGGTGTTCAATGTCACCATGCCGGCTCTGCTGTTTCTGGGGATCATTCATGCTGATCTGTCCGAGGCCCTGCAGCCAAAGCTGCTGATTTTCTTCGGCCTGGCCACGCTGTTGAGCTTTTTGGCTACGTGGGGTTGGGCGATCTGGCGTTGCCCGCGTGAAGAGCGCGGGGTGTATGTTCAGGGCGCGTTTCGGGGCAATAACGGCGTGGTCGGCCTGGCGCTGGCGGCCAGTATGTATGGTGCATATGGCATTTCGCTGGGAGCGATTCTCGCTGCGCTGGTCATCGTTTTCTACAACACCTTGTCGACCATCGTCCTGGCGGTCTACAGCCCGGTCATCAAGTCCGATCCGTGGAGTGTGTTCAAAAGCGTACTGGCCAATCCGTTGATCATCAGCGTCATTGTCGCGTCACCCTTTGCCTGGTTCAGCATCGGCCTGCCCAAGTGGCTGGAAACCTCCGGCAGCTATCTGGCGCAGATGACCTTGCCGCTGGCGCTGATCTGTATTGGCGGCACGCTGTCGCTGGCGTCCTTGCGTAAAAGTGGCAAGCTGGCGATCAGCGCCAGCCTGGTGAAAATGGTCTGGCTGCCGCTGATCTGCACCTTTGCCGCCTGGCTGGTGGGCTTCCGTGGTGCGGAGCTGGGGATTCTGTTCCTGTACTTCGGCAGCCCGACAGCCGCCGCCAGCTACATCATGGCCCGTACCGCCAATGGCAATTACGAGCTGGCTGCCGCGATCATTGTCATCACCACCCTGGCAGCGGCGGTGACGACCAATATCGGTATTTTCCTGTTGCAGTGGGGCGGCTGGATCTAGTCGGCTTTCTGGTAGGTATCGATCACTTCCTGCGCCGCGCGAAACGCTTCGATAGCCGCTGGCACGCCGGCATAGACCGCGCAATGCAACAGGGCTTCACGTATCTCGTCCACGCTGCAGCCGTTGTTCAGAGCGCCGCGCACATGGCCCTTGAGTTCCTGCGAGCACTTGAGGGCGGTGAGGGTCGCCAGGGTAATCAGGCTGCGGGTTTTCAGGTCCAGGCCTTCGCGGCGCCAGACGTTGCCCCAGGCATGTTCGTTGATGAATTCCTGCAGCGGTCGACTGAAGTCGGTGGCGTTATCCAGTGCTCGATCAACGTAGACATCGCCCATCACCTGGCGGCGTATCTGTTCGCCGTTGCCGATTGTCTTGTCTGTCATGGCCTTTCCCCTTGGATCAATGTTGGCGCCGCCAGGCTTTCACGATGCCAAAGGCAACCGCAATCCCCAGCAGCGGCAGGATGAACTGGAACATCAGGTGCTCAAGCCTTTCGGCCATCAACATGCCGGTGCTGAACGACACGATATGCAGGCCGTAGGTCAGATACAACGCCAATAGCAGCAGCCCTTCAAGGCGAGTGATGCGATAGCCGGCGTAAAACAGCGGCAGGCACAACACGGCGACGCCGAGCATGATCGGCAGATCGAAGACCAGTGCGTTGGGCGAGATCGACAAGGGCACGGGGGAGGCCAGGGCTGTCACGCCCAGCACGCCCAGCAGGTTGAACAGGTTACTGCCGATCACATTGCCCACCGCGATATCCCGCTCGCCGCGCAGGGCTGCGATCAGCGAGGTCATCAGCGCAGGCAGCGAGGTGACGATGGCGATCAGTGTCAGGCCGATGATGCGTTCGGACAGCCCCAGATTGATCGCGACCACCACCGCGGCGTTTACCAGCAAATGACCGCCAAGCGACAGTAACAGCAAGCCGCTTGTCAGCATGGCGATGCAGGTGAACGTGTGAGGTTTTTCCTTGGTATTGGTGTGGCCGTGACGTGCGCCATGGCTGGCCTGGCGCAGAACGATAAACAGGCAGGTCAGCATCGCGCCTAGCAGCAATACGCCATCGAGCTTGCTGAACTCGCCGTTCCAGCTCAGGCCAATCACCAGCAGGCTGGCCCCGATCATCAGCGGGATATCGATCCGCAGCACCTGGCGGGCGACGCGCAGCGGAATGATCAAGGCGCACAGGCCCAGTGTCACCAATACATTGAAGATATTGCTGCCGATGACACTGCCCACGGCAATGTCGATGCTGTCCGAGAAGGCGGCCTGCAGGCTGACGGCCATCTGGGGTGCGCTGCTGCCCAGTGCGACCACGGTCAGGCCGATGATCAGCGGGCGAATCCGCAGGATGGAGGCCAGGCGTATCGCGGCGCGTACCGACAGTTCGGCGCCCATCAGCAGCAGTAAAAGGCCACTTACTAACTGGATGAGTGCGGGGGCGGGAAGGGTCGATAGCTGGATAATTAGGCTGTCCTCAGTCGAGGCCCTGGACACGCACTGGCGCGGTGCCGCTGCGCAGCATGCCCAGTTGTTCGGCGGCCTCGCGTGATACGTCGATCAGCCTTCCACGTATGTGAGGGCCACGATCGTTGATGCGCAGGACGACGCTCTTGTCGTTATCCAGGTTGGTGACTTTGACCCGGGTGCCAAACGGCAATTCGCGATGGGCTGCCGTCAAGGCATTCTGATTGAAGGGTTCGCCACTGGCGGTGCGTTTACCGTGATGCCGGGCGCCGTAATAGGACGCGCGACCGGTTTCGTCGTAGCCGTGGGGATCAATGTCATGACTGGCGCAACCGGCCAGTAGAGTCAGCAGGGAGCAGGCAGTGAGAAGTCGGCGCATGGGTCAAGTCCTGTGATGCCTGTTGGATCATTGTAAATACCGTTTTGCCTGGTCGCGGGCAAGCCCCTGCCGCTGTGTCAGGGGCAACCCGCAGGAGCGAATTCATTCGCGAAAAGGCTGCTGAACAGACTTCGCGGATGAATCCTCTCTTACAGGTTTTTTGCGTTTAGCCTTCGAGCTTGGCCTTCAGCAGTTCGTTCACTTGCTGCGGGTTGGCCTTGCCTTTGGAGGCTTTCATCGCCTGACCGACGAAGAAACCGAACATCTTGCCACGCTTGGCTTCGTCTGCGGCGCGGTACTGTTCGACCTGCTCGGCATTGGCCGCAAGCATCTCGTCGAGCATCGACTCGATGGCACCGCTGTCGGTGACCTGTTTCAGGCCGCGCCGCTCAATAATTTCATCAGCGCTTCCCTCTCCATGTATTACTGCTTCACCGTCTGCCATCGCCTCAAGAATAGTTTTGGCGATCTTGCCGGAAATGGTGTTGTCGGTGATGCGCTTGAGCATGCCGCCCAATTGCTCGGCGCTGACCGGCGACTCTTCGATTTCCAGGCCTTGCTTGTTCAGCAGGCTGCCCAGCTCGACCATGACCCAGTTGGCTGCCAGCTTGGCGTCGCCACTGATGCTGACCACCTGCTCGAAGTAGTCGGCCTGCTCGCGGCTGGAGGCCAGCACGCTGGCGTCGTACGCCGACAAAGCGAACTGGCTCTGGAAGCGTTCGCGTTTCTGCGGTGGCAACTCCGGCAGGGTGGCGCGGGTGGCGTCGAGGAACGAGTCTTCGATGATCACCGGCAACAGGTCCGGATCGGGGAAGTAACGGTAGTCGTTGGCTTCCTCCTTGCTGCGCATGGCGCGGGTTTCGTTGGTGTTCGGGTCGTACAGGCGAGTCTGCTGGATGACCTTGCCGCCGTCTTCGATCAGGTCGATCTGGCGCTGGATCTCGCTGTTGATCGCCTTCTCGATGAAGCGGAACGAGTTGACGTTCTTGATCTCGCAGCGGGTGCCGAACTCGACCTGGCCTTTTGGCCGGATCGAAACGTTGCAGTCGCAACGCAGCGAACCTTCGGCCATGTTGCCGTCGCAGATGCCGAGGTAACGAACCAGCGCGTGGATCGCCTTGACGTAAGCCACGGCTTCCTTGGCGCTGCGCATGTCCGGCTCGGAGACGATTTCCAGCAGCGGAGTGCCAGCACGGTTGAGGTCGATACCGGTCATGCCGCTGTAGTCTTCGTGCAGGCTCTTGCCCGCATCTTCTTCCAGGTGCGCGCGGGTGATGCCGACGCGCTTGACCGTGCCGTCTTCCAGCGTGATATCCAGATGCCCTTTACCCACGATGGGCAATTCCATCTGGCTGATCTGGTAGCCCTTTGGCAGGTCCGGGTAGAAGTAGTTCTTGCGGGCGAACACGTTGTGCTGGCCGATCTCGGCATCCACCGCCAGACCGAACATCACGGCCATGCGCACGGCTTCTTTGTTGAGTACCGGCAATACGCCCGGCATGCCCAGATCGACGAGGCTGGCCTGAGTGTTCGGCTCGGAGCCGAACGTAGTGGCGCTGCCGGAGAAAATCTTCGACTGGGTCGAAAGCTGGGTGTGAATCTCCAGCCCGATGACGACTTCCCATTGCATGTAATTGTTCTCCTCAGAAGCCTTCAGGGGCGCGGGTATGCCAGTCAGTGACTTGCTGATACTGGTGCGCGACGTTGAGCAGGCGGCCTTCCTGGAAATACGGGGCAAGCAATTGCACACCGACCGGCAGACCATCGACGAAGCCGGCAGGCATGGACAGGCCCGGCAGACCCGCGAGGTTGGCGGTGATGGTGTAGAAGTCTTCCAGATAGGCTGCGACCGGATCGTTGTTCTTGGCGCCGATCTTCCAGGCCGGGTTTGGCGTGGTCGGGCCGAGAATCACGTCGACTTCGGCGAAAGCGTTCATGAAGTCATTCTTGATCAGGCGGCGAATCTTCTGAGCCTGCAGGTAGTAGGCGTCGTAGTAGCCGGCCGACAGCGCGTAGGCGCCGACCATGATGCGGCGCTGTACTTCAGGGCCGAAGCCTTCGGCACGGGAGCGCTTGTACAGGTCGGTCAGATCCTTGGGCTCTTCGCAGCGATAGCCGAAGCGCACACCGTCGAAACGCGACAGGTTGGACGACGCTTCTGCCGGGGCGATGACGTAATAGGCCGCAATCGCGTGCTGATTGTTCGGCAGGCTGATTTCCTTGACGATTGCGCCGAGCCTTTCCAGCTCCTTGACGCTTTCGTGCACCAGTTGCGCGATGCGCGGGTCGAGGCCGGCGCTGAAGTATTCCTTCGGCACACCGATGCGCAGGCCCTTGAGCGAGGTGTTGAGGCTGGCGGAGTAATCCGGCACTGGCTCATCGATGCTGGTGGAGTCCTGCGGATCGAAGCCGGCCATGCCTTGCAGCAGCAGGGCGCAGTCTTCTGCGGTGCGGGCCATCGGGCCTGCCTGATCGAGGCTGGATGCATAGGCGATCATGCCCCAGCGCGAAACGCGACCGTAGGTCGGTTTCAGGCCGGTGAGGTTGGTCAGTGCCGCAGGCTGGCGAATCGAACCGCCAGTATCGGTGCCGGTCGCCGCCGGCAGCAGGCGCGCCGCAACGGCAGCCGCCGAGCCGCCGGATGAACCGCCGGGCACGTGCTCCAGGGCCCACGGGTTTTTCACCGCGCCGTAATAGCTGGACTCGTTGGCCGAACCCATGGCGAATTCGTCCATGTTGGTCTTGCCAAGTGTCACGGTGCCAGCGGCAGCCAGGCGGGCAACCACGGTGGCGTCATAGGGCGCCTTGAAGTTGTCGAGCATGCGCGAGGCGCAACTGGTGCGGATGCCCTGGGTGCAGAACAGGTCCTTGTGCGCCAGCGGCGCGCCCAGCAGGGCGCCGTTTTCACCGGCAGCGCGGCGTGCGTCGGCGGCCTGGGCCTGGGTGATGGCCAGGTCTTCGGTCAGGGTGATGAAGCTGTTGAGCTGAGGGTCGAGTTGCGCGATGCGCGCCAGCAGGACACGGGTCAGCTCTTCGGAAGAAAACTTTTTATCGGCGAGTCCGCGGGCGATCTCGGCCAGAGTCATTTGATGCATGCAGGCTCTTTCCCTTACTCGATGACTTTCGGAACCAGGTAAAGTCCGTCCTGGACCGCTGGTGCGATGGCTTGGTAAGTGTCGCGACGATTGTGCTCGGTAACGGCGTCTTCGCGCAGGCGCTGGGAGGCTTCCAGCGGGTGAGCCAGCGGCTCGATGCCGGTGGTATCGACCGCTTGCATCTGATCGACCAGCCCAAGAATGCTGTTAAGTGCTTCGGTAGTACGCGGGATATCGGCGTCATCAAGCCCCAATCGGGCCAGATGGGCGATCTTTTCCACGTCGGAGCGTTCAAGCGCCATGGGGTATCTCCAGTGGAATGCTGACGAATCGGCTCTATCAGCAAATTGCGGAACACCACCGCGTTTGTATGGTCATAAAGCCGCAAACGTCGGGGGGCGTGTTCAGAAAACCGCCAATTTAACATATTGGCTCCTTGCCCAAAATCCCTGTCGTTGTTAGAGTTTGCCGCACTTTTTTACCCACGCGTTCCCTAGGGTCCCATATCCCATGTTCAAGAAACTGCGTGGCATGTTTTCCAGTGATCTTTCCATCGACCTGGGCACTGCCAACACCCTTATTTACGTGCGTGAGCGCGGTATCGTTCTGAATGAGCCTTCTGTAGTTGCAATTCGTACTCATGGCAATCAGAAGAGTGTCGTGGCTGTCGGTACCGAAGCCAAACGTATGCTGGGCCGTACTCCAGGCAACATCGCAGCCATTCGTCCGATGAAAGACGGCGTTATTGCCGATTTCAGCGTGTGCGAAAAGATGCTGCAGTATTTCATCAACAAGGTTCACGAAAACAGCTTTCTGCAGCCCAGCCCTCGTGTGCTGATCTGCGTTCCGTGCAAGTCCACCCAGGTCGAGCGCCGCGCCATTCGCGAATCGGCTCTGGGCGCAGGTGCCCGTGAAGTGTTCCTGATCGAAGAGCCAATGGCTGCTGCCATCGGTGCCGGTCTGCCGGTTGAGGAAGCTCGTGGTTCGATGGTCGTCGATATCGGTGGTGGTACCACTGAAATCGCCTTGATCTCGCTCAACGGCGTGGTCTATGCCGAATCCGTACGTGTCGGCGGCGACCGCTTCGACGAAGCGATCATCACTTACGTGCGTCGCAACTACGGCAGCCTGATCGGTGAATCCACCGCCGAGCGCATCAAGCAGGAAATCGGTACTGCCTATCCGGGCGGCGAAGTCCGTGAAGTCGACGTGCGCGGCCGTAACCTGGCCGAAGGCGTTCCACGTGCCTTTACCCTCAACTCCAATGAAGTGCTCGAAGCACTTCAGGAGTCTCTGGCGACCATCGTCCAGGCCGTCAAGAGCGCTCTGGAACAGTCTCCGCCGGAACTGGCTTCCGATATCGCCGAGCGTGGCCTGGTACTGACCGGTGGCGGCGCACTGCTGCGTGACCTGGACAAGCTGCTGGCCCAGGAAACCGGTCTGCCGGTCATCGTTGCCGAAGACCCGCTGACCTGTGTGGCGCGTGGTGGTGGCCGTGCGCTGGAAATGATGGATAAGCACACCATGGATCTGCTCTCCAGCGAGTAATTCGCCGGGGTGCTGTTCATGAGTCTTTTGTATGCAGGTAGCGCTTGTGCTACCTGTATGCGTTAGGCTGACGCCGAAACAAGGTGCCTATTTCTCTCATCTGTCCAGGCCGGTTCCATACCGCATGAATAACAGCCAATTGAAGCTCGATCCTTTGATCGCACGTCCGGGAGGAGCGGCCTATTAAACCGCTTTTCGCAAAAGGCCCGTCGCTGGGCGTACGTCTGCTGGTGCTGGTCGTGCTGTCGGTCGCATTGATGGTGGTTGACGCACGCTTCACGCTGCTCAAGCCAGTGCGCAGCCAGATGTCGATGGTATTGATGCAGGCCTACTGGATCGTCGATCTGCCACAGCGCATGTTTCAGGGCGTTGCCAGCCAGTTCGGCAGTCGCACCGAGCTGATCGCCGAAAATGAAAAACTCAAGACCGAAGCCCTGCTCCTGCAAGGTCGCCTGCAAAAGCTGGCGGCGCTGACCGAGCAGAACGTTCGCCTGCGCGAGTTGCTCAACTCTTCGGCGCTGGTCAACGAGAAGGTCGAGGTTGCCGAACTGATCGGTATGGACCCCAACCCGTTCACCCATCGCATCATCATCAACAAGGGCGAGCGCGATGGCGTGGTGCTCGGCCAGCCGGTGCTCGATGCCCGTGGCCTGATGGGGCAGGTGGTCGAACTGATGCCATATACCTCGCGCGTCCTGTTGCTGACCGACACCACCCACAGCATTCCCGTACAGGTCAACCGCAATGGCCTGCGCGCTATCGCCAGTGGCACCGGTAACCCGGAACGACTGGAATTGCGGCACGTGGCGGATACCGCCGATATCAAGGAAGGCGACCTGCTGGTGAGTTCCGGCCTGGGGCAGCGCTTCCCGGCGGGCTATCCGGTGGCGACGGTCAAGGAAGTCATCCATGATTCCGGCCAGCCATTTGCCATTGTGCGTGCTATTCCTACGGCCGCCTTGAACCGCAGCCGCTACCTGTTGCTGGTGTTCTCCGATGGCCGTTCGCCGGAAGAGCGTGCCGCCGATGCGGCGCAGGCCCAGGAATCAATCGAGAAAGGTGTCGAGCCGACAGTCGCGCCGACGATTCCGCCGCTGGCTCCGGCTTTCCCGATGGTGCCGGCCTCGACGATGCCTTCGTTTCCGACCGGCACCAGTCACGCCCGGCCAGCCGCTCACGGCGCTTCGGCTCCGGCTGCTGCACCGGCGACCCAGCAGGCGCCAGCCCGACCTGCCGCAAGGCCCGCGACGTCTCAGCCCCCGGCGTCTTCACCTTCCACCTCTCGGGAGCGAATAGATGGTTAGTCATGTTTCCGGGCGCAATGGCTGGGTGGTCTGGCTTACATTTGCCGTTGGTCTGTTGCTGAGCGTTTCGCCGCTGCCGCAGTTCATGGAGAACTTTCGTCCCCTGTGGATGGCGTTGCTGCTGACCTTCTGGGTCCTGGCCCTGCCGCACCGGATCGGCATGACCACCGCCTGGTTGCTGGGCCTGATGGAAGACGTGCTGTATGGCAATTATCTGGGCCAGAACGCCTTGATCCTGAGCCTGATCACCTTTCTGGTCATGTCCTTGCAGCAGCGTCTGCGCATGTTCCCCATGTGGCAGCAATGCCTTGTGCTGCTGGTGGTTTTCGGTCTGGCCCAGCTTGCTCAGTTGTGGATCAGCGCCTTGAGCGGCACTCGTCAGCCCACACTGGCTCTCGTTCTTCCTGCGCTGGTCAGCGCCTTGTTGTGGCCATGGGTCAGTTATGGGCTACGTGGGTTGTGCAAGCGATTGAAAATCAATTAAGCGCAGCGTGAGCGCAGGACTGCGTCGTGCTGCGCTCATCGTCACAGACACGGAGATGTCCTTATGCCCTTGCTTTATCTGGCTTCTGGCTCACCGCGCCGCCGTGAATTACTCACCCAGATCGGTGTGCCTTTCACTGCCCTGAGTGCGCAAATCGACGAAACCCCTCTGATCAATGAAGCCCCGGCGGCCTACGTCGAGCGTCTGGCGCGTGGCAAGGCCGAGGCTGGCCTGGCGCTGCTGGACGATGACCAGGCCTGCGTGCTGGGTGCCGATACGGCTGTCGTGCTCGACGGCCGTATTCTCGGCAAACCGCTGGATCAGGCCGACGCGCTGGCAATGCTGGCCGCGCTATCCGGACGCGAGCATGAAGTGTTGACGGCTATTGCACTGGTCAACCGGCAGCGTAGCGAGGCCCGTGTGATTGCCAGTCGCGTGCGCTTTCGCGCCATCCAGCCCCACGAAGCACAAGCCTACTGGACCAGCGGCGAGCCTGCGGACAAGGCGGGAAGCTATGCGGTTCAGGGCCTGGCAGCGATCTTCGTCGAAGAACTGCATGGCAGCTATTCTGGGGTTGTTGGGCTACCTCTGTGCGAAACCGCAGAACTGCTGGGCAGTTTCGGCATACCCTGTTGGCAATGCCTGGAAGGTGACAAGCCATGAGTGAAGAGATTCTGATCAATATCACCCCGATGGAGTCGCGGGTGGCAGTGGTGGAAAACGGTGTTCTGCAGGAGGTCCACGTCGAGCGGACCCAGCGTCGCGGCATCGTTGGCAACATCTACAAGGGCAAGGTGGTCCGGGTGTTACCCGGCATGCAGGCGGCGTTCATCGATATCGGTCTGGACCGCGCCGCATTCATTCACGCCTCGGAAATCTCCATGCGTGAAGGCCCGGCGGTAGAGAGCATCAGTTCGCTGGTCCACGAAGGCCAGAGTCTGGTCGTGCAGGTGACCAAGGATCCGATTGGCAGCAAAGGCGCACGCCTGACCACTCAACTATCGATCCCGTCGCGTTATCTGGTGTACATGCCGCGCACGGCTCACGTGGGCATTTCCCTGAAGATCGAGGACGAGGGCGAGCGCGAGCGGCTCAAGAAAGTCGTCAGCGATTGTGTGGCGCTCGAAGGCATCAAGGAAGCGGGTGGCTTTATCCTGCGCACAGCTGCCGAAGGTGCGGGTGCCGATGAAATCCTCATGGACATCCGTTACCTGCGCCGGTTGTGGGATCAGATCGGCGAACAGATCAAGACCATCAGCCCGCCCAATGTGATCTACGAAGACCTGGGACTGGCGCTGCGTACCCTGCGCGATCTGGTCAGCCCGCGGATCGAGAAGATTCGTATCGACTCCCGGGAAACCTTCCAGAAAACCACGCAATTCGTTGCCGAACTGATGCCGGAAATTGCCGACCGCCTGGAACACTATCCCGGCGAGCGGCCGATCTTTGACCTGTACGGGGTGGAAGACGAAATCCAGAAGGCGCTGGAGCGCAAGGTGCCGCTCAAGTCCGGCGGCTATCTGGTGGTCGACCCGGCAGAAGCGATGAGCACCATCGACGTCAACACCGGTGCCTTCGTCGGCCATCGCAACCTTGAAGAAACCATCTTCAAGACCAACCTGGAGGCGGCGACGGCCATTGCCCGGCAACTGCGTCTGCGCAATCTGGGCGGCATCATCATCATCGACTTCATCGATATGGAAGATGCCGAGCATCAGCGTCAGGTCCTGCGCACCCTGGAAAAACAGCTGGAACGTGATCACGCCAAGACCAACATCATCGGTATCACCGAGTTGGGGCTGGTGCAGATGACCCGCAAGCGCACCCGCGAAAGTCTCGAACAGGTGCTGTGCGAGCCTTGCCACTGTTGTCAGGGACGCGGCAAGCTCAAGACCCCGGAAACCATCTGTTACGAGATTTTCCGCGAAATCCTCCGCGAGGCCCGGGCCTATCAGGCGCTTGGCTATCGTGTATTGGCCAATCAGCGGGTTGTGGACCGGTTGCTCGACGAAGAGTCGGGTAATGTGGCGGAACTGGAGAGCTTTATCGGACGCACCATTCGTTTTCAGGTAGAAACCATGTATTCGCAGGAACAATATGACGTGGTTCTGCTCTGAAGTTGCTCGCGCTGTGAAAGCCTGATGTGCAGGCCGATGAGCCGTATGCCCTTATAACGAGAATGATGCGTGGTAAATGAGCAAAACCTGTACCGGGCCCTACCTGCACTATTGAGCCAGGTCCATCTCGGCAACGCTGGCTGGCCGGCTTCACTGCGGAGGACTCTCTGATATGGAGCGTCTGTCCCGTTTCTTTGCTGCCCTGACTCGCTGGGGGCTGGGGCTTTGCGCGCTGGCGCTGGTACTGGCTGCTTTGTATGTCAGTCTCGGACGCCAGTTGATGCCGATGGTCGCCGAGTACCGGGTCGACGTGGAAACCCGTGCCAGCGCCGCGCTGGGCATGCCATTGAGCATTGGCAGCCTGGAAGGAAGCTGGAGCGGTTTTTCTCCGGTACTGCTGGCCCACGATGTCATGCTCGGCGAGGGTGCCAGCGCTTTGCGTCTCGATCAGGTCAAGGTCCTGCCGGATATCTGGGACAGCCTGATGAAGCGGGATGTGCGTATCGCTCATCTGGAAGTCGGCGGCCTGCAAGTGATCCTCAAGCAGGATCAGGACGGCAAGTGGGCGGTGCAGGGATTGCCCGTGCAAGAGAACGCCGCACTCGATCCCGAGCAAGTACTGAACCAGATGCAAATGGTCTCGCGCCTGTCGTTGTTCGACAGCCAGGTGACCTTACAGCCTTTCGACGAGGCACCGCTTACCCTTACTTACGTCAGTTTCAGCCTGATGACCGGCAGCTATCATCAGCGCCTCGATGCGCGCATGACTCTGCCTGATGGCCAGCCACTGGCATTGAACCTGCGCTCGCGAGTCCAGGCCAGCCAGTGGAAGGACGGCGAAGCCGATCTGTACCTGAGCCTGCCGCAGAGCGACTGGGCCAAATGGATACCCAAAAGCCTGACCCGTGAGTGGAAGCTGCCCACGCTCAAGGCCGGTGGCGAGTTCTGGTTGAGCTGGGGCAAGGGCACGGTCCAGTGTGCCGTGGCACGCCTCAATGCACCGCAGATCAAGACCGGTTATGCCGCGCACAAACCCGCGGCTATCGATAATCTGGCGCTCAATGCCTGGTTCCAGCGCAGTGATACCGGCTTCGATGTGACCCTGGATTCGCTGGCCATGAGCCTGGGCAAGGATCGCTGGGAAAGTCGTCTGAAACTGACCCGGACAGCCGCCGCAACCGATCGTGAAGAACTCTGGCATATCCAGGCCGACCGCCTGGACCTGACGCCGATCACGCCGCTGCTCGACGCGGTTGCGCCATTGCCTGACGGTTTCAGAACCGCGCTCAACAACCTCAAGGCAACCGGCACCCTGCGCAATGTGCTGCTCGATTACCGGCCACAGGAAACGGGCGACAAGCGCCTGAGCTTTGCCGCCAATCTGGACAAGGTAGGCTTCAGTGCCTATCACGGCGCTCCGGCAGCCGGTAACGTCAGCGGCGCAATCAGTGGCGATCTGGGCCAGGGCGAGCTGCGCCTGGCTACCGATGACTTCATGCTGCACCTGGACCCGATCTTCAAGAATGCCTGGCACTACCTGAAAGCCAATGCCCGCCTGACCTGGAAACTCGATGATCAGGGCTTCACCCTGATTGCGCCCTACATCAAGGTCCTGGGCGAGGAAGGCAAGATTGCGGCTGACTTCCTGATTCGCCTGCATTTCAACCATGACCAGGAAGACTACATGGACCTGCGGGTCGGTATGGTCGATGGCGATGGTCGTTATACCGGCAAGTACCTGCCCGCCGTGCTCAGCCCCGAGCTGGACAAATGGCTGCGCACCGCAGTCGTGGGAGGCGCGGTCAATCAGGGTTTCTTCCAGTATCAGGGTTCACTGAACAAGAACTCACCGGATACTGCCCGGGTCATCAGCCTGTTTTTCGATGTGCATGATGCGACCCTGGATTTCCAGCCCGGCTGGCCATCGCTCAAGGGCGTGGATGGCAAGGTCTATGTCGAAAACAGCGGCGTAAGGGTCAAGGCCAGCAAGGGGCAATTGCTCAATACCCAGGTCAGCAACGTGCTGGTGAATATTCCCCATGTCCCGAGCGGGCAGCCGAGCCATCTGCTGGTGGATGGCGACTTTGCCGGCAGTCTGGTCGACGGCCTGAAGATCCTGCAGGAAGCGCCCATCGGCACTGCCAAGACCTTTGCTGGCTGGCAGGGCGAGGGGCCGCTCAAGGGCAAGCTGAAACTGGATATCCCGCTGGTTAAGACCGGCGAACCCAGGATCGCCGTTGATTTCAGTACCGAAGGCGCGCGTTTGAAAATTGCCGACCCGGTGCTGGAGCTTACCCAGCTCAAGGGCGATTTCCGTTTCGACAGCGCCAAGGGTGTGAGTGGAAAAGGCATTCGTGCCCAGGTCTTCGAGCGTCCGGTAACGGCGGAAGTCTTTGCCGAGGGCAAGCCCGGCGCCAACGTGACGCGCGTCGTTGCAAACGGACAGGTCACCCTGAAAAAACTGACCGAATGGCTGGCAGTCAGCCAGCCGTTGCCGGTGTCTGGCGAGTTACCGTATCAACTGCAGCTTACCCTCAACGAAGGCGACAGCTCCCTGCTCATCAATTCGCCACTCAAGGGCGTGGCGGTCGATCTGCCCGCACCCTTCGGCAAGACGGCTGAAGAGGAGCGCGCCGCTGAATTTCGCATGACGCTGCAAGGCGCCGAGAGGCGTTTCGGGGCGAGCTATGGCGAGTTGGCGAGCCTGGCCCTGGCGGCGCCGAGCGGCAAACTGGCAGACGGACGCGGCGAACTGTTTCTCGGCCAGGGTGCGGCCATCGTTCCCGATACCAAGGGTTTGCGTCTGCGCGGCAATCTGTCCGAGCTGGATGTCGCACCCTGGCAGGCTATAGCCCAGCGTTATTCGGGCAACGATCCGGGTGGTAGCGCCAGACAGCTGCTCAATAGTGTCGACTTGCGGGTCGGCAAGCTGACTGCCATGGGCATGACGCTGGATCAGGTTCGCGTGCAGTTGCAGCGCAATGCGGCGGCCTGGGCGCTCTCCCTTGACAGTGCGCTGGTCAAGGGTACAGCCACGCTGCCCGACAGCAAGACCGCGCCGATTGGCATCGATCTGCTGTATGTGCGCTTGCCGGCTCCCGATCCGAGCGCCGCAGTGGTGGAAAATCCTCCCGATCCACTGGCCGATGTCGACCCGAGCAAGATTCCGGCTACGGATATCAGGATTGCCCAGTTGTTCCAGGGCGAGCAGTTGCTTGGCAGCTGGGCCTTGAAGATCAGGCCTTCGGCGACCGGCATTCGTTTGTCCGACATGAATCTCGAACTCAAGGGCCTGGCGCTGCAGGGCGATGGCAGTTGGGAAGGTGCGCCGGGCGCCAGCAGCAGTTGGTTCAAGGGCCGGCTCAGTGGCAAGAATCTGGCCGATGTCCTGAAAGCCTGGGGCTTTGCCCCTACGGTGACCAGTGAAAGTTTCGAGCTGGACGCCGACGGGCGCTGGCCCGGTTCGCCAGCCTGGATCGGGCTCAAGCGCTTCTCCGGCAGCCTGGACGCCACCTTGCGTCAAGGCCAGTTCGTGGAAGTGGAGGGCGGAGCCCAGGCCTTGCGGGTATTCGGTCTGCTGAACTTCAACTCCATCGGCCGGCGCCTGCGCCTGGATTTCTCCGACCTGCTGGGCAAGGGTCTGAGTTACGACCGGGTCAAAGGCCTGCTGGTGGCCAGCGATGGTGTCTACGTCACGCGCAACCCCATTACGCTGACCGGCCCGTCGAGCAATCTTGAGCTCAACGGCACGCTGGATATGGTCCGTGACCGGGTCGATGCCAAGCTGCTGGTGACCTTGCCGGTGACCAACAACCTGCCGATTGCTGCGCTGATTGTCGGAGCACCGGCGATTGGCGGGGCGTTGTTTCTGGTGGACAAGTTGCTCGGCGATCGCGTTGCGCGCTTCGCCAGCGTCCAGTACAAGGTCGAAGGGCCATGGAAAGAGCCGAAGATCACCTTTGACAAGCCTTTCGAGAAGCCTCAATAGCGCGTCATGGAGTACAGTGGCGACATGTCATGTAAGGGAAGCGCCATGTCTTTTGCCGTGATTCAGATGGTCAGCCAGAGCGACGTGTCGGGCAATCTTGCCCAGGCCCGTCGTCTGTTGGAGCAAGCTGCCGAAAGCGGTGCACGCCTGGCGGTATTGCCCGAGAACTTCGCCGCCATGGGGCGCAGGGATGTTGCCGATATCGGGCGTGCCGAGGCGCTTGGTCAGGGGCCGATCCTGCCGTGGTTGAAACTGGCCGCCCGCGACCTCAAGTTATGGATTGTCGCCGGAACATTGCCATTGCCGCCTGATGGTCGACCCGACGGCAAGGTCACGGCCTGTTCGTTGTTGGTCGACGAGCAGGGTGAGCAGGTGGCCCGCTATGACAAGCTGCACCTGTTCGATGTGGACGTTGCTGACAATCGTGGTCGCTATCGTGAGTCGGATGACTATGCTCATGGGAATAACGTGGTGGTGGCTGACACGCCGGTAGGTCGTCTGGGATTGAGTGTCTGCTACGACTTGCGCTTCCCGGAACTGTATACCGCTCTGCGCGAAGCCGGAGCCGAATTGATTACCGCGCCGTCGGCCTTTACAGCGGTGACCGGCGCGGCGCACTGGGAGATTCTGATCAGGGCACGCGCCATCGAAACCCAGTGCTATGTGCTGGCAGCGGCGCAAGGCGGGGTGCATCCGGGGCCCCGGGAAACTTACGGGCACGCGGCGATCGTCGATCCATGGGGTCGCGTGCTGGGCCGCCAGGAGCAGGGTGAAGCCGTGCTGCTGGCCGAACGAGACAGTGAAGAACAGGCGTCCATACGGGCGCGGATGCCGGTGTCCAGTCACCGGCGCTTTTTTTCGCAGGACGCCGTGCGGCCTGCTTCGGAGTGAATATGAGTGGTTTGTCCTCTGTCAGCGAACATCTTCTGGCGCCCGGTGGCTTGACTCTGGACAGCCTGCAGTCGGTCCTGGGCGAGCTGGCCGGTCCTGGAATCGATGCGGCTGACCTTTACTTTCAGGGGATGATCTCGGAGTCCTGGTCTCTGGAGGACGGCATCGTCAAGGAAGGCAGCTTCAACCTCGACCAGGGTGTTGGCGTGCGTGCGCAATCGGGTGAGAAGACCGGTTTCGCCTACAGCAACGCAATTACCCTAGAAGCCCTGAATGCCGCTGCGCGTGCCGCCCGCTCGATTTCCCGTGCGGGCCAGAATGGCCGGGTCCAGGCATTCACGTCGAAGGACGTGACCCAGCTGTATGCGCCGGACAACCCGCTGGAAGTACTGACCCGCGCCGAAAAGGTCGAACTGCTCAAGCGCATCGACGTTGCCACCCGCGCTCTGGACCCGCGTATCCAGAAAGTCTCGGTGAGCATGTCCGGGGTCTGGGAGCAGTTGCTGGTGGCTGCCGCCGATGGCACGCTCGCCTCCGATATGCGGCCGCTGGTGCGCTTCAATGTCAGCGTCATCGTCGAGCAGAATGGTCGTCGCGAGCGCGGTGGCCATGGCGGCGGCGGGCGTACCGACTACCGTTATTTCTTGGCCGAGGACCGCGCCATGGGCTACGCCCGTGAGGCGTTGCGTCAGGCCCTGGTCAACCTTGAAGCGATTCCGGCCCCGGCAGGTACCTTGCCGGTGGTACTGGGCTCCGGCTGGTCCGGCGTGCTGTTGCACGAAGCGGTCGGCCACGGCCTGGAAGGCGACTTCAACCGCAAGGGCAGTTCGGCCTACAGCGGGCGGATGGGCGAAAAAGTTGCTTCCAGCCTTTGCACCATCGTCGACGACGGTACCCTGGCCGGGCGCCGTGGCTCGTTGAACATCGACGACGAAGGTACTCCAACCGAATGCACGACCCTGATCGAGAACGGCGTGCTCAAGGGCTACATGCAGGACAAGCTCAATGCGCGCCTGATGGGAGTCGCCCGTACCGGTAACGGTCGCCGCGAATCCTATGCGCACCTGCCAATGCCGCGCATGACCAATACCTACATGCTGGGCGGTGAGAGCGATCCACAGGAAATCATCGCTTCGGTGAAGAAGGGTATTTATTGCGCCAACCTGGGCGGTGGTCAGGTCGATATCACCAGCGGCAAGTTCGTATTTTCCACCAGCGAAGCCTATCTGATCGAAGACGGCAAGATCACCACCCCGGTCAAGGGCGCAACCCTGATCGGTAACGGGCCGGAAGCGATGAGTCGGGTATCGATGGTCGGCAACGATCTGTCGCTGGACAGCGGCGTCGGTGTCTGTGGCAAGGATGGGCAGTCGGTGCCGGTCGGTGTCGGTCAGCCGACCCTGAAGATCGATGCGATCACGGTCGGTGGCACAGGCAGTTGACGGTGAGACGGGGCTGAATCGCTTGCGATCAGCCCCGTTGGTCAGTGATCAACGCAGACCGCGTTGAATCTCGTCCAGCTCACGGATGTATTTGAAGATTTTGCGGCTGGTGGCCGGCGGTTTGTTGCGTGCAACTTCGTGTTGAGCCTGACGGATCAACGAGCGCAATTGCTGGCGATCGGCATCCGGGTAATCGATGACGAACTTTTCGAGGTCGCCGTCGCTGCCTGAAATCAAGCGATCACGCCAGCGCTCCAGGGCGTGGAAGCGTTCGTTGTACTGGCGAGTGGAGGCATCGAGTTGGTCCAGCAATTCCAGAATGGCTTCCTGGTCCTGATCGCGCATCAGTTTGCCGATGAACTGGATATGGCGCTTTCGGGCAATGTGCGCGGTGTGCTTGGACGCATCCGCCAGAGCCTTGCGCAAGGCGTCGGTCAACGGCAGCTTGGCCAGTACATCGGGCTTGAGTGTCGTCAGTCGCTCGCCAAGATCAACCAGAGCATGCAGCTCGCGTTTTACCTGGCTTTTGCTTTTCTCCCCGTCGAGGGAGTCGTCGTAAGAATCAACCATGGGGGCCGTCCGCAAATAAACGCCGCCATGATAACCAGTCGAGGGCCACTTGTCCGGCCCGGTCGGTATTCGGCGTATGCCGAAAGCAGAATTTGATGGAGAAAATCATGAGTGCAACCCAAAGCGTCGGCCCACAGGCCTTGCCCGAGCTGCAGGAACAGGTCGAGCAGATCATTGCCGAAGCCAGGCGTCAGGGCGCCAGTGCCTGTGAAGTGGCCGTGTCGCTGGAGCAGGGGCTGTCGACGTCGGTTCGTCAGCGCGAAGTGGAAACCGTAGAGTTCAACCGCGATCAGGGCTTTGGCATCACCTTGTACGTCGGCCAGCGCAAAGGCTCGGCCAGCACCTCGGCCAATGGCGCGGACGCGATTCGTGAAACCGTTGCTGCGGCACTGGCCATCGCCAAACACACTTCTGAAGACGAAAGCTCCGGTCTGGCCGATGCGGCGTTGATGGCCAAGGAGAGCAAGGACTTCGACCTGTACCATGCCTGGGATATCACCCCCGAGCAGGCTATCGAACAGGCCTTGATCTGCGAAGCGGCAGCCTTTGACGCCGACAGCCGGATCAAGAATGCCGATGGCACCACGCTCAATACCCATCAAGGTTGCCGGGTCTATGGCAACAGCAACGGCTTTATCGGTGGCTACGCTTCGACCCGCCACAGCCTGAGCTGTGTGATGATCGCCGAAGGCGAAGGCCAGATGCAGCGCGATTACTGGTATGACGTCAATCGTATCGGGCCGCTGCTGGCCGACGCGCAGAGCATCGGGCGCAAGGCTGCGCAACGTGCCGCGAGCCGCCTGGGCGCGCGTCCGGTGCCGACCTGCGAAGTTCCGGTGCTGTTCTCGGCCGAGATGGCTGGCGGCCTGTTCGGCAGCCTGTTGTCGGCGATTGCCGGTGGCAACCTGTACCGCAAGTCTTCCTTCCTTGAAGGCACGCTGGGGCAGCGCCTGTTCCCGGAATGGCTGACTATCGACGAGCGTCCGCACCTGATGCAGGCCATGGGCAGTTCTGCGTTCGACAGCGATGGCCTAGCCACCTATGCCAAGCCGTTCGTGGAGAACGGCACGCTGGTGTCCTACATCCTGAGCACCTATTCAGGCCGCAAACTGGGCATGCCCAGCACCGCGAATGCCGGTGGCGTGCACAACCTGTTCGTCACCCACGGCAGCGAAGACCAGGCCGCGCTCATTCGGCGCATGGGGCGTGGTCTGCTGGTCACCGAGTTGATGGGCAGTGGCCTGAACATGGTGACGGGCGATTACTCGCGTGGTGCGGGCGGTTACTGGGTCGAGAACGGAGAGATTCAGTTCCCGGTCCAGGAAGTGACGATTGCCGGCAATATGCGCCACATGTTCAAACAGATTGTCGCGATCGGCAGCGATCTTGAACTGCGCAGCAACATTCGCACGGGCTCGGTATTGATCGAGCGGATGACCGTCGCGGGAAGTTGATCTTCTTCGCGAATGAATGGGCTCCTACACCCGCGGTAGGAGCCAGATTCATTCGCGAAAACTTGCATGCCTCCGTAAACCATCAAGCCTCTCCCGCCATCCCTCACACTCCAAATCAAACTCCGCTCTTGTTTTGATTCTTAATCTCATTCAATAATGAATATCATTTCCGAAATGAGATGCGGTCATGGGGTCTGTGTTGCACGAGCTGCCTTACCTGGAAAACTGGCGCGGGCTGAGTTTGCGAATTCGCTGTGCCCTGGAGCCTGACGAACCGCGCCTCATCGATCATTACCTGGCAGAAGGGCGCTATCTGGCGCGCTTCACGGCCACGCCGCAGACGCTTATCGCCGAAACCACATTTCGCCTGTTGATGGACACCGCACGCGACACGGTACTGCCGTGGCACTGGCGCTGCCTGTGTCTGGATCAGGCCTGGCGGCCCTTGCGCGATGTAAAGGCGCTGGCCACCACACCCGCACGACAGCAGCGCTGGCAAGCCTGTGCACATCAACTGGCTTCCTGCGTTCTGCAGCCTTCGATTTCTCTCACTGAACTGGTGCAAGGACATTCCGATGAGTAATACCCGTATCGAACGCGACAGCATGGGCGAACTGCAGGTCCCGGCCGAGGCCCTGTATGGCGCGCAGACCCAGCGTGCGGTGGATAACTTTCCGATCAGCCAGCAACGCATGCCCAGGCAGTTCATCCGTGCCCTGTTGCTGGCCAAGGCCGCTGCGGCGCAGGCCAACCTTGAGCTGGAGCAGATCAGCGAAGGGCAAAGCAAAGCCATCGTCAGCGCGGTCAAGGAACTGCTGGCCAGCGATTTCATGGTTCACTTCCCGGTGGATATCTACCAGACCGGCTCGGGCACCAGCACCAACATGAACGCCAACGAGGTGATTGCGACCCTCGCGACCCGCGTGCTGGGTGAAGCGGTCAACCCTAACGATCACGTCAACTGCGGCCAGAGCAGCAACGACATCATTCCGACCACGATTCACGTCAGTGCCGCCCTGGCGCTGCATGAGCAACTGCTGCCGGCCTTGAATCATCTGGTGCAGGTCACCGGGCACAAGGCTGTTCAGGTGCATGACTTCGTCAAGACAGGCCGCACACACTTGATGGATGCCATGCCGGTGCGCATGAGCCAGGTGCTGAACGGTTGGGTCCAGCAGATCCGCGCCAACATCGAGCATCTGCAAGGTTTGCAGCCGAGCCTGCAGGCTCTGGCCCAGGGCGGCACCGCTGTCGGTACCGGGATCAACGCGCATCCCGAATTCGCAGCACGTTTCAGTACGCACTTGAGCGCCTTGAGTGGCGTGCAGTTCGTGCCGGGCAAGGACCTGTTTGCCCTGATCGGTTCCCAGGACACCGCTGTGGCGGTTTCCGGGCAGCTCAAGGCCACGGCGGTTTCGCTGATGAAAATCGCCAATGACCTGCGCTGGATGAACTCCGGTCCACTGGCCGGCCTGGGGGAAATCGAGCTGCAAGCCTTGCAGCCGGGTTCGTCGATCATGCCGGGCAAGGTCAATCCGGTCATTCCCGAAGCGACCGCTATGGTCGCTGCGCAGGTCATCGGCAACGATGCGGCAATTACTGTGGCAGGGCAGTCCGGCAACTTCGAGCTGAACGTGATGCTGCCCATCATTGCCCAGAACCTGCTCAGCAGTATCGAGTTGCTGGCCAACTCCAGCCGTCTGCTGGCCGACAAGGCGATTGCCAGCTTCAAGGTCAATGAAGCCAAGCTCAAGGAAGCCTTGTCACGCAACCCGATCCTGGTGACCGCGCTGAATCCGATCATCGGCTACCAGAAGGCCGCTGAAATCGCCAAGAAGGCTTACCAGCAGGGGCGTCCGATCATCGATGTCGCGCTGGAAAACACCGACCTGCAGCGCAGTCAGCTGGAAGTGCTGCTCAATCCCGAAAAACTCACTGCTGGCGGCATCTGATTCAAGCCCGCCTGGAGGTATGTCATGCAGCATTGGAAACGCACCATTGAACAGGCCAATCGCTGTTTCAATCAGGGTGAGTGGGTCGAGGCCCGCGAACTCTACCTTCAGGCACTGGCCCTGGCCCAAGTGCTTTTCGAGCGCTGGCCGGATGCCGACGAAGCGGTGGCGGCCTGTGTGATCTCCCATCACAACCTGGCCGACCTGCACTTGAGCCTGGGACAGCCGGAGGAGAGCGCAGAGTATCTGTGCGCTATCCATCAGCACCTGTTGCAGACCATCCAGGATCAGCGCCTGCCCAAAGCCTTGCGCGAAGCATCGCTACGCCACAGCAACAAGACTTATGCCGAACTGTTGGGCTTCATCGGAGAACACGGCGAATACCCAAGGACGCATAGGTTGCTGAACAGCAGCAGCGAGCACACGCGCTCATCGTTGCAGCGAGATTCAGCCGCCACTCCTGGCCTTTACTACGGAGCACATTGATATGCCTTACACCTTGCCTGCACTGCCTTATGCCTACGACGCCCTGGAACCGCACATTGATGCGCAGACCATGGAAATCCATTACAGCAAGCACCATCAGACTTACATCAACAACCTCAACGCTGCGGTCGAGGGCACCGAATTCGCCGAGTGGCCGATCGAGAAGCTGGTCGCCAGTGTTCAGCAATTGCCTGAAAAGCTGCGCCCTGCGGTTATCAACCAGGGTGGCGGCCACGCCAACCATTCGCTGTTCTGGACCGTGATGGTGCCAGGCGGCGGTGGCTTGCCGCAGGGGCCGGTTGCCAAGGCCATCGATGAGCAACTGGGTGGTTTCGACAGCTTCAAGGAAGCCTTCACCAAGGCGGCATTGACACGTTTCGGTAGCGGTTGGGCGTGGCTGAGCGTGACGCCCGACAATAAGCTGGTGGTTGAAAGCAGCGGTAACCAGGACAGCCCGCTGATGAATGGCAACACGCCGATTCTGGGCCTGGACGTCTGGGAGCACGCCTATTACCTGCTGTACCAGAACCGTCGTCCCGAATACATCAATGCGTTCTACAACGTGATCAACTGGGATGAGGTATCCCGACGCTATCAGGCCGCTCTGGCCTGACTCCCCAATAACAAGACCTAAGGCAGTTTATGCGTTCGGAAATACTCACGATCAGCAGTGTGCGGTTGTTTCGTCTCGCAATCGGGACAGTGCTGCTGCTGGCCGGTATGGCGTTGCTGGTGGCTCAGGGGTTGGCCTGGCTCAACCTGGAGCCGCGCCTGATGCGGGCGCTGGAGGGTGGCGCAATCTGTGCACTGGGCACCGCTCTTGGGGCGGTTCCGGTGCTGGTGATCCGCAGCATGCCGGTCATGGTGTCCGATGGATTACTTGGCTTCGGTGCGGGCGTCATGCTCGCCGCGACGGCATTCTCCCTGATCGTGCCGGGGCTTGAGGCGGCCGAAGGTCTTGGCTTTTCCCCCTGGGGGGCAGGCGGCCTGATCAGCATGGGCATCGTTATCGGTGCGCTTTGCCTGTTCATGGTCGATTACAGCGTCTCCAGAGGCTCGCCATTGCGCGGTACTGCCGGGCATCCGGCAATTGCGCCGCGAATCTGGCTGTTCGTGATCGCTATCGTGGCGCACAACATCCCGGAAGGCATGGCGATTGGCGTTTCGGCGGGTGGCGGCCTGTCGGAAGCCGACAGCCTGGCCATCGGCATTGCCCTGCAGGACGTACCTGAAGGGCTGGTCATTGCCATGGTGCTGGCCGGTGCCGGCATGTCGCGGGGCAAGGCGTTTCTGATCGGCGCGGCTTCCGGCCTTGTCGAGCCGCTGTTTGCCGTATTGGGCGCCTGGCTGGTCGGTATCGCCGAGCAACTGCTGCCATTCGGCCTGGCCCTGGCGGCTGGCGCTATGCTGCTGGTGGTAACCCATGAAATCATCCCGGAATCACGCCTTAACGGGCACAACAAGATTGCCAGTCTCGGGCTTATAGTCGGGTTCTGTCTGATGATGGTGATGGATACAGCGCTGGTTTGACGAGGGCAGGGCTAACGCACTGTTTTCATACGCTTTGAGTCAGTAATGCCCGCACCCATGTCAGAGCGGTGTCACTCTGTGTGCGTTCATGCCAGGCCAGGATCTTGCTGAAACCGGTTATCTCCAGAGGTGGACTCACCAGTGCCAGGCCTTCTGATTGCTTGATCAGGCGTCTTGGAACAACGGCAATGAGTTCACTGCCTCTCAGTATTTCAGGGAGTACCAGAAAGCTGGTAATGGACAGTGTGACTTTTCGCTCACGTCCTGCCCGCGCCAGCGCTTCATCTGTCACGCCCCTGAAACCTCCCCCCGTGTAGGAAACCATCGCATGCTCCAGGGCACAGAAGGTATCCAGGCTCAAGCTTGCTTCTGTAAGCGCCGGGTGGTCGCTGCGCAGGGCGCAGATGTATTGCTCGTCATACAGCGCTTGTGTGTGAAGTCCGGGATGAGTCGTTTCGGGTGTCAGGATGGCCATGTCCAGCTTGCCCGTCTCAAGATCCAGGCCCACTTGATGGTCGTCGACCGGATGTACCGCAAGGCGTATTCCGGGGGCCTGGGACCGTAAGGCCGTCAGAAAGGGCACGATGATGGTGCGTAGCGCGTAATCCGTGGCTGCAATGGAAACGGTGAGCCGAGCGCTTGCCGGTTCAAAGCCTTCAGGCTGTAGCAGCCGTTCCATTTCTTCCAGCATCGACTTTATCGGCTTTGCCAGTTCAAGTGCGCGTGGTGTGGGCACGATGCCGCGTTGGGCGCGTACAAACAGCGGGTCACCGAATGCATCCCGCAACCGGGTCAGCATTCCGCTGACGGCGGGTTGAGTCAGGGAGAGCCTGGCTGCGGCTCGGGTCACGCTGCGCTCATCGAGAAGAGCATCCAGAGCCTTCAATAAGTTGAGGTCCAGATGTCTGATATCACGCTGCATGATGTTTATCCTAATAAATAGCGATTAGCCTTATGAATAGTCGACGCTCATGATGTGTTCAGTCAAATCTAACCGACACGTTCTTACGAGGATCATTCATGAGTGTAATCATTTGGCCTGAGCACTACCTGCCGGGCATCACCGATAACTATGTATCCAATGAAATTGTGGTGAGCGGTCTGACGGCGGCGCAGGTATGGGCCTGTCTCAACGACACGTCACTCTGGCAGGGCTTTTACAGTAATGTGTCGGATATCCGTTTTCATGACGGTTCCGGTCCTTTGTTATCCGGGCGAGCGCGTTTTCGCTTCACGACCTTTGGCTTTCCTGTCGAGGCGCAGGTGGTCGAATACCTGCCTCCAGTCGCAGGCCAGCCAGCACGGATTGCGTGGCATGGTTGGGTCGAAGGAGATGAAACGGGTCGACTGGACGTGCATCACGCCTGGCTGTTTGAAGACTTGTCGGGAGGACGGGTACGAATTCTTACTCAGGAAACGCAGAACGGTGCGCCAGCTCGGGAGTTGGCTAAAACCCTGCCTAACCCCATGCTTAACGCTCATCAGGAATGGATCGAGGGGCTGGCGCGTCAGGCGCGTAGTTGAAGGGGGGGGCGCCCCGAGTGAGGCCGGGGCGTTGCAATGAGAGGCTTACTCGCCTTCGTCAAAGCGGTTATTGATCAACTCGACCAGACCGTCCAGCGCATCCTGCTCGCTTTCGCCTTCGGTCAGCAGGTGAATCTCTGTGCCTTTGCCGGCTGCCAGCATCATCACGGCCATGATGCTTTTGCCATCGACCATGCTTTCCGGCGAGCGGCCAACCCTGATCTGGCAAGGAAACTTGCCTGCGACGCCAACGAACTTGGCGGCGGCGCGGGCGTGCAGGCCCAGTTTGTTGATGATGGTGATTTGACGAGCGGGCATCGCAGTGAAGATCCTTTCAGCCTAGGTCGCGGTGGCGGACCTGAACGTTCTTGAGTGATTGTTGCAGGACCTGACCCAGACGTTCTGTCAGGTAGACGGAA
Organism: Pseudomonas cichorii; assembly: GCF_003700275.1. GTDB lineage: Bacteria > Pseudomonadota > Gammaproteobacteria > Pseudomonadales > Pseudomonadaceae > Aquipseudomonas > Aquipseudomonas cichorii_B. Next base: position 84,037 of record NZ_RBRE01000064.1, on the reverse strand, counting down.
CGGTGATGTCCGCCTGTGCAGCCAATGGCGATGGTGACGTATGAGCGGTTGCTGGCGGCGAAGCGCGGCAGCCATTTATTGAGGTAGGAGAAGATGTCCTGGAACATCTCTTCGACATCAGGCTGGGCTGCCAGGTATTGGACCACGCAGGCATCAAGGCCCGAGAAGTCGCGCAGTTCCGGCTTCCAGTACGGATTTGGCAGGCAGCGCACATCGAACACCACGTCTGCATCTACCGGCATGCCGCGCTTGAAGCCAAACGATTCGATCAGGAACGCAGTACCTGCTTCCGGCCTGTTCAGCAGGCGCAGTTTGAGGGTATCGCGCAACTGGTAGAGGTTCAGGTGCGTGGTGTTGATCTTGAGGTCGGCCAGATCGATGATCGGCCCCAGCAAGGTCGTTTCGTCATGTATGGCTTCTGCCAGCGAGCGATTGGCTGTGCTCAGCGGGTGACGACGGCGGGTTTCGGAGAACCGCTTGAGCAGGGTTGCTTCGTCGGCATCGAGATAGAGCACATCGCACTGGATGTTACGCGCACGAACCTCGTCGAGCATCTGTGGGAAGCGGGTCAGATGGCTCGGCAGGTTTCGGGCATCGATGGATACCGCCAGCAGCGGTTCGGCCAGTTCGGTGTTGATCAGCGCGCGTTCGGCGAGCTCCGGGAGCAGCCCGGCCGGTACGTTGTCAACGCAATAGAAGCCGTTGTCTTCCAGCACATCCAGAGCTGTGCTCTTGCCGGAACCCGAGCGACCACTGACGACGATCATGCGCATGATTAATGACCGTTCTGTACGTCCAGCACCACTTTATAAAGCGTTTCACCGCTTTCGGCACTGCGTAGGCGGTCACGGACTTCTGTGCGATCAAGCATGCTGGCGATCTGGCGCAGCAGCTCCAGGTGTTCATCGGTAGCGGCTTCCGGGACGAGCAGGACAAACAGCAGGTCGACCGGGGCGCCATCGATGGCATCGAAATCGATAGGGGATTCCAGGCGCAGAACCGCACTGACCGGCGTTTCGCAGGCGGCAAGGCGGCAATGGGGAATGGCTATGCCGTTGCCAAAACCGGTAGATCCCAGTTTTTCGCGGGCAACAAGGCTTTCAAAAACGCTTTGCTGATCCATGCTCGGTACTTCTCGACCGATCAGGTTGGCAATTTGTTCGAGTACACGTTTTTTACTGCCGCCCGGCACGTTCACGCATGAACGGCCGGGGGTCAGGATATTTTCAAGTCGGATCATTTGGTTGAGTGTCAGCGAGCTGTCGCACCTTTAAGGATGTTCTGCTGCTTCTCCTTGTGCTTGAGCAATTGTCTGTCGAGCTTATCAGTGAGAAGGTCGATTGCCGCGTACATGTCGTCATGTTCGGCGTTGGCTACGACCTCTCCACCATGGATGTGCAGTGTGGCTTCGATCTTCTGTTTAAGCTTCTCGACCGCCATCGTGACCTGCACGTTAGTAATCTTGTCAAAATGCCCTTCGAGCTTCTTGAGCTTGAGCTCAACGTATTCGCGAAGGGGCTTGGTCACTTCCAGTTGGTGTCCACTGATATTGACTTGCATACAGCTTTCTCCTTTGCCAGTGCATAAAGAAGCAGGTGTTTATTCCTGCCGCTGGAACGCTGTGGCTCTGCCTGCATCACATCAGTCGCTTGCGTTCACTCGAAGGTGCAATCCCCAGTGATTCGCGGTACTTGGCAACTGTGCGACGGGCTACTTGAATGCCTTGTGCCTCCAGTAAACCAGCGATCTTGCTATCACTCAACGGCTTTTTCTGATTTTCCGCTGCAACCAGTTTTTTAATGATTGCGCGGATTGCCGTCGAGGAGCATTCGCCGCCTTCGGAGGTGCTTACGTGGCTGGAAAAGAAGTATTTCAGCTCGTAAATACCCCGTGGGGTGTGCATGAATTTCTGGGTGGTTACCCGGGAAATCGTCGATTCGTGCATGCCTACCGCTTCGGCGATGTCATGCAGGACCAGTGGCTTCATGGCCTCATCGCCATACTCGAGAAAACCGCGCTGGTGCTCGACGATCTGGGTGGCGACCTTCATCAGTGTTTCGTTGCGGCTTTGCAGGCTCTTGATGAACCAGCGGGCTTCCTGCAACTGGTTACGCATGAAGGTGTTGTCGGCGCTGGTATCGGCGCGTCGTACGAAACCGGCGTACTGAGGGTTGACGCGCAGGCGTGGCACCGATTCCTGGTTCAGTTCCACCAGCCAGCGCTCGTTGTCCTTGCGCACGATCACGTCGGGCACGACGTATTCGGCTTCCGAGGACTCGATCTGTGAGCCGGGGCGCGGGTTGAGGCTCTGGACCAGTTCGATGACCTGGCGCAGTTCGTCTTCCTTGAGCTTCATGCGACGCATGAGCTGGGTGTAGTCGCGGCTGCCCAGCAGGTCGATATAGTCCGTGACCAGACGCTGCGCCTCACTCAGCCATGGGGTTTTTACCGGCAACTGGCGCAGTTGCAGCAGCAGGCATTCGCTCAGGTTGCGGGCGCCGATACCGGCTGGCTCGAATTGCTGGATGCGGTGCAGGACGGCTTCGATTTCGTCGAGTTCGATATCCAGCTCGGGGTCGAAGGCCTCGACGATCTCTTCGAGGGTTTCGTCGAGATAGCCCTGATTATTGATGCAGTCGATCAGGGTGACGGCTATCAGCCGGTCCTTGTCGGACATCGGCGCGACGTTCAGTTGCCATAGCAGATGGCTTTGCAGGCTCTCGCCAGCGGAGGTCCGGGTGGTGAAGTCCCATTCGTCGTCATCGCTGCTGGGCAGGCTGCTGGCGCTGGTCTGGTAGACGTCTTCCCAGGCGGTATCGACGGGTAGTTCGTTGGGAATTCGTTCATTCCACTCACCTTCTTCCAGATTGTCCACGGTTGGCGCGGATTCCTGGTAGCTGGGTTCCTGAACTTCGGTGTTGGGCTTTTGCTCGATGTTATCGGCCAGAGGGTCGGAATTGTCGAAGTCGTCGCCTTCTTCCTGACGCTCCAGCATGGGGTTGGATTCCAGTGCTTCCTGAATCTCTTGCTGGAGGTCCAGGGTCGATAACTGGAGTAAGCGGATAGCCTGTTGCAGCTGCGGCGTCATCGTCAGCTGCTGGCCCATTCTCAAGACTAGCGATGGTTTCATGGCAGGGGCTAAACACCTTATTCGCCGGCGCACATGCGCCATCCACTACAGGGCGCCGAAGCGCCAACTTAAGCAAGTTATATGCCTGAATCTGAAGTGTTTGCCTAGAGCGACATGACAAAAAATGCATTGTCAACAGCCTGCTTAGGCAAAGCTCGTATCAAAAGAGCCACACAGGATCGACTACAGGCGGAACTCGTGGCCGAGGTAAACCTCTTTGACCAACTGGTTGGCCAGAATGGTTTGCGCATCGCCTTCGGCAATCAGCTGTCCATCGTTGACGATGTAGGCGGTTTCGCAGATATCCAGGGTTTCGCGGACGTTGTGATCGGTGATCAGCACGCCGATGCCCTTGGCCTTCAGATGATGAATGATCTGTTTGATATCGCCCACCGAGATGGGGTCTACGCCTGCGAAAGGCTCATCGAGCAGGATGAACTTGGGAGCGGTGGCCAGGGCCCGTGCAATTTCCACGCGGCGGCGTTCACCACCCGAAAGGCTCATGCCGAGGTTGTCGCGGATGTGGGTGATGTGGAATTCCTGCAGCAGGCTTTCCAGCTCCTTGCGGCGTGCAGCGCCGTCGAGCTCCTTGCGGGTTTCCAGGATCGCCATGATGTTGTCGGCTACCGACAGTTTGCGGAAGATCGAGGCTTCCTGCGGCAGATAGCCGATACCGGCGCGGGCACGACCGTGCATCGGCTGGTGGCTGACATCCAGATCGTCGATCAGCACGCGGCCCTGATCGGCCTGTACCAGGCCGACAATCATGTAGAAACAGGTTGTCTTGCCGGCGCCGTTGGGGCCCAGCAAACCTACGATCTGGCCGCTGTCGATGGACAGGCTGACATCGCGTACGACCTGACGGCTTTTGTAGCTTTTGGCCAGGTGCTGGGCTTTGAGCGTCGCCATTTACTGGGCCTTCTGCTGTTCGGTTTTCTTTTTGGGCTGGATGACCATGTCGATCCGTGGACGTGGCGCAGTCACTTTGGCACCGCCATTGGCGCGACCGGCGGTGACGACCTGTTTCACGGTGTCATAGACGATCTTCTCGCCTTCGGAAGTGTTGCCGTCGTTGATGACCTTGGCCTTGTCGATCAGTACGATGCGGTCCTGTGCCGCGTAATACTGGATGGTCACGCCATAGGCCTGCACGATCGGCTTGTCCACCGAGGGTTTCTGCTCGTAATAGGCCAGGTTGCCGACGGAGGTGAATACATCGACTTCGCCCTGGGCATTACGAGTGATGGTCACGGTATTACCGGTGATCTTCATCGAACCCTGAGTGATGATGACGTTGCCCTTGTAGGTGGCAACGCCTTTCTTGTCATCGAGCTGCGCATCGTCAGACTGGATATGGATCGGCTGATCGCGGTCGGTTGGCAGGGACCAGGCGCTCGGGCTTCCCAGTGCTGCGCCCAGGCCGAGCAAAAAAGGAAGAGTTTTAACGAGACTCATACTGTCCTCTTACGTTGGACAGCAGGTCCATCCTGCCGTCGTTCAAATACGCTTTCATTCCCTTGGCTGTCGTTACACCGCCAGCGGCGTCGATTCTAACGACTTGCTCGGTCTGCGCATATTGCTTCTGTGGGAATACGGTCATACGGCTACTGGTAATGATAGTCGTACGCTGTTTTTCATCGGTACGGGCAACACGTACCGAGTCGATCAGCTCAACTTCGGTGCCGCCAGGAGAGACCTCGCCCTTTTCGCTCTGGACATGCCAGGGGAACAGGGTGCCGCGGTACATCTGCAGGTCGGGTTTGGTCAGCAGGGTCACGTCCGTGGCCTTTACATGCTCGACCTTGTCGGCGGTCATTTCGTATTGCATCTTGCCGTCGGGCAGAAACTGCACGCTGTGGGCATTGAGGGCGTAGTAGTCGATAGCGGTATCGTCTGCCGTGGCTGCCGGCTGTTCCATGAAGCTTTCCGGGCTGATGTTCCAGTAACCGGCAGCGGCAAGCAGCAGCGCAAGTACCCCGAAAGTCAGAAACGTACGAATTTTTTTAGTGAACATAAAAAATGGCTTCTATAAGTAGGCGGAGCAGGCCGCTTCAAGGTTGCCTGGTGCGCTGCCAACAGGCCGGATTGCCGTCAAGTCTGGCAGATCGAAGCCGGTAATGGCGATTTGTTCGTGTTCGTGCCGTGGATTCAGGCCTTTCGACAGCGGAGCAGCGCTCATTACATGACACCCGCGCGCAGCAGGTCCTGCAGATTGAATGCGCCCAGCGGCTGGTCATTGGGATCGACGACGATCAGCGCGCTGATCTTGTGATCCTCCATGATCTTCAGGGCTTCGGCGGCGAGCATGTCTGCGCGGGCGGTTTTGCCGTGAACGGTCATGACTTCATCGATGGTGGTTTCGCGGATATCGATGGGGCGATCCAGCGTGCGACGCAGATCACCGTCGGTAAAGATACCGGCCAGTTTGCCGTCGGTATCGATGATTGCCGTCATGCCCAGGCCCTTGCGGGTCATTTCCAGCAGGGCGTCGCGCAGCGGTGTTCCGCGCAGCACCTTGGGCAGGGCATCGCCGGTGTGCATGACGTTTTCGACTTTCAATAGCAGGCGGCGGCCCAGCGCACCACCGGGGTGCGAGAAGGCGAAGTCTTCGGCAGTGAAGCCGCGGGCCTCAAGCAGCGCAACGGCCAGGGCGTCGCCCATTACCAGCGCCGCAGTTGTCGAGGAAGTGGGGGCCAGATTCAGTGGGCAGGCTTCGTGTTCCACCTGGACGTTGAGGTTGACGTCGGCGGCCCTGGCCAGAACCGAGGCCGGATTGCCGGTCAGGCTGATCATTCTGATGCCCAGGCGTTTGATCAGCGGCAGCAGGGTGACGATTTCATTGGTCGTGCCGGAATTGGACAGCGCCAGAATGATGTCATCGCGGGTAATCATGCCCATGTCACCATGGCTGGCTTCGGCCGGATGGACGAAGTACGAGGTCGTGCCGGTGCTTGCCAGGGTCGCGGCGATCTTTCTGCCGATGTGCCCGGACTTGCCCATGCCGACCACTACGACGCGGCCCTTGCTGGCAAGAATCATTTCGCACGCCCGCACGAAATCGGCATCGAGATGGCCAAGCAAGCCTTGTATGGCTTCCATTTCGAGGCGGATGGTTCGTTGCGCGGATTGAGTCAGGGCGCTGGATCGGCTCATATCTTGAATTAGTCGGCTTGCTGAAAGGCGGCGATTATAGCGGTAATGTACGATTCCCTCACGTCTGATCGTCATGGTCTTGTGTTCTGTGCGGTTTGCTCAGCTTTTTACAGGTATTGCAAGGCTGTTCTGAGAGCCATTTCGCCATATGTATGGTGTCTGCACGGCTTGTCAGGGCATCCAACAAACAGGTTCTCTTCTTGGGTGGCGCATCGCTGCGGTGATATAGTTCGCCGCTTGTTCGGCCCGCCCATGCCGTCTGTCTCCCCGAGAGCCCGGCAGAAGAAGGGATAGGCTGTATCGCAAGGAGTTTAGATGAGCGCCGATGACGCCTATGCGGTCGAGTTGAAAGGAGTGTCCTTCAAACGCGGCACGCGCAGCATATTCAGTAATGTCGATATTCGTATCCCCAAAGGCAAGGTCACCGGGATCATGGGGCCTTCGGGCTGCGGCAAGACTACCTTGTTGCGTCTGATGGGCGCGCAGTTGCGGCCAAGCGAGGGCGAAGTCTGGGTCAACGGCCAGAACCTTCCCACGCTGTCTCGCAGCGACCTGTTCGATGCCCGCAAGCACATGGGGGTGCTGTTTCAGAGTGGTGCGCTGTTCACCGATCTGGACGTGTTCGAGAACGTTGCATTTCCCTTGCGCGTTCATACCGAATTGCCGGAAGAGATGATTCGCGACATTGTCCTGCTCAAATTGCAGGCAGTGGGATTGCGTGGCGCCCTGGAACTGATGCCCGACGAGTTGTCCGGCGGCATGAAGCGTCGTGTGGCACTGGCCCGCGCAATCGCTCTCGATCCGCAGATCCTCATGTACGACGAACCCTTTGTCGGGCAGGACCCGATTGCCATGGGCGTTCTGGTGCGCTTGATCCGCTTGCTCAACGATGCCCTGGGGATTACCAGCATCGTGGTGTCTCATGATCTCACCGAGACTGCCAGCATTGCGGATTACCTGTACGTTGTCGGCGATGGCCAGGTATTGGGGCAGGGTACGCCACAGGAACTGATGTCGTCGGATAACCCGCGTATTCGTCAGTTCATGACCGGCGAGCCGGATGGCCCCGTTCCGTTTCACTTTCCGGCAACGGATTTTCGTGAAGATCTTTTGGGGAAGCGCTGATGCGCAATAAGTCATTGTTGGAGCGGGTCCGCCTGTTTGGGCGCGCGGCCATTGATATTGTTACCGTGCTGGGGCGATCCGGCATATTCCTGGGTCATGCCCTGGTGGGGCGTGGCGGGATTGGTGGCAGTTTCTCGCTATTGATCAAGCAACTGTATTCCGTGGGCGTGATGTCCCTGGTCATCATTGTCGTGTCCGGTATGTTCATCGGCATGGTACTGGCGCTTCAGGGGTTCAGCATTCTGACCAAGTACGGCTCGGAGCAGGCTGTTGGCCAGATGGTGGCCCTGACCCTGCTGCGTGAACTGGGGCCGGTGGTTTCGGCGCTGTTGTTCGCCGGGCGTGCCGGTTCTGCACTGACTGCGGAAATCGGCAACATGAAGTCCACCGAGCAGTTGTCGAGCCTGGAGATGATCGGTGTCGATCCTCTCAAGTACATCATCGCGCCACGCCTGTGGGCCGGGTTCATTTCCCTGCCGCTGCTGGCGATCATATTCAGTGTGGTCGGAATCTGGGGTGGCTCGTGGGTGGCCATCGACTGGCTGGGCGTCTATGAAGGCTCCTTCTGGGCGAACATGCAGAGCAGCGTTTCCTTCACCAATGATGTGCTCAATGGTGTTCTCAAAAGTGTCGTCTTTGCCTTCGTGGTGACCTGGATCGCTGTTTTCCAGGGTTATGACTGTGAGCCCACTTCAGAAGGTATCAGCCGCGCCACGACCAAAACAGTTGTGTATGCCTCGCTGGCAGTGCTGGGCCTGGACTTTATTCTCACCGCCTTGATGTTTGGAGATTTCTGATGCAAAACCGTGCAATCGAAACCGGTGTCGGCCTGTTCCTGCTGGCCGGGATACTGGCTTTGCTATTGCTCGCCCTGCGTGTCAGCGGCTTGAGCGCCAGTGCGACCAATGACAGCTATAAACTTTACGCTTATTTCGACAATATCGCCGGTTTGACTGTCAGAGCCAAGGTAAGCATGGCGGGTGTCCCGATTGGCCGGGTAACGGCAATCGATCTGGATCGTGACACTTTCACCGGTCGTGTAACGCTGGAGATTGAAAAGAAGGTGGATAACCTGCCTTTGGATTCGACTGCATCGATCCTGACCGCAGGCTTGCTGGGTGAAAAATACATTGGTATCAGCGTGGGCGGTGACCAGGCTCTGCTCAAGGATGGAAGTACGATCCATGACACGCAGTCATCGCTTGTGCTGGAAGACCTGATCGGGAAATTCCTGCTCAATACCGTGAGTAAAGAAGCCAAATGAGGAGCTTTAAATGATTTCTATCCTGCGCCGTGGTCTGCTGGTATTGCTGGCCGTGCTGCCCATGATGGCAAATGCTGCGACGACTCCGTCCGCTCATGATCTGGTTGATCGCACCACCAAGGAATTGCTGAGCGATCTGGCCAGCAACAGAGAGCAGTACAAAGCCAACCCAAGTGCTTTTTACGATGCCTTGAACCGCATCGTTGGCCCGGTGGTGGATGCCGACGGCATTTCCAGAAGCATCATGACCGTCAAGTACTCGCGCAAGGCTTCGCCTGAGCAGATGCAGCGTTTCCAGGAAAACTTCAAGCGCAGCCTGATGCAGTTCTATGGCAATGCACTGCTGGAATACAACAATCAGGGCATTACCGTATCGCCAGCCAAGGATGAAGGTGCGGATCGCACCAGCGTCGACATGCAGGTAAAAGGCAACAACGGCGTGGTCTATCCGGTTTCCTACACCCTTGAGAAGGTCAACGGTGACTGGAAGGTGCGTAACGTTATCCTCAATGGCATCAACATCGGCAAGCTGTTCCGCGATCAGTTCGCCGATGCCATGCAGCGTAATGGCAACGACCTGGATAAAACCATCGATGGCTGGGCGGGTGAAGTCGCCAAGGCCAAGGAAGTGACCAACGAAGCTGCGCAGAAGGCGGCTCAATGAGCGAGTCTGCCGTACGTTTCGGTTCGCCGGGGCAATTACAGCTGACGGGCGTGCTCGACTACCGCAGCGGGCCGCAACTGCGCAAGCAGGGCGCGGCCCTTATCAAGTCCAGCGATGCACCGAATCTGGTGCTCGACTGCTCTGGCGTCGTGAAGTCCAGCAGCGTGGGCCTGGCCCTGTTGCTGGCGTTCATGCGCGACGCCAGGGATGCGGGCAAGTCGCTCAGCGTGCAGTCGCTGCCGGAAGATATGCGGGAAATTGCCCAGGTATCCGGACTGACCGAGCTTTTGAATATTCATTAATAGCCGTTATCGGAAAAGCCCTTTGTCTGGCACCCCGTCGTTGGGGTTCGCATAGCATGGGCTTTTTTGTATCATGGCCGACCCGCGCGCACAGGGCGCCGATCGAGGTTAAGCATGCAGGCTGTAGAAGTTAAGAGCTTCCTTGAAGGAAAGCTGCCCGAAATCCAGGTGGAAGTTGAAGGCCAAGGCTGCAATTTCCAGCTGAACATCATCAGTGACGAGATGGCCAGCCTGAGCCCCGTCAAGCGTCAGCAACACATCTATGCCCATCTGAACCCTTGGATTGCCGACGGCAGTATCCACGCGGTCACTATGAAATTTTTCAGCCGCGCTGCCTGGGCCGAGCGCACCTGAGCCACTTTGGTGTCGAGATTCTAATGGATAAATTGATTATTACCGGCGGCGTTCGTCTTGATGGCGAAATTCGCATTTCCGGGGCAAAGAACTCCGCCCTGCCGATTCTCTCGGCAACGCTGCTGGCTGATGGGCCGGTAACCGTCCAGAACCTGCCGCACCTGCACGACATCACCACCATGATCGAGCTGTTCGGCCGGATGGGCATCGAGCCTGTCATCGACGAAAAGCTCAGCGTCGAGATCGACCCGCGCACTATCAAGACACTGGTCGCACCGTACGAACTGGTGAAAACCATGCGTGCGTCGATCCTGGTACTGGGTCCGATGGTTGCCCGTTTCGGCGAGGCTGAAGTCGCGCTGCCGGGTGGCTGTGCCATCGGTTCGCGTCCGGTCGACCTGCACATCCGTGGTCTTGAGGCCATGGGCGCAATCATTGACGTCGAAGGCGGCTACATCAAGGCCAAGGCGCCTGAAGGCGGCCTGCGTGGCGCCAACTTCTTCTTCGATACCGTGAGCGTGACCGGTACCGAGAACATCATGATGGCCGCCAGTCTGGCAAACGGCCGCAGCGTTCTGCAGAACGCCGCCCGTGAGCCTGAAGTGGTCGATCTGGCGAACTTCCTGATCGCCATGGGTGCGAAAATCCAGGGTGCCGGTACCGATACCATCACCATCGATGGCGTTAAGCGCCTGGGTTCCGCCACCTACAAGGTCATGCCGGACCGTATCGAAACCGGTACTTACCTGGTTGCCGCTGCTGCCACCGGTGGCCGTGTCAAGGTCAAGGACACCGATCCGACGATCCTCGAAGCGGTATTGCTCAAGCTTCAGGAAGCCGGTGCCGAAATCACCAGCGGCAACGACTGGATCGAGCTGAACATGCACGGCAAGCGCCCGAAGGCGGTCAACGTGCGTACCGCGCCTTATCCGGCGTTCCCGACCGACATGCAGGCGCAGTTCATCTCGCTCAATGCGATTGCTGAAGGCACCGGTGCGGTTATCGAGACCATCTTTGAAAACCGCTTCATGCATGTCTATGAAATGCATCGCATGGGCGCGCAGATCCAGGTCGAAGGTAATACGGCAATCGTGACCGGTACCGAAGTGCTCAAGGGCGCGCCAGTAATGGCGACCGACCTGCGTGCATCGGCCAGTCTGGTAATCTCGGCACTGGTTGCCCAGGGCGATACCCTGATCGATCGCATCTACCACATAGACCGTGGTTACGAGTGCATCGAAGAGAAGCTGCAAATGCTGGGCGCTAAAATCCGCCGCGTTCCGGGCTAGTAACATGTGATTCCACTGCCTTGCGGGGCAGTGGAGTTGCCGGTGTGATTTTCTGATTCGTTTCACCTTGAGCCTGCCGTGTCGGGCTCAAGTGTTGTTCCGGGCCATTTGCCCAGGGCAAAAGTTTCCTGATAAGGACTTACGTTTTCCATGTTGACCATCGCACTGTCCAAGGGCCGTATCCTCGACGATACACTGCCGCTTCTTGCTGAAGCGGGCATTGTGCCGACCGAGAATCCGGACAAGAGCCGCAAGCTGATCATCCCCACGACCCAGGCCGATGTGCGCCTGTTGATCGTGCGCGCTACCGATGTGCCGACCTATGTCGAGCATGGCGCTGCCGATCTTGGTGTCGCGGGCAAGGATGTGTTGATGGAGTACAGCGGCCAGGGGCTGTATGAGCCTCTGGATCTGCAGATTGCCCAGTGCAAGCTCATGACCGCTGGAGCCATCGGCGCAGTAGAGCCCAAGGGCCGCCTGCGGGTGGCGACCAAGTTCGTGAATGTCGCCAAGCGCTACTACGCCGAACAGGGCCGTCAGGTCGATATCATCAAGCTGTATGGTTCGATGGAGCTGGCACCGCTGATCGGCCTGGCCGACAAGATCATCGACGTGGTCGATACCGGCAATACCTTGCGGGCCAACGGTCTTGAGCCTCAGGAGCTGATCGCAACCATCAGTTCGCGGCTGGTGGTGAACAAGGCTTCCATGAAAATGCAGCATGCGCGCATCCAGGCGCTCATCGACACCCTGCGCAAGGCAGTGGAGTCGCGACACCGCGGCTGATCCGATCGCGCGGCCTTGAGTCGCGTCCAGCTATCCGTGTCATAGCCAAATTTCTCAGGTGCCTGCGCGGATAGCTTGGTAGCTTATGGCACCTGAGCATCCGCCACTTATTGAGATCTCCGCTATGACCACTGCCACTGCAATACGCCGACTCGACGCTACCGATCCGGATTTCGCACGACATCTGGATCATCTGCTGAGCTGGGAAAGTGTGTCTGACGATTCGGTCAACCAGCGTGTGCTCGACATCATCAAGGCGGTGCGTGAGCGTGGTGACGCAGCCCTGGTCGAGTTCACCGAGCGTTTCGATGGCCTGCAAGTGGCGTCGATGGCTGACCTCATCCTGCCTCGCGAGCGCCTTGAGCTGGCGCTGACACGCATTTCCCCTGCGCAGCGTCAGGCCCTGGAAACGGCTGCTGCCCGCGTGCGCAGCTATCACGAGAAACAGAAGCAGGACTCCTGGAGCTACACCGAGGCCGATGGCACGGTGCTTGGCCAGAAAGTCACGCCGCTGGATCGTGCCGGGCTGTATGTACCGGGCGGCAAGGCTTCCTATCCTTCGTCGGTCCTGATGAACGCAATCCCGGCCAAAGTGGCCGGTGTGGCTGAAGTGGTCATGGTCGTGCCGACCCCGCGTGGCGAGATCAACGAGCTGGTACTGGCTGCTGCCTGCATCGCCGGTGTTGATCGGGTCTTCACCATTGGTGGTGCGCAGGCGGTTGCCGCTCTGGCATACGGCACTGAAAGCGTGCCGCAGGTAGATAAGGTAGTTGGTCCCGGCAATATTTATGTCGCCACCGCCAAGCGCCATGTTTTTGGTCAGGTCGGTATCGACATGATTGCCGGCCCTTCGGAAATCCTTGTGGTGTGCGATGGCCAGACCGATCCCGACTGGATTGCCATGGACCTCTTCTCCCAGGCCGAGCATGACGAAGATGCCCAGGCGATTCTGGTCAGCCCCGATGCCGAATTCCTCGACAAGGTTGCTGCCAGCATCACCAGGCTGTTGCCGACCATGGAGCGTGCCGCGATTGTCGAAACCTCGATCAATGGTCGTGGCGCCTTGATCAAGGTTGCCGATATGCAACAGGCCATCGATGTGGCCAACCGTATTGCGCCAGAGCACCTTGAGCTGTCGGTCGCCGATCCAGAGGCCTGGCTGCCGCAGATCCGCCACGCCGGTGCGATTTTCATGGGGCGCCATACTTCCGAGGCCCTTGGCGACTACTGCGCCGGTCCGAACCATGTCCTGCCGACTTCCGGCACGGCACGTTTTTCATCACCGCTGGGGGTCTATGACTTCCAGAAGCGCTCATCGATCATCTACTGCTCGCCACAGGGCGCCTCCGAACTGGGCAAGACCGCTTCGGTCCTGGCCCGTGGCGAATCGCTGACCGGGCATGCCCGCAGTGCCGAGTACCGCATCACTGATCCCGACTGGAAAGCAGGCAGCACAGAGGAAGGCAAGTAATGAGTAAATTCTGGAGTCCTTTCGTCAGCAGTCTGGTGCCTTATGTGCCGGGCGAGCAGCCGAAGCTGACCAAGCTGGTCAAGCTCAATACCAATGAAAACCCGTACGGCCCTTCGCCCAAGGCGCTTGAGGCGATGCGTGCGGCATTGACCGATGACCTGCGTCTGTACCCGGACCCCAACAGCGACCTGCTCAAGCAGGCGGTTGCCGGGTATTACGGTGTACAGGCCAGCCAGGTGTTTCTGGGCAATGGCTCCGACGAAGTGCTGGCGCACATTTTTCATGCGTTGTTCCAGCACGACAAGCCGCTGCTGTTCCCGGATATCAGCTACAGCTTCTATCCGGTGTATTGCGGCCTGTACGGCATTGAGTACGATGCCGTCGCCCTGGACGAACAGTTCCAGATCCGGGTCGCCGACTACGCCAGGCCGAATGCGGGCATCATCTTCCCCAACCCGAACGCGCCTACCGGTTGCCTGTTGCCGCTCGAAGCAGTGGAGCAGATCGTCAAGGCCAGTCCTGACTCGGTGGTAGTGGTCGATGAGGCGTATGTCGACTTCGGTGGCGAGACTGCGATAGCGCTGGTTGATCGTTATCCGAACCTGCTGGTCACCCAGACGCTGTCCAAGTCGCGCTCGCTGGCCGGGCTGCGGGTCGGGTTTGCGGTGGGGCATCCGGACCTGATCGAGGCGCTGGAGCGGGTCAAGAACAGCTTCAACTCCTATCCACTGGATCGTCTGGCGATTGTTGGCGCGACAGCTGCATTCGAGGACCGCGAACACTTTGAGTCGACTCGCAATCAAGTGATCGCCAGTCGCGAAGGCCTGGTCGAGAAGCTGGAAGGGATGGGTTTTGAAGTACTGCCTTCGGCGGCCAACTTCATCTTTGCCCGTCACCCGCAACACGATGCGGCGGGTCTGGCGGCGAAGCTGCGCGAGCAGGGCGTTATCGTGCGTCACTTCAAGCAGGAGCGGATCGCCCAGTTCCTGCGGATCAGCATTGGTACTGCCGAGCAGAACCAGGCGTTGCTGGACGGATTGAGCGGGATCTAGCCCTTTCGCGAATGAATTCGCTACCTACCGCATGGGTGGCAGCGAATTCATTCGCGAAGAACGTTTCACTGTTCTTTAGCGACCGGCGTCGGTGCCGGTGGCGGACGCAGACCCACCTCGGCGCTCAGGCGCAACTCCTTGCCATTGCGCATCACATCGATTGCGATCTTGTCCTTGGGCTTGGTACGCGCCACCTGATTCATGGAGCGTCGGCCATCACCGGCCGGTTCGCCATTGATACTCAGGATCACATCACCCAGTTGCAGACCCGCTTTCTGCGCCGGGCCATCGCGGAAGATACCGGCCACCACAATGCCCGGGCGATCTTTCAAACCGAAGGAGTCGGCCAGTTCCTGGGTCAACGGTTGAACTTCGATGCCCAGCCAGCCACGAATCACCTGACCATGCTCGATGATCGATTTCATGACGTCCATTGCCAGTTTGGTCGGGATTGCAAAGCCAATCCCCTGCGAACCGCCTGACTTGGAGAAGATCGCGGTATTGATACCGGTCAGGTTGCCGAGCGCATCGACCAGTGCTCCGCCCGAGTTGCCAGGGTTGATGGCAGCGTCGGTCTGGATGAAGTCTTCGTAGGTATTGAGGCCCAACTGGTTACGGCCAGTTGCGCTGATGATGCCCATGGTGACGGTCTGACCGACCCCGAACGGGTTGCCGATGGCCAGTGCCACGTCGCCGATGCGGATGCTGTCGGAGCGGGCGATGGTAATGGCCGGCAGGTTTTTCAGGTCGATCTTCAGTACGGCCAGATCGGTTTCGGGATCGTTGCCGATTACCCGGGCGATGGTTTCGCGGCCGTCCTTGAGGGCGACCACGATCTGGTCGGCGCCGGTAGTAACGTGGTTGTTGGTCAGCAGATAGCCTTCGGGGCTCATGATCACGCCCGAGCCGAGGCTGGACTCCATGCGTTTCTGCTTGGGCGTGTTGTCGCCGAAGAACCTGCGGAACTGAGGGTCTTCAAAGATCGGGTTGTTGCTCTTGTTGACCATCTTGGTGGTATAGAGATTGACCACGGCTGGCGCAGCAGCACTCACAGCGTCGGCGTAGGACGTCGGCCCCTGCATCACGGTGGTGATCTTGGGAGCCTGTTGCAGATTTACATCCCGGCTGGGCAGCCCGACCCATTCCGGGTAGCGCTGGATAATCAACATGGCGATGAGCACGCCAGCCAGCAATGGCCAGCCGAAAAAGCGCAGTGCCTTTAACATTGAGCAAGTCCTGATAGTTACTGGCGCAAAGATTTTTCCGCGGGTGCGCCATAATGGCGGGCATTATACGAGTACACAGCAGCTCTGCTGCATATTTAGGAGTCTTTTATGGCTGTTGCCCTGAACACCCTGGTCGAAGAGGCCGACCGCTATCTCAATAGTGCGCGCATTCAGGATTACTGCCCCAATGGTCTGCAGGTCGAAGGTCGCCCGCAGGTCATGCGTATCGTCAGTGGCGTGACGGCCAGCCAGGCCTTGCTGGATGCGGCTGTCGAGGCTCATGCCGATCTGATCCTGGTCCACCATGGATATTTCTGGAAGGGCGAAAACCCTTGTGTGGTTGGCATGAAGCAGCGCCGCTTGAAGACCTTGCTCAAGCACGACATCAGCCTGCTGGCTTATCACCTGCCGCTGGATGTGCACCCGGAGGTGGGCAATAACGTGCAGTTGGCTCGCCAACTGGATATCACGGTCGAAGGTCCGCTGGATCCTGAAAATTCGCGGGTGGTCGGCCTGGTCGGTTCGCTTGCCGAGCCTGTCACTGCGCGTGACTTCGCCCGCCGGGTGCAGGAGGCGCTGGGGCGTGAGCCGCTGCTGATCGAAGGCAGTCAGATGATTCGCCGGGTCGGCTGGTGCAGCGGCGGCGGGCAGGGCTATATCGATCAGGCGGTGCTTGAAGGCGTGGATCTGTTCCTCAGCGGCGAAGCCTCGGAGCAGACCTTTCACAGTGCCCGAGAGAACGACATCAGCTTTATTGCAGCCGGCCACCACGCGACCGAACGTTACGGCGTACAGGCGCTGGGCGACTATCTGGCGCGGCGTTTTGCGCTCGAACATATTTTCATCGACTGCCCGAACCCGATCTAGTCGGTGGCGGCGGATCGATGAGATCCAAACGAGGGGCTATATGTATAGATCGTTTCGATCTATCCGGTGCGCTGATTAGACGGTATCCGTCATGATAAAGTGCGCGCCTCGAATACGGCCCGCTGGCCGCCCGGGGGAATTCTTCCCGGCCCACAACGATTGCAATCCGTGAGTAACCATGGTTGACAAACTGACGCATCTGAAACAGCTGGAGGCGGAAAGCATCCACATCATCCGCGAGGTCGCCGCCGAGTTCGACAACCCCGTGATGTTGTACTCGATCGGCAAGGACTCTGCCGTGATGCTGCATCTGGCACGCAAGGCATTCTTCCCGGGCAAGCTGCCCTTCCCGGTCATGCACGTCGATACCCGCTGGAAATTCCAGGAAATGTATCGCTTCCGCGACCAGATGGTCGAGGAGATGGGCCTGGATCTGATCACCCACGTCAACCCGGACGGTGTTGCGCAGGGCATCAACCCTTTCACTCACGGCAGTGCCAAGCACACCGATATCATGAAGACCGAGGGCCTCAAGCAGGCTCTGGACAAGCATGGTTTTGACGCAGCTTTTGGCGGCGCACGTCGTGACGAAGAGAAATCCCGGGCCAAGGAACGTGTCTATTCGTTCCGTGACAGCAAGCATCGCTGGGACCCGAAGAACCAGCGTCCCGAGCTGTGGAACGTGTACAACGGCAACGTCAACAAAGGCGAGTCGATCCGCGTCTTCCCGCTGTCGAACTGGACCGAGCTGGACATCTGGCAGTACATCTACCTTGAAGGCATCCCGATCGTACCGCTCTATTTCGCCGCCGAACGCGACGTGATCGAGAAAAACGGCACGCTGATCATGATCGACGACGAACGTATCCTCGAGCACCTCACCGACGAGGAAAAGGCCCGCATCGTCAAGAAAAAAGTGCGCTTCCGTACCCTGGGCTGCTACCCGCTGACCGGCGCAGTAGAGTCCGAAGCCACCAGCCTGACCGACATCATCCAGGAAATGCTCCTGACGCGAACTTCCGAACGCCAGGGCCGGGTCATCGACCACGATGGCGCTGGTTCGATGGAAGAAAAGAAACGTCAAGGCTATTTCTAAGGGGTGTCAAATGTCGCATCAATCTGAATTGATCAGCGAGGACATCCTCGCCTATCTGGGCCAGCACGAACGCAAGGAAATGCTGCGCTTTCTTACCTGTGGCAACGTCGATGACGGCAAGAGCACGCTGATCGGGCGTCTGCTGCATGATTCCAAGATGATCTACGAGGATCACCTGGAAGCCATTACCCGCGATTCCAAGAAGTCCGGCACCACTGGCGATGACGTTGACCTGGCGTTGCTGGTCGATGGCCTGCAGGCCGAGCGTGAGCAGGGCATCACCATCGATGTCGCCTATCGCTACTTCTCTACTGCCAAGCGCAAGTTCATCATCGCCGATACACCGGGCCACGAGCAGTACACCCGTAACATGGCAACCGGTGCATCGACCTGCGATCTGGCGATCATTCTGGTCGACGCCCGTTATGGCGTGCAGACCCAGACGCGCCGTCACAGCTACATCGCCTCGTTGCTGGGTATCAAGCACATTGTCGTCGCCATCAACAAGATGGACCTCAATGGCTTCGATGAAAGCATCTTCGAGTCGATCAAGGCCGATTACCTGAAGTTCGCCGAAGGTCTGGCCTTCAAGCCGACCACCATGGCGTTCGTGCCAATGTCGGCGCTCAAGGGCGACAACGTGGTGAACAAGAGCGAGCGTTCGCCCTGGTACACCGGTCAGTCGTTGATGGAAATTCTCGAAACCGTGGAAATCGCCAACGACCGCAACTATGCGGACCTGCGTTTCCCGGTGCAGTACGTCAACCGTCCAAACCTGAACTTCCGTGGTTTCGCCGGTACTCTGGCCAGCGGCATCGTGCACAAGGGCGACGAAATCGTTGTGCTGCCGTCGGGCAAGAGCAGCCGCGTCAAATCCATCGTCACCTTCGAGGGTGAGCTGGAGCATGCCGGTCCGGGTCAGGCCGTAACCCTGACCATGGAAGACGAGATCGATATTTCCCGTGGTGACCTGTTGGTGCATGCCGACAACGTTCCGCAGGTCAGCGATGCGTTCGATGCGATGCTGGTCTGGATGGCCGAAGAGCCGATGCTGCCGGGCAAGAAGTACGACATCAAGCGTGCTACCAGCTATGTCCCGGGCTCGATTGCCAGCATCACCCATCGCGTCGATGTGAATACCCTGGTCGAAGGTCCTGCCAGCTCGCTGCAGTTGAACGAGATCGGTCGGGTCAAGATCAGCCTCGATGCACCTATCGCGCTGGACGGCTACGAAAGCAACCGCACTACGGGGGCGTTCATCGTTATCGATCGCCTGACCAACGGTACCGTTGCGGCGGGCATGATCATCGCCAAGCCGGTCAGTGCCGGTGGTGCCAATCACCATGGCGATCTGGCTCACGTATCGACCCAGGAGCGTGCCCAGCGCTTCGGTCAGCAACCGGCTACCGTGTTGTTCAGCGGCCTGTCGGGCGCTGGCAAAAGTACGCTGGCCTACGCGGTCGAGCGCAAGCTGTTCGACATGGGCCGTGCGGTCTATGTGCTCGATGGCCAGAACCTGCGTCACGACCTGAATAAAGGTCTGCCACAGAACCGTGCCGGTCGTACCGAGAACTGGAGCCGTGCGGCTCACGTAGCACGTCAGTTCAACGAAGCCGGCCTGCTGACCCTGGCTGCTTTCGTTGCACCGGATGCCGAAGGCCGTGAGCGCGTCAAGGCGCTGATCGGCAAGGAGCGTCTGCTGACCGTCTACGTCCAGGCTTCGCCAAGCGTCTGCCGCGAACGTGATCCTCAGGGCCTGTATGCCGCTGATGGCGACAACATCCCGGGTGAGTCCTTCCCGTACGATGTACCGCTGGATGCCGACCTCACCATCGACACGCAAACCCTGAGCGTGGAAGAGGGCGTCAAACTGGTGCTGGATCTGTTGCGTAGCCGCGGCGCGATCTAAACACCCTTCGCCAGTGAACTCGCTCCTGCGCCGCCTTTGCAGGAGCGAGTTCATTCGCCCAAAAACACTCCTGTAAAACCTCGCAACACGCAAATTTAGTGCGATATATATTTATCGCCTATCCATCCCCGCCTGCTGGTTAGTTAAGTGCTCATTATCACTTCGAAGGTGAAAGCATGAGCATTCAATATGGTTGGTTTCAAAGTAACGGGTCGCCGGTATTGCCGCCGAATCAAAAAATGCTTCCGGGACAGTTTCTGCAGTCGCCCAATGGGCGTTTTCGTCTTGAATTGCAGGGCGATGGCAATCTGGTTATCAAGGACAATGGTCCTGTCGTATGGGTAGCAGACAGTAACCAGGCCTACAGTCTTACACTTTCCCGCAAGCAGCGAGGCGCTCCGTGGTTTGTCGTCAGTAACAGCGGCTTTCTCTACGACCCGGCCAGGGCAAGGCTCTGGATAGCCGAAAGCACCCACACCACTGACACTTCGCACTGGCATCACAGCCATATGGCCATTCAGGATGACGGTAATCTGGTCATTTATGATGGGCGTGCAGGTGATCTGCGCTGGGCTCGTGTTGATTTTGTACCCGGGCGACACAGGCCGAAAAAGAAGGAGAAAATCTGGCTCGCACCTTTTGAGATATATACTTGGGTGTTTTGATTTGGCGTGTTTTTTATCGTTGTACCGGGCAATCGTATCTGTTGGGGTCCATTTCGCATTTGTACAGAAGATCAGGATCTTTCTTGCCCATGATGTAGCAGTTGCGTATGCAGTCACCGGCAATGCAGCCCGACAGCAACAGGCAGGCGACGATTATGTTCAGGGTCTTCATTTTCTTTCTCCGACGTTGGAGAAAAGAATAACGGCGCACTCAACAGAGACACAGGCGCTGCGATCCTGAAAATGCGTAGGATGTTTCTGCTGCTAGCAGATACAAAAAAGCCCGCCATTCGATCCGAGTGGCGGGCTTTTTCGGTTACTGGCCGCTTACGGCTTTTTCAGCCCGTAATGTTCATCCAGCATGCCTGGAGTGTTGGGGGCCTTGGGTGCATAGTCCTTTGGCGCTTCTGTGTCGCGTGGCGGGGTGAGACGGTCGCGGGATGCTGGCTGATGAGCCTCTGGGTGCAAGGCTGCCAGCAGGCGTTGGCGAGTCAGCTCGTCAAGGGCCAGACGGTTGGCGCCCTCGGCAAGATGCTCCTGGACTTCCTGATAGCTTTGCGACAGTTTTTGTACAAGGCTAGCCGTGCTGTTGAAGTGAGTGACCACCTCGTTCTGATAGGTATCGAAGCGCTCCTGAATGCTATCCAGCTGACGCTGGGTGTTATTCGGAACGGTATTGGGCAGCAGACGTGCGACCAGGAAACCAATGACGACACCGGCAACCAGGGCAAGAGTCGGCAACAACCAAACTAAGAGCGAGTGTTCCACGAGTCCTTCCTCTATAAACGGCTTTGCTTTACGTTAACGGCTCTAACCTGCGCTGTATACCCGCGACACGTCGCTTATAGGTCAGCCACAGACAATCAGCTAGACGAGTCGATCCAATTCGAGGTCACGGAGTTTATTTTGTCCATGCGTGAAACCCCCATATTCATTGATGGCCCCGAAGGCCAGCTTGAGGCGCTTTATCAGGATCTGCCCGATGCCGTGGGCATTGCGCTGATTTGCCATCCTAACCCGATCCAGGGCGGAACGATGCTCAATAAAGTGGTTTCGACGTTGCAGCGTACTGCACGCGATGCCGGGCTTGTTACCTTGCGTTTCAATTATCGTGGCGTCGGTGCCAGCGCCGGCACCTCGGTTGCGGGCGCCGAAGAGGTCGAGGATGCGTTCGCGGCAGCGCAGTGGCTGCGTGAGCAAAAGCCGGACCTGCCCATGACCCTGCTGGGCTTTTCCTTTGGCGGCTATGTGTCGGCCACGCTGGGCGGACGCCTGGAGGCGCAAGGGGAAAAACTGAAACATCTGTTCATGATCGCTGCCGCCGCATCGCGTTTGCAGGATCAGGACGTCTTGCCGCAGAACTGTCCGTTGACCCTCATTCAGCCGGACGCCGACGAAGTCGTGGACCCGCAAATGGTCTATGCATGGTCTGCGCGCCTGCAACGCCCCCATGAGCTGCTGAAAGTGGCAGAATGCGGACACTTTTTCCACGGCAAGCTGACCGACCTCAAGGATCTGGTCCTGCCGCGTCTCTCGAATTGATTGCAGCCATAGAATAAGCGACCTGCCATGACTACTCGTATCCTGACCGGTATCACCACCACCGGCACTCCCCATCTGGGCAACTATGCGGGCGCGATTCGCCCGGCCATCGTCGCCAGCCGCCAGAAGGATGTCGATTCGTTCTACTTCCTGGCGGACTACCACGCCTTGATCAAGTGCGACGATCCACAGCGCATCCAGCGTTCGCGCCTGGAAATCGCTGCAACCTGGCTGGCTGCCGGTCTGGATGTCGAGCGCGTGACTTTCTATCGTCAGTCCGATATTCCCGAGATCCCGGAGCTGACCTGGTTGCTGACCTGTGTGGCCGCCAAGGGCCTGCTCAACCGCGCTCACGCCTACAAGGCTTCCGTGGACAAGAACGTCGAGACCGGCGAAGACCCGGATGCGGGTGTCAGCATGGGGCTGTACAGCTATCCGGTGCTGATGGCTGCCGACATCCTGATGTTCAACGCTCACAAAGTGCCGGTCGGTCGCGATCAGATCCAGCACGTTGAAATGGCGCGTGACATCGGCCAGCGTTTCAACCACCTGTTCGGCAAGGGCAAGGAGTTCTTTGTCATGCCTGAGGCCCTGATCGAGGAAAGCGTTGCCACGCTGCCCGGTCTGGATGGCCGCAAGATGTCGAAGAGCTACGACAACACCATTCCGTTGTTCAGCAGCGCCAAGGACATGAAGGACGCGATTTCGCGCATCGTCACCGACTCGCGTGCCCCCGGCGAAGCCAAGGATCCGGACAATTCGCACCTGTTCACGCTCTATCAGGCATTCTCCAGTGCCGAACAGTCCGCCGAGTTCCGTTCCGAACTGTTGCAGGGGCTGGGTTGGGGCGAGGCCAAGAATCGTCTGTTCACGCTGCTGGATGGCGAACTGAGCGAGGCTCGCGAGAAATACCTTACGCTGATCGAGCGTCCGGCCGATCTGGAAGACATCCTGCTGGCCGGTGCCCAGAAAGCCCGTCGTGCTGCCACTCCATTCCTTGAAGAGCTGCGTGAAGCGGTCGGCCTGCGTTCATTCCGCACCGTTGTACAGAATGTCGATGCCGGCAAGAAGAAGGCCGCCAAGGGGGCGCGGATCGTCAGTTTTCGCGAAGACGACGGCAGTTTCCGTTTCCGCCTGCTGGCCGCCGATGGCGAGCAATTGCTGCTGTCGGGCAAGTTTGCCGATGGCAAGACGGCAGGTATTGCCAGTAAAAGTCTGCTGGGTGCGAGCGAGCCGTTGATCATCGAATGTGATGCTCACTTTGAAGTGGCTTTTGGCAATGGCAAGGCTGAAAGCCCCCAGTTCGATAGTCCTGAAGCGGTCAAGGCCGGTATTGAGCGCTTGAAGGCCGAACTCAAAGCCTTGCAGGACTGATTGCCATTCCCCCGGGCCGTCGCTACAGTGACGGCCCGCTTTTTTGTTGCCTTGTTAGCGAATATGACGCCCCTAGAACGATATCAAGCAGATCTGAAACGCCCCGACTTCTTCCACGATGCCGCGCAGGAAAACGCTGTGCGTCACTTGCAGCGTCTTTATGAAGATCTGGTCGCGGCGAACGACAGCAAGCCGGGCATGTTCGGCAAGTTGTTCGGCAAGAAAGAGCCGGCCCTGGTCAAGGGGCTGTATTTCTGGGGCGGCGTCGGACGGGGCAAGACCTATCTGGTCGATACCTTCTTTGACGCCTTGCCGTTCAACCAGAAGGTGCGTACTCACTTTCACCGCTTCATGAAGCGTGTGCATGAGGAGATGCGCACCCTCAAGGGCGAGAAAAACCCGCTGACCATCATCGCCAAGCGCTTTTCCGATGAGGCGCGGGTGATCTGTTTTGATGAGTTCTTCGTTTCCGATATCACCGATGCCATGATCCTCGGCACCCTGATGGAAGAGCTGTTCAAGAATGGCGTGACGCTGGTCGCGACTTCCAACATCGTGCCTGATGGCCTGTACAAGGACGGTTTGCAGCGCGCCCGCTTCCTGCCGGCCATTGCCCTGATCAAGCAGAACACCGATATCGTCAACGTCGACAGCGGCGTCGACTATCGTCTGCGCCATCTTGAGCAGGCCGAACTGTTTCACTTCCCGCTCAATGCCGCCGCCGAGGAAAGCCTGCGTAAAAGCTTCAAGGCCCTGACTCCCGAGTGCGCGCAGACCATCGAAAACGATGTGCTGATGATCGAGAACCGCGAAATCCGTGCCCTGCGTACCTGTGACGATGTGGCGTGGTTCAACTTCCGCGAACTGTGCGACGGGCCGCGCAGCCAGAACGACTACATCGAACTGGGCAAGATTTTCCATGCCGTGCTGCTGAGCGATGTCGAGCAGATGAGCGTGACCACTGACGATATCGCCCGTCGCTTCATCAACATGGTCGATGAGTTCTACGACCGTAACGTCAAGCTGATCATCTCGGCTGAAGTTGAGTTGAAGGATCTTTACACCGGTGGCCGCCTGACGTTCGAGTTCGCACGTACCTTGAGCCGCCTGCTGGAAATGCAGTCCCACGAATTCCTGGCGCGGGCGCACAAGCCTTAGAGGCTAGCGGCAAGCTCTAAGCTGCAAGTCAAAGCGCCCCGCATACCGCTTTTGATCTTGCTTGCAGCTTGTAGCTTGCAGTTTCGGCATGCAGCCGTCAGGCAGCCTGCTGGAACTGCTGCCTGTACTGGTTGGGCGATAGCTCGGTGTGCTGGCGGAACAGGCGGGCGAAGAAGCTGGCGTCGTCGTAGCCAATTTCATAGCTGATGGTCTTGATGCTTTTTCGCGTGCCCGAGAGCAGGCCCTTGGCTGTTTCGATGCGCAGGCGTTGCAGGTAATGTAGCGGTTTGTCACCGGTTGCAGCCTGGAAGCGGCGCATGAAGTTGCGGATGCTCATGCCGTGGTTGCGGGCCACGTCTTCAAAGCGGAACTTGTCCGCGAAGTGTTCTTCGAGCCAGTGCTGGATTTGCAGGATGATCACATCCTGATGCAGCTTCTGGCCGCCAAAGCCGATTCTTCCTGGCGAATAACTGCGCCGTACCTCATAGAGAATGTCCCGGGCCACGGCCTGGGCCACGTTCGAGCCGCAGAATCGTTCGATCAGATAAATGTACAGGTCGCAGGCTGACGTGGTGCCGCCTGCGCAATACAGGTTGTCGGCGTCTGTCAGGTGCTTTTCCTGGTTGAGCAGGACCTGGGGAAACCTTTCGCTGAACGCATTGAAGAAGCGCCAGTAGGTCGTGGCTTCCTTGCCATCCAGCAGGCCGGCCTCGGCCAGCCAGAAAACCCCGGTGGCTTCGCCGCACAGCACGGCGCCGCTGGCGTGCTGTTCACGTAGCCAGGGCAGGACTTGCGGGTAGTGTTGCAGCAGGCTGTCGAAGTCATCCCAGAATGCGGGCAGGACGATAATGTCGCTTGGGCACAACGGGCCGTCTACCGGCAGGGTGACGTCGCTGAAGCTGCTGACGGGAAGTCCGTCCGGGCTTACCAGGCGAATTTCAAAGGCAGGTTTGAAGCCGTGACCCAGTTGCTTGCTGTACCGCAGGCTGGCCAGATGGAAGAAGTCCTTGGCCTGCATCAGGGTCGAAGCGAACACTTTGTCGGTGGCAAGAATGCTAACGCGCCGCAACGGGGCGCTTGGTTGAATCGGCATAATCTTTGTTCTTATAGGGAATAGTGGTCAAACAACGGCTGAATCGTCTTATTTTTTGACAGGTGTGTCCAGTCTCCATGGCGGTCTCTTGCAGGGCGGGAGCCCGCGATCTGCCGGCCAGGGCAATAAACCGCACGCGAGCCGAAAATCAGGGTTGAGGTTATTTTTTCAGCCTGTATAATCCGCCAGCTCTTTGCAGTGGAAGTGATGCGCCGTCTGCCGAAGAATCTTGCCGTATAACGGACGCGCTGACCCGAGCCCCCGATAGCGTCTGTTTCCGGCTGCCTTTGACTTGTCAAAGTACGCACTATTCAGTAAGATCCGCCGTCTCATTTTCAGGCGGCCCCTGAGGCTATAAAGAATGAAAACTTTTACTGCTAAACCGGAAACAGTTAAGCGCGACTGGTTCGTCGTCGACGCTGCTGGTCAGACCCTGGGTCGTCTGGCCACCGAAATCGCGAGCCGTCTGCGTGGCAAGCACAAACCGGAATACACTCCGCACGTCGATACCGGTGATTACATCGTCGTTATCAACGCTGAGCAAATCCGCGTTACCGGTGCTAAAGCTTCCGACAAGATTTACTACTCTCACTCCGGTTTTCCGGGCGGGATCAAATCGATCAACTTCGAAAAGCTGATCGATAAAGCTCCTGAGCGCGTGATCGAGACCGCGGTCAAAGGCATGCTGCCTAAGAACCCGCTGGGTCGCGACATGTATCGTAAGCTGAAAGTCTATGCGGGCGCTGTACACCCTCATACTGCTCAGCAGCCCCAAGAACTGAAGTTTTAACGGAATAGTTCATTATGTCGGCGACTCAAAATTACGGCACTGGCCGTCGCAAGACCGCAACCGCACGCGTTTTCCTGCGTCCGGGCACTGGTAACATCTCGATCAACAACCGTTCTCTGGACGTGTTCTTCGGCCGCGAAACTGCCCGCATGGTAGTTCGTCAGCCGCTGGAACTGACCGAAACCGTTGAAAAGTTCGACATCTACGTCACCGTTATCGGTGGCGGTGTAAGTGGTCAGGCTGGCGCAATCCGCCACGGTATCACTCGCGCTCTGATGCAATACGACGAAACTCTGCGTAGCGCCCTGCGTAAAGCCGGTTACGTTACTCGTGACGCTCGTGAAGTTGAACGTAAGAAAGTCGGTCTGCGTAAAGCGCGTAAGCGTCCGCAGTACTCGAAGCGTTAATTCGCACTTCGTTCAAAAAGAACGCCCAGCCTCTTCGGAGCTGGGCGTTTTTTTATGTCTGTTAAATAAGTGTGACAACGTGCCGCACAGCTGGAAGCCTTGATTTACAACGTTTCCTACTTTTCATGTGGTCTTATTTCCTTGTTTATTGAAGGGTTTTTATTTACCATCCGGCCAAATCTATAAACAGCTAGATTGAAAGTAAGTAGACGCCTGATTAAACAGGCCACATAGCTGATGGGAGAGGACGGAATGAGCAATGACGGCGTGAATGCAGGCCGGCGTCGCTTCCTCGTGGCAGCCACATCCGTGGTTGGTGCAGCAGGAGCGGTGGGGGCTGCGGTCCCGTTCGTGGGGTCATGGTTCCCCAGTGCCAAGGCGAAAGCCGCAGGGGCACCGGTCAAGGTGAATATCAGCAAGATTGAAGCAGGACAGCAGATGATTGCTGAATGGCGTGGTCAGCCGGTATTCATTGTTCGTCGTACCAAGGAGATCCTGGATAACCTCGGCAAGCTTACCGGCCAGTTATCCGATCCTGAGTCCAAGGCTTCTGTTCAGCCTTCGTATGTTGACCCTGTCGTTCGTTCGATCAAGCCGGAAATCCTGCTGCTGGTCGGCCTCTGTACGCATCTGGGGTGTTCACCAACCTTCCGTCCCGAAGTAGCGCCTGTCGATCTTGGCAAGGACTGGGTGGGAGGCTATTTCTGTCCTTGTCACGGCTCTCATTACGATTTGGCCGGTCGGGTCTACAAGTCGCAACCCGCCCCCTTGAATCTGCCAGTACCCCCGCATTCCTATGAGTCGGACAGTGTCATTGTCATTGGCGTCGATAAGGAGGGTGCGTGATGAGCAAGTTCATGGATTGGGTCGATGCTCGCTTCCCCGCGACAAAGATGTGGGAAGACCATCTCAGCAAATATTACGCTCCAAAGAATTTCAACTTCTTCTACTTCTTCGGTTCCCTGGCACTGCTGGTTCTGGTCAACCAGATCCTCACCGGCGTCTGGCTGACCATGAGCTACACGCCTTCGGCGGAAGAGGCATTCGCTTCGGTCGAATACATCATGCGTGATGTCGAGTACGGCGCGATCCTGCGTCTGCTGCACTCAACGGGCGCATCGGCGTTCTTTATCGTGGTTTACCTGCATATGTTCCGTGGCCTGCTCTACGGTTCGTATCAGAAACCGCGCGAGCTGGTCTGGGTGTTCGGCATGCTGATTTACCTGGCGCTGATGGCCGAGGCCTTCATGGGCTATCTGCTGCCCTGGGGGCAAATGTCCTACTGGGGTGCGCAGGTGATCATTTCGCTGTTCGGCGCTATCCCGGTGATCGGTGATGACCTCACCCAATGGATTCGTGGCGACTACCTGATTTCCGGGATCACCCTGAACCGCTTCTTCGCCCTGCACGTGGTCGCCCTGCCGATTGTGGTGCTTGGCCTGGTGGTGCTGCATATCCTGGCGCTGCACGAAGTGGGTTCCAATAACCCGGATGGCGTCGACATCAAGAAGCTCAAGGATGAAAACGGCATTCCTCTGGATGGCATTCCTTTCCATCCGTACTACACCGTGAAAGACATTGTCGGCGTGGTGGTGTTCCTGTTCGTCTTTTGTTCGATTGTATTCTTCTTCCCGGAAATGGGCGGCTATTTCCTCGAAAAGCCTAACTTCGAGCCGGCCAACGCCTTCAAGACACCGGAGCATATTGCTCCTGTCTGGTACTTCACGCCGTTCTACGCGATCTTGCGGGCGATCCCCGACAAGCTCATGGGTGTCATCGCCATGGGTGCGGCCATCGCGGTGCTGTTCGTGTTGCCGTGGCTCGACCGCAGTCCGGTCAAGTCGATGCGCTACAAGGGATGGATGAGCAAGGTCTGGCTGCTGCTGTTCTGCGTGGCCTTCGTGATTCTGGGCGTATTGGGTGTCCTGGCGCCAACTCCCGAGCGCACGCTGCTGTCGCAGGTCTGCACCTTTCTGTACTTCGCCTACTTCATTCTGATGCCGTTCTATACCCGGCTAGAGAAGACCAAACCGGTTCCAGAAAGGGTGACTGGCTGATGAAAAAGCTCTTTGCTGTATTGATTCTCGCGATTCTGCCTGTCTTGTCGTTCGCCGCCGAACATGGTGGTCCAGAGCTGGAAAAGGTTGATATCGACGTCTCCGACAAGGCCGCGATGCAGGATGGCGCACGGACGTTCGCCAACTACTGCATGGGCTGTCACAGCGCCCAGTACCAGCGCTATGAGCGGGTGGCCGATGACCTGGGCATTCCCCATGAGCTGATGCTGGAAAAGCTGGTGTTCACGGGAGCCAAGATCGGTGACCACATGAAGATCGGCATGCAGCCAAACGATGCCAAGACCTGGTTCGGTGCTGCGCCACCCGATCTGACACTGGTGGCACGTGTGCGTGGTACGGACTGGCTTTATGGCTATCTGCGCTCGTTCTACGAAGATCCGGCCCGGCCATGGGGAGTGAACAACAGGGTGTTTCCCAATGTCGGCATGCCCAACGTGCTGGTCGGGCTCCAGGGTCGTCAGGTTGTAGGCTGCAAGCAGGTGCAGGTCGTCGAGGAGGGCAAGAAGCAGTACGACCCGCTGACGGGTGCGCCGCTGACTCATGAGGCCTGCGATCAACTGACCATCGTGCCGAAAACCGGCAGTCTGAACCCGGAACAGTTCGATGAGAAGATCAAGAATCTGGTGACCTTTCTGGCCTATTCAGCCAATCCGGTTAAACTGCAGCATCAGCGCATAGGCGCTTATGTGTTGCTTTATCTGGCCTTCTTCTTTGTCTTCGCTTATCTGCTCAAGCGTGAATACTGGAAGGATGTTCATTGATCGAGCTGTAGCTTCGCCCTGACACAAGCGCTCCAGTGGCGTCTCCATTCGGATAGTGATTGCGAGGCGGGTATAGTGGCGGCGCAAGATTGCAGAATTTACTTCGCGTAAATGAGCTATCTTGTCGCCCGCGACGACGACCTGTCTTTGCGCGGTCATAATCGGGGGCACCACTGGGGCGCGTTCGTTTGTCTGCCTATAAATATTAACAAGCGAGGAGGATCGCCATGGGCGTGACCAATCGGTTGGCCTGTTACTCCGACCCCGCCGACCACTATTCCCATCGCGTGCGCATCGTGCTCGCTGAGAAGGGTGTAAGCGCCGAGATCATCGATGTTGTTGCGGGCCGTCATCCGCCTCAGCTCATCGAAGTGAATCCGTATGGCAGCGTGCCAACCCTGGTTGATCGTGACCTGGCGTTGTACGAGTCTACGGTGGTGATGGAATATCTGGATGAGCGTTACCCGCACCCGCCCTTGCTGCCGGTTTACCCTGTGGCGCGTGCCAACAGTCGCCTGTTGATCCATCGGATTCAGCGTGACTGGTGTGGTCTTGTGGATCTGATTCTGGATTCGCGGACCAAGGAATCTGCCCGTGTCCAGGCGCGCAAGGAATTGCGTGAAAGTCTGACCGGGGTTTCACCGTTGTTTGCGGAAAAAGCTTTTTTCCTCAGTGACGAGCAAAGCCTCGTCGATTGCTGTCTACTGCCCATACTCTGGCGTTTGCCGATCTTGGGTATCGAATTGCCACGGCCTGCCAAGCCGTTGCTTGATTACATGGAGCGCCAATTTGCGCGCGAGGCATTTCAGGCGAGTCTGTCTGCAGCCGAACGTGAGATGCGCTAAGGCTTAAGGAGCCGTTGATGAACTCCAGTCGCCCTTATCTGATTCGTGCTCTCTATGAGTGGATCGTCGATAACGATTGCACACCGCATATATTGGTCAATGCGGAATACCCGTCGGTGCAGATCCCTCAGGGTTTTGCCAATGACGGACAAATTGTCCTGAACGTTTCGCCCAGTGCCGTACGTCATTTGCATATGGATAACGACGCGGTCAGCTTTGAAGGCCGTTTCGGCGGTGTACCGCATACCTTGTATGTGCCTATCGGTGCCATTCTGGGGATTTATGCCCGGGAAAATGGACAGGGCATGGTGTTCGATCTGGAGCCTCCGATGGAAGAGGAAGAGATCGAACAGGAAGAGGATGCGCCGCCACCGGACAGTGAGCCACCGCGCCCGAGCGGCAGGCCAAGTCTGAAAGTAGTGAAATGAAAAAAGGCGATCCGGATGGATCGCCTTTTTTCATGCCGTTCGGTTATCAGTCGATGTACTCGAACAGCTTGACGATTTTCTGCACGCCGGAGACGCCCTGCACCAGGTTGGTGGCGCGATTGGCTTCAGCCTGGGTGAGCAGGCCGAGCATGAAGACGATGCCGTTTTCGGTAACGATCTTGATGCGCGAGCCGGGGATGGAGTTATCTGCCAGCATCTGGGTCTTGATCTTGGTCGTCAGCCAGGCATCGTTGTTGCGCGCCAGCAGAGACGAAGGCTCCATGACCTGCAGTTCGTTATTGACCTTCTTGACTCGCTGCACGGAGCTGGCGGCCTGTTCGGCAATGGCCTTGAGGTCGGCGCGAGGCGTCTGGCCGGCAAGCAGCACGATGCCGTTGAAGCTGGTGACGACAATGTGCGAGCCTTCGGCCAGGTCGGGGTTGGCCTTGGAGATGTTTACGGCGGCCTTGGTTTCGATGAGCGAGTCATCGATCTTGCTGCCGAAAGTCCTTGTTCCTCGGTCGTCCTCAATCGGATTGTCACGTGTAGCGGTCAGAACCGAGCTGCATCCACTGATGGCGAGGCACAGTGTCAGGGCCAGTAGGCTGAGGCGATTAGGGGTCATTCTTCACTCCCGAACAGTTGGCTGTCGATCAGATCGCAAAGGCAATGGATCGCCAGCAGATGGACTTCTTGTATGCGTGCCGTGACATTGGCCGGGACGCGGATTTCCACGTCTTCGGGCAATAATAGCGATGCCATGTCGCCACCGTCGCGTCCCGTCAATGCTACGACAATCATTTCACGATCATGTGCGGCCTGGATGGCTTGAATAATGTTCGCCGAGTTACCACTGGTGGAAATGGCCAGCAGTACGTCACCGGGTTGACCAAGGGCTCTGATCTGTTTGGAAAAGATTTCGTTGTAGCTGTAATCGTTGGCGATCGAGGTAATCGTCGAGCTGTCGGTGGTCAGGGCGATAGCCGGCAGACTCGGTCTTTCGCGCTCGAAGCGATTGAGCAGTTCGGAGGAGAAGTGCTGCGCATCGCCCGCCGAGCCGCCGTTACCGCAGGAAAGCATTTTGCCTTCGTTGAGCAGGGCGTTGACCATGACCTGGCTGGCCTGCTCGATAAAGGGTGCAAGGACGTCCATCGCCTGTTGCTTGGTATCGATGCTGGCCTGGAAAAGCCGGCGAATTCGGGATTGCATGTCCATCAATGTGACCTTAATGAGAGCGTACGGCGGCTGGTCGAGGGCTCTCCGGGTGTTCCCGGCGGCTCCCCGCACACTGAATGTGCAGCCCGCAAAACAAATAGCAAAGGTAATAAAGGGTGTTGCTGCGCGTCAGAGTGATTGCCCGGGCCTGTGCCACTGGGCAAATCAGCTGTCGAATGCGCTCTTGAGCCACTTCATGGGGGCGGCCTTGCCAGGATCGCCATCGACAGCGATCACGTCGAAACGGCAGGTATAATCGGCCCAGTGTGATTCTTGTTGCAGAAACAGTTGTGCCGCAATGATCAGCTTTTCCTGTTTACGAAAATCGACGCTTTCCATGGCTCCACCCCAGCCTGAATGGCGGCGGTAGCGAACTTCGACGAATACTACTGTATCGCCGTCGAGCATGACTAGATCAAGCTCGCCGCGTTTACATGACCAGTTTTGAGTAATCAGGCGCAGGCCTTGCTGCTGCAGATACAGCAGGGCGCTGGCTTCTGCCTCGCGCCCTGCCTGTTGCCGGGTGTTGCCTGTTATCAAGGAGCGGTGTCCGGCAGGCGCTGGACCTTGCCATCGACGAACTCTGCCCATGGCAGTTGACGCTCGACACGGCGGCCCGGGCTCATGCTCAGGCTGCCCGAGAGACCGTCGATGCGGCTTTCAGGCAAGGCCTTGAGCTGGCCAAGGCGCGGCGCCAGGCGATAGGCGTCGATGCCCATGGCGTAGAGGCGGCCAAGGCTGCCGGATGCTTGTGGCCACTGGGCGGTAACCTGCTGGCGCAGAGGATCGTTGGCATTGAGCAGCCACGGGGTTTCGCAGAAGCGTACGCCGTTCAGGTCCAGGTACTGGGCCTGATCGTTGCTGTTGGTGAACAGGTGGGACGTTGCGTAGACCGGAACGTCGCCTGCGTACTGGAATACCATGGTCGGCTTGATTTGCTGGGCCTGCTGAGGCGTTGCGGCCAGGAACATGAAGTCGATGTCCTGGCGGCGGGTCGGCTGGGCGGCGACTTGCGAACCAACCGTGCTTTGCAGGCGCTGGGCGCGGCCTTCGCTGTTGCGCAACTGGAACAGATCGGCAACCTGCTGGGCGAGGGCCACAGGCTGGTCTACGTGCTCGGCGGCGATCAGTTTGCCGCCCTTGGCTTGCCAGCTTTTACGGAAGGCATCCAGTACGCGATCGCCCCATTCGCCTTTCGGCACCATGGCAACGGCGCTGCGTTTGCCGTCTGCCCAGGCGCGACGCGCCACTTCGCGGGCTTCGTCTTCGGCAGCGAGGCCGAACTGGAACAGCTGTGCCGGACCTTCGGTGTTGGAGTCGCTGTAGTTCAGGGCCAGCGTGGTAATAGGCAGTTGTTCGCGGCCGTTCAGTTGTTTGACCAGATTCTTTTCCAGTGGACCAACCACTAGCTGCGCGCCGGCAGCCTTGGCCTGGCGGTAGAACTCATCCATCGAGGTGATGCGCGAGCTGTCGAAGACCTGGATGGCCGGCGGGTTCTGGCCGGCTTGCTGAGCCTGATAATGCGCGGCCATGAAGCCTTCGCGCAGCGCCTTGGCGACCGAAGCCAGCTGGCCGTCCTGTGGCAGCAGCAGGGCGATCTTGGTCAGCGGCTCGCTGGTCAGGGCGCGCAGTTGGGCGAGGGTGGTCGGCAGTTGTCTGGCAGCCGGGTGTTGCGGGTTCTGGGCTTTCCAGGTGTCGATGGCCGCCTGTTGTTGCTCCAGCGTGCCGGCGCCCTTGACCGAGCGGGCCAGATTCAGCCAGCCGCCCATATCGTCAGTTGCGGTGCTTTGCAGTTGATCGGCAGGCAGCGCGGCGACCAGTGCCCAGATGGCATCGTTGTTGGCGCTGGCGTCGTTACCTTGCAGCAACGGACCGGCAAATACGCGCTCGCGGGCGGCAGCCAGGGTCTGGCCATCGGCCTCAAGGGCGCGGGCACGAACGGTGTGGGTGCGCACTTGCTGCTCCACCGACAGCTCGCCAAGGCGTTGCAGGCTCGGATGGTCCAGTGCGGTCAGCGCCGCCTTTGGCTGGTTGCGGCCCATGGCCAGTTCGGCCGCCAGGGTGCTGGCGAAGACTTGCAGGCCGGGTTTCAGTTGATCCAGTGGTACCTGGGCGAGAATCTGCGCCGCACGGCCAGGGTTGTTCTGGCGATTCGCCAGATCCGCAGCGCTCAGGCGCAATGGCGCGGCCTGATCCGGCGTCTTGGCGGCCGCAGCCTGGTCGAGCAATTGCTCGATGCTGGCGTCGGGAGTGCGAGGAAGCTCACCAAGACTGGATGAGGGCGAGCTGGCACAGGCTGCAAGCAGGGCAGCGAGGCAGAGGGCAGAGAACAGCCGCAGGCAGGCGATCATTTGATGTGTTCCTGATACTCAAGCAAGTTAGCGGGGAATTGTACCCAAGCACTGGCCGGGGTGCGACTTCGATGGTGTCGAAAGCAGTGATATTGGTCGTGTCATGGCCTTCTATCGGCCAATACACCTGAATCGAGAGTGTTTCAGCATCTTGCGGCGCTGCAGAATCATGGCATTCCTTCCTTTTTTGTATTCATCCCTGAACGTGATACACCATTGGTCAGGTTCGTAGTCTGTACAATGCGGTTTTTCAAACATCAAAAATGAGGTCTGCGCTTTGACTGCTCCGCTTGTTTCGAATTCCACCATGGGTTCGCTTTATGTAGTCGCGACGCCTATCGGCAATCTGGATGACATGAGCGTGCGGGCCTTGAAAGTGCTGCGCGAAGTGGCGTTGATAGCAGCAGAGGATACGCGTCACTCGTCACGCCTGATGCAGCATTTTGGAATATCCACGCCTCTGGCTGCCTGCCATGAACATAACGAGCGCGACGAAGGTAGTCGTTTTATCACCCGCTTGCTGGCCGGTGATGATGTTGCACTGATCTCCGATGCCGGCACGCCGCTGATCTCCGATCCGGGCTATCACCTGGTCAGGCAGGCGCGAGCGGCCGGTGTGCAGGTTGTTCCCGTGCCGGGTGCCTGCGCATTGATCGCGGCGCTGTCGGCTGCCGGGCTGCCTTCAGATCGTTTCATCTTTGAAGGGTTTCTGCCGGCCAAGGCGGTCGGGCGCAAGACTCGGCTTGAAGTGCTGCGCGAAGAGCCGCGTACGCTGATCTTCTATGAAGCGCCGCACCGGATTCTCGAATGCCTTCAGGACATGGAGGAGGTTTTCGGTCCCGAGCGGCCTGCATTGCTGGCGCGCGAACTGACCAAGACCTTTGAAACACTCAAGGGATTGCCGCTGGCTGAGTTGCGGGCTTTTGTCGAAGCCGACAGTAATCAGCAGCGTGGCGAATGCGTGGTGCTGGTCGCCGGATGGACTCCGCCGCAGGACGAGGACGTGATTGGCGCAGAGGCGCGCAGGGTGCTGGATCTGTTGCTGGAAGAAATGCCGCTCAAGCGGGCCGCTGCACTTGCCGCCGAAATTACCGGTGTGCGCAAGAACCTGCTTTACCAGGTCGCGTTGGAGAAGCAGAAGGGTCAATAAGTTCCATTCGGTGCGACGAATGCGCGTGTATGGGGCTTTTAATGCTTGTTCTTGAGGCCTCGTACCGCTAACCTTGGCGGCGGAGAGTCGATTGGACAGTCGCTGCCTCTTGTTGTTTCGCAACAAGGGGGGGAGGAAAGTCCGGGCTCCATAGGGCGGAGTGCCAGGTAACGCCTGGGAGGCGCGAGCCTACGGAAAGTGCCACAGAAAATAACCGCCTAAGCACTTCGGTGCCGGTAAGGGTGAAAAGGTGCGGTAAGAGCGCACCGCACGTCTGGCAACAGGTCGTGGCAAGGTAAACCCCACTCGGAGCAAGACCAAATAGGGTTCCTAGGCGTGGCCCGCGCTGGAACCGGGTAGGTTGCTAAAGACGTCCAGTGATGGCCGTCGTAGAGGAATGACTGTCCTCGACAGAACCCGGCTTACAGATCGACTCTCCACCTTTTTTTCCTACTGCTGATAAGCAGTAGTTTTTCCCTTCCGTAATGCCAAAAAATTCTTACACTTAATAAATTACTTTAACTTCTGCCTGCAACCTTTTGGGCGGCTTGGTGTTTGCCCGTCAAAATCCGCGAAAATTTATCTCTCCTCCTCCAATACCACTCCTAAATCTCCGAAATGTAAGGGGTTTCCTTAAGACCGTGCCTTGACGGTGTGGTGGGCGCATTCCTATAGTGTGCGCAAGTGGCAGAAAGTGGCACGAAGTGGGTTTTTTTAGCGCGAAAAGATAAAATTCGGAGAGTGCGCCTGTGTTTCGTGGTGCCAACGCAATCAATCTCGATGCCAAGGGTCGTCTCGCCATGCCGAGCCGGTACCGTGACGAGTTGGATTCGCGTAGCTCCGGCCAGATGATCGTGACCATTGATGCCGTTGACCCCTGCTTGTGTCTTTATCCGCTGTCCGAGTGGGAACTGATTGAAGCGAAACTTCGTGAGCTCGCGACCTTTCGCGAGGAAAACCGCCGGTTGCAGCGGCTTTTGATTGGTAATGCAGTGGATCTGGAGCTTGACGGCAGTGGGCGTTTTCTGGTGCCGCCGCGTCTTCGTGAATATGCCAAGTTGGATAAGCGTGTGATGTTGGTTGGACAGCTTAATAAGTTTCAACTGTGGGACGAGGATGCCTGGAACGCTCTTGCCGATGCCGACCTTGCAGCCATTCAAAAACCTGGCGCGATGCCTGATGAATTACGTGACCTGATCCTGTGACTATGAACAGCAGTTTTACCCACATCACCGTACTGCTCGAAGAAGCCGTCGAGGCTCTCGCTGTGCGCGCCGATGGCTGCTATCTGGACGGCACATTCGGTCGTGGCGGACATAGTCGCCTGATATTGCAGCATCTGGGGCCGGATGGCCGTTTGCTGGGGTTTGACAAGGACCCTCAAGCGATTGCCACGGGGCAAGCGCTGGCGGCCGAAGACGGCCGCTTTGTCATTGTGCAGAGAAGCTTTGCCGAAATGGGCTCGGAGGCTCAGGAACGCGGCTTGTCAGGCAAGGTCAGCGGTATCCTGCTCGACCTGGGCGTTTCTTCGCCACAACTGGATGATCCGGAGCGTGGCTTCAGTTTCATGAATGATGGCCCGCTGGATATGCGCATGGACCCGACTCGCGGCGTGAGCGCTGCCGAGTTCATCGCCACCGCTCCCGCCGAGGAGATCGCCAGGGTTTTCAAGGAATACGGTGAAGAGCGTTTCGCCCGGCGCATGGCCAATGCCGTGGTCGCACGTCGCGAAATCCAGCCTTTCGAGCGCACGGCCGATCTCGCCGAAGTGCTCAAGGTCGCCAACCCCGCCTGGGAAAAGGGCAAGAATCCTGCGACGCGCGCCTTTCAGGGCCTGCGTATTCACGTCAACAACGAACTGGGTGATCTGGAAGCCGGCCTTGAGGCTGCACTGGATAACCTGGAAATCGGCGGTCGTCTGGTGGTCATCAGCTTCCATTCCCTGGAAGACCGTATCGTCAAGTTGTTCATGCGCAAGCTCGTCAAGGGCGAGGCAGACAACATGCCGCGTAACCTGCCGATCCAGTTCAAGGCCTTCGAGCCGAAAATCAGACTCATTGGCAAGGCACAGTTCGCCTCGGATGAAGAAACCAGAGCCAATCCACGCTCGCGCAGCGCTGTCATGCGCGTGGCGGAGAAGCTCAGGTGAGCCGTCTGTTCCTCAAGCCATTGCCCGGCGGCAGTTTCATAATGTTGCTGCTGTTCATTGGCGTCCTGGTTTCGGCAATCGGTGTGTCCTACAGCGCCCACTGGAACCGGCAATTGCTTAACTCCCTGTACTCGGAAATGAGCGTGCGCGACAAGGCGCAGGCCGAGTGGGGGCGCCTGATTCTCGAGCAGAGTACCTGGACGGCCCACAGCCGCATCGAGAACCTGGCTTCCGAACAGTTGAAAATGCGTATCCCCAACGCCGCCGAAGTACGGATGGTGGCGCCATGATGAAACTTGAGGGTGCGCTGTATCCATGGCGGTTCCGCGTAGTGGTGGGACTGCTTGTCGTCCTGGTGCTCGCCATCTGCTGGCGCATCATCGATCTGCAGGTCATCGATCACACCTTTCTCAAGGAGCAGGGTGATGCGCGCAGCCTCCGTCATATCCCGATCCCGGCTCACCGTGGCCTGATCACCGACCGCAATGGCGAGCCGCTGGCCGTCAGTACGCCGGTGACCACGCTGTGGGCCAACCCGCGTGAAATGCAGCAGGACAAGACCAAGTGGTCGATTCTGGCTGCCGCTCTGGGTCAGGACCTCAAGGCCATGACCGAGCGCCTGGATTCCCAGGCCACCAAGGAATTCATTTATCTGGTCCGCGGCCTGACACCTGAGCAAGGGCAGGCGGTGCTGGACCTGAAAGTACCGGGCGTCTATGGCATCGAGGAGTTCCGGCGCTTCTATCCGGCCGGTGACGTAACCGCACACATGGTGGGTTTCACCGACCTCGATGACCACGGTCGTGAGGGTGTCGAACTTGCCTATGACGACTGGCTCGCCGGAGTTCCCGGCAAGCGACAGGTGATCAAGGATCGCAGGGGACGACTGATCAAGGACGTCCAGGTAACCAAGAACGCCAAGGCCGGCAAGACCTTGGCTTTGTCTATTGATCTGCGTCTGCAATATCTGGCTACTCGTGAGTTGCGCAACGCCATTGTAGAGAACGAAGCCAAGGCCGGTAGCCTGGTTATCATGGACGTGAAGACCGGCGAAGTCCTGGCCATGGTCAACCAGCCGACCTACAACCCTAACAACCGCCGCACCATGGTGCCTGCGGCCATGCGCAACCGGGCAATCATCGACGTGTTCGAGCCCGGTTCGACCATGAAGCCGATTTCCATGACCACGGCGCTGGACAGCGGACGCTGGAAGCCGACCGACAAGGTCGAGGTCTATCCGGGTACCTTGCAGATCGGCAAATACACCATTCGCGACGTAACCAAGACCGAAGGGCCGGTCCTCGACCTGACCGGCATCCTGATCAACTCCAGTAACGTGGGCATGAGCAAGATTGCCTTCGACGTGGGCGGTGAAGCGATCTTCCGCACCATGCAGCGCGTCGGTTTCGGCCAGTACACAGGCCTTGGATTCCCGGGCGAGCGCGTGGGCAACCTGCCGAACTATCGCGAGTGGCGCAAGGCCGAAACCGCAACCCTGTCCTATGGCTACGGGCTGTCGGTGACCGCCTTGCAACTGGTGCATGCCTACGGCGCGCTGGCCAACAATGGCCGGATCGTGCCGCTGACCATTCTGAAAAGCGATACGCCGCCGACCGCGGTGCAGGCCATTCCGGAAAACACTGCCAAGACCCTGCAGGGCATGTTGCAGCAAGTGATCGAAGACCCGCGTGGCGTTTATCGCGCCCGGGTGCCGTCGTATCACGTCGGTGGCAAGAGTGGTACTGCGCGCAAGACTTCCATTGGCACCAAGGGATACGCGGAAAACTCCTACCGCTCCCTGTTCGCCGGTTTTGGCCCGATGAGTAACCCGCGCTACGCGATCGTCGTTGTGATCGACGAACCGAGCAAGGGTGGCTATTTCGGTGGTCTGGTTTCTGCCCCGGTATTCAGCAAGGTCATGTCCGGCACGTTGCGTTTGATGAACGTGACGCCTGACAACCTCGCGGTTCCGCAAGAGCAGGTCAATGTTGCCCCTGTAGTGAAAGGAGGGCGTGGCTGATGGCTTTCAATCTGAGCAAGATTTTCGCTCAAACCGACCGCGATCCCCTGATTCGCGAGTTGACCCTCGACAGTCGTAGTGTCCGGCCGGGGGATCTGTTCCTCGCCGTGCCCGGCATCAAGCTCGATGGTCGTGACCATATTGCCGATGCCCTGCAACGCGGTGCGGCGGCGGTGGCTTATGAAGTCGAAGGTGCCAAGGTACTGCCGATCACCGACGTGCCATTGATTCCGGTCAAGGGCCTGGCTGCGCAACTGTCCGATATCGCCGGGCGCTTCTATGGCGAGCCGAGCCGTCGACTGAATCTGGTCGGCGTGACTGGCACCAACGGCAAGACCAGTGTCACGCAACTGGTTGCCCAGGCACTCGATCTGCTGGGTCAGCATTGCGGCATCGTTGGCACCCTGGGGACCGGTTTCTATGGCTCCCTGCAAAGCGGTCGCCACACAACGCCCGATCCGATTTCCGTACAGGCGATCATCGCCGACCTGAAAAAGGCCGGTGCCCGCGCCGTGGCGATGGAAGTATCGTCCCATGGCCTGGAGCAGGGGCGCGTCGCCGCGCTGGATTTCGATGTTGCGGTGCTGACCAATCTGTCCCGCGATCATCTGGATTACCACGGCACGATGCAGGCCTATGGCGCAGCCAAGGCCAGGCTTTTTGCATGGCCGGATCTGCGTTGCCGGGTCATCAACCTGGACGACGAATTCGGTCGTGAACTGATAGAGACCAAGCACCAGTCGCGGCTCATCACTTACAGCCTGCAAGACAAGAGCGCATCGCTGTATTGCCGTGATGCCAGGTTCGACGACGATGGCGTGCGCGCCACGCTGGTCACGGCGCAAGGCGAGCACCTGCTGCGCAGCCGCCTGCTGGGCCGTTTCAACCTGAGCAACGTGCTGGCTGCAATTGGTGCCTTGCTCGGTCTGGAATACGCGCTGGACGAAATTCTCAAGGTCTTGCCCAAGCTGGAAGGTCCGGTCGGACGCATGCAGCGCCTGGGCGGTGCCGACAAACCTCTGGTAGTGGTCGATTACGCGCACACGCCCGATGCCCTTGAGCAGGTTCTTCATGCCTTGCGCCCGCATGCTCAGGGCCGTTTGCTGTGCCTGTTCGGTTGTGGCGGTGATCGTGACCGTGGCAAGCGCCCGCTGATGGCCGAAGTGGTCGAGCGCCTTGCCGATGGCGTGTGGGTGACGGACGACAATCCGCGTACCGAAGCCGCGACCCGAATCTTCGATGATATTCGTCCGGGCTTCGTTGCCCCGGAAGCTGTGCATTTCGTGGAAGGCCGTGGTCAGGCGATTGCCGAGCTGATTGCCAGTGCCGCCGCGACCGATGTAGTGGTTCTGGCTGGCAAGGGCCATGAGGACTATCAGGAAATCGACGGTCAGCGCCATGCGTTCTCCGATCTGGACGAGGCTGCCAAAGCCCTTGTTGCATGGGAGCTCGCGCATGCTTAAAGCCCTGAGCTTCAGCGAACTGGTCGCGCCACTCGATGCACGTCGGGTAGGCGATTGCAGCTTTACCGGTGTGAGCACCGATAGCCGTGGCATTCAGCCGGGTCAGTTGTTCGTTGCCCTGACCGGGCCGCGTTTCGATGGCCATGAGTATCTGGATCAGGTTGCCGCCAAAGGCGCCGTGGGTGCTCTGGTCGAGCGCGAAGTGGAAGGTTCAAGCCTGCCGCAACTGGTCGTGCTCGATACCCGCAAGGCTTTGGCGCAACTGGGTGCGATCAATCGCAATGCTTTTGTCGACCGGCCGGTTGCCGCCATCACCGGCTCCAGTGGCAAGACCACGGTCAAGGAAATGCTGGCCAGCATCATGCGCACGCGCGGACCGGTTCTGGCCACCCGTGGCAACCTGAACAACGAATTGGGCGTGCCGCTGACCCTGCTGGAACTGGCGCCTGAATATTCGTCGGCGGTCATTGAGCTGGGCGCCTCCCGCGTCGGCGAAATCGCCTTCACGGTCAGTCTGGCAAAGCCTCATGTCGCTTTGATTACCAATGCCGGGACTGCCCATGTCGGTGAGTTCGGTGGTCCGGACCGAATCGTCGAAGCCAAGGGCGAAATTCTCGAAGGGCTCGATGCCAGCGGCGTTGCGGTCCTGAATCTGGAGGACAAGGCTTTCCCGATCTGGCGCGCCCGCGTCGGTGAGCGAAAAATCGTCAGCTTTGCCTTTGCCGACGCATTGGCCGATCTGTACGCCAGCGACCTGGGGCGCGATGCCCGTGGTTGCCCGAATTTCATGCTGCACAGCCCGTCCGGCTCTGCGCGGGTGCAACTGAACCTGCTCGGCAAGCACAACGTGAGCAATGCGCTGGCGGCTGCGGCTGCGGCCCATGCGCTGGGCGTTGGTCTGGAAGGCATCGTTACCGGCCTGAACAATGTACAGCCGGTCAAGGGGCGCACGGTTGCACAGATCGCCAGCAATGGCGTGCGGGTAATCGATGACACCTACAACGCCAACCCTTCGTCGATCAATGCCGCCGTCGATCTGCTTTCCGATTTTCCGGGCCGTACGGTTCTGGTGCTGGGCGATATCGGCGAGCTGGGCGAATGGGCCGAGCAAGGTCACCACGACGTGGGCGCCTATGCCGCCGGCAAGGTTTCGGCACTGTATGCCGTTGGTCCGCTGATGGTTCACGCTGCCAATGCCTTCGGCGAGCATGCGCGCCATTTTGCCAGTCAGGCCGACCTGATTGCGGCGCTGGGCGCCGAGCAAGACCCCAATACCACTTTATTGATCAAGGGTTCGCGTAGTGCCGCGATGGAAAACATCGTGGCTGCCTTATGCGGTTCTAGCCTGGAGAAACATTGATGCTGCTGCTGTTGGCCGAGTTTTTACAACAGTTCTACAAAGGCTTTGCGGTCTTCCAATACCTGACCTTGCGCGGGATTCTCGGCGTGCTTACGGCCTTGACCCTGTCGCTGTGGCTGGGCCCGTGGATGATTCGTACCCTGCAGCTTCGCCAGATTGGCCAGGCCGTGCGTAACGATGGTCCGCAATCGCATCTTTCCAAGTCCGGCACCCCGACCATGGGCGGCGCCCTGATCCTGTCGTCCATTGGCATCAGTACCTTGCTGTGGGCTGACCTGAGCAACCGCTATGTCTGGGTGGTCCTGCTGGTCACGCTGCTGTTCGGTGCCATTGGCTGGGTCGATGACTACCGCAAGGTGATCGAAAAGAACTCGCGTGGCCTGCCGAGCCGCTGGAAATATTTCTGGCAGTCGGTGTTCGGTCTGTGTGCCGCGATCTTCCTTTATACGACTGCGTCCTCGCCGACCGAAACCACCTTGATCGTGCCGATGCTCAAGGATGTGCGCATCCAGCTGGGCATGGTCGGTTTCATCGTGCTGACCTATTTCGTCATCGTCGGCTCCAGCAACGCTGTCAACCTGACCGATGGCCTGGATGGTCTGGCCATCATGCCGACCGTGATGGTCGGCGGTGCGCTGGGTATCTTCTGCTACCTGTCGGGTAACGTGAAATTTGCCGAATACCTGCTGATTCCCTATGTACCGGGCGCGGGCGAACTGATCGTGTTCTCCGGTGCGCTGATCGGCGCGGGGCTCGGATTCCTGTGGTTCAACACATACCCGGCCCAGGTCTTCATGGGCGATGTCGGTGCCCTGGCACTGGGCGCGGCGCTGGGCACCATGGCCGTGATCGTCCGTCAGGAAATGGTCCTGTTCATCATGGGCGGCGTGTTTGTGATGGAAACCCTTTCAGTGGTCATTCAGGTCGCTTCATTCAAGCTGACCGGTCGCCGTGTGTTCCGCATGGCGCCCATCCACCACCACTTTGAACTCAAGGGCTGGCCGGAGCCACGTGTGATCGTCCGTTTCTGGATCATCACCGTGATTCTGGTGCTGATCGGCCTTGCAACGCTGAAACTGAGGTAGACCGAGTGTCTTTGATCGTTTCCGACCG
This sequence comes from Pseudomonas cichorii, assembly GCF_003700275.1. Taxonomy (GTDB): domain Bacteria; phylum Pseudomonadota; class Gammaproteobacteria; order Pseudomonadales; family Pseudomonadaceae; genus Aquipseudomonas; species Aquipseudomonas cichorii_B. The sequence goes on along the minus strand of NZ_RBRE01000064.1, from coordinate 40,387 downwards.
CTTCCGTATCGTTGTCGGTCTTGGCAAAAGTGGCATGTCCCTGGTTCGCTTTCTGGCGAGCCGGGGCGTTGCCTTTGCCGTGGCCGATACGCGGGAGAGTCCTCCTGAGCTGGCGACCTTGCGTCGCGATTACCCGCAGGTGGAAGTGCGTTGTGGCGAGCTGGACGTAGAGTTTCTCTGCCGTGCCGACGAGCTGTATGTCAGCCCCGGTCTGGCCCTGGCGACGCCTGCCTTGCAGGAAGCCCAGGCCCGTGGCGTCAAGATGTCCGGCGACATCGGACTGTTCGCGCGTTACGCGAAGGCACCGATCGTTGCAATCACCGGCTCCAATGCGAAAAGCACCGTGACCACGCTGGTCGGTGAAATGGCCCAGGCTGCCGGCAAGCGCGTTGCGGTCGGCGGCAACCTCGGCATGCCGGCACTGGATCTGCTCAGCGATGACGTCGAGCTGTACGTGCTGGAACTGTCCAGCTTCCAGCTCGAAACCACCGACGAACTCAATGCCGAAGTCGCGACCGTTCTGAACGTCAGCGAAGACCACATGGATCGCTACAGCGGCCTGCCGGCCTATCACCTGGCCAAGCACCGGATTTTCCGTGGTGCGCGGCAGGTGGTGGTCAATCGTCAGGATGCGCTTTCCAGGCCGCTGATCGGCGAAGGCCTGCCTTGCTGGACCTTCGGCCTGACCAAACCGGATTTCCACGGTTTTGGTCTGCGTGAAGAAAATGGCGAAAAATACCTGGCCTTCCAGTTCGACAATCTGATGCCGGTTCGCGAGCTGAAAGTCCGTGGTGCACACAATCAGGCCAATGCCCTGGCTGCGCTGGCGCTGGGTCACGCCGTTGGCCTGCCGTTCGATGCCATGCTCAGCAGCCTGCGCACTTTCGGCGGCCTTGAGCATCGCTGCCAATGGGTGCGTGAGCTGGCTGGTGTGAATTATTACAACGACTCCAAGGCCACCAACGTCGGCGCCGCACTGGCGGCCATCGAAGGCCTGGGAGCGGACATCGCCGGCAAGCTGGTGCTGATCGCCGGTGGCGATGGCAAGGGCGCCGATTTCAGTGGCCTGCGTGCTGCGGTTGCGGCGCACTGCCGGGCCGTGGTCCTGCTGGGCCGCGATGCCGAACTGATCGCTCAGGCACTGGGCGACGCCGTACCGCTGGTGCGGGTCAAGACTCTGGAGGAGTCCGTACAACGCAGTGCCGAGCTGGCTCAGGAAGGCGATGCAGTACTGCTTTCGCCCGCCTGCGCAAGTTTTGACATGTTCAAGAACTACGAAGAGCGCGGGCATCTGTTTGCCCGGGCAGTGGAGGGCTTGTCATGATCTTTGGCGTGATCAAGCCTTACCCGTCGCCGCTGATCAGCGGGCGCGGCATAGACCTCGACTTCCCGATGCTGGCCGGCTGTCTTGCGCTGCTGGGGCTGGGGCTGGTGATGATTACTTCCGCCTCGTCGGAAGTGGCCGCCGTGCAGTCGGGCAACACGCTGTACATGATGACCCGGCATCTGATCTATCTGCTGATCGGCCTGGGTGCCTGTTGCGCGACCATGATGGTTCCGGTCGCAACCTGGCAACGCATGGGCTGGCTGATGCTGATCGGCGCCTTTGGCTTGCTGTTGCTGGTACTGGTGCCCGGAATCGGTCGCGAGGTGAACGGCTCGATGCGCTGGATCGGCTTCGGTGCGTTCAACGTACAGCCCTCGGAAATTGCCAAGGTGTTTGTGGTGATCTTCCTGGCGGGTTACCTGATTCGTCGTCAACAGGAAGTCCGCGAAAGCTGGATGGGCTTCTTCAAGCCGTTCATCGTGTTGCTGCCGATGGCCGGCCTTTTGCTGATGGAGCCGGACTTCGGTGCCACGGTCGTAATGATGGGCTCGGCTGCCGCCATGTTGTTCCTCGGTGGTGTAGGCCTGTTCCGTTACTCCCTGATGGTGGTGCTGGCAGTCGCTTCTGTCGTGGTGCTGGTGCAGGCCCAGCCATACCGGATGGCGCGTCTGACCAACTTCACCGACCCGTGGGCGGACCAGTTCGGTTCCGGCTACCAGTTGACCCAGGCGCTGATCGCATTCGGTCGCGGCGAATGGTTCGGCGTCGGTCTGGGCAACAGCGTCCAGAAACAGTTCTATCTGCCGGAAGCTCATACCGACTTCGTGTTCTCGGTGCTTGCCGAAGAGCTGGGTGTGATCGGGTCTTTGCTCACTGTTGGCCTGTTCCTGTTCGTCAGTATTCGTGGCATGTACATAGGTATGTGGGCAGAAAGGGCCAAACAGTTCTTCGGTGCCTACGTTGCCTATGGTCTTTCTTTCCTGTGGATCGGCCAGTTCCTGATCAATATTGGCGTGAACGTAGGTCTGCTGCCGACCAAAGGCCTGACTTTGCCGTTCCTCAGCTATGGCGGCAGTTCGTTGGTGATCTGCTGTGCGAGCCTCGGTTTGTTGCTGCGCATCGAATGGGAATCGCGCAACAACATGGGCAGCGAAGAAACCGAATTCAAGGAAAGCGACTTCGCCGAGGAGCCGCCCCATGGACGCTAATGTGCTGATCATGGCCGGTGGCACCGGCGGGCATGTATTCCCGGCACTGGCCTGCGCCCGCGAGTTCCAGTCGCGTGGCTACAAGGTGCACTGGCTGGGTACGCCGCGTGGTATCGAAAACGAACTGGTACCGCAGGCCGGGCTGACCCTGCATCTGATCGATGCCACAGGTCTACGCGGCAAAGGCCGCCTGTCGCTGCTCAAGGCTCCGTTCATGCTGCTCAAGGCCTTGCAACAGGCGCGCAAGGTCGTGCGTGAACTGAAGCCGGTTTGCGTCGTGGGCTTCGGCGGTTATGTCACAGGCCCCGGTGGCCTGGCTGCAAAGCTGGCGGGCGTGCCGTTGATCATTCATGAGCAGAACGCGGTGGCCGGTACGGCCAACCGTAGCCTGGCGTCGTTCGCCAGCCGGATCTGCGAGGCGTTTCCGGACACCTTCGCCAGCAGCGCCAAGCGCCGCACGACCGGCAACCCGGTGCGGGTCGAACTGTTTCTCGAAACACCGCGCCAGGCACTGGCCGGTCGCAAGGCTCGCCTGCTGATCCTGGGCGGCAGCCTGGGCGCGGAGCCGCTGAACAAATTACTGCCTGAAGCCCTGGCTCAGGTGCCCGAAGACATACGGCCCGAGATCTTCCATCAGGCCGGCAAGAAACACGATGAAGTGACGGCCGAGCGCTATCGAAACGTTGGCGTCGAAGCGCAGGTCGCGCCGTTTATCCAGAACATGGCCCAGGCCTACGCCTGGGCCGATCTGGTCGTCTGTCGCGCCGGAGCGTTGACCATCAGTGAACTGGCAGCCGCAGGCTTGCCATCGTTCCTGATACCGCTGCCCCACGCGATCGACGACCACCAGTCTCGTAACGCTGACTATCTGGCTCGCGAAGGCGCAGCCTTCGTCATGCCGCAAGCGACAACTGGCGCAGCCGAAATGGCACAGCGTCTGAAAGAGGTTTTGATGCAACCCGAGCAATTGAACAACATGGCCCGTACCGCCCGCAGGCTGGCCCGGCCCGATGCAACCAACACTGTGGTCGACGTGTGTGTGGAGGTGGTTCATGGTTGAGAGTCAACGCGCCATGCCCCAGCCTGAAATGCGCCGTATTCGCCGCATCCACTTCGTCGGTATCGGCGGGGTCGGCATGTGCGGGATCGCCGAAGTACTGCTGAACCTCGGCTATGAAGTGTCGGGTTCGGACCTGAAGAATTCGCCGGTGACCGAGCGTCTGAAATCGTTCGGTGCCCACATCTTCATCGGCCACCTTGCCGAGAATGCCGTCGGTGCCGACGTGCTGGTGGTTTCCAGTGCCGTGAACACCTCCAACCCGGAAGTCGCGACCGCTCTGGAGCGTCGCATTCCTGTCGTACCGCGTGCCGAGATGCTGGCCGAGCTGATGCGTTATCGCCACGGTATCGCCGTTGCCGGTACTCACGGCAAGACCACCACCACGAGCCTGATCGCTTCCGTGTTCGCTGCCGGTGGCCTGGACCCGACGTTCGTGATCGGCGGCCGTCTCAACGCTGCGGGCACCAACGCACAGTTGGGCACCAGCCGTTACCTGATCGCCGAGGCCGATGAAAGCGACGCCAGCTTCCTGCACCTGCAGCCGCTGGTCGCGGTCGTCACCAATATCGATGCCGATCACATGGCCACCTACGAAGGCGACTTCAACAAGCTGAAGAAGACCTTCGTCGAGTTCCTGCACAACCTGCCGTTCTACGGTCTGGCGGTGATGTGCATCGACGATCCGGTCGTGCGTGAAATCCTGCCGCTGGTCAAGCGTCCGACCCTGACCTACGGCTTCAGCGAAACCTCCGATGTGCGGGCGATCAACGTACGCCAGGACGGCATGCTGACGTTCTTCACCGTGCTGCGTCGTGACCGCGAGCCGCTGGATGTGTCGGTGAACATGCCGGGCAACCATAACGTGCTCAACTCGCTGGCAACCATCGCCATCGCCACCGATGAAGGCATCAGCGACGAAGCCATCGTCCAGGGCCTGTCGGGCTTCCAGGGCGTGGGGCGGCGCTTCCAGGTCTATGGCGAGCTGCCGGTCGAAGGCGGCCACGTGATGCTGGTCGACGATTACGGTCACCATCCACGTGAAGTGGCTGCAGTCATCAACGCCGTGCGTGGCGGCTGGCCCGAGCGTCGTCTGGTCATGGTCTATCAGCCGCACCGTTTCAGCCGTACCCGTGACCTGTATGACGATTTCGTACAGGTCCTGGCCGATGCCAACGTGCTGTTGCTGATGGAAGTCTATCCGGCGGGCGAAGAGCCGATTCCCGGTGCCGACAGCCGCAACCTGTGCCACAGCATTCGTCAGCGCGGGCAACTGGACCCTATCTACATCGAGCGGGGTGCCGAACTGGCGCCGCTGGTCAAGCCGCTGTTGCGTGCCGGTGACATCCTGTTGTGTCAGGGCGCCGGTGATATCGGTGGTCTGGCGCCGCAACTGCTCAAGAGCCCATTGTTCGCCGGTGCAGTCATCGCTTCTACCGAAGGGAAGCTCAAATGACCACGACCTCGCAATCTTCCCTGCGCTCGACCCTTGAGCCGAAAAGCTTCGGCCGCGTTGCCGTGCTCTTCGGTGGCAAGAGCGCTGAGCGGGAGGTTTCGTTGAAGTCGGGGCATGCGGTGCTGGATGCATTGCTCAGCGCTGGCGTGGATGCGTTCGGCATCGATGTCGGCGATGACTTCCTGCAGCGGCTGGTCAGCGAAAGGATTGATCGGGCCTTTATCGTTCTGCATGGTCGTGGCGGTGAAGACGGCACGATGCAGGGCCTGCTGGAGTGCCTGGAAATCCCGTACACCGGTAGCGGTGTACTGGCTTCTGCGCTGGCGATGGACAAGTTGCGTACCAAGCAGGTCTGGCAGAGTCTGGGTCTTGCAACGCCGTTGCATGCCGTTCTGGGCAGCGAAGCCGATTGTATTTCTGCGGCGACGGAACTGGGCTTCCCTTTGATCGTCAAACCGGCCCATGAAGGTTCAAGTATCGGTATGGCGAAAGTGACCAGCGTCGACGAATTGATCGCCGCATGGAAAGCAGCCAGTACCTACGATTCGCAAGTTTTGGTCGAGCAATGGATTCAGGGTCCGGAGTTCACTATTGCGTGCCTGCGTGGCCAGGTATTGCCGCCCATAGGCCTGGGCACTCCTCACAGTTTCTACGATTACGACGCCAAGTACCTGGCTTCCGATACCCAGTACCGGATTCCGTGCGGGCTCAGTGATGCCCGGGAACAGGAACTCAAACAACTGACAGCACGTGCATGCGAGGCCATCGGCATTGCAGGCTGGGCGCGCACGGATGTCATGCAGGATGCAGAAGGCAAGTTCTGGCTGCTGGAAGTCAACACCGTGCCAGGCATGACCGATCACAGTCTGGTCCCGATGGCGGCGCGTGCTGCCGGGCTGGATTTCCAGCAACTGGTGTTGGCGATTCTGGCCGACAGCGTTCAGGTGAGAGGTTAAGCATGTACGGCGCGTCGGCACGTCATCAGCCACCTGCTCCTGGCCGCAAGCCAGTGCCGCGTGGCGCCAGTCGGATGGTGGCCAAGGAGCCATTGTCGGCGCGACTGCCAAAGCCGGGCTTCGGTTTCCTGAAAAGCCTGTTCTGGCCGGTGTTGCTGGTGGTTCTGGGGTTTGCCACGTACGAAGGCGCACAGCGTCTGTTGCCGTATGTCGACCGTCCGATCACCCGGATCAACGTGCAGGGCGATTTGAGTTACATCAGCCAGCAAGCGGTGCAGCAGCGGATCGCACCGTATGTGGCGGCAAAGTTCTTCACCATCGACCTGGCCGGTATGCGTACCGAGCTGGAGCAGATGCCCTGGATCGCGCATGCCGAAGTACGGCGCGTCTGGCCGGATCAGGTGGTGATCCGTCTCGAAGAGCAACTGCCCGTCGCGCGCTGGGGAGACGAAGCACTGTTGAACAACCAGGGACAGGCTTTCACACCGCGTGAACTGTCCAACTATGAACATCTTCCCCAGTTGTTCGGCCCGCAGCGGGCTCAGCAGCAGGTGATGCAGCAGTATCAGGTGTTGAGTCAGATGTTGCGCCCCATGGGGTTCTCCATCGTGCGCCTGGAGTTACGTGAGCGAGGCAGTTGGTTCCTGACCACCGGTGCCGGCAGTGCCGGCCCGGGTATCGAGTTGTTGCTGGGACGCGACCATCTTGTGGAAAAAATGCGCCGCTTCATCGCGATTTACGAAAAAACGCTTAAAGAACAAATCACGAATATTGCGCGCATCGACCTGCGTTACTCCAACGGCCTTGCGGTCGGATGGCGTGAACAGGTAGCGCCGACAACGGATAAACCCGCTGTCGCGAAGAATTGATAAGAGGCTGGACCATGGCAAATGTGCAAAGCGGCAAAATGATCGTCGGGCTGGATATCGGTACCTCCAAGGTGGTGGCACTGGTAGGCGAAGTCGCGGCCGATGGCTCGCTGGAAATCGTGGGTATCGGTACCCATCCATCCCGTGGCCTGAAGAAGGGCGTGGTGGTGAATATCGAGTCGACGGTGCAATCGATCCAGCGCGCCGTCGAAGAAGCGCAACTGATGGCGGGCTGCCGTATTCACTCGGCGTTCGTCGGTGTGGCGGGTAACCATATTCGCAGTCTGAATTCCCACGGCATCGTGGCGATTCGTGATCGTGAAGTCAGCTCTGCGGATCTGGAGCGGGTTCTCGATGCAGCGCAGGCGGTTGCCATTCCTGCCGATCAGCGCGTCCTGCACACCTTGCCTCAGGACTACGTGATCGATAACCAGGAAGGCGTGCGCGAGCCGCTGGGCATGTCCGGCGTGCGTCTGGAAGCCAAGGTGCATGTGGTGACCTGCGCGGTGAACGCTGCGCAGAACATCGAGAAGTGCGTGCGTCGCTGTGGCCTGGAAGTCGACGACATCATTCTCGAACAACTGGCTTCCGCCTATGCGGTATTGACCGATGACGAGAAGGAACTGGGCGTTTGCCTGGTGGACATCGGTGGCGGCACCACGGATATCGCGATCTTCACCGAAGGCGCTATCCGCCATACCGCGGTGATCCCGATTGCCGGCGATCAGGTTACCAACGACATCGCCATGGCACTGCGTACTCCGACCCAGTACGCCGAAGAAATCAAGATTCGTTACGCCTGTGCCCTGGCCAAGCTGGCCGGTGCCGGTGAAACCATCAAGGTACCGAGCGTGGGCGACCGCCCACCTCGCGAGCTGTCGCGCCAGGCCCTGGCCGAAGTGGTCGAGCCTCGTTACGACGAGCTTTTCACTCTGATCCAGGCCGAATTGCGTCGCAGCGGTTATGAAGACCTGATCCCGGCCGGCATCGTGCTGACCGGTGGTACCTCGAAAATGGAAGGAGCGGTCGAGCTGGCCGAGGAAATCTTCCACATGCCGGTACGCCTTGGCGTGCCGCATAGCGTCAAAGGGCTCGCTGATGTCGTGCGCAACCCGATCTACTCGACGGGCGTAGGCCTGTTGCAGTACGGGCTGCAAAAACAGTCGGACGGCATTTCGCTGTCCGGTCTGGGCAACAGCAGCAGCTACGGCGACGAACCCAAGGCTCCGGTGCTTGAGCGACTCAAGCGCTGGGTGCAGGGCAATTTCTGAGTTTCAAAAGCTTCAAAAGTGGTAGCGGCAGGTAGTAGGCAGAAACAACTAGAGAACTGAAGGAGAGGGAAAATGTTCGAACTCGTAGACAACGTCCCGCAGAGCCCGGTAATCAAGGTTATCGGTGTGGGTGGTGGTGGTGGCAACGCTGTCAATCACATGGTCAAGAGCAACATCGAAGGCGTGGAATTCATCTGCGCCAACACTGATGCTCAGGCACTGAAAAACATCGGCGCACGTACCATCCTGCAATTGGGTACTGGTGTGACCAAAGGTCTTGGCGCTGGCGCCAACCCTGAAGTCGGCCGTCAGGCAGCACTGGAAGACCGTGAGCGCATTGCAGAAGTCCTGCAAGGCACCAACATGGTGTTCATCACCACTGGCATGGGCGGCGGTACCGGTACCGGTGCAGCTCCGATCATTGCCGAAGTGGCCAAGGAACTGGGCATCCTCACTGTTGCAGTAGTGACTCGTCCGTTCCCGTTCGAAGGCCGAAAGCGCATGCAGATCGCCGATGAAGGCATCCGTATGCTCTCGGAAAGCGTCGACTCGTTGATCACCATTCCCAACGAGAAGCTGCTGACCATCCTGGGTAAAGACGCCAGCCTGCTGTCGGCTTTTGCCAAGGCAGACGATGTTCTGGCCGGTGCCGTTCGCGGTATCTCCGACATCATCAAGCGTCCCGGCATGATCAACGTCGACTTTGCCGACGTCCGTACCGTGATGAGCGAAATGGGCATGGCAATGATGGGCACTGGCTGCGCCAGCGGTCCGAATCGTGCGCGTGAAGCGACCGAAGCGGCCATTCGCAACCCGTTGCTCGAAGACGTGAACCTGCAAGGCGCACGCGGCATCCTGGTCAACATCACCGCCGGTCCTGACCTGTCTCTGGGTGAGTACTCCGACGTGGGTAGCATTATCGAAGCGTTCGCTTCCGAGCACGCAATGGTCAAGGTCGGTACCGTTATCGATCCGGACATGCGTGACGAGTTGCACGTGACTGTGGTTGCCACTGGCCTGGGCGCGAAAATCGAGAAGCCTGTGAAGGTTATCGACAACACCCTGCAAGCTGTCCAGCAGGCGGCTGCCCAACCGGCAGCGGCACGTCAGGAAGCGCCATCGGTCAACTACCGTGATCTGGACCGTCCGACAGTAATGCGTAACCAGGCTCATGCAAACGCAACTGCAGCGGCCAAGATGAACCCTAACGATGACCTTGACTACCTGGACATCCCGGCTTTCCTGCGTCGTCAGGCCGATTGATGAAATGTATCAGGGGTATTAGGGTGATTGGTGTTCAGCAAAGGCCTGGTCTGCTATTATCGCCAGCCTTTGTTGATACCAGTTCGCAACTTGCGCTGAAGCGGCCCATGCCATGATTAAACAACGCACCCTGAAAAATATTATCCGTGCCACAGGTGTTGGCTTGCATTCCGGGGAAAAGGTTTACCTGACCCTCAAGCCTGCGCCTGTGAATACCGGCATCGTGTTTTGCCGAGCCGACCTGGACCCCGTCGTGCATATCCCTGCCCGCGCGGAAAATGTCGGAGACACCACACTGTCGACCACGCTGGTCTGCGGTGACGTCAAAGTCGACACGGTAGAACATTTGCTTTCGGCCATGGCTGGCCTTGGCATCGATAACGCCTACGTCGAGCTCTCTGCCTCCGAAGTTCCAATCATGGACGGCAGCGCAGGCCCTTTCGTATTCCTGATTCAATCGGCAGGCCTGGAGGAACAGGACGAGCCGAAGCAGTTCATCCGTATCCTGCGTGAGGTGACAGTGGAAGAGGGCGGTAAACGCGCTACTTTCGTGCCTTTCGAGGGGTTCAAGGTCAGTTTCGAGATCGATTTCGATCACCCTGTCTTCCGTGACCGCACCCAGAGTGCAAGCGTGGACTTTTCCAGTACTTCCTTCGTGAAGGAAGTCAGCCGTGCACGGACCTTCGGGTTCATGAGTGACATCGAGTACCTGCGCAAGCACAACCTCGCACTCGGCGGCAGCGTGGAAAACGCCATCGTGGTCGACAAGGAAGGCGTATTGAACGAAGACGGCCTGCGGTATGAGGACGAATTCGTCAAACATAAAATCCTGGACGCTATCGGTGACCTCTACCTGCTGGGCAATAGCCTGATCGGTGAGTTCCGCGGCTTCAAGTCGGGGCATGCACTGAACAATCGTCTGCTGCGCACGTTGATCGAGCAGCCGGATGCCTGGGAAGTGGTGACCTTCGAGGATGCCAGTACGGCACCTATTTCTTACATGCGTCCTGTCGCGGCCGTGTAAGCAAGCTTTACTCTCTTTCCTTTTGTTTTTTAAAGGCTGCCTTCGGGTGGCCTTTTTTTATGAGCTACAAAAAGGTCCGCTGGAAAATAAATCTGCTTCTGAAATCAAGTTGTCATAATTGTTGGCGTTTTTTTGACGGACATTAATGGCTTTTTACCAGCTGTCGGGCGTTTTAAAGAAAATTTGGCGCACGCCGATGGCGATCTCATAGGCATACACAGCGGATCAATCCGAACGGTTGTACAGGGACGTGGCCTGCCACCTTTCTGCGTATATCGCAGGTCCGTTTTCTCCAGAGATCGTCACATCATGTCCAAATCCCTGAGGCTACAAATTCTCGGTCTGCTCGGAGGCAGCCTCGCGCTGGTGCTGGTCATCGCGCTGTCCTGTTTCAACTTCCTGTCCGACAACGTGCAGTCCTATCGCAGCCTTCTTGAAGGTCCGATAAGGGCCTCACAACTGGTCGACGAAGCCAACCTGCAGTTCAAGGTGCAGGTTCAGGAATGGAAAAACGTACTGCTGCGTGGCAAGACGCCTGCAGAGCGCGACAAGTTCTGGGCTCAGTTTAAAGAGCAGGAACGCAAGGTGCAGGGCACGCTGGGCCAACTGGCCGACATGAAAGGGACTGACGTTTCGTTGAAAGGTCAGGTGCAGAGATTGCAGCAAGAACACCGTGCGCTGGGCTCCGCTTACCGTAACGGGCGTGATGCGTTCGTTGCCGCAGGCGGTGATGCCTCTGCTGGCGATGCGGCGGTCAAGGGTGTGGACCGTCCGACCAGCGAGCAAATGGCTGCCCTGGTCGATCAATTGCACAAATCCAGCGACGCTCAGTCGATTGCGATCAGCAACGAGGCTGACCGCACCATCCTGGTCGGCGCGATCGTGATGCTGGGCTCCGCGCTGCTGGTCGGGCTGCTGGCGCTGTGGCTGGTCAACCGCAATCTGATTGCGCCGATTCGCATGCTTATCGACTATGTGGCCCAACTGAGTGAAGGTAAGTTTGCTGCGCGTGTCGACCTCACACGCCAGGACGAACTGGGCCGCCTGGCGATAGCGGCCAATACCCTGCGTGATTTCCTGGCGGAAACCTTCAGTCGCCTGAAGCGCAGCACCACTGATCTGGACACCGCAGGCACTGAGTTGAATGCCATTGCCGCGCTGATGGCTCAAGGTACTCATGAACAATTCGAGCGTACCGACCAGGTCGCCACGGCCATGACCGAAATGTCCGCTACCGCCCAGGAAGTTGCCCGGCACGCGGCGGACGCGGCGCGTGCGGCGGATGAAGCTGACCATAACGCGCAGGATGGCGAGAAGGTCATGCAGTCGACCATCGTCACCATTACCCGGATGCGCAATGAAATCGCTTCCACCGCCAACGTTATTCAACAGCTGGAAACCGACAGCTGTCGCATCGGCAAGGTGCTGGAAGTGATTCGCGGGATTGCCGACCAGACCAACCTGCTGGCGCTCAATGCGGCCATCGAAGCCGCGCGTGCAGGCGAGGCTGGGCGTGGCTTCGCGGTAGTGGCCGACGAAGTTCGCACCCTGGCGCAACGGACCGCCGTGTCCACGGCCGAGATCAATCAGATCATCAGTTCGGTACAGACCGGCGCGACCGATGCCGTGCAGGCCATCCAGGGCGGTCAGGCGCGCAGCGAAGAGAGCGTCGAGCAGGTCACCCATGCCGGTGCAACTCTGCAACGCATCACCGTGGCCGTGGAAAACATCCGGGACATGAACCGCCAGATCGCCACCGCCGCCGAAGAACAGACCTCTGTGGCTGAAGATATCTCGCGCAACCTGACCGAAATTACTGCCATCGCCGTAACCAACCAGGACAACGTCAAACGCACCCAGGGCGCCAGCCATGACCTGCACGGGCTTTCAGTGGAACTGAACAGCGTGATCTCGCGCTTGAGTGCATAGCCTGCTGTGTGCAGGTTTTTCGGTGAGCAAAAACCTGCACATACTGTAGCGGCGCACTCTGCGGCGCTACATTTGGCATATTCCGCAACCATCGGTATCGGGCTTGAACGCTGGGTGTTCTCCCCGAGAGCGGGGGCTGCATGTAGGGTGGCTTCTTAGCTGCGGCGGGCAACGTACTGCTGGCAGTGATTGTTGACGGGTAGACAGATTGACAGGTTGACAGTTGCATTGGCCGAAGCGTACGCTTTGCTCACTTGCTCAAATTTGAGTAACGAAGGAGAAGCGAAGCCTATGAACACAGCAACGATTGAGAGCCCTCAAAGCACTGTCAGGTTGCTTGACGAAGCTAAAGCCTCGCTCGTGCAGAAATTCATAGCACGGATGAATAAAGTATCCGAAACCGAGGTTATCAATGCTGCAAGGCTCGATGATGACAAGGCTCTAGCTGTAATTATCAAAAAACCTGTCAAGGTTAGCGATAAGCCGTTGAGCATCAAGGCTCGCAACGAAATGGCCTTCGCCCAGATGAAATCGAAGGCATTTGAAGCAGTTAAATCCTCGTATGATCTTTTAGATGCGGGCGATGTGTGTCAGATTCTTGGGATTTCAAAGCAGGCTTTGAGCAAAAAGACCAAGGCAGGGCAAGTAATTGCCTATACCAATAATCGTCGTAAATATTACCCTGACTTTCAGTTTGAAAAAAACAAAGTTACCACGTCAATAACCAAGCTACTTAAAGCTTTGGAAGTTGATCCCGAGGATGAACCAGCGATAAACCTTCTCATTGGTTTCTTGGCTGGCTCAATGGATTTTTCCAATCCCGGTGATTCCGAAAACGTACAGCCTCGCCATAAGTTCCTGGATGCTGATTCTGCATTTGATATTATTGTCCGGGACTTCCGGAATCGCTTGGAAATGGGCAAGTAAAACTGCGCTTCCCCACGGGGCAGCCCGGTTCCTCACTCTACGTTCAGGTTCAAGTCCAATAGAAACTCTACCGCCGTCTGTCCACCTGTAAGCTCGACCTCCATCAAAGGTTTTGAGCTAACGGGCATCAACTGAGTTTTTCTTCTTTCAAACAAGACCAGATTAAACCCCTTGTTTGAAGCTGCCGGGAACACTGTTGAAGTGTAAAGGAGACCGTCAATTTCCCTGCTATGCCTCATAATCGTGGCGCTCAAGGACTGTGTAAGTCGATACCCTTCGCTACCTTGACCTTTCGCCTCGACAAGCTGCCTCAGCTTACGTCCAACGAAAGTACTAGCTCGCGCTACATCCACCACTCGAAGCGTCCGGTCCGTCGCCAACTGATGCACTGACATAGCTTGAATTTCTGTCACCAATACAGGAGTGCCTGGCCCTGCGCCCCCATGCTGAAATATCTCGGCAATAGCAACCTCCTTGCTGGCGGCTACGTAATAAACCCCGAACTCCCTGGTCAAATCCCCATACCTGCTATCAGAGTTTTTGTTGTAGAAAACGGGGTCTTTGTGTCGGGTAGGTTGAACGCGAAAAAATGGTGTTCCCTTTTCAATCTCTATGACTACTTCCGGATGTTTCTGAAGCGCAGACTGAATTCCCAGCTCAATATCCTGACTGTGTGTTTTTTCCTCGCTCACCGTATTTTTTACTCCTCTGGAAAGACAATGGCTTTCTCATGGTTCAATCCTTTAAAAAGATAAACCTGGCAAACCCGAAGGCCTCCCACACACAGCCATAACTCGCGGGCGGCAGAATGAAACGGCTGCACCGAGACACTGAACTACGGAATCGTAGTCCGCCCCCGAATGTCATGTAATCGGAAAGCTCTCCTTGAGTCCGGCAAGAACTCCCAGTCCATCGTAGGAAAGCCACGATCAAAGCCTTTTCATAAATCTGCCACCAGCCTGAAACATCGACGCTGTTGACTACAGGGCTGCCCCCGAAATCCAAGGCTGGACGATGACGAAAAACCGACAACAAGGTGCAGCATTGCTGATGGTGCTGCTTGCCTTGGCCATGCTCGCTGCCGGGATGACCTGGATGGTCGAGCAGGGACGGCAGGAGGTGGACAGCGTGCGTCTGTTGCAGCAACGGGTGCAGGCGCGGTCGATTGAAAAGGCGGCGCTGGCGTTTGCCGAACAGGCGCTCAAGGATCCGCTGTGGCGCGCCAGTCCGTTGTTCTGGCAGGCCATGCGCGGTCAGCCCTTGAGTTATGACTTCAAGGGCGGCAAGGCAAGTATCCGGATTGTCGATCTGCACCGCTGTTTCAACGTCAACAGCCTGATCGGACCGGAGGCCGAGCGTGCGCAGCGACAACTGGTTTATCTGCTGGGCGCGGATATGGCAGCCGAGCGTCTGGCGCACAGCCTGACCGACTGGATCGACAGCGATCATCAGACGCGCCTGCAAGGTGCCGAAAACAATGAATACCTGCGTGCGTCGCCGCCGCGTCTCGCGGCCAATCAGTCGATGGTCGATATCAGTGAGTTGAATCTGCTGTTACCTGCCGACAGCCAGCGTGAACAGCGTTATCCACAGTTGTGCGCGTTGCCGGAAACCAGCGGCTGGCGTCTGAATGCCAATGCCCTGAACCTCAGTGAATTACCTCTGCTGGAGGCCTTGTTCGAGGGCCGGATCGAGCGTTCGCAATTGACCCGCTTGATCAGCGGCAGACCGGCTGGTGGCTATCTGGATGCCAGTGCCGTGCGTCAGGCCATGGGCGCCATGGACGATGAGGCTTTCGCGCAATTGAGCGAAGGCTTGCAGCTCAATGGCGATCATTTTCTGGTGCAGCTTGAAGTGGAACTCGACGGCCAGGTGTTTCGCAGCCAATACCGGGTCGAGGCCCTGGGGGTCGTGAAATGGCACAGCCGCGTGCCAGCCCAGGATATGGTGATTCGCGAGCGCGAAACCGGAAGGTATTAGGTCGCAAGCTGCAAGTTTGAACTTGCAGCTTGCAGCTCTTCTGTCGCTATACCGCCAGATCGCCGCCATCGGCGCGCTGGATCACGACCGTTGAAGCACGAGGCCGAACGCTGCCAACCGTGACGTCGGTGGCAACATCGGTGGATGGCCAGTTTTCCGGGTGCTGGATATTGAGGAACATGGTCTTGTTGTCCGGGGTAAAGGCCAGGCCGGTGACTTCACTGCCATTGGGGCCAACGAAAAAACGGCGCAGGTCGCCCTGATTCTGCGCATTGACCGGAATCTGCTTGCCCTGTGCATCAAGCAGATTGGTCGGAATCACTGCCAGCATCTGGTCGTTGGTGTAGCTGGTGATGGTCGATTCGCCGTTGTCGGTCTGCACCCACAACACGCCACGGCTGTCGAAGCTCATGCCGTCGGGGCTGGCGAACTGGTTCAGTTCGGTCAGGCCGGAACGGTTGATGTCCGCAGTGCCGGAAGCGTTGGCGCCGAACACGAAAATATCCCAGGTGAACGACACCTGATCGTCGGCGTCATGCCAGCGGATGATGTGGCCGTGCCTGTTGTTGACCCGCGGGTTGGCGGCGTTGGCCGTGGTGCGGCTGGTGTTGTTGGTCAGGGTCAGGTAGACGTCGCCATTGAGCGGGTTGACGGCAGTCCATTCCGGACGGTCCATCGGCGTTGCGCCGACCGCATCCCCCGCACCGCGAGTGTTGAGGATGATGCCGGGCAGGTCGGTGAACTTGGCGCCCAGGGTGCTGCTGTCGGTCGTCGGCGTGATTACATCCAGCAACAGCCAGTTGCCACTGCCATCGGCATTGAAGCGTGCGACATACAGTTTGCCGCTGTCCATGTACTTGGCGCCGGTGGCCAGGCGATCGCTCGGGTTGGCATCCGCCGCTTCCCACAGGGCGGTGGAGACAAACTTGTAGAGGTATTCATTCTGCGAGTCGTCGCCCATGTAGAACACCACCGGTTTGCCGGGAGTGGTCAGGCCCGGCCAGCAGCCTTCGTGACGGAAGCGTCCGAGTGCGGTGCGTTTCACCGGCAGCGTGCTGGCGTTGTACGGGTCGATTTCGACGATATAGCCATAGGTGCTGGCTTCGTTGCGGTAGTCGTCGGTGGCGCTTGCACCGCTTTGAGTGATGTTGAAGCGGGTGAATTCGCCGTTGACCTCGGAAGCATCACCGGCTGCGGTTTCCCAGCGGTAGTTGCCATTGCTGGTCGCGATGCCGATGCGCACCTGGTCTGCCGGGCGGGTGCCCCGGTTGACGAAAATCCCCGGCCAGTTTTCTTCACAGGTCAGGTACGTGCCCCATGGCGTGTAGCCGTTACCGCAGTTGTTGTTGGTGCCGCGGGTCTGGCTGCCGTCGGTGGAGAAGACGGTCTTGACGTGATCGGTGCCTTTGAGCGGGCCGGACAGGTTCATCACCGAAGCCGTGGTGAAGCGGCGGTTCAGCGGATCGTTTTCCACCACCTGCCAGCGGTTGCCGACCTTGCTGATGCGCACTACGCCAGCGCCATGGGCGTTGATTTCCTTGCGCACTTCTTCGACCGGGCGAACACCGCCTACCAGAGTCGCGCCGGACGGATGCAGGGCGTTCTGATCGATGTATTCAAAGTTGATCGCCAGCAGACCGTCGGTGGAACTGCCGTTGATGGGGAAGTAATGCATGCCGTCGTGGTGCATGCCCATCGAGTTGGCCTGGTCGGTCGAGGTGTTGCTGCCGTCGCTTTTCCACGGGTTGGCGAGACTGTTCAGCGGCGTGCCCCAGGGCGCCAGCACGTGGGCGGTATAACCGGCGGCAATGGTCACGGCGTCGGTGAGCGAGCCGGGGATCGAGGTAAAGCCCAGTTTAAGCCCGGCCTCCGGCGCTGGTGTCGGCGCCGGGTCGTCATTCGAGTCGCTGCCACTGTCGAAGCAACCGGTCAGCCCGGCACCCGCAATCATGGCAATGGCAGCACCCAGCCCGCCACGTACCACACTGCGACGGCTCAGGTAGGTGTCTAGCACCGAGGACAGCGGTTCATTGGTACTCAGGTTGCGGTTCTGGTTATCGCCGGTATTACGACTCATTCATCAGGTCCTTTTTATGAAATAGGTTTGGAAAAGGAACCGGGACTGTAGAAGCCGAGTGTGATGATTCATTGGCAGTTTTATTAAGAAAATGTCTAAAAGTCGTCGTAGTTATTTCATTTTGTAACAAGAGGCCAATCCGGGGCACGGTTAAAAATCTGCCATCAAAATGTCATTTTTCATCGCCAATATGCCGCCCCTGTAAAGGATTAGCCTCAGGACACAAGAACGATGGCTTCAATGGCGCGGCGCGATGTGTTGGGATGGATGGCGGCAGGTGCGATGGCGCCGTTGCTTTCGGCTTGCTCAAGCCTTCAGAACAACGGTGCTGTGGCCAGGGATGCCTTCGTCGATCTGCTGTATGTGGCCGATACCCTCGATGCGCGCCAGCCAGGCAAACCAGTGGTGCCTGCCACCCGCCTGGGACCTGCGACCCGTATCGGCCAGGCGCCCTGGATCAGCGGGGCCAATGCTCGGGTTAACACTGTCGGCCAGAGCGAGATCAACGGCCTGCTCGATGCCAGCCTGAGCCAGAACATCGAAACCGGCGGTTACCCGGTACTGGCTGCGCTGCTGCAGCGTTTTCGCCACGAAGCGGGCGAGGGCAACAGCCTGACCCTGGAAAACGGTCAGTGCTGGAATGGCAGCGGCCTGGCCTATCTGACTCAGGGAAAATCCGGCGCACAGGGTAGTGCCTTGCTGGGCAGTGAAGTGCGGGTCAGTAGCGATGAGCGTCTGCTCTGGCCGCAACAGTGTGCCGGTCTGTATCGCCAGTTCGCTCATCCGGTACTGGGTGCAGACCTGGCAGCCGATACCCGCCAGCGTCTGGGAACCGAAGCCGTGGCGTTGTTTCGGCGTGGCGGAATCCGGATTGCGGTGGTGGGCATCACGGACCCTTTTGCCCGCGATCAGAAAGCGTCTCTCAAACAATGGCATGACAGCCTGCAGCCGGCACTTGAGCGTGCGCGGGCCGATGCCGATCTGGTGATTGCCCTGGCGGATGTCGGTACCGGGCCGGGTTTCTGGCTGGCCGAGCGTCTGCCGCAGATCGACCTGCTGTTGTGTGCCCGTGGCCAGGATCTCTGGCCGCAGCCCGTGGAAGTTGTGCAGCCTTCTGGCAAGCGCGTACCGGTGGTGTTTGCCGGAACCCGCGCCAGCGGCGCCTTTCGCATTCGTTGCCAGATGGCCGCCGGGCAATGGCAGTTCAGCGCGCGCTTTCATCCCGCTTTGGAAAGCACATTGACGGCTGCCGATCAGCTTCAGGCCCAGCGGATCCGGCAGATCGCCCAGCAACAGCGCGCAGCCCATGCCAGTTGGCTCGATCAGCCATTGGCGCGGGCGCCGGAAAATCTCTGGCGTCGCGATGTGCGCGGCGGCAGTTGGGATCGCCTGCTGCATGAGGCGCTGGCCGAACGTCCGGACAGCGCCGTATTGCTGCCCGGCCTGCGTTATGACAGCCCGCTGTCCCAAGGGCAGATGATTACCCGCGAACACCTGATCAGCCTGACCGCCAGCTACCCGGCGCCAGTGGTGGATGTGGCGGCGCGCCAGGTCCCCAGGGTGCTGGAAAATGCCGCCGAGCAAATGTTCGGTGAGCCGCTGTTGCTGGACAACAGTCAGGATCTTCCACGCTGGCTGGGCCAGCCCTGGGAAGTCACTTACAGCGCCGATGGCAAGCGGGTCAGTGGTGTCGGTGAACCTTCCGGGCAATGCCGCACCTTTGGCCTGGGCTTCGATGCCAAGACCGGTCAGCCGCTCTGGCAGCACGTCGAAGCCTGGCTTCGCGAACGTCCTGCCGATTGGCGCCTGGCGCCTTTGCAACTGCCCCGGATGCGCTACGTACAAGGTCATCCCGGCTGGCATCCACGCGAGTCGGCGACATGATTCGTCTGGCCTGGACCAGCCATATCGTTCTGGTGATGTTGATCGGCTGGCTGGCGGCGCAGTGTGTGCTGCAAGCCTGGCATGGGCTGACTCCCGCAGCGGTCGGCAACGTGCCGACCACACCTGTGGCGGACCTGCTGAGCCGGCATTGGCGAGCGGGGCCGGTGCTCAGCAATGAGTTGCCCCTGACCACACTGAGCATCGAATACCTGGGCGGCCTCAAGGCCAGTCCGCTGAGCTCCACGGTGGTGGTGCTGCGGTACGAACAACGTCAACGCACCCTGGGCCGAGGCCAGAAACTGGCGCCCGGCATTTTCTTGCAGGACATCGACGAACTGGGCCTGGTGTTCGACAACAATGGCAAGCGCGAGCGTTTGCCCTGGCCTCCGCAACGGCCGTCCTTCGGCTTCAGGCAACAGGGATAAGCATGACCATCAATCGTCTCAAGCAGCCACTGCGACTTGCCTTTCTGTTATGCGCCTTGGCAATCAGCGGTGTGGGCGCTGAAGAGGAGCCGTTGTACGAGGTCAACTTTGTCGATACCGAACTCAGCGAGTTCATCGACAGCGTTTCGCGTATCACCCGCACCACCTTCATCATCGATCCGCGGGTCAAGGGCAAGGTTACTGTGCGCAGCAGCGAGATGCTGGGCAGCGAAGAAATCTACGCTATCTTCTTGTCGCAATTGCGCGCCCAGGGTTTTGCGGCGGTCGACCTGCCAAACGGCAGCGTCAAGATCGTGCCCGATCAGGCCGCTCGCCTGGAGCCGGTTCCGGTCGAGTCGACGCGCAATGTGGGCCAGGCCAACGATGGCATGGCCACGCGAGTGTTCAATGTGCGCAATGCCGCCAGCGAACAGATGCTCAATATCCTCAAGCCGCTGATCGACCCGCGGGTGGGGGTGATCACGCCGTACCCGTCGGCCAACCTGCTGGTGATTACCGACTGGCGCAGTAACCTGGATCGTATCGACAGCCTGTTGGTCCAGCTTGATCAGGTGAGCCAGGAACCTTTGGAAGTGTTGCCGTTGAAGAACGCCAATGCCAATGACACCGCGCTACTGGTCACCCGTTTGCTGGCCCGCGAACAGGGTGCTGACAGCGCGCAGGTGGTGGCCGACCCGCGCAGCAATGCCTTGCTGGTGCGCGGCAGTACCGACAGCCGCGCCAGGGTGCGAGCCTTGCTCAAGCAACTGGATAAACCCTACGACCCGCAACACAACGCCAATACCGTGGTGATCTACCTGCGCCATGCCAATGCCGCCGAAGTGGTCAAGGTGCTGCGCGGTCTGAGTCAGGACATCGCGGCTCCGGCATCTTCCGCCCAGGGCGAAGAAAAGTCCCTGCCGATAAGTACTTCGGGCATCCGTATGGAATACGAAGAGGGCACCAATGCGGTGGTGATGGTCGGGCCGGACAGCGAGTTGACGGCCTATCGCAGCATCGTCGAGCAACTGGATATCCGGCGTGCCCAGGTGGTGGTCGAGGCGATCATTGCCGAAGTCTCGGACACCCGCGCTCAGGAACTGGGCGTGCAATGGCTGTTTCAGGGCGACAACTTCGGCGGCGGCGCGATCAACTTCAGTGGCAATGCGGCCAGCGTCACCAGCGTCGGGGCCTTGGCGCAAGCCAACGATACGGCCGGCCTGAGCCAGTTGTTGTCGGGCGTTCAGGGCGTGACGGCTGGCGTCGGCAACCTGAGCGGCGGCGGGCTGAATTTCCTGGCGCTGCTCAATGCCCTGAAAAGCCAGAGCGGTTTCAACCTCCTGTCGACCCCGACCTTGCTGACCCTGGATAACGCCGAAGCGTCGATCATGGTCGGTCAGGAAGTACCGTTCGTGACCGGCTCGGTGACGCAGGACAACACCAACCCGTACCAGACCATCGAGCGCAAGGAGGTCGGTGTGAAGCTGCGCATCAAGCCGCAGATCAACATCGACAACACTGTGCGCCTGGATATCATCCAGGAAGTCTCGTCGATTGCCGACAGCGTCGGTGCCAGCGATGTCATCACCAACAAGCGCGAGATCAAGACCAAGGTCATGGTCGAGGATAACGGGCTGGTGGTGCTGGGCGGCCTGATCAGCGACGAGTCGAGTACCAGCGATCAGCGGGTGCCCTTGCTGGGTGATATTCCAGTGCTGGGTCGCCTGTTTCGTTCCGATGCCAAGCAACGGGTCAAACAGAACCTGATGGTTTTCATTCGCCCGCGCATCATGCGTGACGGCGAAACCCTGGCTCAGCTCAGCAGCGAAAAATACCGCAACCTCAAGGCCGACACCTCGCTGCCGCTGCCGGGTATCGCTGATGGCGACACGCTGCTGCAATTGTTCCCGGCCAGCCGCGAGCGTCTGGAACGAGACGCATGGTGAGCGCGTTGTTGCCTTACCGGATCGCCCGCCAGAGCGGTGTCGCCAGGGTTCCCGCCGATGCGGGCTGGCACTTGTGGCTACGCTGCGGCAGCGATACCGACATCCTGCAGGAAGTGATGCGCGTGCATGGCCTGCCGGCTGCGGTCGAGCACCTTTCGAGCGAGGATTATGAAACCCGGCTGGGCTCGCTCTATCAGGCCGGAGAGTCGGCGACCGCAGCGTTGATCGATGGCATTGGCGAGCAGGTCGACCTCGACAGCCTGATGAGTGAGCTGCCGAAGATCGAAGATCTGCTGGAGAACGACAACGACGCGCCGGTCATTCGCCTGATCAACGGCCTGTTCGGGGAAGCCCTGCGTCTGCGGGCTTCGGATATTCATGTGGAAACCTTCGAGGCCAGCCTGGTGATCCGTCTGCGCATCGACGGCCACCTGCGCGGAGTGCTGCGCCCGCCGCGTGCGTTGTCGACGATGCTGGTGTCGCGGATCAAGGTCATGGCCCGGCTGGATATCGCCGAAAAACGCCAGCCGCAGGATGGCCGGATCACCTTGCGCTCTGCCGGGCGCGAAGTGGATATCCGGGTTTCGACCTTGCCGGGCATTCATGGCGAGCGCGTGGTGATGCGGGTGCTGGACAAGCAGGCGAGCCTGCTGGAACTGGGCAACCTCGGCATGCCATCTGATGTGGAACAAGGACTGCGCGCCTGCCTGCAGCGCCCCAACGGCATCGTGCTCAGCACCGGCCCGACCGGCTCGGGCAAGACCACCACGCTCTATGCCAGCCTGAACAATCTCAACGATGGTTCCTGCAACATTCTCACCGTCGAAGACCCGGTGGAATATGCGATCACCGGCATCGGCCAGACAGCGATCAATCCCAGGGCCGGAATGACCTTTGCCAATGGCTTGCGAGCGATTCTGCGCCAGGACCCGGACGTGATCATGATCGGTGAAATCCGCGACCGGGAAACCGCGCAGATTGCAGTGCAGGCCAGCCTGACCGGGCATCTGGTGCTTTCCACTTTGCACACCAACAGCGCGGTGGGCGCGGTGACCCGTTTGCGCGACATGGGCATCGAACCCTTCCTGATCGCTTCAACACTCAAGGGCGTGCTGGCGCAACGGCTGGTGCGGCGTTTGTGTCATTGCGCGATCCCGCAGCCCTTGCAGGAGGTCGAGCGAATGCTGTGGCCGGAACTGGCCGGGCTGAGCGAGAGCTTTCACCCGCAAGGTTGCGAGTCCTGTCAGGGCACTGGCTATGACGGGCGAATGGGCTTGTACGAATTCATCGAGCTGGACGCCGGGCTGATTGCCTTGCTCTACGACGGTGCCAGCGAAGTGGCGATGCATGACTATCTGGCCGACAAGCGCCAGAGCCTGGTGGCCATGGCCACTGAATGTCTGCGTCGTGGCGAAACCAGTCTGGCGCAGGTCTTGCGCGCTGTGCGGGGCTGATCGGTGCCGACTTATCGTTATCAGGCCCTCGATCCGGCCGGGCGCACGCGCAAGGCCAGCCTGCAGGCGGAAAACGAACGGCATGCGCGGCAGTTGCTGCGCGAGCAGGGACTGTTTGCCCGCGACTTGCAGATCCAGAGTCCGAGCACTCGCAGCCCGCGCGGCCAGCGGCTTAATCACACCCAGTTGTGCGAACTGACACGCCAGTTGGCGACCCTGTTGAGCGCTGGTATTCCGCTGGTGGATGCCCTGGCGACGCTTGAGCGGCAACTGGCCGAGCCGGCGATTCGCAATCTGCTGGTGGCGGTGCGCGGCTCGCTTGGCGAAGGTCACAGCCTGGCGCAGAGCCTGCGGCGCCAGGGCGGACTGTTCAACGGATTGTATTGCGCATTGGTCGAGGCGGGCGAGCGCTCCGGCAAGCTGGCCCCGGTACTGGAGCGACTTGCCGAGCACCTTGAACAGGTTCAGCGTCAGCGGCACAAGGCGCGCACCGCAATGATCTATCCGGCGGTGCTGATGCTGGTATCGCTGGCGGTGGTGATTGGCCTGATGACTTTCGTGGTCCCCAAGCTCACCGAGCAATTCAGCCATACCGGGCAGAGCCTGCCGCTGATTACTCAACTGTTGATCGGCATCAGCGAAGGGCTGCTGCGGGTCGGCCCGTGGTTGCTGGCGCTGGGGTTTCTGGCGGCCATGGCGGCGGGCTTTCTGCTGCGCAAGGCGCATTGGCGCTTGCGTCTGGATCGCGGGTTGCTGCGCCTGCCCAAGGTCGGCCCGTTGCTGACCGTACTGGAAAGCGCACGGCTGTCCCGCAGCCTGGCGATTCTGGTGGGCAGTGGTGTGCCGCTGCTCGAAGCCCTGCAAGTGGCGACTGCCACGGTGGCCAACCGCGAAGTACATCGGGCTCTGCAAGCGGTGCGCGAGCAGGTCGAAGGCGGCGTCAGCCTGCATCGGGCCCTGAATGCTGCCGGACATTTCCCGCCGCTGCTGCTCAACATGGTTGCCAGTGGCGAGGCCAGCGGCACCTTGCCGGACATGCTCGAACGGGTTGCCGACAACCAGGAGCGCGGTTTCACCCGTCAGGTGGACATGCTCATGGCCCTGTTCGAGCCCTTGATGATTCTGCTGATGGGCGGCGTGGTGCTGTTCATCGTCCTGGCTGTGCTGCTGCCGATCATGCAGCTCAACCAGGGACTTACTTTCTGATCATGGAGAACCGTCTTATGCCTGCGTCTTTCCTGCGCCGCCAGCGTGGTTTCACGCTGATGGAAATCATGGTGGTGATCTTCATCATCGGTCTGTTGATTGCCGTGGTTGCGCCCAGCGTCCTGGGCAATCAGGACAAGGCCATGCGCCAGAAAGTCCTGGCCGACCTGTCGACGCTGGAGCAGGCGCTGGACATGTATCGCCTCGATAACCTGCGCTACCCCAGCAGCGAACAGGGCCTTGGTGCGTTGACCAGTGCCCCCACCGTTGAGCCGCTGGCGCGTTCCTGGCGAGCCGATGGCTATATCCGTCGTCTGCCGGCGGACCCGTGGGGCAACCCGTATCACTATCGCGCTCCCGGCGAGCACGGACGTATCGACATCTATTCGCTGGGTGCCGACGGCGCGCAGGGCGGCGAAGGGACCGATGGCGATATCGGTAACTGGAACCTCTAGACGTGAAGATGTCACGGGGCTTTTCACTGCTGGAGATGCTGGTGGTGTTGCTGATCATCGGCCTGTTCAGCGGCCTGAGTGTGGCCTGGCTGGATTCAGGACAGGCCCCGATGCAGCAGGCCCTGGAGCAACTGGCTGCCGAAGCCCGGACCCGCGCCGCGCAAGCCCGGCACAGCGGTGAGGTGTCGGGAATGCGCTGGAATGGCCGCCAGCCGGAGTTCGTGCGCATGACCCGCAGCAAGGATCAAACGCTCTGGGTGTTGGATGCGACCCGCATGAAAGCGTGGCCCGCAGGGTTGCTGGCCGACTGGCCGGTATCCGCCGAACCGCGAGTGGTGTTCACCCCGGCGGGTGTCGCTGCTGCGGTGAATCTCAACTGGCAATGGCCCGAAGGACGACAGCGCTGGGAATGGCGCACCGACAACAGCCTGACCCAGGTGAAGCTGCCATGAAGCGTCAGCGCGGCTTCACTCTGCTGGAGGTCATGGTCGCGCTGGGTATCGCAGCGGTCATGACCATGATGGTCAGTCAGATGTTGCGCCAGCGCATCACTGTGCATCAGGCCGTGCAGCAACATCGCCTCGGCGCCTTGTGTGCCCGCGAGCTGGAGGCGAGTTTCGGGGTCGAGCGCTACTGGCCGCAGATCAACAGGGTCAGCGGTGAGTTGCAGCAGGGCGACAAGACCTGCTACTGGCGGCTTGAACTGGGCATGACTGGCGTCCAGCACTTGCGTCGCGGAGAGCTGGCGCTGTTCGCCGCCCGCGATGAGCGCGAGCCGCTGGGCAACTTCACCGTGTTTCTGGTGCGTCCGTGAGGCATCGGCAGCGTGGCCTGACCCTGGTCGAATTGCTGGTGGCCATGGCGTTGACGGCGGTGGTCGGTGTGGTGCTGGCGGCGTTGGTAAACGGCTGGATCGCGGTTCGCGAGCGGCTGGCCGAACCGGGCAACGAACCGCTGGTACTGGAATTCTGCCTGGC
The DNA here is from genome assembly GCF_003700275.1 of Pseudomonas cichorii. GTDB lineage: Bacteria > Pseudomonadota > Gammaproteobacteria > Pseudomonadales > Pseudomonadaceae > Aquipseudomonas > Aquipseudomonas cichorii_B. The sequence goes on along the minus strand of NZ_RBRE01000064.1, from coordinate 14,696 downwards.
GCTGGAGCGGCGTCTGGATGGACTGGTGCTGCGCCGTCTGTATGAACAGCGCCTGCCGTTGCCGCTGACCTGGCTCGACTGGCAGCCGGGCGCCAATCAACTGAACTGGGTCGCGTTGACCGCCTGGCCCGAGGTTGCAGGGCAATCGAGATTGCAGCGGCAGCGGCTGGAGTTCAGCCCGCGCGAGCGGCGCCTGAGCCTGTCGACTTCGGCGGACCTGTATGCCGCCGGTGCGCCGCGCTGGGACGCTCGTGAGCGGTTGGACGACATCGAGCAGGTGCGCTTCAGCTTTTATCAGGGAACCCGCTGGCTGGCGTTTCCTTCCACCGTCGCATTGCAGCCCGATCGGGGCGTGCGACTCGAATTCGAGCGTCATGGAGCGCCTTATGTCTGCACCTTCAGCTTGCCCGATAGCCGTCCGTGAAGCGGGTTGTCGCCATGTTTGAACGCTGGGGCGCCAGGCGGCGTGCGGCACGCCACTGGTTGTTGCTGCGTCCTGCGCTCAACGCGGCGCAGGCCTGGCAATGGCGACGTGTGCCGGGGAACGAACACGGCGACTGGCCGCCGCCTGCGCATTTTCTACAGAACACGCTTGCCCTGATTATCCCTTCGGCACAGTGCAGCCATTTTCAGGTGCCAGCGCCACCGGGCCTCAAGCCCCATGAGTGGCCGCAACTGCTGGAAGAGCAGTTGCAGCAGCCTGCCGAAGAGCTGCAGGTCAGTTGCCTGTCGCGGGTCGCCGGGCATCTGCAATTGATGGTGGTGGAGCGGGCGCTTGTACAGCGCTGGCTGGCTGAATGCGAAGAGCGCGGCATCGCGCCGGATTACCTGTGGGCCGAGATGCAATTGCTCCCAGCGCAGGCGGTGGGCCAGACCCTGTGCTGGTCGCGTGCCGAGGGTCGTTGTCTGTTGCGCGGCGCCGAAAATGGCGTACAGCAGTGGCTGGTATGGCCGGAAATCCTGGGTGATGTGCCTGACGACTGGCGTCATCCGAGCAATGACATGACCGGCCCGTGGCCAGAGCAGTGGGCCGCATTGGCTCGCTTGCCCAATCTGTTACCGCGCTCTGGCCAGCGCCGCTCCAGGCCCCGGCGCCGAACGCTGCCTTTTAGCAAAACCCAGCTGGGTCTGGCCGGGATCAGTGCGGTGCTGGCTCTCTGCTGGGGCGCTCTGATGCTGGTCCAGTTCTGGCAACAGGTGCCAGTCTGGAAAGCCCAGGTCGAAGCCGTGACCGGCCCGGTTGCCACTGCTCAGCAAGCAACGCGGCAGTTGTCCCGTCTGCAGGCCGAACAGACCGACTGGCGCAGCCGTCAGCAGCAGATTGTCGAACTGGAACAGGCCGTGGCGCTGTGGCTCGACAGTCAGCAGAGCTGGGGCGTGTCCGGTACTTACTTCGACGGGCGAACCTTGCGTCTGGTCCTGAACGGCAGTACCCCGGCTCCGGCCCTGGAGCACTGGCAGAGCATGGCCAGGGCCGTGGGTGCGAAGGTCAGCGTCGAAGCCGACCCCAAGACGGCTCTGCTGACGCTCAATTTCAATCTGGATGCGCAACCATGAACGGCTTGTTTCTGCGCGCTTCAAGCGCCTTCGCTGCACTGCCGCCAGCTCGACGCTACGCATTGCTGGCCGGCTGGGTGATGGTTCTGACCCTGTTGCTGGTGCTGATCGGTCGTCCGTTACTGGCCTGGGGCAAGGAACTGCGGCAATGGCCGCTTCTTGCGCAGCAGGCCCAGGCGCTGAGCCCCGGCCCTGCATTCAGCGGCGAATACTGGCAGGCGCTTGCCAGTGCCCGCGGGCTGGTGCTGACGCGGGTCGAACAGCGAGGCGATATCTGGCAACTGCAAGGTGAACTGACTCGCGCCGAAACCCTGGCGCAGGTGCTGCGCAGTATTCAGGAGCAGGGCGGGCGGCCGCTGCGCTGGAGCCTCGAACAAGGGCATCAAGGGTTGGTATTCAGTCTGGACGTGGGTCGTAGCGAGGGGCATCCATGAAGCGCAGGTTATGGGCGGTCGGCGCATTGGTGTTTGCTCTGACGCTTGCGCTGAATGCGCCAGCCGCGTTTCTCGCCCGTTTCGTCAACTGGGCACCCGACTGGCAGCCGCAAGGTATCCAGGGAACCCTGTGGCGCGGACAGATGCAGCGACTGGGTGCCATCGGGCCTTTGCGCTGGGATATTCGTCCGTGGAGCGGTCAGGCACAGGTCAATGCCGGTTTTCAGCAGCAGGGCTGGGAATTGAACGCGCAGGGCTGGCCCTGGGCATGGCGCGCGGAGTTGATGCCTGTCACGGGGCGGGTCACGCCAGCCACAGGCTACGTGCTGGACGGTCGCTGGCAGGGCCGCTTGCTGATTCAGGGCCGCGGCGCAACGTGCATGTCCAGCCAGGGGGAGTTGTCCGGCAAGGATCTGGCGTTGCTGTCGCCGTGGATGGTGCTGTTGGGCAACGCTCAGCTCAGGCTTGAGTGCCGGGGAGGGCTGAAGTTGTTGGCTGAGGTCCGGCGCGATGCAGAGCATCGTTTCGAGATCGGGCTGGAACCTGCCATGAGCCGGATCAAACTCAGTGGCCAGGTCGAGCCCGAGGCCATGGTGACGCCGGTGCTGGTTCAGGCAGGTCTGCTCAAGCCGGGCGCGTCGCAATTTGAAACGGTTTTGGGCAAGCGCTGAACGTTACTTCTTGTCTTTGGCGTGACTGGCCAGACGTTCCAGCGCGGCGCGCAGTTTCGGATCGCTGATGCCATCGGCGGTGGCCTGGATGCTTTCGGCGGCTGCGGTCGACAAGTCGATGGTATGACCGACGGCTCCCCGAGGCACGGTAGGAGGCTGTACCTTGAAGACAATGCGCGTCAGGTTGGCGAATTCGTTGAAAGCGACCAATTGCCGCTGCAGGCGCTTTTGCTGATAGCGCAGCCGCGTGGCCCAGTGACCGTCGGTCACAATCAGCAACAGGCTGCCTTCGCGCCATGAAGCCACATGGCAATGCTCGCGGGCGGCAGGTTGCAACTGGCTTTCCAGCAGGCGCTGAAGGTGGCTCAGACGCTCGGCATGGCGAAAAATGGCCTTGAGCGGCTTGGCATCGCGCAGCAGAACGACGGGAGTTCGAGCGGTGATGGGACGAAAGGCCATGGATGCGTTGCCGGCGTGTGACGAGGCCATCATGTTAACAGAAAGCGTTGTTGCAGCTTCGTTCGGCGGCATTTCCGTGCTTTTATATGCAAATCAATGAGTAACTTCTCTCCCGAATGGGTTGAAGTGTTAAAGAATGGCCCCATTGTAAGTCTGCCCCGTCACAGCGCTGTGCCAGCATCGTGGAATAACGCCACTTTCCTCACCATCGTTTCCGGGTAGAATACTCGTTCGCATGCGGCCATAAGGCTGCACGGGCGACTCACGGGGCCGCCCTCCATTCCTATGTGTGGAAGATCCTGTCGATATGTTTGCGCCTTTGTTAAAAAAACTTTTTGGAAGCAAGAACGAGCGTGAAGTCAAGCGCATGCTCAAGACGGTACAGATCGTCAATGCCTTCGAAGAGCAAATGGTGGCCCTTTCGGACGAGCAACTGCGTGCCAAGACCGAAGAGTTCAAGGCCCGCATAGCCAAAGGCGAGACCCTCGATAAGCTCCTTCCCGAAGCTTTCGCGGTTGCGCGTGAAGCCGGCAAGCGTGTCATGGGTATGCGCCACTTCGACGTGCAGTTGATCGGCGGCATGACCCTGCATGAAGGCCAGATCGCCGAAATGCGTACCGGTGAGGGCAAGACCCTGGTAGGTACGCTGGCCGTTTACCTGAACGCACTGTCCGGCAAGGGCGTCCACGTGGTTACCGTGAACGACTACCTGGCACGTCGTGACGCCAACTGGATGCGTCCGCTGTACGAATTCCTCGGCCTGACCGTAGGGATCGTCACGCCATTCCAGCCGCCGGAAGAGAAGCGCGCTGCCTACGCTTCCGACATCACCTACGGCACCAACAACGAATTCGGTTTCGATTACCTGCGCGACAACATGGCTTTCAGCATGGAAGACAAGTTCCAGCGTGAGCTCAACTTCTGCGTGATCGACGAAGTCGACTCGATTCTCATCGACGAAGCCCGTACCCCGCTGATCATTTCCGGTCAGGCCGAAGACAGCTCCAGGCTGTATACCGAAATCAACCGCCTGATTCCGCGTCTGGTGCGGCACATCGAGGAAGTGGAAGGCGAGGTTACCAAGCCGGGCCACTACACCATCGACGAGAAGAGCCGTCAGGTCGAGCTGAACGAAGCCGGTCACCAGTTCATCGAAGAACTGCTGACCGAAGTCGGTCTGCTGGCCGAAGGCGAGAGCCTGTACTCGGCGCATAACCTGGGCCTGCTGACCCACGTGTATGCCGGTCTGCGTGCCCACACGCTGTTCAACCGCAACGTCGAATACATCGTTCAGGATGGCCAGGTTCTGCTGGTCGACGAGCACACCGGTCGTACCATGCCGGGCCGTCGCCTGTCCGAAGGCCTGCACCAGGCCATCGAGGCCAAGGAAAACCTCAACATCCAGGCCGAAAGCCAGACGCTGGCGTCGACCACTTTCCAGAACTACTTCCGTCTGTACTCCAAGCTGTCCGGCATGACCGGTACGGCCGACACCGAAGCGTTCGAGTTCCACCAGATCTACAGCCTGTCGGTGATGGTCATCCCGCCGAACAAGCCGCTGGCGCGCAAGGACTTCAACGACCTCGTCTACCTGACGGCGGAAGAGAAGTACGCGGCAATCGTTACCGACATCAAGGCCTGTCTGGCGGAAAACCGTCCGGTGCTGGTGGGTACGGCGACCATCGAAACCTCCGAGCACATGTCCAATTTGCTCAACAAGGAAGGTATCGAGCACAAGGTCCTGAACGCCAAGTTCCACGAGAAGGAAGCGGAAATCATCGCCCAGGCCGGTCGTCCGGGCGCGCTGACCATCGCCACCAACATGGCCGGTCGCGGTACCGATATCCTGCTCGGCGGTAACTGGGAAGTCGAAGTTGCCAACCTCGAAAACCCGACCGACGAACAGATCGCACAGATCAAGGCCGACTGGCAGAAACGTCATCAGCAGGTGATCGAAGCGGGCGGCCTGCACGTCATCGCTTCCGAGCGCCATGAATCGCGCCGTATCGACAACCAGTTGCGTGGTCGTGCCGGTCGTCAGGGCGATACCGGTTCCAGCCGTTTCTATCTGTCCCTGGAAGACAGCCTGATGCGCATCTTTGCCTCTGACCGGGTGAAGAACTTCATGAAGGCCCTGGGCATGCAGTCCGGCGAAGCGATCGAGCACCGCATGGTGACCAACGCTATCGAAAAGGCGCAGCGCAAGGTAGAAGGTCGCAACTTCGATATCCGCAAGCAATTGCTGGAATTCGACGACGTTGCCAACGAGCAGCGTAAAGTGATCTACCACATGCGTAACAGCCTGCTGTCGGCCACCAATATCGGTGACACCATCAGCGACTTCCGCGAAGAAGTGCTCAACGGTCTGATCAGTCAGCACATTCCGCCACAATCGCTGCCCGAGCAGTGGGATGTTGCCGGTCTGGAGGCGTCGCTCAACAGCGATTTCGCCGTGAAGCTGCCGATCCAGCAATGGCTCGACGAAGACGATCACCTGCACGAAGAAACCCTGCGCGAGAAGATCCTGGCCGAGTTGCTGGTCGCCTACACCGAGAAGGAAGATCAGGCCAGCGCCGAAGCGCTGCGCACCTTCGAGAAGCAGATCCTGCTGCGCGTGCTGGACGACCTGTGGAAAGACCACCTGTCGACCATGGACCACCTGCGTCACGGTATCCACCTGCGCGGTTATGCACAGAAGAACCCGAAACAGGAATACAAGCGCGAGTCCTTCACCCTGTTCCAGGAACTGCTGGATTCGATCAAGCGCGACACCATCCGCGTGCTGTCCCATGTTCAGGTTCGTCGCGAAGATCCCGAGGAAGAAGAGGCGCGCCTGCGTCGCGAATCCGAAGAGCTTGCCAAGCGCATGCAATTCCAGCACGCCGATGCACCGGGCCTGGAAGAGCCGGCACTGGTTGAAGAGGCCGGTGATGTGGCTGTTGCTTCCGCGCCGGTTCGCAACGACATGAAACTGGGCCGCAACGAGCTGTGCTGGTGTGGTTCGGGCAAGAAGTTCAAGCACTGTCACGGCCAGATCAGTTAAGGCTCTGACTCTGTAATACCCCACGCCGCGACCGGCTTACCCGTCGCGGCGTTTTTTCATTGATTGCCGTACCGCTACGGACGGCGCAGATACTGCTCAAGGAGCGCACCTCATGGCTGTTGGTCTTGGTCCTTTGCCTACATTGCATCCGGTTCCCGGTTTTGAACTCGGCATCGCTTCTGCCGGCATCAAGCGTCCGGGGCGCAAGGACGTCGTCGTCATGCGATGTGCCGAAGGTTCCAGTGTTGCTGGCGTGTTCACCCTGAATGCGTTCTGCGCTGCACCGGTCATTCTGGCCAAGAAGCGTGTTCAAGGCCCGGTGCGCTATCTGTTGACCAACACCGGTAATGCCAACGCCGGTACCGGCGAGCCAGGCCTGGCTGCCGCCACGCGTACCTGCGCCAGACTGGCCGAGCTGACCGGTGTCGATGCCAGCGCAGTACTGCCTTATTCCACCGGTGTGATCGGCGAGCCGCTGCCTGTGGAAAAGATCGAAGGCGCACTGCAGGCCGCACTCGATGACCTGTCTGTGGATAACTGGGCTGCTGCCGCGACCGGCATCATGACCACCGACACCTTGCCAAAGGGCGCCAGCCGCCAGTTCCAGCACGATGGCGTGACCGTCACCGTGACCGGCATCAGCAAGGGCGCGGGCATGATCCGTCCGAACATGGCGACCATGCTGGGCTACATCGCCACCGACGCCAAGGTTTCGCAGAGCGTGTTGCAGGACCTGATCCGCGACGGCGCCAACAAGTCGTTCAACCGCATCACCATCGATGGCGACACCTCCACCAACGACTGCTGCATGCTGATCGCCACCGGCCAGGCCAATGTGCCGGAAGTGACCGAGGCCAAAGGTCCGCTGTTTGAGGCCCTGAAAAAAGCGGTCTTTGAAGTGTGCATGGAAGTGGCTCAGGCCATCGTGCGTGACGGCGAAGGCGCGACCAAGTTCGTGACAGTCGAAGTCAATGGCGGCGGCAACCATCAGGAATGCCTGGACGTCGGCTATGCCGTTGCCCATTCGCCGCTGATCAAGACTGCGCTGTTCGCCTCCGACCCTAACTGGGGCCGCATCCTGGCCGCTGTTGGCCGTGCCGGTGTGCCGGATCTGGATGTCAGCAAGATTGACGTGTTCCTTGGTTCCGTGTGCATCGCCAGCCAGGGCTGCCGCGCTACCACCTACACTGAGGAGCAGGGTTCGGCGGTCATGGCTCAGGAAGAGATCACCATCCGTATCGAACTGGGCCGCGGCGCTTGCAGCGAAACCATCTGGACCACCGACCTGTCCCACGAATACGTGAAGATCAACGCCGAATACCGTACCTGATCGATACCGCCTTGCCCCGTCGCGGGCAAGCCCCCTCTCACAATGGGTTACGTTTACTCTGTGGGAGGGGCCTTGGCTGCGACAGCGGTATTCCAGACGATAAATATGCATAGGCAGGAATCAACGATGTCTCTACACCTCATCATCGGCGACAAACGTTATTCTTCCTGGTCGCTGCGCCCATGGCTGGTGCTGGCGATGACTGGCGCAGCTTACACCGATCAGGTGATTCGCCTGAACCAGCCGGAAACCCGCGAACAGATCCTGCAATTCTCGCCAACCGGCAAGGTCCCTGCGCTCCAGTGCGAGCACGGAACCATCATCGATTCGCTGGCGATCTGCGAATACCTGGTCGAGCGCTTCCCTGAAGCCGATCTGTGGCCGCGTGATATCGCCGCCCGTGCCCAGGCCCGTTCGGCGTGTGCACAGATGCACAGCGGTTTCATGAGCCTGCGTTCCAACATGCCGATGGACCTGCATCGCGATCAGGCTCTGGAAGTCATTCCGGTCGACACGCAATACGACATCGACCGCATCGTCGCCCTGTGGGCCGAGTGCCGTGCCGCGTCAGCCGAGAATGGTCCGTTCCTGTTTGGTCAGCCGAGCATTGCCGACGCCTTCTTTGCCCCGGTGGCCATTCGTTTGCGCGGCTACCGCGTCGCGTTGCCCGCCGAAGCGCTGGCCTATATCGAAACCCTTTACCAGTGGCCGGCTTTCCAGCGCTGGCAGCAGGCTGCATTGCAGGAGGTCGAGGCGTGAAACGTGTGCATGTGGCCGCCGCCGTGATTCGTGGCGCTGACGGCAGGATTCTCATCGCCAAGCGTGCCGATACTCAGCATCAGGGCGGTCTGTGGGAGTTTCCCGGTGGCAAGGTGGAAGACGGCGAAGCTGTCCAGGCCGCATTGAGCCGTGAACTGCAGGAAGAGCTGGGGATTGGCGTTACAGCGGCGCGCCCGCTGATCAAGATCCAGCACGATTACCCGGACAAACAGGTGTTGCTGGATGTCTGGGAAGTTTCAGCCTTCAGCTGCGAGCCCCATGGCGCCGAAGGGCAGCCACTGGTCTGGGCCAGCCAGCGCGAACTGGCTGGCTATGAGTTTCCTGCGGCCAACAAGCCGATAGTGGCAGCCGCACGCTTGCCGAGTGATTACTTGATCACGCCCGACGGGCTGGAAACCTCCGAGCTGCTGCGTGGCATGCAGAAAGCCATCGCTGGCGGTATCAAGCTGGTCCAGCTACGCGCGCCGCGTGGCTATGACCCGAAGTATCGTGATCTGGCAGTGGATGCTGTGGGGCTGTGCGCTGGCAAGGCCCAACTGATGCTCAAGGGGCCGCTGGAATGGCTGGGTGATTTCCCGTCAGCCGGCTGGCACCTGACTGCCGAGCAACTGCGCAAGTACGCCAGTCGCGGTCGCCCGTTTCCTGAAGAGCGCTGGCTGGCAGCTTCCTGCCATAACGCAGAAGAGCTGGCCTTGGCCGAGCAGATGGGCGTGGATTTCGTCACCCTGTCGCCGGTCCAGCCTACTCAGACCCATCCGGACGCGCAGCCTTTGGGCTGGGAAGAGGCATCGCGATTGATCGCAGGCTTCACCAGACCGGTATTCCTGCTGGGCGGTGTCGGACCTGACGAGCGTCAGCGCGCCTGGGAATGCGGCGCGCAGGGTGTGGCCGGAATCCGTGCGTTCTGGCCTGACTGATAGCAACGCTATTGAGATTGGGAGGGGCTTGCCCCCTTCCACAATTTCATCCCGTCAATCAAACAGGCTTTGGCGCTGGCTGCCAGAGGATTTCAGCTATTCCCTGGCGTCTTGCGATAATCCGCGCCGCGACAAACAACAAGTCTGACAGCCGGTTGATATAAGCCAACCCGACCCCAGCCAATGGTTCCAGCGCATTGAGATGCTGGCAGCGGCGTTCGGCGCTGCGCGCCAGGCTGCGGCAGACATGGGCCTGGGCGATCAGCATCGAGCCGCCTGGCAGGATGAAGTTTTCCAGCGGGCCGACTTCCTCGTTCCACAGGTCGATAGCGGCCTCCAGTCGTTCGACTTCAGCACTGTTCAGCGCCTGATAGGCCGGCATGGCCAGTTCGCCGCCGAGGTCGAACAGACGATGCTGACAAGGGCTCAGCACATCGCTCACTTCCTTGAGTGAAGGGTGTTCGGCCAACCCGGCCAGCAGCAGCCCCAACTGACTGTTGAGCGTATCGACTTCACCGATGGCCTCGACCCGCGGATGATCCTTGGGCACGCGGCGGCCATCGCCCAGGCCGGTTTCACCGGTATCGCCGGTACGGGTGTAAATCTTCGACAAACGAAAGCCCATCTTTCTGGCTCCTGATTAAAGCTTGGAAATAACCTGCTGTTGCACATTCACCTGATGGGCCACTAACGGCAGGCGCAAGGTGAAGCAGGTGCCCATGCCGATGGACGATTGCACTTCCATCTGGCCTTTATGGTTGTTGGTGATGATGAAGTACGACACCGACAGCCCCAGGCCAGTGCCCTGGCCGATTTCCTTGGTGGTGAAAAACGGCTCGAAAGTGCGTTTGCGGACGTTCTCGGCCATTCCGATACCGTTGTCCTCGACCTGAATCTCTGCCCATGGCGGGTTGAGCCGGGTGCGCAGGGTGATGCGTCCGTCCTCGACTTCATTTTCCGCACGCTGGTGAATTGCCTGCGCGGCGTTCTTCAACAGGTTGAGCAATACCTGCTCCAGTTCGTTGGGTATACAGGGCACTGGCCCCAGTTCCGGGTCGAACTGGCGAATGATGTGCTGGCCCTTGAAGTCGAAACCGATTGCCAGATCAAAGTCATTGCCGGCGATTTCCAGCGCCTGATCGATCAGGGCAGGCAGTTCGCAGGGCGTCAACTGGCGGTTGCTCAGGCGACTGAAGTTGAGCATATGGCTGACGATCTTGGCCGCCCGGGCGCCTGCCTGCTGGATGCCGTCGAGCAGTTGCGGCACGCCACGGCTGGTCAGGTAATGATTGACGGTGTTCAGGTCGATGCCATCGGACTCGGCCTGCTCGATGTTCTTCGGCAGCTCTGGCGACAGGCGACGGCGGATGTTCTGCACGTTATGCAGGATCGCCCCCAAGGGGTTATTGATCTCATGGGCCATGCCCGCCGCCAGCCCGCCGACTGACAGCATCTTTTCCGACTGCACCATCATTTCTTCCAGCGAGAGCCGCTGGGTGATGTCATCGATACGGATCACCACGCCGCGGCCTGCATCGCCGGTGAGCGGATAGAAGGTCAGCGCATAGCTGCGCGGCTCGTCGTTCTTGATCCAGGTGACGCGCTCGATCTTGGTCACGCTGTGGCGCTCAACGGTCTGCTTGATCTGCGGCAGGAACGAGCGCATCGGCTCGAAGGCAATGAAGATCGGTTGGTTGAGCGCTTCGTCCAGGGTCGTGCCGGACAGGGCGGTCGCTTCCTGATTCCATTGAGTGACATACAGCTGCTCGTCCAGGGCAATCATTGCCGAGGGCATCGAGTCGATGATGCTGTTGAGGTAGTTCTGAAAGCCGGTGAGTTTTTTCTCGATCTTGCTGCGAACCTGTACTTCCAGTTCCAGCTTGCGGTTGGTATGACGGGTCTCTTCGGCCATGCCTTGCGCCTGGGCATAGGCTTCCTGAGAGTCGTCGCGCGCACGTTTGAGTTGCTGTTCTCGGGCTTCGATCCGCGACAGCATGGTATTGAAGGCTTCGGCCAGATTGCCGATCTCGTCCTCGTTGCCGGGGCCGGCTCGCAGCGCATAGTTTTCTTCGCGGGTGACCTGACGCGACAGCTCTTCGAGTTGATAGATCGGCTCGGTAATCAGGCGCCGAATCTGCCGGGCCACCACCAGCCACAACAGCACGCTGAAAATCAGAATGCCCAGGCTGGCGGTCAGCGTGCCGGTGTAGAACGCCGTCGGCAGTTCGCTGCTGGCGACCAGCAACAGATGGCCCGGGGCCTGATCGCCTTTGGGCACGCTGATGATTTGCGTGTTGCGAAACTCGGTCAGGCGCCAGCTTTCGATATCGCCGTAATGTTCCGGCAGATGCAGGGCTTCCCCCTGTTGCATTTGTGCCAGACGTCGCCCGTTGTTGTCGTAGATCGCTGCAGCCCGCAGCGGGCCGTAGCTCTTGAGTTCCTTGAGCAGCGCGTTGGCATTGCGCGGCGAGTTCAAGGCCTGTTCGTTGAGGTTGGGACTGCTGATCAGGCGCCCGATGGTCTGCAGGGCCTGTGGAGCCATGGCTTCCTGAGAGATGTAATAGGCGGCGCTGATGAAGGTCAGGTTGGCGACCAGCAGCACCGTGGTCAGCAAGACCAGCAGGGCGGCCAGCAGCTTCTGGCCAACGGGCAGGTTTTCTAGGCGCTGGCGCAATGGCATGGGGCAAATCACAGGCGAGGGATGAACCAGCAGGGTAGCGTGAGCTAGTCGGTACGCAAACCCTTGCTTGCAAGATGGCTGGTCAGGCGCGTCTGCAATTGCTGCAAGTGAGGCACGACGCATTGATGACGCAGCGCCGCTGCACAGGCGTAACCCAGCAAGTAGCTGATTTCCGTACGGCGGCCATGGGCCACGTCCTGGTACATCGACGAGTAATTGGCTGCCGTGGCCCCGATCACCCGTTGCACCTCAGTGTGCAGGTCCTGGGCCGCAGCGGGTTGACCACAGCGCTCCAGCAGGTCGGCAAGTTCGGCGCACAGCGTCGCCACTTCGCAGTGATGCTCCAGCAGGCCGCCGTTGCGACAGTCATGCAGCACGGTCAGTGGATTGATGGCGCAATTCAGGGCCAGCTTGCGCCACAGGCGGGTCAGGATGTCGGGCGTCCATTCATGGGCAATACCGCTATCCTGCAGGTCTTGCAGGAAAGTTGGCGGCGTCGGCTCGCGGACATCGCCCAGCCATGTATAGCCATGACCGGCGAAGACCACGCGCCAGTCCGCTTCGCGAAAGGCACCTTCGGTGCTTGAGGCAAAGATGCAGCGGGCATGAGGGATACGCGCTGCCACGGCATCCTGGCTGCCCAGGCCGTTTTGCAGCAGGATCACTTCGGCGTTACGGTGCAGTCGCGGCGCAACATCTGCTACCGCCTGTTCGGCGTCATAGGCCTTGCAGGCCACCAGCAGGCGCTCGATAGGCTCGTTGCTGTCGGTGGTCTGGGCCGGGATGAATATCGGTCGGGCCACGCCATTTTCCACCAGCGTCAGGCAGCCGCCATTGGCCTGATAGGCGTTCAGCCGTTCGGCATTGCGCAGCACCAGGCGCACTGCAACACCTGCGCGTGCCAGTCGGGCGGCCCACAGACTGCCCAGGCTGCCAGCGCCGAGTACATGCCAGATGGCGGCCATCAGAAATGCATATCCGGAAGATTGAACGGCTTTGCCGCAATGAAATCGGATGTCGACATGAAAGGCTCGCAGTAAAGGCTGGAAAAGTCTCGTTATAATGAGCGTTCTTTCATACCGTCAAGTCACGCGCGTTCGCTTTTTGCCGGACGCGCCGTTTATCTGGAGAAATTACATGCCATCGTTCGACGTAGTGTCCGAATTGGATAAACACGAAGTCACTAATGCCGTCGATAACGCCATCAAAGAGCTGGACCGTCGCTACGACCTCAAGGGCAAAGGTACTTTCGAGTTCAAGGAACTGACCGTCACGCTCACCGCCGAGGCAGAGTTTCAGCTTGAAGCGATGATCGAAATCCTCAAGCTTGCCCTGGTCAAGCGCAAGATCGATGTGAAATGCCTGGAGGTCAAGGACGCCTTTGCTTCGGGCAAGTTGATGAAGCAGGAAGCGGTGCTCAGGGAAGGTATCGACAAGGAGCTGGCAAAGAAAATCGTCGCCCATATCAAGGACGCTAAACTGAAAGTGCAGGCTGCCATTCAGGGTGAACAAGTGCGCGTCACGGGTAAAAAGCGCGATGACCTGCAAGATGCCATTGCTTTACTGCGTACATACGACTCGGGAATGCCGCTGCAATTCAACAACTTCCGTGACTAGGTAATGCTGGCTACCTGGGAACCCTTTATTCCCTGGTATGTCCGAACACCCCTGTAAACGCTGAAATGATTGTTTCCGGCAGTCCTTTCAAGATTGGTTCGTGACAGGCAGGAGAAACAAGATGGATTTGAGCGCAGAAGTCGATCAGCTGTGGATAACTTCACAAAGCTGGATTCCGATGATCATGCAATACAGCAGCCGGGTGCTGCTGGCGCTGGTAACACTGAGTATTGGCTGGTGGTTGATCAACAGGTTGACCAGCAAGGTAGGCGCATTGCTGGCACTGCGTAATGCCGATCTGGCATTGCAGGGTTTTGTCAGCAGCCTGGCCAACATCATCCTCAAGATTCTGTTGGTGGTGAGCGTCGCCTCGATGATCGGTGTGGAAACCACCTCGTTCGTTGCGGCCATTGGTGCTGCGGGTCTGGCTATTGGCCTGGCATTACAGGGCAGCCTGGCTAATTTTGCCGGTGGCGTGCTGATTCTGCTGTTTCGCCCGTTCCGTATCGGTGACTGGATCGAGGCGCAAGGTGTGGCGGGTACGGTCGATAGTATCCAGATTTTCCATACCGTATTGCGTACCGGCGATAACCGCACGGTGATCATGCCCAACGGCAATCTGTCCAACGGCATCATCACCAATACCAACCGTCAGCCGACCCGCAAGATCGTGTTCGATATCGGCGTCAGCCCGGATGCCGACTTGAGGAAAGCCCTGGAAGTCTTGCTGGAGATGGCCAAGGACCCGCGTGTGCTGGAAGATCCGGCTCCGCAGGCGGTAGTCGCGGCGCTGGGTGAGAACGCAATTACTCTGTCGTTGCGGGTATGGACCAAGACCGGTGATCTGGGCGATGTGAGTTCGTTCTTCAATATCGAAGCACGTGACCGCCTGAAAGCCGCGGGTATCGAGATTCCTTCACCACAACGCATGGTGCGTGTGGTTCAGGAGTAAGCGACCCCGATCAGAAGCTCGCGGTTTCACAATGACTGTGCAACCGCGAGCTTTCTGACTCCTTCAAGGCAGTACGCCTTGATGCGCAAATATTTGCGCACCTCTCGCCATTAAAAACACCCTCAAAACCCCTTCAGCCCCTTTACGGATAAGGCTTTCCGAGTGCTTGCGCAACATTCTGCGCAGGTGCGCACAGGCTTGCGCGCTTTTTGGTTGTTTTTGTATGAAAAACAACCAGTTTTTATGGGTTTTAAAT
>NZ_RBRE01000010.1 GCF_003700275.1 Pseudomonas cichorii | reverse complement strand
GTAAGCGTCCAGCCAATGCACCTTGCCTAGTCTAGATATGCCCAGCTATCGGCACCGTCGAAATGGCGCACGGGTGTTGTTCCGACCCATTCCTGATCGAAATTATTAATATTCACCCCAACACCAGCACCTGCCCCAGGGAGGATCGCTTCCCAGTGAGTGGCACACCCACAATTACTACAACGGATCGTCCTCAGGGTTTGCTGACCCCAGACGTACGATGAGGTATTTTGAGGGTGCCCCTCGAACTTTACTGAACCAGCTTCATAGTGAGCCCAAAGCGCCCCGAGTCTCCGGCAAATAGAGCAGTTGCATTTGATGGCATGAACTGGTGGATGCGGGATGAACACGCGCACGTTTCCACAATGACAGGAACCTTCTAATAGTCCATTTTTGGCGTGGGTTTTCATGTCAACTCCGTGACCGATTTTATGCCGGATGCCTAACTTACTTCAGTTGGGCACGATTAGGCGTCCATTCGTGGGGCAGTAGGTGGCTTATTTCACTCGCCCGCTGCGTCGGAAGGCGCGTGAGTACATCTTTCAGATAAACATACGGATCATGACCATTCAGTCTCGCAGACTGGATCAGGCTCATGATCGCCGCTGCCCGTTTTCCGCTGCGTAGCGACCCTGCGAAGAGCCAGTTTTTACGTCCAAGAGCCCAAGGGCGGATCTGGTTCTCACACCAGTTGTTATCTATGGGTACGGCCCCGTCATCAAGGTACCGCGCCAGCGCTGCCCAGCGTTTCAGGCTGTAATCGAGTGCTCTGCTGATGGCTGAGCCTTCGGGCACGAGGTCACGCTGGGCGATCATCCAGGCATGCAATATATTCATCACTGGGACGGCTTTTTCTTGCCGTATTCGGCGCCGTAAATCCGGCCCCAGATCGCGGACTTCGCTCTCGATTTCGTACAACAACTGGATATAGCGCAGGGCTTGCTCGGCGAGCGTGCTTTTATTCGTAGCGTGCAGTTCGAAGAACTTGCGCCGTGCATGGGCCATACACCCAATCTCTGTCACGCCCAGTTCAAAGCTGGCCTTGTAACCGCCAAAATCATCGCAGACTAGCTTGCCCCTCCAGTCTTGCAGGAAGTTGCGAGCATGCTCACCGGCACGACTGGGACTGAAGTCATAAACCACCGCTGCCACGTCCGAGAACTGGCTGGTGGCGTAGGCCCACACATAGGAACGGTGAGTTTTCTTTGTTCCCGGCATGAGCATCTGCACCGGTGTTTCATCTGCGTGGATGACTTCTTGCCCAAGCACTACTTCGCGCAGCGCGTCGACCAGAGGCTGCAACTGCACGCCCGTCACGCCCACCCATTGAGCCAATGTTGAACGTGGAATCGCCAAGCCTGCTCGACCAAAGATCGACTCCTGACGGTAAAGCGGCAGATGGTCGGCAAACTTGGCGATCATGACGTGGGCGAGCAGGCCCGAAGTCGGGATGCCCTTATCAATAACCTGCGCCGGAACCGGTGCCTGAGTCAGCGTTTCGCAGTCATCGCAGACCCACTTGCCACGAACATGGCGTTCGACAGTGAACACACCGGGCGTGTAGTCCAGCTTCTCGCTGACGTCCTCGCCGATGCGCTTGAGGGCGAAGCCGCATGGGCAGTGAGTGTTGTCCGGTTCGTGATGGATCAGCGTGCGTGGAAACTCAACCGGTAATGTGGTGCGCTTGGGCTTCTGCTTTTTCTCAGCCGGAGTTATCACTGCCTGCAAGCTTTGAAGCTCTGCTTCAATTGCCGCGATATCGGTATCGATCAGGTCATTGAGCAAACTGGCCTGCTCGGGATTCATCTGCTCGCTGCGTTTGGCAAACTTCAAACGCTTGAGTTGCGCGATTTCGTGGGTCAGTTTTTCGATCAGCGTTTGATCACGGTTGATCTTCTTGCCCATGCTCTCAACGGTTTTACCCATCGTCTCAACTTGTTGGTCGAGCGTTTCTACCGTCTTGCCCAGCGTGTCGACCTGGTGGTCGAGCGTCTCGACACGCTGCATCAACTGCGCCGCCAAGGCGCGCAGTTGTTCAGGGGGCATGTGATCGAGATTGGGTAGCGAAGTCATGGGGCCGATTTTGCCAGAGCAGGCAATTCGCGGCGATAGGTCGATGGGCTAATGGCAGCTGCTAAAGCAGTGTGATCGAGCCTCCAGAACCTGCACGCTGCCATGGCAGGCCCAGCACCAATGCCTGAAGTTGCTCGGTATCCAGTTCCATTTCTGAGCCGTGGCGAATGCCAGGCCAGTGAAACTTGCCTTGGTTTAACCGGCGCGCTGCCAGCCATATCCCGAAGCCGTCATGCACCAGCACTTTAATGCGATTGGCGCGGCGGTTGGCGAACAGATAAGCACAGTGCGGCTGCGCCGTACCGAACACTGCGATCACCCTGGCCAATGCCGTCTCGGTACCGGCGCGCATGTCCATCGGCTCGGTGGCGAGCCAGATGGAGTCGATGCGAATCATCGCAAAAGGTCTCGAAGAAAGGTCGCGCAGGCAGCTGCATTTTCAGTGGGCCAACTCACTTTTACGGTGCCGCGCGTGTGCTGTATTTCAACGCAGATATTCGATGATGATGGGTGGGATTTTGCCCCAGCCAGCGACACGGGTAATGGAATAAATGCAGGTTGCAGCGCTGTGCTTTTCTGCGATTGCAGCCGAATCCATTTGTGGACGAGGTTTGCGTTGAGATTATGGCTGAGTGCGACGCTGGCAATCGAAGCACCGGGTTGGGCACACTCTTGAATGACTTGGGCTTTGAAGGACTTGGAATAAGAACGGCGTGTTGGCTGCATGAAATACCCGCTTAAAGAGCTAGAACTGGTGTCCACTTAAATTCAAGTGCACACCATGTCTTGGCTTTGCGGGGCTGGGTAGATGACTTGGCCGGACGGTTACTGAGGGCGTCGACCTCCGTGCGGTTCTCAACAAGGGCCACTGGACACATATACGCCACCTTGCTGCCAATAGAGAAGCGGCGAAAATGGATCTCACCGCCCTGCAAAAGGAATTCAGCTAGCGATCCTGATTCGCATGCTTCTATTTTGATAGCATTAGGGCCGCACGGGCCGCGCGTAGACAGAAATGACAGTGCCCGATCCTTTAGGAAGCCAGATCCTATGACGGAACACCAAGACCAACCAAAGCTCTTTTTGTCATACAGTTGGAGCACTCCAGAGCACGAAGCATGGGTGGTGGAGTTGGCTGAAGAACTCGCCGCGGCAGGCATCCATGTGATTCTGGACAAATGGGATTTGAGAGAGGGCCAGGAAGCTTCGGCGTTCATGGAGCAGATGCTGTCCGATCCCTCCGTGACGAAAATAGCGCTGCTTTGTGATCGGGTCTATGCCGAGAAAGCAAACGGGCGCGTCGGCGGCGTTGGCACCGAAGCCCAGATCATTTCAGCTGGTATTTATAACAACGCGAGCAACACCAAATTTGTAGCGGTGGTTCGTGAAAGGGATGAGCACGGTCACGCCTATCTGCCAACCTACTACACTTCACGCATCTACATTGATCTGTCCGAGTCAGCTCGGTACGCCAGTGAATTTGACAGGCTCATCCGTTGGGCTCATGACCAGCCATTGCACGTACGACCGCCGACAGGCAAAAAGCCAGCCTACCTCGAACGGGAGAATCGGGCAATCACGCTAGTAACTAGTGCAGAACTACGCCGTGCTATTGATGCTATAAAAACCGATCGTTCGTTTGCCGAACCTGCACTCAATGACTACCTCACTGTACTCTCGGAGGGTATTGAGCAATTTCGTATTAAGCCCCAGTCTGATATTCCTTTTGATGACCAGGTTGCGAGCAGCATCGAGGACTTTTTGCCCTACCGCAATGAAGCTATAGAGCTATTTTCTACGGTCGCCAGGTACCGCGATACCGCTGAAGCACGCAGGCACATCCATCGTTTCTTCGAGAAGCTGTTGCCTTACCAGGAACGCCCTCATCATATCACGCAATACCAAGATACCGACTTCGATAACTTTCGCTTCATCGTGCATGAGCTGTTCCTTTACGCGGTAGCGACGCTGTTGAAAGAGGAGAAGTTCGAATTTGCCAACGAGCTAATAGGAAGCCCTTTCTACCTACCGGGTCGATCCGAGTACGGACGAGATGTTACAGTGACGTTCGGTGCTTTCCGGACTTATGCAGAAATGTTTGAACGTCGCAATGACCGTTTGAAACTCGGACGGTCATCCTTGAGGGCATTTCTGCTGGAGCAACGGAGCCATTCAAGTGGTTACAATATGCGGGAGCTGATGCAGGCTGATTTTGTATTATTCTTGAGGGATCGCGTGCAGCGGCCTAGTGAGTCGTTCCCTTGGTATCCAGAGACGCTCGTTTACGCTGGACGGCACTCGGGGCCATTCGAGCTGTTCGCCAGATCCAAATCCAAGCGCTATTTTAAACACTTGAAACTCGTCCTTGGGATCGACAATAAAGCCGCACTCGGTGAGCTGCTCAGCGGAATGGAGTCGGGTAACGCAAGCCTGCCCCGTTGGGATTACCAGGCATTGACCCCGCGCACCTTATCTGGATTTGAACATCTCGATACCACGGCTTAGACCGAGCCTGTTCCTCACAGACTCACAAGCCCCGATCTAGGACATCGGGGCACCGATCGTTTGGAAAGCTGGCTACGCGATGCTTTACCATCCTGAGAATGGTGGGCCTTGAACCCTAGCACAGTGTAGAACTCTCCCCTTCGACATCCCTGCAATGGCGGTCAAATACGGCATCCTCGACTGCCGTAGCACACCATCATGGCCGCAATGATAAGATAGGCAGCATCTCATTTGCGCGAACCATGTATGGCACGGCCTCCACGGACTAAGGCAGCAAAAGCTCCCACTTCTAAATCGAAAAGCCCGCAGAAACAGGTCGCAAGCCCTATTTCTACAGGTGGACGAGGTGTTGCGTTCGAACATCGTGTCCAGGCAGTGCGCCTACTCGCTATGTGCCTTGGCGACCACTGTGCAGGGTTGCGTGAGGGCTTTGTCATCGAGACCCTGCTGTTCCAAGGCAGGACGTTCGGCCATAACACCGACGACCTTGTGATCCAGGCTGTATCTCCTGGCTCCGGCCAGAAAGCTACCATCAGAATGCAGATGAAGCGGTCGCCTCGGGCGATTGCCAGTAACGAAGCTTTCAAAGAGTCCGTGGGTCTTGCCTGGCTCGACTTCATAGCTCCGGCATTCCAACGAGGCGTCGATGACAACCTGATCGTTTACCACGTAGCAAGCTCGTCGCACATGGAAAGCGCTGTCGAGGTTGTGAGGCTTGCGCTTGGCTCGCTGTCGCACGAAACCTGGTGCGCCCGCGTTCATGCTGAAGGGAGCAATGAACGAAACAGGGCTGCGTACGCGGCTATTAGAGCTGCTGCAGAGCACTACAACGAAGCGCCTGTCGCGGACGAAGATTTGCGGCAGTTTGCGCTCCACCTCAAGTTTTTCCCCCATGATCTGGATTCAGATCGTAGCCACGACGTTGGATTGCAGAAGCAACTGATCCAGCACACGTTGCCCCATAAGGACAGTGGCGCTGTGTGGTTGAGGCTGGTCGGTGTGTGTGCTGAGCTGAATGGCAGTGGCGCAGAAGTCGACCAGACCTCACTCCACTTGCACTTGGAAGGCCTAGCTCAAGATTTTCACAGGGCGCGGCTCATGCGTGAAGCCATCAAAGACCTGAGCTTGGGCACTGTAGTTGTTAGCCAAGAGCGGCACACCCAGCTTGCCCCTCTAGCGGAATACCTGGCGCCTCTTCTTTCAGGCAGCCGCCCTGCCACGAGCAGCTTTCTCGCGGATGAGCTTCCGCCAGCGAACCCGACATCAGAGAACACCCTCGCCTCCCGCCAGCTTGATCGCATCAGTCAACTGCACAACGACCACCGTTACCGCGATGCGCTGGCTCAGTTGGAGGTGCTCGAAGACGGTCTTGACACATACGATGCGCACCAACAGGCCCGATGGTATTTCCTCCGTGGGATGTGTTCCTGGCATTTGGCTGATGACGTTAAAGCCGCGGCAGACCTCGAAATGGCTGCCAACCTATACCAGGACGATGAGCGTATTGCGGCAGGCTTTGTCCGGGCGTGGATGCTCAAGAACGACGTAGAGACTGCGATCCAGGTTGGACAGGAGGCCATCGCGCGCTTCCCGGATTCGTACTCAGTCTGGGTGGCACTGATAAATGCGAGGCTCTTAAACAGAGAGCAACTGACGGCCGAAGAAATACCTGAGGCGTTCCGTGATAAGTCGGGAGCTTGGCAGATGCTAGCCAGCTCAATGGCCGGGGCCGGGGATGATGAAGGCGCGGTGGGTGCCATCCGGACGGCAATGGAGCAGTCTGACAGCTCAATTTTCATACTCGAAAATTATCTCCGGTTTGTCCTTCGATTGGCCACTGCCAACCCCTTCCACGTGAACACGCGATCGCAGCCCCAAGATCGGCGTGTGCTGATCCTAGACGCCATGTCGAAGTTCGATGACCGCGAGGGCGTGTTATGGGCTGAGCAGAGCCCCAGGACAAAAACCGAAATTGTCTTTCACCTGGCGTATGCGCATCTTTTGCTGGGTGAGCCAACTGAAGCGTTGAACATGATCGAAGCTGGCAGGCAGCGTGGTGTTCCCGAGGACGAATTTACGGTTAGGGTGGAGTTGGAGGCGCTCTGCGATCTCCAGCGTCACAGCGATGCTGTTGCTTGCTGCGCTGATCGTGTTGAACAGCTCACTGATGAAGCGCGCGTGGTTTTTGGGCAGGCGTGCCTGATTGCCAACAATCCGGAAATGCTTGCCGCGGCTTACAGCGCTCAGCTCAGTCAGCCTGATACGGATGTCTCTCTCAGAGCGACTCGTATGCTAAGGCATATGCACTGGGAGCTGCTGTTACGCGAAGGTCAGCACGAGGCCGTGCGGAATGAGCTCGCCCATCTCGGTATCACGCCGCAAAACAGCAGTATATGTGATGGTGTGTTTGCTGCCCGGGCGTATGCGGGCAACGAGGAGATGCGTCAGGCCTTCGGAGATCGCGTTGCTGAGCTCGCACCGCAGAGCATTGACCTACTGGATCTATCCATGGCATCGCAATGGATGCTTCATGTGCGGCGTTACGGTGACGCCATTTCGATGCTTGAACGCCTCCTACCAAGGGACGCGTTCAGTCCCCTGCATGTTGATTTACTGCACTGCTACGCGCTCAGTGGCCAAAGATCCAAAGTTCGAGACCTATTGGAATCACTTCCAGGGGAATGGCGACACTCAGCAGACGCCCGCCAAGTGGCACTGACTGTTTACGGCGAGGCCTGTGACTGGCCAAGAATGCGCGAGATGGCTGAGTTGCTCGTCGCTGAAAGTCCTAGTGAGGCCGCAGGCTGGTTACTGCTCATTCAAGTTCTGGCGAACGAAAGCCATGGTCGAATGGATGAAGCTCTTGCCAGGTTACCTGCACAGCTGAACGGCTCCGCTCAAGAACAGTTAAAGCTGGCCAACGCAGAGCTCAGTAGAGGTCTGCAGGAACGTGGCCTTGACCGTATCTACCGTGCCATGCGGTTGAATGGCGAGGACGTTGAAGCAGCAGCTGGCCACATCTCTCTCATGTTCCTAGCATCGAAGGAGATTGAGGTCGTTCATGCCCTTCCCTCTGCGGTTGAGGAAGGCACCGCTGTCGAGCTTGAAGACAGCACCGGCAGGACTGGATATGTCTCAATCGATTTCGCCTCTGAGCCGCCACTGGCACCTGCGGGTGAATTCGTTGCCGCGGACTCGTCACGGGCCGCCCGGCTGCTCGGTTTGAAAGTGGGTGATACCACAACCGTCAGCAGTGTGGTCGGTGAGCAGACGCTCACGGTTAAACGGATCATCACCCTCCATCGACGCCTGATCGACCTTTCCTACGAGCGCGTGTCCAATTCGGTCGTCCCGAGCAAGACAGTCGTAGCGATGAGTATTCCAACCCGGGATGACGGCGAGATCGATACGACTTTCTTCGTCGATCAGCTAGAGCAAAAGAAATCTCAGAGCCTCAATACCATCAGCCTGTACGGTCAGCATCACGCCACCATAGGCCTGCTCGCACGCCTGCTGGGTACGGATGTCATTGAACTCGTGAGGGGTTGGCCTGATGAAGGGGCGCTTCTCCAAGTATCGACGGGGTTAGGCCCCCAGGATGTCTTCCCAACTGATATATCCCAGGATCAGCCATGGCTCATTGACCTGTCGATGCTGGTGGAGCTTGCAACCTTAGGATTGCTCTATGTTCTGGAGCTTTTCCCTAGTTTGTACGTCACAGCTGCAACCAAGCAACTCTTGGACGTAAAGCTAGAGAAATCGGCCCACTACCGAAAGAGCGGTACACTCTTTTCCCACGGTGGCCATCTTGGCATGCAAGAGCTCACTGAGGACGCTTGGCGCAAGGATCGTGAGTATCTCGAATCGATCGAGACGGCTATCGGGGCGTTCTGTCAGGTGGTGCCGGCATACGGGCCGCCTGAGGCGTCCGAGCAGATGCAGATGCTTGAGGACATCCTGGGCGATGAAGACCATGCAGTCCTGCTCGCTTGCCAAGAGTATGGTGCAGGTCTTCTGTCGATTGATGCGCGGTTGCGCGATCTTGCCGGCATGCTGGGTATCGTTGGCGCGTCCCCTCAAATGTTGCTGAGGGAAGCCCAACGGGCAGATGGGCTATCGCAGGAGGAATATTCCCGAGCCGTAATGCGACTCGTCATGGCCAGGCGTAGCTTTGTTTCGGTTCGGCCGGTGGATCTCATCGTCATGATGAACCAGGGTGAGACGTTTGCGAATTTTGGCATCAACCGCTTGCGTAGCTACTTGGCGGAAGAGCACCTTGCATTCGACACTGCTGTACCTGTACTTGTAGATTTTGTGTGCGGGATGTACATGCAAAAACGCTGCAACCTAGGTGTGATGCTCCAATTGATGGAGTTCTGCTTTGAGCCGTTGTTCAGGCACCCTCACTGTCCAGATGGCTTCTGCCAGTTGGCCCTTGAGCATGTCTTCCTCAAATTCCACAGATATAGAATCAGCCCCGCAGCTCGTCGGGCCATTGAGCAAAGTTTACAATCGGCTGAGCAGCGAGCCGAGCGTCCCTGCAAGCTGGTGACGCTGAGTGCGGAGATCAATTACTCCTTCGCAGTCCCATTCTGGTCAGTGGTAGCCCCGTCCATGTTGACTGCTACCCAGGTAGAGGCCGGAAGTGAAGTACCTGCACTAGGCTCGGATGGGCAGCAAACTGGAGAGCGTGGTGCATGATCTGCTCCCGGGGTTATGGGCGTAGACCTCAGTGGTTGCTAATTTTCACCCATCGCATAGGGCTAGGAGCCAAGCAAGGCACCACACATAAATATGGCAAATTTTTCGGGCTCAGGATCATCGCCGCTAGTATATGAAATCGCGACGACAAACATGACGATAACTACCAGGCTCACGCCGAATAGAGCCTGAATGGCGGAATCTTTAGCTTGTTTTTCATCAAAGAACTTGGTGTGGGAAATGCTCAATGTTATCTAGCCTTACTCAAATCGTGGAGGATAATAGTTACGATATTAGGATCGGCGGATCCTGGAAGTAGCGAATTCAGTCTTGCCCGGTTTCTAAGGTAAGACTGGGTTAACCTAGTCGGTTGCATTTAGAAGAATTGTTTTCCGAACAGTGTCATTCCTGACCACACAGCCATGAGCCATCAGGACGTTAAGGCAGCGTCGCGGTACATCCTGATTTCGCAGGGGCAAGTGCGCTGCGTCAAGCGATCGTCAATCCCGGTGTGAAAATGGGTGTAACAATAGGGCGCGGCTCTTGCTATTAAGTCTTGATCCGCTTACTCACCGAAGCCAGCCTGCGCTTAACGCCAATTTTTGGATTCAAAGTTAACGTCCGGCAAACTCACCTTCCGAACTCTAGCATTTGGTGCACGATGGCCTGGGGAGCTGGGTCGCGAGATAGTCACCAGCTCAACTCCTCTGCGTCCTGTCGTCAATCCGGATCAGCACCGGATATAAGGGGCAACAGCGGCTGGGCTTTTCAATGCTGGTAAGCCCCGATCAGTTCACCGTCGCGCATTTCGATTGTAAGGGTCACGTTCGCCTCTCGCTCAAGCAGCAATGTACTCGCCCCTTGAATGTCGGATTGAGCATCAGTCTTCAGTTTCGGCAACCTCTCCTCGTTCCATTGGCGTAGCTTGATACGGTTAACCTGGATAGTGGACTGCCACTCCCAGACAGAGCTAAGTGTGTCGATCCGACCGTCCAAGGCAGTGTTGAATCTCTCCAACGGCCCCTGTTTTGAGAAGAATGCGTGCACCTCAGAATTGAGATCCTCCTCGCGTTTCGTTAGAAGCGATGTCTGACCGGTAATTTGCCTGAGCAAACTACACGCGACCCATCGCGCGCTCATACATAGCTTCCATTCTTCCACCAAGCGTTCGGCAGCGCCTTGCTCACCGCCTAGCTTAGAGACCAGCCCAGACGAGCCATCAAACAAACCTGGGCTATCAAATCCATCGACATTCTTTTTTAGCGCCTCCAATGAAAGCACGAGATGATCATTGATACCGCCAAGCTCGCGCTCAATGAACTCCAGCTGGGCGCGGGCGGCATCATCCATTTCACCATGGTGAAGCATGACGGCAACCTGGCCGAGATACTTCAACGCCCCAGTAATCTCAGATCTGCGTTTATCCGAGAGGTAAGCGTTGATCGCATCGATACCAGCCTTGATGTCATCTAGCTTGGCGCTGATATCCGCCAAGTGTTTCTGCGCAACTACGACTGAGGCAATCTGGAATAGCGCAGCGGAGTTCACGAGGTTCTGAAGGCGTTCCGGTTCGAACAGAGTCGCGTGTTCGCGGATTCTTCCACCCTCAATGTTGAAGGCTCGAAACCCTTCACCGTTGGCGACCTTGGCCAGCGGGCCATTGATCACTACTTCCATCAGTCGAGTCTGTGCGACCTCGGAAGCCACGGCTGCGCTGGGGATGGCTTGCAGCAGTGGCGAAAGTCTGTCGATCCCTGAGGTCGTTCGGTCGACGGCAGTTGAGTTCTTTGGATGCACACTCACCGGCTTGACCGTCACCAAAGGCTTATCGCCAGTGACTCCAATGATCAGAGTACCTGACGGTTCTTGACCTTTTGATTCGTTGAAGACGTCCATGCGAACTTCCCTTTAGTCAGCGCGCCTCAGCGGCGCCTCGATGCTTTTGGCGAATGTAGGCAATCTGAGCGACACATGGCAATGTCACTCTATAAGCCTCTTTTGCAGCCATGTGCACGCCGGCGGCGCTGGCAATGGCAATACCCACAACGCCCAGTAGAGCAGTTGCTGCCCTCCCACCAACGGCAACCGCCCCCGCAGTGAATGTACCTTCAGCCAACAAAGGGGCCACTGCCGCGACTCCCATTACCCCAGCTCTCGCTGCACCGAGTCCACCAGAGCCGATCACCGAAAGCACTGCCGCCAATCCGACGTCGATGGCACCGTTGTCGGCATGAACCTTCCCCGCAAACTCAGCGCGTTCCTGTTCGGTCATTTTTTCCCAAAGCTTAGTGACTAGCCTTTGAAGAACCTTGAGTTCCAACACCTCTATTGCTACTTTGCCCGTCACCTCAGCGTGCACGTATTTCGCAACGTCCCGCACGATTTCGGCGTAGGGAACACCAGTGCGACGCACAAGATTCGCGACACTGTTTCCTCCAAAGAGCTGGAGCTCCCGTATGAGCAGAAGCAATGTATCGCGCGAATATTTGGCCTTCCGTTTTGCAGAAATCAAAACCTGCTGAACGTCGGAGCTCATTGCCAATCGCCCGCTACCAAAATCCGTGAGGAAGTCGACCAAAGCCCCCACATCCACGGCATCCGCCGCTGATAGCAGCGTCAGTAATTCTTTATCACCGTTGATGACGTCATTTTCATACGACATTGCCGACCCCTTCATGCTCGTCCATTCTTGCGCCACTCCGTCATCGACACCGTCAAGGCATTACTGCGAGCAATCACACATAACGTGTTGCACGAGATGAGGTGCGGATACACAGCCCACGATGGGCAGAAATCATTTCGTTCAGTTTTCGATTTATCGACTCATAAGCCTAAGACTTGAAGCAGGACTCTGGGACACGGTCGGTCGCTGGCTCATGTAATGCTCTGCCAATCAGCGAAGCCCAAAGCCCATCCGCGCCAGCTCACCCAGAAGCTCCTCACGCCCATGCAGACTCGAAACATTCCGCAGTCTGCTGACCACTTGCTCCGACCAGCCCGAAGCCTTCATTCCCTCACGCTCATAGAACGCACCCAGGCGCGCATCGTATTCCGAGAGGACGCCCTCCTCGCCGGCGATCGTATAGGTTTCATGATGCAGTACGGCTTGCTGCGGCAGCCGTGGCTTTACCTTCGCAGGACGGTCAGGTGATGGATAGCCGACGCACAGGCCGAAGACGGGATAGACCTGTGGCGGCAGCCCCAACTCTTTTGCGACGTCTTCGATGTCATTACGAATGCCACCGATGTATACGCTGCCAAGCCCCAGCGACTCCAGAGCAACTACAGCATTCTGGGCTGCCAAAGCTGCGTCGATCGTACCTAGGAGCAGGCTTTCCAGGTACGGCAGCGCCTCCAGCTCTACCCCTGCCTGCTCCGCGATGCGCGAGACCCGGGACAGGTCTGCAAGCCATACCAGGAACAGTGGGGCTTGATAGATATATGCCTGATTGCCGGCCAGGCAGGACAGTCGCTTCTTACGATCGACATCTTGAACGGCGACGACACTCCAGACCTGGAGATTGGAAGATGTCGATGCGGACTGGGCGGCTGCGACCATTGTCTCGATCGTGCCTTCGGGCAGAGGTTGATCAGAGAACGCCCGGACGCTCCGGTGATCCAGCAATTGCTCGATGACCTCATTCCATTGGGTGACCGGCGAAATGTCAGGGGCGCCGTAGCGGGCGTTGAGCTTGGACTGGGCATTGGCTGTCATGAGTGCACTCCAAAAAGGCCGAAGGCTACCAAATTGATGCCCTCGCAACACGCAAGGTTTCATTTACCATTCGGTCAGCCCAGGTCGGACACGGATGACCGACAACACCCAGATTCAGGTACCGTTCTTTTGGAAGCAAAACCACTGACAGCCCGCGAGGCTTATCAGATCCTGCGGGACATCGCTCTCGGAGTTCGTAGCATGCGCCGGCTAGGTCAGCAGTCGTGGGCTGAAATCTACTGCGGTTTGATGACAGTGGAGGCCGATGGCTGGGTGCTCACGTTCTACAACGATTGCGACACGCTCGATTACTGCGCCAGCTGCTACAGCCCGGAGGGGTGAGCCTACGTCTTCGACTCGCTGCAGTCGTACAGTACCGACCCCTTGGAGCTGCTCAGCACCTGGGAACGTGCTCAATTGGAAAAGCTTTTGAGCGTCGCCTAGACGGCCAAGCATTAGCGCGATCTAGGTGACCACATGAAGAGACCGCTTCGAAAGTCGGAGATTCGGAGCGGCATCGTTCGGAGTTGCACGCGTCAAAGCCAACCGCTGTGCCATCCATAAACCTGCAGAATCACTTTCTTGCATCATGGCCGTGAATTCTGCGTCAGTTAGAAGCGCGGGTATTTTGGCTGGCGCCATAGCGAGTCCGGGTGTTGCCGGTTCAGTGACAGATTCAAATCATAGAATCTTCAGGCTACAATCCCATGCTCCAGCCGCCTGATGAACTCGATAACCTGGTCAGTTTCCAGCCTTGTTGTAACCATGGCGGCAGGAGCTTTGCCGCCAAACGCTTTCAGTGGACATGACAGCCAGTGCAGAGCTGCATCAAGATCGCCACCGAACAGACTCTTTGCTGCGTCGAGCACTTCCAGGTAACGATCGTGTTGATCAGGGGACAAGGTGCTCATCAGAAGGCTCGCTCCGCTTTGGCGATGTACAGGTCGGGCATGTGGCTGTGCCAAGGTCAAACGAGATCAATGGCCAGTATACGATCTCTTAAACTGCGAGCATCGTCGCTGAGCAATTTCCGGGTTCAACGTCCCCGCTGGGCCTGGCCAACGGGTCTAACGCCAACCAGCGCCAGCCGCATGCTGCGCACCAGGTCAGTCAGGTGTCCCCACAGTCGGAGCTGGAGACCGTGCTTCCCTACTCTGTCCAATTCCAGGCGTTCGATCCTGGTGATCATTCTTGCGATCCCTGCCCGAGCCCTCTGCCGGCGTCCCTTCCTTCGCATCTGCTGCTCTCCGAGTTGATCAAGCCTGAGTCGTACCGCGAGGTGATCTAGGATGGTCAACGTACACCACCGGATGCGAAGCGCCTAGTCATCAAATCGAGCGAAACTGCGGGGCTAATGGCCAAAATTGAATTTGACTGGATATATATACAGTGCATGGCTCCGCACCGTAATAAAGGCACCTTTCCTTTAGCTGCGGCATTCCTCACTGAGTGCACGATGCCTTAAACGCCCTGAAACTCAATAATTCCGGATGCTCCAGCCACTTATAACGATTTTGTGCTGATACGAGCGCCCTCCTCTAAAGCGCTCTGGAGTGCCATTCTGTACGCTAGCAAAACCAATTCTGTATATACATACAGGTCGCCCGTCATGCATTCCAAATCCTGGAGAACTACCCGGGAGCAGATTACTGATGCGGCCACCGCTTTCCGCTAACAACGCGGTGGCGAAGGCTCTCGGAAATCACGTCGCCACTTTCGACCTAGAGGCATCCTAGCTCGCTGGGTAACCTGAGCACATCACTCACCGAGCGCATCCAGCTAGTTGAAGCGCTCTTCTCAGGAGCTTCACCATGACCAAGAAAACCTCCGGCTCGCAACAGCCTTCGTCTCAGCGTACGCAAGCGAACCATCGCTCAGATAGCCTGAACGTCAACAAGGGAACCAGCGGATCGAACATCACCAACTCCCGAGTGCACGGCAATCGGGGCAAGCAACTCAACCCTAACCAGCAGTAACTGACAACGGCATTCGGGGCATTATTGATGGAACGACAGTACACCTCCCCTACCCTCGGCGATGTTGCTCAGTACGCCGTGGCGGCTTGCGGCGTAATGCCCCGCAAAGCCCGTAATCGAGATGACGAGACTGAATTCGATCAGGGCATGGCCAAAACCTACCAGAAGAAGATGCAGCGGCTGGCGAAGGAGGATTGCAACCTACAAGAAGCCTTTGAAGATATTGCCCAACTTCTGACCGCTTCGCTGGGGCGGTACATTCGCTGTCCCTTCTGGGCCGAGCAGATCCGAGATCTGTTGAACGAGCTGTACGGGTCATACGCGTCCATGGTCAAACACATGGGCACCATGATGACCAAACGGGACACTACGCGCTTTTTCCTCACCAGCTACGGCATTGACGTTGCAGTGAGGTCACTGGCTCACAACTGGGTCGTGCTGCAGGGCTATATCTATGCTGCCCCGCAGCCTATGGAGCCTTGCTGGTACCTTCCTTCCAACGTGGAGGGCGAGCTTTCAACTCCGCTGGACAAAGTACTGGGCTGGGCATACAGCGCCTGCGGCCTCACGCTGGCCACCTTCCATGACCCGATCGGAGTGGTCGGGGATACGACGAAGCTCAAACAAAATGAGCGGGCTGTTAGGAGTTGGAAAAACGGAAAGCACCTTCCGTCCCTGCCGGCGCTAGTGAGCATTCTGGAGGATTCGTTCCAGGCGTTAGCTTCGATTGGGAAGCCTGTGGAGCAGAGACTTCAAGACGGCATCATCACCTGCGCCGCTATAGCACGCATCACCACATCCATTTCGAAGGATATTCAGGAGCAGCTGGGCACAGAATACCTTCAGGATCTCTTGGGACAGGCCCGGCTATACAGCGGCTGGATGAAGGCTGAAATCAACACGTACATGGCCAGCCTCAACCAAGCGGTCGACGCACGTCTTGCAGAGCATTTTGCGGCGGGGTTAGCCGATGAAATAATTCGGCTCGAAGCATTTGAGCGGGTAGAGCTTGGGATAAAGATGGCCCCACATTTCTGGGCCCTCTTTGAAGGCAAACGCCACAATGCAAGCGAGCTCTTGCTTAGCCATAGGGATGCGGAAGGTCATGTTTCTGACGACGTCGTTCAGTGGATAGCGATCCGCTACGGAGCCTACGCCGCCAGGGTTAGGTCTGACTCAATCTCTCGCTGGAGCATCGATAAGCCTGGACTGTTCGACCTCTACCTGCAGAAAGCCCTGTCCCTGAGAAACGGCTCAGATGTAACCCTAGCAGCAGTTGAGGCGCTACACGCAGAGATGACGTTGGCCGGTGTCGCCGAGCGTCTTCCATGGCTAATGCACTGGTTGAGAGGCATCGTGTGTTATCGAAAAGAGGACTATGGCACTGCATCTAGCCACTACATCAAAGCCTTCCAGCTCGCTAAGTATTCGGCCGGTGAGCTGCAGTACTCACTGGCTAACCAGTACTTGGAGGTGATGGCCAAAACCAAGCAATGGAGACGGTTTAAGCAAGGCGTCCGCTGGGCGAACTATTTGGATATCCCAGTCCGTTGGCTGCGCGAAAAGGAGCCCACCGAAGAAAATATCCGGAACGCCTACGGGATCTTGGGGCTTGAGGCGGTTCGCTACGCTCGAATGTAATGGTTGTCCCGGGATTTCGAGCGAGGGAGCTGACTGCGTGCACATTGAAGCGTGCCATTCATGGGACTGAACCTTGCCCAACGAGCTCATTGCAGCCCTGGGGGACGCTCTTCAATAGGACTCGCTCGGCCTGCGTAGTCACCACCAACCAATTTCCGCTCCCATTCCGGTGATCCATGCGTGATGGTAAATTGCCACTCTCGCCATCGGATTAGCGGCCAAAAGGAGTGCATTTTGAAGAAGGATTTACTGGTCACGTGCCTGGCTCTTTCCCTCACAGGGTGTGGAGATGGCGGTGAAATGTACAAGAAGGAGGCTGAAGGCCTTCGCTCGGACGTCAAATCCCTGCAGGCAGAAATTACTGCTGCCAAAGGCAGAATTGCGCAGCTTGAGCAGGAAAATACGGCTCTCAAAGAAACACCATCCGTCTTGTTGGCTCAGGTTCGGAAGGCTTCCGACAGTGGTGATGAAGCAGGTACTCAAGCAGCTTTGGCATCGTTGACTTCTCGCTACCCCGATTCTGCTGAAGCCAAAATCGGCAGCGGCGTCTTGCAGAGGATGGTCAAGGATCGTGAAGCCAAGGAGCAAGAGGCGCGCCGGCTGGCCGCGCTTGGGATGAAAGCGATCCCGGTCAAAGGCTCATTCACAGCAGACGACAGCTCTGTCTCGCTCCAATCTGCCCAAATCGTCAGCCAGTGGAGCTTCAACGATTACGGTGATGAGTATGAGT
This sequence comes from Pseudomonas cichorii, assembly GCF_003700275.1. Taxonomy (GTDB): domain Bacteria; phylum Pseudomonadota; class Gammaproteobacteria; order Pseudomonadales; family Pseudomonadaceae; genus Aquipseudomonas; species Aquipseudomonas cichorii_B. Next base: position 84,093 of record NZ_RBRE01000010.1, on the reverse strand, counting down.
ACCGGTCTGCCGAGCGTGGCTCTAAATACATCACGGCGAAGGTTACGTACTCATCGAAGAGCAAAGACCCAAGGCTTGCACCTCTCGTCGTCTACGCATCAAACGGCGATGAGTTAAAACGACTGGGCGTCATGGGTTTTGAATTCGTCAGCTGGAGCAGTTACGCGACGTTCCTAGGTAACTATCATGATGACGCGAATGATTTTGCGCACAAGGCGAGCATCAGATTCTCCATGGGGCTCCAAGTCCCCATTGAGGCGATAACCAAGCCGCTGTATATCGTTGCCTCCTCTTCGGGTTGCGCGGATCGCAGCTCGGAACGATTTGGTAACCCACCTGTGAGCTACTCGACCTACAGCTGCGACCAGGCCGCCCCCGGTGTCCTTCGTGCCAGCGGCTTCAAAGAAGGCCGGTTCGGCATCGTTAAGCGTATCGACTGAATCCAAGAAAGGACTCTCATTCATGAAGAAGGCTCTAATCGCAGGGGGCTTTGCCCTGCTCTGTTTGGTCATCTACACCCAGATTACGATTTTCGCCGTACCGCCAATTGGAGCGGTACCTGAGGGTCGGACAGTCATCATGCTCCGCCTCAACAAAACGAATTTCATTGATAGCGCAGATGCCATGTGCGTTCGCATCCAGGGCTATGTCAGCCTGATGTGCCGAGGGATGACCATGGCGGGTGTGGTGAAGGCTACGACCATCATTGCACGTCTTCCCTACTCGGAAACCATCTACAAAATTAGCACTGGTGGTAATACCTACGAACGATAGCCTGGGGGATCCGTGGCAGATCAAGGCGATGTTGCCGAGCTAGTGATTACTGATGTGCGAGCAAGAAGGGCCACCAAAGAACAGTGGCGTTCTAGGCCGGATCCTCTTGTGAGAATGCCCCTTGCGGGGATGATTTCTTACGGCGCCCTCCCCGCTTAATTCGGCGTGGCAAGCCAAGTCGAATCAACTCCACAACACTATCTCTTCGTCATTCGCATGCTCGGTGCAATTGCTCAGCAAAGAGAGGCAGAAAAAGCTCGGACTCGGCTATTTGCCACCAAACCTTGTTCTCATGCTTGTCGGTAAACGCCAGCAGATCGTGGGCCAGAAAGGCCTCAAATCCCTCCCGTGCGACCTTGTCTTCGGAGCTGAACTCATAGAGCCCTGCTTGGACGAGCAGCTTCTTGACGATCAGGGGCAACAACCACGCAGAGAAAAGTAGGTGGTTATGGCGTGGCCAGATGCTTCCCTTCTGACCGGTACCAGGGCCATGAGCGGCAGCATTGCGAGCGGCACTGAAATCATGAACCCAGGCGTCTAGTGGGCGGCTGACGTTGCTGTCCCAGTGTTTGCACCACCAGGATTCATCTAAATTGCCCTTGCGCCAGGCGGGCGGGTTCGGCAGCTCGTCGAAGTGTTCGTTGATGGCCCTGCGAAAGGCGGCTTTGTCATGCGGAACGGCCAGCAGCGTGTCGATGGCGACCCTCATCAGGATCAGCTCTGATCGGTCATCCATGGATGAAGCATCAGTGTTGGCCCTAAGGTAAGAGACGATCGCTTCGTCGATGCGCTCCTTCAGTTCTCCGTCAGGGAGTTTGAGCAAAGCTTCCAGCAGTGGTGTGTCGAGCGTTATGCGAGTGAGATTGTCGACGTGGTACGGCCGAACGAACTTGAGCTCCCCGCTCCCCGCCAGCATGTTTTGCGTATTGCCGTCACGCCGGCGCGTGGTCATGCAGGAATGAGTCGGCGTGCCGACATCAAACCGCTGCGCCACGACCTGTAGGGTGTCGGCGTTGTAGTACTCAAACGTTGAGCAGAACTTGCGTTGTGCTAAGGCGGAAAATGCGAGGTAGGAACCCTGAACCAACCGCTCCTGGATCTGGGCATCCGATGCTTCCAGGCCTGGAGTGTCCTCATCCCAGATGATGAGTGCCGCTTGATGGATCGGCTGCGAAGGGTGAGGCCCAACTCCTCGGTCTCCATAGTTACCTAGCACGCCGTCGAAAGCTGCCTGAGGGATGCCCAGCAGTTCGCCAGGGAGTCGACCGCGTTCGTACGGGATCAGGCGCATGCCTGCAATCCGAAGCTCCTCAGTAGCCACTACCCAAGGTAGAAAAAACACCACTGCCATAGCCACCCCAATCGCCGTCTAGATCACGAATCAGAGGATTGAAGATGGCTGCTGGCCTGGGGATTTGCAAGGTCGCCAGTTGAGATGGCTTACTGCGGTGAGGCGACCAAACCCTCATGTGACTCACCCTCAGCGAAGCCCGAACCCCATCCGCTTAAGCTCCTCGACAAGCTGTTCTCGGCCATGCAGGCTCGAGACGCTCCGAAGCCTGCTCACCACCTGCTCTGACCATCCCGACGCCTTCATCCCTTCGCGTTGATAGAACGCACCCAGGTGCTCATCGTATTCAGCGAGTGCAGCAGCTTCGCCGGTGGCCGAGTAAATTTCATGGTGGAGTACTGCACGTTGGGGCAGCCTCGGCTTGACCTTCGCCGGACGATCCTCGGATGGGTATCCGACGCACATGCCGAATACCGGGTAGACCTGAGGTGGCAAGCCAAGCTCCTTGGCGACACCTTCGATATCGTTACGGATGGCACCGATGTAGACGCTCCCGAGTCCCAGCGACTCCAAGGCGACCACGGCGTTCTGGGCTGCCAGGGCGGCGTCGATCGTTCCCAGCAAGAGGCTCTCCAGGTAAGGCAGCGCCTCCAGTTCGGTATCGCTCTGCTCACCGATCCTGGAAACCCTGGAGAGGTCGGCCAACCACACGAAGAACAGCGACGCTTGCCGGATATAGGCCTGGTTGCCTGCGAGTGCTGAGAGACGATCCTTTCGATCGGCGTCTTGAACAGCAACAACGCTCCAGACCTGCAGATTCGATGAGGTGGATGCAGACTGCGCCGCTGCGATCAGCGTCTCGATCGTTCCTTCTGGCAGAGGCTGATCTGTGAAGGCTCGGACGCTTCGATGATCGAGTAGTTGATCGAGGGTGTCATTCCATTGCTTGAGAGGCGTGATGTCCGGCGCGCCGTAGCGGGCTGCCAGTTTCGACTGGGCGGTAGCTGTCATGCGTGTCTCCAAGAAAGGAGACGAGGCTATCAAATCGAGCCCGCGCAATCACACCTCCTGGCTGAAGTTTCATTTACCATGCTGGCAAATCATCTGTCTAGCTAGGGCCAGCTCAAGTGAGCGGTCAGTCTGCAGCCGCGCGCCAGCATCAGCATCAAAAAGGTATAGGTCGTTGTCAGCACTGCCCCTCACTGCCCGTGAAGCCTATCAAGTCTTGCGAGACATCGCGTTGGGCATCCGCACCATGCGTCGTCTGGGCACTCAGTCTTGGGCTGAAATCTACTGCGGCCAAATGACCGTGGAAACTGACGGCTGGGTGCTCACGCTCTACAACGATTGCGACACGTTGGATTACTGCGATAGCTGCTACAACCCCGACGGGCGCGCGTACATCTTCGATTCGATGCAGCAGTACGGTACCGACCCGATCGAGCTCTTGAGTACCTGGGAGCACGCTCAGCTAGAGAATCTATTGAGAGCGTGTTGCCGCTGACCGAAAACTGACCCATTAAAGGCTGTTCTGCCGACTGAAAACTGGCCCAGGTGTTCAACTGCTTCTGCTCACTTTCCGAGCAGGAGAACACTAGGTGATCAGCATGGAAATGATGGGAAAAATCCGGCGGATGTACTTCCGCGACAAGCTCTCGCTGCACCAAATAGCCAAGCGTACCGGGCTATCCAGAAATACCATCCGAAAGTGGATCAGAACCCCCGAAGCCAAACAGCCGGTGTACCAGCGGCAAGCCGCTTTCAACAAGCTCAGTCCTTTCCACGAAACGCTGGAACAGGCACTCAAAGCCGATTTGCTTCGGGCCAAACACAACCGCAGAACAGCCAATGCTCTCTTCGAGCAGATCAAAGCCGAGGGCTACGACGGCGGCTACAGCCAACTGACCGCATTCATCCGCTCGTGGCGCGGCGAGCAAGGAAAATCCTTGCGAGCCTTTGTGCCGTTGACGTTCGCGTTGGGCGAGGCTTTCCAGTTCGACTGGAGTGAAGAAGGTCTGCTGATCGGTGGGCTGTTCAGGCGGATCCAGGTCTCCCACATGAAGCTCTGTGCCAGCCGCGCGTTTTGGCTGGTGGCCTATCCCAGCCAAGGTCACGAGATGCTGTTTGACGCCCACACTCGCTCGTTTGGGGCATTGGGCGGCATTCCTCGTCGCGGCATTTACGACAACATGAAAACGGCTGTCGACAAGGTCAGCAAAGGCAAGGGACGGACGGTCAACGCCCGTTTTGCCGTGATGTGCTCGCATTATTTGTTCGATCCAGACTTTTGCAACGTAGCCTCAGGTTGGGAAAAAGGGATTGTCGAGAAGAACGTCCAAGACAGTCGGCGGCGTATCTGGCTCGACGCTCAAGACTGCCTGTTTCATACCTTCGATGAGCTGAATGTCTGGCTCGGCCAACGCTGCCGAACTCTCTGGAGTGAGCTGCAGCACCCGCAATACAAGGGGCTTACGGTGGCAGATGTCCTGGAGCTGGAACGGGTGGAAATGATGCCGATGCCCAGCGCTTTCGACGGCTATGTTGAACGCACTGTGCGGGTCTCCAGTACCTGCCTGATCAGCGTGGCGCGCAATCGTTACTCGGTGCCTTGCGAGCGCGTCGGTCAGTGGGTCAGCAGTCGTTTATACCCTTCGCGGGTTGTGGTCGTTGCCGATGAGACAACTATCGCCAGTCATGAGCGGCTTTTTGATCGAGACCAGGTCAGCTACGACTGGCAGCACTACATCCCGCTGATCGCGCGCAAGCCTGGCGCGCTTCGCAATGGCGCTCCGTTTGCCGATTTGCCCAACCCATTGCGCCTGCTCAAGCATGGCCTGCGGCGTCACGTGAACGGTGATCGAGTCATGACACAAGTCTTGGCTGCGGTGCCCATTACCGGCCTGAACTCCGTTTTGGTGGCCGTGGAACTGGTGCTTGAGTCTGGCAGTTTGAGCGCGGATCACATCCTGAATGTCCTGGCTCGACTGACGTCCAGCGCACCACCACGCTCAGTAGAGACGAGCCTTCAGCTTAAGGTCGCGCCGGCGGCCAACACGGCCAGGTATGACCAACTGCGCGCGAAAGATGAGGAGAGCCGAAATGCGTGACTTGATGGCAGAACTTAAAGAACTTCGCCTGCATGGCATGGCGCACGCCTGGGAAGAACTGGCAGCCCAAGGAGAGGCCTCGACAGCGTCCTCAAAATGGTTGCTGGAGCATCTGCTCCAGCAGGAGCAAGCTGATCGTGCCGTGCGCTCCGTGAATCATCAGATGAACATGGCCAAGCTTCCCATGCACCGTGATTTAGCGGGCTTTGACTTCAGCGCTTTCAGCGCTGATGCCCGACTGGTCAAGGAGCTATCCAGCCTGGAGTTCACCGAGACGGCCCAAAACGTGGTGTTTATCGGCGGGCTTGGAACCGGCAAAACACACTTGGCCAGCGCACTGGCTGTGTCCGGGATCACCGTTCACAACAAACGAGTCCGCTTCTTCTCCACGGTAGACCTGGTCAATCTGTTGGAGCGTGAAAAGTACGATGGGAAAACGGGCCGGATTACACAGGGGCTGCTGCGCACAGACCTCGTCATCTTGGATGAGCTGGGCTATCTGCCCTTCAGCCAAAGCGGTGGCGCGCTGCTGTTTCATCTTCTGTCCAAGCTCTACGAGCACACCAGCGTGATCATCACGACCAACCTCAGCTTCTCGGAATGGTCGAGTGTGTTTGGCGACGCCAAAATGACCACAGCGCTGCTGGATCGGCTGAAGCACCACTGCCACATCGTTGAAACAGGTAACGAGTCCTATCGGCTGCAACACAGCACTCTAGCTGACCAGACAAAGATCAAGGCACGAGAGCGAAAGCGTAAGGAAGATGATGTTGCTGAGGACGATGAGCCATTTTGATCTTGATCGTAAGGTGCCCTGTCGCATGCATCATGTGGTGGGGCTTCGATCTTTAGAGGTCGAACAGGAATGCTACGCTAATCCACAATTGCTGATGACGAATCGGCAATCTGCCCTGGGTCATTTTTCAATCGGCAGGGTGGGTCAATTTTCAATCAGCGCCGACAGTCTGTAGTTACTCTCACCTGAGACGTGGGACATATGAGCAAGCCGTGTCCGGTCGCTGACTGAATTGCCCCGGACTCTCTAGACACCTTGCAAGCTCATTGCGTAACGCTTTTCAAACTCTACCGGTGACATCTGATTGTTGAAACCATGGCAACGCTTTGGTCTGAACACGTACCAAAGCAGTAATTGATATAACATAACGTAATGATGCTAGAGTGTTACTACATAACATTAGTAGGAAGATAGCGTCATGTTCAGATCTGCACATCGCGCCAGTGCTGGGGTTTTCACAAGTGCAGCGTTGACCGGCATTTTTTCGTACGCACCGGTGGCGGAGGCAGAAACCGGGACGGATAGCCTCACTGAGCTGGATGCGATTGAGGTTGTAGGCGAAGGGTTCGGGTCGGGGCCTATCAAGCCGCTTACACGCGGCAAGGTGAGTAACGCACCGGAAAGCCTGCCAGCGGCAGTGTCCACGATTACTCAAGAAGACATCCGTACGCTCAACGTCGACCGTGATATCTCCAACATTTATCGCCGTGTGCCAGGTGTGGTGGCCAACAACATTGACCAGGGTGACACCGGAAATGGTTTTCGTATGCGCGGCTTCACCACCAATGGCACACACGGTGCTGACGTGGCCGTTACTGTCGACGGCGTGCCACAGAACATTCCGTCGAGCCAGGGTGGTGCCGGACACGGCCCGGTTTTCCTGGAATGGCTGACTCCGCAGATGATCAAGCGCGTTGACGTCATCAAGGGCCCTGTATCAGCACTGTCTGGTGATCAGAACCGCGCCGGCTCGGTGAATATTGAGACTCTCGATGGTGGTGATGTAGCGTCAAGCATCGGCATGGACATCGCCAGCTTTGATGGCCTGCGCGGGAACCTGGTGCTAGGTAGCGAGCATGACGGCCTCGAATCGCTGTTCATCGCCGATACCTACCAGACCAATGGTTATCGCAAGGCTGCCGAGACCAACCGGGATAATTATTTCTGGAAGCTCTCCAAGGTTATCGGTGATGCGAAATACTCGGCCCGCTTCAGCCACTACGAGGCAGACTTCAAGAACGACGGTTATTTGAACCTCCCCGCGCTCAAGGCCGGCACGATCAGCCGCCGCAACACTGATAACTTGTATGGCTTTGGCAATGCCAACCGAAACACCTACGTGTTTAATAGGGTGCCTGCAGAGGGCGAAGAAGGTCTGTCCTATACGGCATACTTTGAAGATTTCAAGCGCGTGCGCGGTATCTCAAATGGCACCAACACCCATAATTATGGCAAGGATGACCGCGATATTTATGGTGGCCGCGTAGCCTACAACTTTGTGTACAAAGACTCGACGGCACTGATGGTGGGTGCCGACGTGCGCCGCGACAAAGGCGATGCCTTCCGCCAGCAATACCGCAACTTTGAACCCACGCAGAACTACTACTTTGACTTCGATCAGGATCTGATCACCTACGGCGTGTTCGCCCAAGGACAGTACAAGCCGGTGGATTCTCTGAAGTTGCTTGCTGGCATTCGCTACGACCGCTTCGACTACGACATCGAAAACCTGAAGTTTCGCGATGCTGATACCGGCTACAACAGCTCAGTCACCACACCTAAGCTCGGCCTGGTTTGGACACCGAACGAGCAGTTCGAGCTGTTTACCAACGCGGCTCAAGGTTTTCGGTCACCGGCGGCGGAATACATCAGTTCCGGAAGCAGTAGTGCATTGCCGCTGAGCGAGACTGGCGGTCGGATCAACAGTAGCGTGCGCCCAAGCAAGGTCACGTCGTATGACATAGGTTTCACCGTGCGCCCAACCGAGCGCCTTTCCAGCACCACCGAGTTCTACTACATATTGAACGACAGCGAGACGCTGCAGACCTCACCGGGTGTCTTTGAGCAGGCCAGCGACACCACGCGCAAGGGCGTGGAGACCAGTTTCAACTACCAGCTCACCTCCACCATCAGCACATACGCCAGCTATGGCAGGATCATCGATGCTTCAATCAATAATCCCGCACCTGGCACCGGCGATCAGTTGCCAGTGCCCGAGCACACCTACAAGGCAGGCGTGCAACACCGCGATGCATTCATGGGTGGCCATCTGACGCTCAACGCTGATGTCTACCACCTCGCCGGCATTCCTTACTACGTTGGCACCACGAAAAAGGAAATGCCGGTCTACACCCGGTATGATCTGCGTGCGTCTTACGACTATGACCAGTACCAGTTCAGCATGTACGGTACCTTCCAGCCCCATCGCTACGGAACTGAAGTCGCTTATGGCACAAGCGCCGGGCTCGTGATTGTTCCGCAACCCTCAACGACCCTGGGCGCGTCTGTCAGGTATTTCTTCTAATAACGACGACTGAACACGGATCGTTAGACGCTGGCTCTTGAGCCGGTGTCTTCGGTCCAGAGCTCAACATAACGGCATTCAGTCGTTAAAAAACACCGCTATCTTGTTCCCCGCCGGATCTCGCAGATAGGCGACATAGAAGCTTGGCGTGTAAGCGGCGCGGGTTCCTGGAGCGCCCTCATCCTCACCTCCATGCGCCAGGCCTGCAGCATAAAGCGTGTCGACCTGGGCACGAGACTCGGCACGGAAAGCCGGCATCATCCCGTTACCTGCCGTTGCGGGTTTCCCGTCGAATGGTTTACCCACATGCACCGTCCCAGGCCCGTTCAACTTGTCGACGGTATTGGGAAGCGAATAGCTGCCGACTTCTTCGGAGTAGTCCTTTTCGTACCTCAACGGCAGAAGAATTGAATCGTAGAAGACCAAGGATGCATCGACATCATTTGCACCGATCCACAGGTAGCTGAGCATGATAGTCTCCTGAGACTGCTTGATGGATATATCATGCGACCGGCTCCACGTAGCTAGATTCACCTCCGCCAGTCGGGTAGGCGATGGCAGAGACAGGGAGAACACCGAGTCTTAAGCGGTCACCAGCGCATGGTCCTGCCTCTTCTGCGTCAACCAACTAGCACATCTGCACTATAGGTGACGCTCACTCATCGCCCTTAAACTACCCAAACACTCGACAGCCTGCGCTTTCACTGTCTCCGTACATACATGAAAAAATCAACACTACTCTTACTTTCAGAGGTAACGGGCATGGGTACTTATTGTCAACTGGCAAGGCTCAAAGGTTTGGCGACTGCAGGAATGTTAATGGTGGCCTTGACGGCATGCTCAAGCGGTGGCGGAAGTTCATTCGGTGGGCTGGACTCTCTGACAGGCGAAGGGATATACGCGCCTGAGTTCATTAAAGGCAATATCGTTGTCAAAAAATCCACAAAAGAACAGATTCGCGAAAAATTTGGTACGCCGTCAAACGTGACAGACAACTTGGGCAACGACACCTCTGTATGGCTGTACGATCGTAAGGACTCCAAGCTGGGTAAGCTGGCGGACATGGCTTATAAATATACCAGTCGGTACGGTGCCGGGGGCTCTGCCAGTGCCATCATCGGCGGACAGAACAAGGTGGGTGACGCTCAGGAAATCATGGATGACGCCGGTACTGTCTCAGGCAGTAATGCCCCGGGTCAAAAAGTGAAAGTTGAGAGGCTGTATATCGAGTTCAGGGGTAACGTCGTGAGCGGTTTCAGAACCTATTGATAATGGTCACTGTCTTTACTTGTTAAAAAATATGGCTCGGGGATGGCGCGAATCCATCTGACACAAGATTGCATTAGAGCAGATTGGTAGTCCACCCCTGACTATTAGCCACTGATATAAATCAACTTATTCCTGTCCGGACTTTCAAGACTACATGCATGCAGTCACCAGGACGAGAAGACTGGGCAGTAGGCTCTCGCTTTCATTGTGTCGTGAGTTATGCAATCGGCACTTTAACCCATTGCACAGGACGTTTATGGTCATACCCTACCTGCCGTTGCTGCTCTGGAACAAGCACTGGAAGCTGAGCGGTGAGTCTGTGTACTGTCAATACTGTAGCTGCTCGCAACAACTGGCAGATCATCGTCCTTTCAGGCACGCAAAGAATTGCCCTCTGTTTGCCAGAAAATCCCCTGGCCGAGAGCTGGGCCAGATCATCGAACAAAAAATCAACGCAGGGCTGTTTTAGTCTCAGCAACGTCAATGGTTTACTGAGTCAGCGCCACATCCGCCAGTTCAACACCACACATCTCGGCAAGTGCTTGCACCACCAGCGCGTGATCCTGTCTCTGCGGCAGGCCTGACACAGTAACGACGCCTATAAATCCAACGCATTCGACCTGCAGGGGAAAGCTGCCGCCGTGGCATGCATAGTCACGTGGAGGAAGCCCCATTGAAGCTTCCAACGAGTTGCCGTCTGCAAATGACAGGCCCACCCGATAAGAACTCTGGCCCATCAATTCCACAACATTCCTTTTTCGGCGAGCCCAGTCAGTATTGCTCGAAGTCGTTCCGGGCATGGCGTAGAAAAAAACAGTCTCGCGAGCAAGTCGGATTTCAATCGTCGTGCTCACCCCTGCTGCTTCGCACAGGGTTTTCAATCTGAGCCCAAGCTCCCATGCAGCAGCTTTGTCGAATGCTTTGAACTGGAGAGCCTTTTCCTGAGCTTCAATACGCTGTAGATCTCTCTGTCGCGCAATATCCATTAACTGTGGGTCCTTTCTCTAATGTCTGCGAAGACTCGGTTTCAGATGGGACGTAATGATAGGCCATCCTTTACTGCAAACGCATACGCTTGATGTCGCGCTGTGGTGGCTCTCCGAACAGTCGGCTGTACTCGCGGCTGAACTGGGAGGAGCTTTCATAGCCGACAAGCCCTCCGGCACTGCTGGCATCGACGTTTTGACTTAACATCATTTGCCGCGCAGCCTGGAGCCTGAGTTGTTTTTGGTACTGCAGCGGACTCATCCCTGTAACGGTCCGAAAATGTTGCCGAAAGGTCGAGGGACTCATGTGAGCCGTCGCCGCCAGCTCATCGACTTTGAGCGGATTGCGAAAATTCAGCTTCAACCAGGACAGGCATCTGGCAATGTGCTGGCTTGGTGAGCCGGCGCTGATGATATGCAGCAATTGAAGGCTATGGGGACCGCTTAATATGCGTACTACTATTTCCTCAATGATTAGCGGTGCCAGGACGTCAATCAAGCATCGATCCTCAAGCAACGCGACCAGCCGCTCCAGCGCACCCAGTATATGAGCATCCAACGCATGCACAGTGACAGGGCGGAACCCCTCATCTTTCATTCGCTGAGATAACTTCAGCCGTTCTGCTACCTGCACAACTATTGTGCTATCCAAAGCCAACAACAACCCGATAAAGGGCTGGGATGCACTGGCACTGGTGACATTGGCCAACACGGGAATGTCGACGCTCGTCACCAACGACTGGCCAGGACCATAGGCCAGAACCTCCTTGCCAACCACGACCTGTTTGCTTCCCTGCAGCGTCAGGCCGAGTCCGAGTGCGTAAATGCAGTGTAACGGCGCCGTTGCTGCGTTGCGGCGGTGAAAACTGAGTCCTGGAATTGCGCTGTAATGATCACCTTCCTGTCGAAGAATCTGCCCTATTCTTTCGGCCAAACGGGTAATGTCCGTGATATCGCAAGCATCTTTGAGAGCTGAACTCATAATTTTCCCCGATGTACCGCTAGAGTGCGTTTTTGCTAATGCCATTACTTACCCGAACCACATCGGACATGACCGCCAGTGCGATCTCGGCAGGTGTCTTGCTACCCAGGTTCAAACCGATAGGAGCGTGGATGCGATTGATACCTTCATCGTCCAGACCTCCGATACGCCTGACGCGCTCAAGGCGCTTTTCACTGGTTCGTCGCGACCCCATTGCTCCAATGTAGAACGCTGGCGTCCTTACTGCCTCCATCAACGTCAGGTCATCGAGGCGAGGGTCGTGAGTCAATGCGACGACAGCCGTCGATGCATGGCAGCCCCCCTGAGCAATGTAGGTTGCAGGAAGCATTTCAAACAGCGCGACACCGGGCATTTGGAATGTCGAAGTCAGCTCGGCACGCGGATCACACACAATGACCTCGTATCCCAGCGCAACTGCGAAACTGGCACAGAACTCTGCTACCGGCGACAAACCCGCGATCAAAAGCCGCCGTACGGCCCCTACCCTCAACCGAACTTGCTCATGCTCAACAGTGACTGGCGCGCACGCCATGTCAGCATCTTCCATATAGGCATCGTTCGTTCCCAGGACGACACGGCGCACAATTAACTGACGCCCCTGCAGAGCCTGCTCAAGCTTCGCGAAATACTCACGTCCCGAGCAGTTGGCCTCGAAATACTCAACGAGAACATCAAGCACGCCGCCACAAGGCAACTCCAGGTTTGGAGTAAACCCGCCCTCCCCGTATCGAATGATCTGGCTGCTAGGCACGAATTCATGTCGACCCAGTCGCTCCAGAAAATCTTCCTCCACACAGCCACCAGAAAGCGAGCCGCAGAACCCTCCCTGCGCCAGTGCTACAAGCATCGCACCGGGCCCGCGAGGCGCAGACCCGAATGTTGAAAGGACAGTGCAAAGCCACACGCCCTCGCCTTGTTCCAGCCAAGTCGAGGCCTGCTGGATAACCTGAAGATCCAGACTGTTCATATATCAGGCGAGCAACTTGTCCAGCGTGAAAGGGAGATCACGAATACGCTTGCCCGTTGCGTGGTAAACCGCGTTACCGATGGCGGCTGCTACTCCGACGATGCCAAGCTCACCCACGGCCTTACCGCCCAGGGCACTGGCCTGCAAATCGGGTATGCCTACATCGATAGTGATGATTTCAGGCACGTCGGCATTCACCGGAACGACGTAGTCAGCAAGGCTTGCGTTGACAATTCGACCATCACGGCGATCAATGTGGCCCTCTTCAAAAAGGGCCTGTCCGATTCCCATAATCATCCCCCCCATCCACTGGCTCTCAGCCAGCTTGGGGTTGTAGACCCTGCCACTGTCGAACGCTGCCACCATGCGCTTGACCTTGACCGTGCCGAAGTCTTCGTCCACTCGAACCTCGACGAAATGGACACCCCAACTGTGCGCAGATACCCCGCCATTAGTCGCAGGCAGCATTTGGCTGAACCCGTACGCGGCGGCATCACGATCGGCCTCGGTCGCACCGGATTTGAAGGTGTCGGTTGATATCTCGAATCGCTGTTTGCCAATCGCTTTCAGCAGGTCACCCAAAGCGATGCCGTCGCCCGGTCTCTGTGACGGTTTTATGCGCCCGTTCTTGAATACCAAGTTGGCGATGTCCATGCCATGCAGAGGAGATTTCGGGTCGGTTGTCGCCACACGCAGGATCTCGTTGCGAGCAACTTTTGCCGCCTTGTAGACCGCTCCTGTCAGGTTGTTTGCCAACTGGGAGCCGCCGGCAACGGGAGCCCGTGGCAAATTGGTGTCGCCGAGACTGACCTTGACCGCACTGGTCGGGACGTCGAGTACTTCGGCTGCAGTTTGCGCAAGGATGGTGTAGGTGCCAGTCCCCAGATCGGTACCACCGCTCAAGACATCTATCCGGCCATCGCGATGAATGATGATCTTCGCTTCCCCAGGCGTTCGCCACACGGGATAGGTTCCCGCGGCCATGCCCCAGCCAATCAGCTCGCGCCCCTCCCGCATCGAACGTGGCTTCGGATTACGATTGGCCCAGCCGAAGGCGTTTGCACCCGCGATGTATCCTTCTCTAAGACGGCGTGTCGTCCAGGGAATATTTGCCTTCGGATCCCGGGCCGCCCAGTTGCGCAGCCTCAGTTCGACCGGATCGAGACCAAGCTCTACAGCCAGCTCATCCATGGCAGTTTCAAGCGCATAGGTACTGATATTTTCGCCGGGCGCACGCATCCAGCCAGGATTGACGGTGTTCACCGGAATGATGCTGTGACGGGCGAGCATATTGGGCGTGGCATACATCAGTGCGGTCACTGAAGTACTCGGTTCCAGATGCGTGTCGTCGATAGCGGTCTCGTTCCATCCCTCATGCACTACCGAAACCAGCATGCCTTGACTGGTGGCCCCCAACGCCAACTTCTGACTCGTACGGGGCCGGCCACCAAAGCCTGTAAATGTCTGAGGGCGCGTCAACGACACCTTCACGGGGCGGCCCAATGCCCTGGACGCGGCACAGGTCATGGCGACATGAGGATGTGGTGCAATCTTGCAACCGAATCCGCCCCCCACAAAAGGTGAAACAACCCGCACCTTGTCCATCTCAAGCCCCATCCATTGGGCAATGACTTTACGCGCGCCGCCGACCCACTGGCTCGACTCATACACCGTAAGCTTGTCTGCTTCCCAGTGAGCGATGCATGCATGTGGCTCCATCGGAACGTTGTACTCACGAGGCGTGGTGTAGATGCCTTCTACTTTTACCGCAGCTGCTGCAAAAGCGGCGGGCGCGTCCCCCCACCTGGCTTGCAGGTCATCGATAGGTTGAGGTTTTGCGCGTGCATCATCAGGATCGATAATGGCTGTCGTTTGCTGGTAGGTGACCTTGACCAGGCTTGCAGCCTCAGTCGCTTGCTCGAACGTTTGCGCCACGACCAACGCTATGTGCTGGCCATTCCAGCGCACCTGGTCATCCTGTAGCGGAGTAAAATTCTCGGTTGCAGCACCACCCTTGATGAATGGGGTCGCTGGCTGAATCGCGAGCGGATTGAGATGTGTGTAGATGGCAATCACCCCTGGAGCCTTTTCTGCCACCCTGACATCGATTGCGGTAATGCGGCCTGCGGGAATGGTCGATTGCACCACCACACCGTAGAGCATTCCTTCGATGGTCTGCTCAATGGCATAGCGGGCCTCGCCTCTGACCTTGAGGCCGCCGTCTTGACGGGATGCCCGTTCACCCAGGGCACCATTCTGTTCTTTTTCGATCAGCGGCGCTGCCTCACCCGTCAGCGGGTTGAGTGCCAGGCCCGTGTACGCAACTGCTGAGCCTGCAGCAGCAGTCTTGAGCAGCGTCCGGCGATAAACCCTGGGGTTGAAGAGATCGCTCATACCAGACCTCCAGCGGTCATCAGTGCTCGCGCAACTACGCGAGGTGCAAGGACTATCTTGAAGCCATTGTGTTCGCGAGCCTGAGCGCCGCTGACGGAGAGTCGTGCGGCCTCACGAATCGCTTTCTCGGTGAATGTTCGGCCAATCAAAGCCTGCTCCACGGCACGTGCCCGCCAGGGTTTGGTCCCCACGCCACCCATGGCGATGCGGACATCCTTGATGGTTTTGCCGTCGTCTTCGAGTTCGACCCCGACGGCAGCGCTTGCAGCCGCGAACTCATAAGAGGCGCGATCACGCACCTTGAGGTAGTGAGAGCGTTTGAGGGCGGCTATCACGGGTACTTCAACCCCAATGATCATCTCTCCGGCAGCGAGGTCGTGCTCAATGTCCGGGCGTGCGCCGGGCAACCGATAGAAGTCCTCGGCGAGAACTTGGCGCTCATTTGCGCCGCTAATCAGGACCCTGGCATCGAAAGCAACCAGCGCCACGGCAAAGTCGCCGGGATAAATGGCGATGCACTCATCACTGGTTCCCAGCACTGCATGGTTGCGATTGATCCCGTTCAGTGCAGCGCATCCCGATCCAGGGTTACGCTTGTTGCATTCAGGATAGGCATCCGGGTCACGAAAATAGGTGCACCGCGTGCGCTGCATCAGATTGCCGCCAATCGAGGCCATGTTTCGCAACTGCGGCGATGCGGCGCGCCAGAGAGCTTCACTGAGAACGGGGGCCTGGGTCTGAACCCGAGGGTTGGCGGCAACATGACTCATCTTCGCCGAAGCCCCGATATGAATATCCCGGGCGCCCACACTAATGGCGTTCAAACCTTGCAAGTGGCTGATATCGACTAACCGGGCAGGACGTTCCACGCCGCATTTCATGAGATCGAGTAGTGTTGTTCCTCCAGCGAGAAAACGAGTTTCCGGCAAGACGACTTCCTGTCGCGCATTGGCGACATCACTGGCGCGAATATAGTCAAACGCTCTCATGCCTTATCCCCCTGCAAGCGGGCAGCTGCAGTGCGCACGGCCGTGACGATGTGTGGGTAGGCACCGCACCGACAAATATTACCGCTCATGTACTCACGAATCGCATCATCAGACCCCGTGTGTCCCTCGCGGATGCAGGCGACTGCGGACATAATCTGCCCTGGAGTGCAGTAGCCACATTGAAAAGCATCAAACTCGACGAAAGCAGCCTGCACGGCATGCAAAGTACCGTCCGCCCGGGCAAGCCCTTCAATGGTCGTCACATCACGACCTGCGACCTGCGCCGCAAGCGTCAAACAGCTCAAAACCCGCTCACCGTCGACATGAACCGTGCAAGCACCACACTGACCCTGATCGCAGCCTTTCTTGGTTCCGGGAAGAAATGCATGCTCGCGAAGCGCATCCAGCAAAGTGGTACGCGCATCAAGCTCAAAGGCCAGGGATGCACCATTGATGGTGAGCTGAAGTCTGTTGCGGTCTGCCATGATGGCCTCTCCAATAGTGTCCGAAAGCGCCACACCATCCATCAAGCGCCCTTCTGCTGATTAGTATGCTTGGCCAGCAACAAGCAGATTTGCCTGATAAAGGGTGTTTATTGCCCAATCCAACGATTCACTGGCAAACAACTCACTCGTAACAATGTGTTTCAGTGATATCGACTGCCCGAAATGATTGATTCAGCGGCGCCATAGTGTTGGCAGGATGTTCACTAAATAAACTTTCTCAACTTCAAGACCTTGAGCAGATCAACATTGAACTCAAACTTGCGCGCAGACAAAAAAAGTCTGGAATATCATCGTGTGCACCTGAAAGCTGTGCGCAATCTGGACTAGATCGGGCTCATTCTGTTTTGGATAGGCCAGCGCATGCTCACCGGCCTCTTTCGATAACCAGTACAGATGAAGTTGGACTGCATTTTGATATTCGTTTATCTGCACTCTCGCGCCAACAAAGCCTGGATGCTGACAAGTGAACTGTTCAGTATGCTTCGTCAGCGCTTTGACTAGCGCCTGGACAGAGAGCGGGCTGACGAGCATTTCCAAAGTCTGGCCAAAACCATGTTCACCCGATGATTTGCTCATGAATAATCTCCAGCACGCTCTCTACGACATGGACAATCGATGCACTGGCGCTCGCCTGTGCGCTACAACATCAGTCCGCCCAGTTCTGCAACCAGTAAGCGTAAGGTGTCGGCAACACCGAGGCCGGATCAGAAATACCCAGCGCCCGCGCTGCCTGGAATGGCCAGTGAGGATTGGCCAGTAGCGTCCGGGCAAAACAGACAAGATCCAGGGATCCGGAGCGTACGAAATCATCGGCCTGATGAGCGTCTGTAATCATCCAGCTTGTGCCGACAGGCAGGCCCGTTTCAGTGCGTATGCGCTGTGCAAACGGCACCATGAAATTCGGTCCCCATGGCACCGGCTCGCCAGGCACCGCAAGGGAGAGAGAGCAATCCACGAAATCTACACCCTGCTCCTGCAACCAGCGAAGCACCTGAGTCGTCTCCGCCAGTGACTCTTCGAGATCCTCTTCAAAATCGATGATGCCAAAACGAACCGTCAGCGGGAGATTGGAGGGCCAGACCTGCTTTACCGCGGTTACAATTTCCAGCAGGAAACGCGCTCGGTTGGGCAACGATCCGCCGTATTCGTCAGTACGAATATTTGCCTTCGCAGAGATAAAACTTTGGCCAAGAAAACCGTGCGCAAAATGCAGTTCCAGCCATTTGAATCCTGCACGATGGGCTCGCTCAGCAGCGCTCGCGAAGTCAGCTTGTATGTTTTTGATTCCTTCGAGCGTCAACTCGTCAGGAATATAGGAAGAGTCCGGCGCGTAAGGGAGAGCACTCGATGAAACAGGCTTCCAGCTCTGCTCATCTGACTCTTCGAGTGGATGCCCTCCCATCCAGGGTGGCGTACATCCGGCTTTTCGCCCGGCGTGACTCAGTTGAATGCCGGGCACAGCTCCGGCGTTTTTGATTAGCGAGACAATATCGGCAAAACTGGCAACATGGTTATCACTCCAGATCCCGGTATCGCCAGGTGTGATCCGGCCCTCAGGATTGACTGAAGTAGCCTCGACCACTACCAAACCTGCCCCGCCTTTTGCCAGTGTTTCATAGTGGGTTTTATGCCAGCCATTGAGCATGCCATCCACGGCTTGGTACTGACACATTGGCGAAGCCACAATGCGGTTACGCAGCGTGACATCCTTCAGTCGGTATGGTGAAAACAGCGAGGTCATGAGCTAATCCGCTTGTTGATTTGATAAGCGGATTATGGGCTTTGCAGGGAGCTTGTTATTTGCCTGATAGAAGCGAAAGACTGCACAAAATGACGCGATTTCAGAATGGCAATACCGTTTGCCCTAGTTGTTTCCGGGTATTTCCAGAATTTGAAATGCATAAATTGAGCGCATGCAGTTGCCTACAGTTTGTAAAAGATATAGTTGGAGGATGTCTTGTTGTCGACGTGCACGCCACGACTGCCAAGTGACTCATGCAACTTTGCATCGTCGATACGCACACGCCAGTGCACGTCATGCGCATCAGCCTGCTCCAGATCAACACGCTGGATCGCAGCAATCAGCTCATTCCTGAGAGGCAGCATTCATGAGTAAAGCATGGTTTATCACCGATACGACACGTGGGCCAGGAACAGAAATCGCTAAAGCAGCGCTCGCTACCGGTGATAAGGTCGTAGTTACAGACCGGGATTTACAGGTTTTGATAAGTGCACTGGGCAGTCATGATCATCTACTCCCACTTGCACTGGACATCACTAATGAAGCACAAGCAATCGCGGCAATATATTCAGCCGTCGAGCGTTTTGAACAACTCGATGTTCTCGTCAACCCTGTCACCGCCATCTCCCCCCCAATACGCCGGCCCGCTGCCTCAAGCCACAAACACGATTAATCAATCCTGCACATAGGTGCATTCTTTTTATACGGTTATTACAGATTATTTCACGCCTTATTCTTGTCGCCCCACCTGACCTTTGCATGATTGCGGTGTTTCTCAACGCCCGGAATTTGCATGACCGATAACGATACAAAGCAGGACCTAATGAAAACAGACACTTCCTCGACTTCTACAAACGCCGCCAGCCCGACTGCTGCCTGGGGCGCAGTGCTGGCCATGGCCATGGCAGCCTTTGCACTGGTGGCTTCTGAGTTCATGCCCGTCAGCCTGTTGACCCCGATCGCCAGGGATCTTCTGGTGACTGAAGGCCAGGCCGGACAAGCCATTGCCGTTTCCGGTGCATTCGCGCTGATCACCAGCCTCTGCGTGTCTGCGCTGGCAGGACACCTGAATCGCAAGGTGCTTCTGGCCTCGTTGACGCTGCTGATGATCATCTCGGGAACCGTGGTTGCCTTTGCGCCCAATTACGCCGTATTCATGGTCGGTCGCGCTCTGATTGGTGTGGCCATTGGCGGTTTCTGGTCGTTGTCGGCGGCTACCGCCATGCGCCTTGTCCCCGAAGACAAGGTGCCTCGCGCATTGGCGATCCTTAACAGCGGCAATGCACTTGCAACGGTTATCGCCGCGTCCTTGGGCAGTTTTCTCAGCTCTATCATCGGATGGCGACTGGCGTTCTTTGCCGTTGTCCCGGTGGCAGTCATCGCCTTGTGCTGGAAGCTGTTCAGCCTGCCCTCAATGAAACCTGAAGCCGAGCGGCGGTCCGGCAACGTGTTCAAATTGCTCAAGCGCAAGCCTGTCGCTTTCGGCATGGCGGCTTCGAGCCTGTTTTTCATGGGGCAGTTTTCGCTCTACACCTATCTGCGCCCTTTTCTTGAAAGCGTGACACAGGTAGACGTATCGACCTTGTCGTTTCTCTTGCTGCTGGTAGGCGTGGCAGGGTTTCTCGGAACCTTGCTGATTGGCGGGCTGCTGAAAAACGGCGTCTACCGGGTATTGACCTTCATCCCCTTGCTGATGGCTGTTCTGGCTATCTCGCTGACCTATGCCTATGTGGGTAGCTCGCTGTGGCTTACTGCCGTTGCGCTGGGGCTTTGGGGGCTGGTCGCCACGGCAGCCCCCGTGGGCTGGTGGACCTGGCTGGCAAGGACAATGCCGCAGGATGCCGAGGCCGGTGGCGGATTGCTGGTTGCCGTGGTGCAGTTGGCAATCATGCTCGGCGCAACGCTGGGTGGCGTGCTTTTCGATCATTACGGCTACAGTGCCACATTTGAAATGAGTGCCGCGCTGTTGATCATATCGGCAGTGCTGACCGTCATGACTGCGCGAGCCCAGGAGCAGGAAGCTCAACATGCATGTGACTCCCCTGCCCAGACTGCGCAGGCATGACGCCCGGATTGCCTTTGGTGAACTATGGCACGGACAACGCCGGATCAGCCGCCGACACATTGCCCGACAACTGTCCCGGATCCACATCATGCCGCGCGCCCCAGTCAGCAAGGTTCTTCGGCCGATAACCGGAGTCCTTCCTCCAGCGCTCAAACACTGACGCATCAATGGTTTCATTGATGACGGTGGTAATGCTGGTTCCGTTATCTATCGGCGCGGTCCCGATCGGGCGATAGTAATGTTTGCCCAAGGTTACGACCTCATAGAGACCATGGGCCATTTCGGCATAGGAATCCCTGATCGGGCAGCCTGCCTCGTCGCCATCTAGGGTCACTTCACTGTTGAATATCAGCCCATGGCTTGCGGCCTTGTTCATCAACCATTGCAGGGGTACCTGGGCCAGCAGGTCATTTTCATAACCGCCACCGACATTGGCGTGTGCCCCGACGAACCAGCGCTGTTCGACGTCAGCCAGATCGCGGGGCTTGTAGGTGTCGCCCTGCTTCGGTGTCTGTTTTTGCCACAAGGTCGGTTTGAACGCTTCGCGATGTTCGTCGATGGCCATGGCGTGATAGGCGTAGGTGTCATTGATTCGCAGGTCTGTCTCAAGGAAGGCAAAGTCTTCGCTGCTGATATGCGGCGCCCACGGCAACGGCACACCGAGTGCGCCCACAGTGTCCCATACACCCTGGAACCACACGGGGATCGGCCGGGAGTAACGCTTGAGCCATTTGTCTTCCTGCGACAGATCGTTGTCATCGATATGCGCCAGGGCGCGAATGGAATGCTCGGCCTTGCCCTTGCGATAACGCTCGTAAAGCTGCTTCAAGGAAATGGGCGAACCGGGTTTGAGCAGGCCACAAATGGAAATGAATCCGGCAAGGCTTCGGGCGGTAAAGGCTCCGCGGCTGAAGCCGAAAATGAATATCCTGGCATCGGGCTCATAGTGATCGACCAGCCACTCGTAGGCGCTGAGGACTTCCTGATTGATGCCGATACCAAACATCCCGCCGGCAATATGATCCCCGGCCTGGGTACCTACACCGGCACTGTAGTAACAGAGTTGCTCGGGCGATTTGTTGCATAGGGATTTGGCGCGGTACACGTTGGTATTATCGTCCACATTGTTCCAGGTACCGTCCAGAAACAGCGCAATGCGTTTGACATCAGACATGAGTAACTCCTGTAACGTCTGCTGATAATTACTGTAGGGCGGTCGTCGTTTGCCGTCGTTGCCAGAAAGGCTGATCCTGCCAGCGACTTTCCTCGTGATACCAGGCTTGTATGTGAGCCATATAGGCTGATTCGATACGCTGTAGCTCGGCCTGATAAAGACTCAACGCCTCCCCGTCGCCCTGTAACTGCAGATGGGTGGCTTGCGCTCCCGCAAGGCCAGTGTAGAGCGCATTGAACAGTCCTTGCGCCGACAGCGGGTCAAAAGATAGCGCCGCGTCGCCAACCGCTAGCCAGTTCTCTCCCGCCACCTGTTCCAGCATGGCCGTATGCGCCGCGCAAAACCCGTGCTGTTCGCTGGCAGTAAAGCCATGGCTGGCAAGGTTACTGCGCAACTCAGGCACATTTTGCAGTCGGGCCAGCAGGCCTTCGCTGCTGTAGGCAGAGCCAGCGGTATCCAGGTCCGCGTCGGTATAAAAGGACAGCAGCCTGCGATTGCCGGGAAGTGGTGATGTGTACCACCAGCCTCCGGCTTCCGCATGTAATTCACTGATGCCGCCCTCGATACGATCCTCGCCAAACACCCAACCACAGACCAGTTTGTCCTTGATCAGGCGTTTGTAGCCAAGCAGCCTGGCAAAAGCGCTGCTGCGGCCGGTAGCGTCGATGACGAAGCGGGTATCAACCGTCAAGCGCTGCCCTGCGCGCTCAAACTCCAATCGCCAGGGAGTATCGCCTGAAGGCTCGTGAATGTTGACCAGCCGGGTTTTCTGCAGCAACGCCGCGCCGCGTTTTTGCGCAACCTGCAATAGCCAGGCATCGAACAACCTGCGATCCAGGTGCCAGCCATGACCATCCAGATTGCGCATGGCGTGTTGATCCCATGACTGGTGACTGCCCCAGGCTCCACGGCTGGCAAGGCAAGGGGCATGGTTCTGCTGCAAAAATTCATCCAGCAGACCCATATCCCGAAACAGCCGTCCCGCCGCCGCAGGCAGCGACTCGCCAACGCTCAGACCTTTGCCCTCCCCTTTGTCCACCATCAGGACGTTATGGAAAGGTGCCAGGTTGAGCGCCAGAGAGCATGCCGCCGGACCACTGCCAAGTACCAGCACATCGGCCTTGAGGTCGGCAACGGTCGACATCAGCGTGGTTGACCGCGTCCGAAGCGTTGGACTTTTTCAATGGTCATGAGATCCACGGATTCAGCCCGAGTACCGCTAAAGGCACCCACAGACAACAGCGGTTCGTGGTGAGCTGTAGGTTTGGCATCTTTGTGCGGAGCGCCCATGTCCTTGATCGGTACATGCTGGTCTTCCACTTCGATATGCGCGGGAAAGTTCTCCCTGTCGCCAGGTCCTGGATGCACCTCTACAACGCCCAGATGATCGAAGTGATGGATCATATTGTTGATCTGGTCGGTATAGCTGGTGCTACCCAGTGGCTCGATCCACGAAGCACGATTGGCGAAGGCAGCCAGGCGTTCACCCAGCGGCTTTTTCTCGTCCATGACAATCTCATAGTTCTGTTTGGTCAAGACCTGGTTCGGAACCCTCGCAGGCCAGAACGAAGGCACATACGGGTCATAGTTCTTGTCATAGCCAGAACGGCAACTGGCAGTGTCGGTTTGCCAGGGCACGGCCATCCAGCGCGTGATACCACCAGGCTGCTGACCGCAGAGCGGACCATTAGGCAGGTTGATTGCATCGTAGGTGATGACTTCTCCCAAGCCCGGCGCGATCCAGCCTTCCAGTGCATGGGCAAAACGGAACGGTGCCATGTACATAGTGCTGGTCCGCACCGGCCAGGTCATTTCACAGCCGGGGTGGAAAGCATCGGCGAGACAGAAGTCCAGCGCAGCCTTGGTCAGCATGTCGCCTTGTTCGGCAAGCGGCACCTTATCCAGGGAAACTGGCCAGATTCGGGACGGGGAATAGTCCTCGACAAAATCGCCTGCTGCCCATTGCGCCAACATTGCCAATTGAGTGGCGCTCAGGGAAGCATTCTGCCGTGGTGTCTGGGCCGCCGGCACTGCCATTGCATCACCGTACAACCAGGGCCAGGGTTTGGGCGACCAGCTGTCCACCGCATCGTTACGGAACGAGTTGGCGATGGTGCGGCGTAGTTCGGTATAGGTATTGCTCGCGCTGGACAGGCGTGCAAGTGCCTGTGGCGTGACCAGGTCATTGGCACCTTTCCAGCCAAAACCCGCAGCGAAACCGGCGTTTACCCACTGCAAACCCGCCAGTCGCTCGAAGAGCGGCAGAATGTCGAAAGTAAAGCTTGGTCGCACCGGCATCGGCAAGTTGCCTGCGTTGATAGCGACATCGCGCATCAGGTCCCACATGGTCCGCACGGACTTTCGTTGCGGTCCGAAGTTAGGCGGTGCGACGACGATCCAGGCAGGATCGACCATCAATTGCTGCCCCAGATAAGTCACCTCGGCATTCACCGGCCCGTCCGAAGTATCGTCATACCAGCCTTCATTGTTGGCGAAGGTGATTGCCCGGCTATCGTCATACGAAGCCGCAGCACCATGGCCACCCAGGACAATCAGGCGTCCATTCTCATCGGTAAAGGTTTCACCCAGATAGACCTTCTGGCCCATGAACTGGCCGTCATCGAACTTCTTGGGTTTTGAGTTCTTGCCTGAGACTGTTTTTGCCTTGGGCCTGATTGCCAGTTGCGTCCGGTCAGCAATGGCAGCATTGCGCAGCGTCGTTGGCGGCGCCGATGCCGCCTCGGGGATATCGAGGGCCAGCTGAAAGCCATACCAGGCAGACTTCTCGTTACCCAACTGGACATTCCAGCGGATCTTCGCGTTATCGGGAGTGAGTTCATTAACGATCTCGCCCTTGGCATTCACACCATAGACCCGAAACCTGGCAGCCTGGCGCTTCAGTTGTTTTTTCGCATCGCGGTAATAACCCGGCGATTGCGCCGGTGGATTATCGACCTCCGGGCCGACAAACCATTCCGATTCACTGGAGCCTACCCGGGCCACGCCGATTGCAGGGTAAATCACCGCTTTGACAATGCATGTGTCCTTCTCGACCGGATAAGACATGCCGGTGGCTGAAGTCTGCGCCCCCGAGTAAGGACAAGAAGCAGGGCGTGGCGAGGACGGATCCTGTAAACCCTGGCCGTTGGCTTCATGGCGCGCGTTTGCGCCAGCTGCGTAAACCATCTTGCGTGCTTCGGCAATCGAGCCAACGGGCGTCTGTGCCAAAGGAACGCGCCAGATATTAAAGCCCAGCCCCTGGCCATACTCAGCCTGTCCGCGAGTGGCAATGTCCTGTTGGGACAGCGTCAGCGTCGCAACATGCACGAAAGGACTTTCACTTTCCGGCCACTCCACGGTGGCCTGGTCGAGCGGCATGCTTTTCTTGTTGGTCCGCAATTGCACCATGAAGCGGAACTGGTACTCCCGCTGTTCAAGGCGCCGGCCCAGGTCGACGGCCAGGTAATCGGTGGCGTCGTTGGCGACATTCTCCGGTGGCGTCACCGGATCAAGGCGATATTTGACGTAATGCTGCTCACCCGACTTGAAAGGCAGAATGGCCCAGTATTGCGTGGTCAGCACACTCCCTTCGATCTTGTCGCCCATCCGGTTGAGAATGGCATTGGTCTTGGGGTGCTTCTTCAGATAGCCTGGATAATCCCTGGCTACTACGCCTGCATAGGTGAACTCGGTCATTTCCTTGGCGTTGTCGACAAAGAAGACCGGGAAGTTCTGCATGATGAAGTCGGCGGTGTCTCCGCTCTCCCCCAAGGCCTTGGGACCGGATACTCCGTACAACTTGATGGCGATGCCAACGGTACTGCCCAGATCGGGCGATGTCGGTGTGGTATCGCTGGAGAATCGAACCCATGCATCGAGGCTGTCATGGGCAAACACACCCACTTTCAACTCGGCTGGAATGTTCTTCTCCATGACCAGCCGGCCACTGGCGACGCCATGCAGCTTGCGAAAGACTGCCCGTTCGGCCGGACGCTGGCCAAGCTTGATACGACCCTCCTGAACGATACCCACGAACATTTCGGTGAGACGCTCAGGTGCCTGGTCGGCACGGTCAAAACACGATGGAATTGGATCGGCTTCATTGCTCATGCTCACTCTCCCTGCTGGCTGAATCATCGGTAACTGCAACTGAACAGATGACGGGTCTTCTAGGCTGAGACCTTGGTAAGGCGCCACATTAGCTCAGCGTGAAGGCCAATTGCCATAGTGCATGGGAGAGTATTTTAGGTTTGTCGCATGGTGAGAGGCAGGACGTCGTTTCCTTGCCTCACGGCAACGAGTGTTTCACCGCTTGTGAAGTTTGCTGTTTCAAGCGCTGTTGCACACCCTGACAACAGCGTTGCTCGGGAACATCAACTCCCCCCAACCAGCACCCGCATCCGCAAAACCTTATCCGCCGCCGTTACATAAACCCAATGCCGGTCCCCGGCAGAACAGAAAGCCAGGTTGCCGGTATCCTTTGCCGCCACCAGCAGTTTCCCAAGCAATTCCCCCTGTGCAGAAAACACCTGGATACCTTCCTTGCTACTGCTCCAGACATTGCCTCGCTCGTCGACCTTGAGACCATCCGGGATGCCGGAGGTAATCTCGGCAAATACCCGGCCATTGCTCAACACCCCGTCGCGCACCTCATAAACCATGACGCGATGGGCCAGTTTCGGGTTCTTGAAGTCATGGGCCAATTGCGAGTCGGCTACATACAGCAGGCTTTGATCGGGTGAAAAGGCCAGGCCATTGGGTGCGTGCAGGCCGGGGGTGTTCAGCCGGGTCAGTTGCTCACGCTTCGTGTCGTAGCGATACAGGTACTCTCCGCCCTGTTCCGGCGTACCGCCGTAACTTTCGGCCTTGTTCTGGACGCCAAAGGTTGGATCGCTGAACCAGATATTGCCGCTGTCATCGACCACGACATCGTTCGGGCTGTTCAGACGTTTGCCCTGATATCTGTCGACGACGGTGCGCCATTTGCCATCCGCTTCCTGCCGTACAATCGCCCGTTCTCCGTGAGAGGCAGCAATAACGCGACCTTCGGCATCCAGAGCATGTCCATTCTGGTAATGGGCCGGATCCAGCCATGTGGAGACGCCTTCACCCTCTTTCCAGCTCATGACCTTGTTCGCCTTCACGTCACTCCAGATCAGGCGGCCATCGGGCAGGCATAGCGGACCTTCTGCCCACTGCGCCTTGCTGGTAAGCACTTCTACCTGCGCGTCGGGTTTGATCAGTGTGGAGAATTGCGGGTTATTCGCGACCAGAGTAATGGGCGATGCCAATGCATGATGACTGGCCAGGAGAGCACCGCCCAACAGTAGCACCGATGTTTGTTTGCGTAATTGCCGGAAGAGCCGATCCATATTTCGTCCTGATATCTATATGCACAAGGCGACAGATAGCTATGGAGACTGCCCGGTCCTGAAAGTTTAACGACAGGAAGCGATTGAAGCTTCCCGTAACTATTTTCACACGCTGATAGACCTGCTCAACGCCCCCTGATCGCATAGATACCGCCCGCCAGCACCAGAGCGGCACCCACCGCCGTATAGAGGTCGGGGAGCTCGCCAAAGACCAGCAACCCTACCAGCGTGGCAAACACCAGCAGCGAGTAATTGAACGGCTGCAGAACGGTAGCCGGGGCATATTCGAGGGCCTTGATCAGCAACAGGTGCGCGGTCATCCCGGCAATCGAATAGACCCCAAGCAGCATCCACTCCCGAGGCGATGGCGGCAGCCATGCGGGTATCCCGAAGCACGAGGAAGCCAGCGCGCCGACCACGGCCATGTAGAACAGGTTGGTCGCGAAGGAATCCGTCTGGCCAATGTGCCGGGACAGCAGGTTGTAGCAGGCAAAGGCCAGTGCGGCCAACAGTGGAATCAGCGCGGCGGGATCGAAAATCGCGAAGCCCGGCCGCAGGATCACCAGAGTGCCAGTAAAGCCCACCAGCGCAGCGGCCCAGTGCCGCATGCTGATTCTCTCGCGTAACAGCCAACCCGCCAGGGCCAGCGTCAACAGTGGAAAGACCGCAAACAAGGCATGACTTTCAGCGAGCCCCAGATATTTCAGTCCCCAACTGAACAGCGCCGCTTCGCCGAGAGCAAGCAATGCACGTGCAATCTGTAACACCGGAAAGGCGCTGCGGGCCGAAGCCTTGGCAATGCCCTTCCCGGCCAGATAGACGATCGCCACCAGCAGGAACGTCCAGTAGCGCACCATCAGCAGTTGGGCGACGGCGAAATCCTTGACCAGAAACTTGGTGATAGCGTCCTGGGACGCAAATATCAGCATTGCCAGCAAGCACATGGCTATTCCGCGACGCTGTCTGTCGCTGCCTGCCGTTACATCCGTCATATCAGAGTCCCTTCAAATATCAATGACCCACTTTACTCGCTCCAGTGCCTTGGCCAAACCTTGCCGTGATCGATTGTGTGCTGGAGCCAGCAAGGTGTCTCGCCCACCTCCAGGTACAGACACCTGAAAAGATGTTTCAAATGCAGGAATCTTGAACAAGAATAAAAGACATCGAATGCTCTTTGATCACCAGCGGAGTCGCAAACCATGAGTGCCGTCAGTTCGTTCGCAGCCCGGCTGCGCATCTACCCCATCATTCAGGCACCCATGGCCGGTGTTGCCACGCCTGAACTGGCTGCCGCCGTATCAAACGCCGGAGGTCTTGGCTCGCTGGGGATCGGTGCCAGTAATGTTGCCCAGGCCAGAGCGATGATCGAGCAAACCCAGGCCCTGACCACGCGGCCTTTCAACGTCAATGTCTTTTGCCATGCTCCGGCCTTGCGCAACGAGTCTCTGGAAAACCAATGGCTCCAGCACCTGAAACCATTGTTTGAGGAATGCGGCGCGCAGGTGCCCGTGGCGCTCGACGAGATTTACAAAAGCTTCATCGCGGACGATGAAGTGTTTGAAATGCTCCTGGAAACGCGGCCTGCGGTGGTCAGCTTTCATTTCGGTCTGCCTGCCGGGCAGCAGCTGGATGCGCTAAAGAGCGCAGGTATCTACACCCTGGCAACAGCGACCAACCTGCAGGAAGCACGGCAGATCCAGAAGCTGGGAATCGATGCGATTGTGGCTCAAGGCATTGAGGCGGGTGGGCACCGGGGCTTTTTCGATCCAGAGGCGCTCGATGAACAGTTGAGCATGTCGGTGCTGGTCCGATTGCTGGTCAAGCACATTGATCTGCCGATCATCGCCGCGGGCGGAATCATGGATGGTCAGGGGATCAATGCCGCCCTCGAGCTGGGTGCCGCGGCAGCCCAGCTTGGCACTGCATTCATCCTCTGCCCGGAATCCGCAGCCAACGCAGCCTATCGCGCCAATCTGAAGAGCGAGCGCGCAGCGGTCACTCGTCTGACCCCGGCGCTGTCGGGCCGTCCGGCACGAGGTATTCTCAATCGGTTCATCAGCCATGCCGAGCATGCGGCAATAAAAGTCGCCGCGTACCCGGTAGCCTATGACGCCGCCAAGCAGCTCAATGCCGTGGCCGCCAGGCTGGGCAACCACGAATTCGCCGCGCACTGGGCAGGCCAGGGCGCTCCGCTGGCGCGTGAGCTAGCGGTGGACGAGCTGATGAATCAGTTGATCAATGAGTGGCGCGGCGAACAGCAGCGGGGTTGAGATGTGGCCACAAGGGAACAGCTTTTTCGCGGTGAGAAAAAGCTGTTCCTGATGAGCCGTACAACTTGTGTCAGGCACGGACCTCTGCAATGGCGCGGTCCAGAGCCTTCTGGAAAAGCCCGGCCAGCACATCGATTTCCTCGGCCTGGATAATCAGCGGTGGCAGGAATCGCACCACTGCGCCATGGCGCCCGCCCAGCTCCAGAATCACGCCCAGGTGCAGGCACTGGCGCTGAATGGCCTGAGCCAGGGCCGTATGCGCTGCCGGTACACGACTGTCGCCTGCAGCTTCGCTGACGATTTCCACACCCACCATCAGACCGCGGCCACGCACCTGGCCCAGGCATGGATAGTCGCTCTGCAACTGACGCAGAGCCCCCATCAGTCGTTGTCCCATGACGTCGGCGTGCCCCGGCAGGTCTTCGCTGATGATATGCCGCAGGGTTGCCGCGCCCGCCGCCATGGCCATCTGGTTACCGCGGAATGTGCCGGCATGTGCGCCGGGTTTCCAGGTATCCAGCTCTTCGCGGTAGACCACCACCGCCAGCGGCAAGCCACCGCCGATGGCCTTGGAAAGCACCAGGATGTCGGGCTCGATCCCCGCATGCTCAAACGCAAACAGCTTGCCGGTCCGGCCTATGCCGGTCTGCACTTCATCGATGATCAATGCCACGCCATGCTTGCGGGTCAACTGGCGCAAGCCCTGCAGCCAGCGTACCGGGGCCGGGATCACCCCGCCCTCGCCCTGCACGACCTCGACCACTATCGCGGCAGGTGGCAGCACGCCCGATTCCGGGTCGCCGAGTAGCTGCTCGATAAAGTGCAGCCCGGCATCGATCCCGGCTTCGCCACCGATACCGAACGGGCAGCGATAGTCATAGGGATACGGCAGAAACTGCACATCGGCCATCAGCGAACCCAGTGCCTGTTTCGGCCCAAGATTGCCCATCAGGCTCAAGGTCCCCAGAGTCATGCCGTGATAACCGCCGGAGAACGACATGATCGGTTTGCGTCCGGTTGCGATCCGCGCCAGCTTCAGGGCCGCCTCGATGCCGTCGGCGCCGGTTGGACCACAGAACTGGATACGCGCATGCCGGGCAAAGTTTTCCGGCAAGGCGGCGAACAGGTCTTCGACAAAGCGATCCTTGACTGGCGTGGTCAGGTCCAGGGTGTGCAAGGGCAAGCCGGAATCCAGGGTCTCGCGCATGGCCGCAATGGCCACTGGATGGTTATGGCCCAGCGCCAGAGTCCCCGCTCCCGCCAGGCAATCCATGAACAATTGGCCCTGAGTGTCGCGCACATAAAGGCCATGCGCCTCTTGCAGTGCCAGGGGAATACGTCGCGGATAGGAACGCGCATTCGACTCTCGGGCAGCCTGGCGCTGCAGATAGGCATTACTGTTCAGTTCACGCGGTGCCTGTTGGCGAAACTGTTCCAGCGTAAAGGTTGCGCTGGACGAGACACGGGGCTGGACGCTTTCCATATTGAATCCCTGAGGTTGAAAACACAGTCGCGGGCGATCAGCCCTGTCCTTGAACCTGCATGGCCTGGCGCAGGCTCAACGGGCGCATATCGGTCCAGACCTTCTCGATATAGCTCAGGCACTCTTCCTTGCTGCCCTGCATGTCGAGCGTGCGCCAGCCGGCAGGCACACTGCGATAATCCGGCCAGATCGAGTACTGTTCCTCATCATTGACTACAACCAGAAAGCGCGTATCCGGGCTGTCCAAACTCATTGCTTGCTCCTTGACATATGATGGAAAAACTTTCGATACATTACTACGAATGGTAGCAATTCTCATTAATATTTTATTGCTCGAACATCGTTTACAAAGGGCAACATCGTTGATGAACAGTCGCAAGACGCTGACGCCCT
Organism: Pseudomonas cichorii; assembly: GCF_003700275.1. Lineage (GTDB taxonomy): Bacteria > Pseudomonadota > Gammaproteobacteria > Pseudomonadales > Pseudomonadaceae > Aquipseudomonas > Aquipseudomonas cichorii_B. The sequence continues at coordinate 52,989 of NZ_RBRE01000010.1, read as the reverse complement.
GTTTATACTTCCAGCCCCTCTGAACGATAACTGCTCTCAACAAGCAGCCCACGGATGCGCCGATGATTCCCAGCCTTGCGCCGTTGTTCACTGGTCCACTTGCCGACTATGGCGAAAAACTGCAACTGCGCAGCCAGCCTCGCGAAGACGTGCCGGGTGACCGCTTCTTCGAGCATCAGCACTTCAGTGCTTTCGTCGATGACCTGCTGCAGCGTTATGAAACCGACGAGCGACTGGCGCTGGTGTCGTTGTGGTCCAAGTGGTACTTCAGCACCTTTCTGGCTCCGGCAATGGCTGCCAATCTGCTGCTGCACCTCGACCTGCCGCTGGCCCTCGCCGACACCGGAGTGAAGATCGGCAGCGATTCCAGGCCAAAGGCACTGCATCTTGCGCATGCCGGACAACCCCTGCTGCCCTGCTCTGCCTTCGAGCGATTTCATGGCCTGATCGAAAATCATCTGACGCCCGTCATCGAAGCCCTGGTCAAGGTCACCCGCGCATCGCCCCGACTGTTCTGGAGCAATGCCGGCAATACCTTTGAATTCGTCACCACCCGCCTCGACCTGCATCCGCTGGCCAGCGCTCACAGCACCGCACCGGCCAGGGAAATCCTCAACGCCCGGCTGATGCCTGACGGTCGACGCAATCCACTGTTCACTCCTGTGCGCTACCAGGAAGTCGGCGAGGACGAACCCCGCCGTACCCGGCGCATCTGCTGCATTCGCTACCGGCTTGCCGGTGTCGGTTATTGCAGCAGTTGCCCGCTGGATGAAGCTGGAAGCCATAATTAGACCGACCGTCTATAAACCCTGCCCTGCTAGCTGAAAGGGGTTTTCCGTTTCCCGGTCGTAGTCCACCAGATGGCCGTAGTCGAGGCGATAGACCCGGTCGGCAACATCGAAATAACGGTCATCGTGGGTGATGGCAATCACCGTCTTGCCGGCCGCTTTCAGTTCGGGCAGCAGGTCGTTGTAGAACACATGCCGGAATACCGGATCCTGATCCGCCGCCCACTCGTCCAGCAGGAACACTTCCCGGCCCTCCATCATCAGCATCAACAGCGCAAGGCGCTTGCGCTGGCCCATGGACAAGGCAGTGGTCGACAGTCGCCCGGCAGCGAACTCGACTTTATGAGCCAGGCCCAGACGTTCGAGGTAATGATCCACCCGTGCCTCAAGCCCTTCATGATTACCCGCTTCGCCGAGCACATCGGCGAACAGATAGAAGTCGGCAAAGATGGCCGCGAAATGCTCCCGGTGCCATTCGCTGGTGGCCGCATCGAGCACCACACCATTGAGTGAAACCTGTCCCGAGGTCGGCACGTAGAGCCCGGTCAGCAGCTTGGCAAGGGTCGACTTGCCACTGCCATTGCCGCCAACAATGAAAATCAGCTCGCCACGGCGAATCGACAGATCGATGGGTCCCAACTCGAACGCAAACTCGTCATTCTGTCCCGGATAACGGTAAGCCACGTTCGACAGGCGCAACTCGCTGAAGGCTTGTGCCGCCTGCTCCGGGGCCTTGAACTGTACCGTTTCGCCCAATGCCAGGGCATCGATGGCCTGCAAGGCGACATGACCGCGAATTACCGCAGGAATGGCGTCGAGAATCATCGAGATCGGTGTGCGCAGGAACATGATCGCCAGCACATAACCCACCACCACCTGCTGGTTCAGCCAGCCCAGCCCCTGCCCCAGGAAGAACAGCGTGCCGATCAACACGAATACCAGCAGGGTCGTCCAGTTGAGGTTGATCGCCCACAGGGTATCTGCCCGCACCGAAGCATCCAGCGAAGCCCGTGCAATCGGCTCAAGCTTGTGCTGATAAAGCTGGTGCCGACGTTCACGGCTCAGGCCCAGTTCGCAACGCCCATGAATGGCCGCCTCGAACTGCTCGGTCAACTGATCATCCTGCTGACGGACAGCCTGCATCAAGGTCTTGACCTTGCGGCCCAGCAACACATCGAGGGCGACCCCGAAAGCAATCACCGCCAGGGTCAGGAAAAAGAACGGCAGGCTCAGCCAGGCCATGTACGCCAGACCTGCCAGTAGCAGCAAGCCGTTGTACAGGGAAATCGGCAGTTGCTTGAACGCCGTGGCGACGGTGGTCACGTCCTTGGTCAGCGCGTTGTAGATGCGCGGGCTGCCCAGGCGCTCGATGCGCTCCAGGGCCGTACCCAGCACCTTGCCCACCAGACGCAGGCGCAACTGGTAGACCAGCCGGTGACCGATCTGCACCAGCAGCCACTGCGAGGTCACGCCGCTGATAAACAACAGCACCAGCAGGCCGGCGAAAACCAGCAAGGCCTGGCCGATGTTGCCAGGACCCTGTTCCAGACTGCGATTGATGTAGCCGATCAGGCCGATACTGGCCGCCGCACTCAAGGCACTGCTCAGCACCGCAAGAAAAATGCGCCACCGAGCGTTATGCAGCAGTTCTTTCAATAGAATCATGACGCCGATACCGCCTTGGCAGAGGTTTCCAACAATAAAGGCAGCAGGTTTTCGGCCAGTTGCGGCTCGCCGAGTATCTGCTGATGGCTCACGTCCAGTGTCCACTGGCGAACAGCCTGCCGCGTATGGGCTTGCCACTGGGCGCGCAAGTCACCATGGGCATTGCCGCGCCACAACCAGACCGGCACATCGACACTGGGCAGTGTCTGTTCATACAGACGGGTCTTGATCGAGCGATATTGCCCAAGCAGCGCAAGCAGATCGGCATCGGCCGCTTCCCATTGCAGATGCGCCCGCACCTGGACATCGTCGAGCAGGCGGGTGACGCCTTCGGCATAGTCATGACCGGCCAGCAGTCCGGTCAGGCGCTCGCGCAGCGATTCGCCAAGTGGTTGCGCGTGGCTGCGGCAATAGAAGGCAAAGTCGGCAAGCAGCTGTCCGGCATCGTCGCCCTCTCCGGCCAGACTGCGCTGGGCGTCGTGATCCACGACCACCAGTCCGGCAACATTGAAGCCGCTGGCTTGCAGATGCGGCACCAGCAGCAGGGCCAGGCGCGACGCCAGGCTCCAGCCGAGCAGTACCAGCGGGCGCTGCTTCAACTGAGCGGGAATGCTCGCCACGTACTGCTGCAACAGCGCGCTCATGTCATCCTCGTCCCAGCCTTGCTGCACGGCAGCCAGGCCGAAGACCGCGACTTCACTGCGCAGATTGTCCACCAGTGGCTGATAGGCCTGCAGATGCCCTTGCGCGCCATGCACCAGCAGCAAGGCTGGCGCGTTTTCATCCGCGTCGTTCAAGACTTTCCAGGCCCCGTCGCTGTCGCTGCTGCCCAGGCCACGCACCAGTTCACGCACGGTATGGCGCTCGAACAGCAGGTTGGTCGGCAGGTTGAGTGCCAGTCGCTCACGCAGCAGCGAGATGACCTTGATCGCCGCCAGCGAGTGACCGCCAACCGTGAAGAAGTTGTCGGTCACACCCAGATCGTCGACACCCAGCACTTCGCACCAGATAGCCAGAATAGCGCTTTCCAGCTCACCGACCGGCGCCACACGGCTGTTTTGCAGGCGCTGTCGGGCACGCTCCAGCAGGTTTTTGCGGTCCAGCTTGCCATTACTGTTCAATGGCAGGGCCTTCAGGGCGAAGATACCGCTGGGCAGCATGTAGTCCGGCAACTGACGGGCCAGGCTGGTACGCAGTTGCTCGGTGCTCTCGGACCCGGCGTCGTCCTTGACCACAAAGGCCAGCAGGCGCGCCTGATCACCCTGCCCGTCCAGCAGGACCGCCGCCTGCTGAATCCCCGGCTGGGCCAGCATGGCCTGTTCGACTTCCGCCAGTTCCAGGCGAAACCCGCGAATTTTCACTTGCTGATCATTGCGGCCAAGAATGCGCAGCGCGCCATCGGCCTGGCGCAAGGCCAGATCGCCGCTGCGATACAGGCGACGGCCACTGAGCGAATCGACAGCAAAGGCATGGCTGCCGACATCGCCGACATAACCACGGCCGACGCTGGCGCCACTGATACACAACTCTGCGGCCTGCCCAGCGGGCACCGGCCGTTGTTGTTCGTCGAGCAACTGGATGCAGTTGTCGCCCAGCACCTGGCTCAGGGCAGTACCCGCCACGCCCTGCTCAAGATCAATGGCTTGCCACAGCACACCCACCGTGGTTTCGGTGGGGCCGTAATGGTTGTACAGACGGCAGGCCGGTTGCACTTGTGTCAGTCGCGTCAGCAAATGCTCCCCGATGGGTTCGCCGCCCAGCACCAGTACCTTGCGCGGCAGAATCCGCTCTGCAGCCTGCTCGCCCATCAGAGCTTCAAGATGCGAAGGGACGATCTTCAATACGTCCAGTGGATGGCGCTCAAGCTCTGCGGCAAATGCCTGGGCATCGGTCACAGTCGACTGCTCCAGCACATGCACGCAACCGCCCTGCAGCCAGGCCGGGAACAGCACGGTATTGCCCAGATCGGCCAGCAACGAGGAAACCAGCCCGTAATGTCCGCCTTCGGGCAATTGCAGCGCCCGGGTCACTTGCGTGGCGTAATGCCGCAACTGGCCCTGCTCGATCTGCACGCCTTTCGGCTTGCCGCTGGTGCCCGAGGTGTAGAGCACATAGGCCAGGTCCTGTGCCGCGGCCGACAGCGGCGTGTCGAATAGCGGGCCGTTACTGGCTTCTGACCAGCGCAGCATGGTGATCGCGGTTTCCGGCAACAGGCCGTCCATATGCAGCAGCAATGCCGGACGGGCATCATCGAGAATCCCGGCCAGGCGCAGCGGTGGCTGTTGCGGATCCAGCGGCAGATAAGCCGCACCGACCTTGAAGCAGCCCAGCATCGCCACCAGCATTTCTGCGCCACGTGGCAGATACAGACCGACTAGTTGTTCGCGTCCGACCCCGGCCTGATGCAGGCTGCCGGCAACCCGGTCGCTCAAGACATCGAGTTCGGCGTAGGAAAAGGTCTGCCCGGCATAGCGCAGCGCCGGGCGATCCGGTTGGGCCCGGGCGTGCGCGCGCAAGCAGGCGACAATATCCAGATCCGCTTCCAGTTCCGGGCGCACCGACATTGCCTGCATTTCTTCGGGCAAACGTGGGTCGAAAGCATTGATCAGCCCATTGGGCGACTGGACCAGTTGTTCCAGCCAGTGGCCAAAGCGCTTGAGCAACATCTGCATCTGCTCAGTGCGGTACACGCCGCGATCATAAGCCAGCGCCAGTTGCCCATTGCCCTGGGCATCGAGAGTCAACTGTACTTGCAGCTCTACCGGCGTATCGAAGGACAGTACCTGCACGCCATGCAACTGCGCAGCATGCACGACCCGCAGTCCGCTCTGGAAACTGGCGCGCCATTCCGGCAACAGCTGCGCCTGGCCGACATATTCCTGCCACTCGACGGCGTTTTCCAGCTGTCGCTCCAGTTGCCGGGCCAGGTTGCTCAAGGTGCTGTGCTCGGAGATCTGCACCACCATCGGCAAGGTCTGCTCGAATACGCCGTAAGCGCCCTGTAATTCCTCATAGTTATCGCGAGGATCGTGCTGCAAGCCCAGTTGGCCATGAACCTGGCCGTTGAGCCTGCCCAGCAGCGAACCCCATGCGGCGAGGACCAGTTGCTCGACGTTCACACCTTCGCGCTCGGCCAGCGCGGTCAATGCCATCGGCAGTGTCTGCGCCAGTTCCTGCGCAACCACGGCATGGCTGCCACTGGCGATGCCATAACGTTCGATCAGGCGCATGCCCGGCACGTCCTGCAAGGCCAGATTGCGCCAGAACTGCGCGCCCTGCTCGGCATCCTCGTCCAGTTGCAGGCCGTTGATCCACTCGACATATTCGCCGTACTGCATGGGCTCGGCTTCCAGTGCCGCGCCCTGCCCCAGCAATTCGGCGCGCAACTGAACCAGGCTGCGCGGGTCCAGCGAATAGACCGGCACAGCCAGCAGCAGGCAATCGTCGAGCAGCCAGGCCAGCACGTCCGGTTGCTGCGTGCGGCACTGCTGTTGTGCCTGCTCCAGCCACTGCTGTGCATCATGGCCGTCGCTGGCCTGCGCCTGATGCCAGTCCAGACGCACTTCATGAGCCTGGGCAACACGCTGCCGCAGACCGGTTGCACCCAGCGGACGCTCATAGCGCAGGCGCAGGGCTTCATGTCGCTGCAGACAGACGCGCAGGCGTTGCTCGATCACGCTGGCGGCAACACCCGCCAGTTGCATGCGTACCCAGCGCCAGGCCTGTGGATTGGCCTGGGCCAGCTGTTTCTGTTGCGGTGAAAGCGTTAATCCAAGATCCATCATGGGTTCAACTCTGCGTGAGACTCTTCGGTCTGCGCCGGGGCAGCCATTACCTGATCACGGCCATAGATCTCGCCCATGGCCACCACAATCTTGCGCTCGCCATCGAATGGATCACGGGCGTGCGCCGCCAGCATGTTGTCGAGCATCACCACATCGCCCTGCTGCCAGTCGAAGCGCACTGCACAACGGTCGTAGGCGGCGTTTATCGCCTCGATGGCGCTTTCTTCAAGCTCCGAGCCGTCACCGTAGAACACCTGCCTTGGCATGTTCGCCTCGCCATCACGCAAGAACTGCTCGCGGATATCGGCATCGAGAAAGGCCGGATGGTACAGCTGGATCTGGTTGAAGAAGCTTTCCTCTCCGGTTAACGGATGCAGGATCACCGCCGGGCATACCTGACGGGTATGCAGGTCGTTGGCACCGCGCCACTCGAACTGGATATTGCTCTCCCGGCAGATACGCTCGACCTCGGCGCGATCTTCGGTCTGGAAGAAATGCTGCCAGCTGACGTCCAGGCTGGTGCTGAAATTGCGCACATACATCAGTTGCTTGCGGCGCAGGTTCGCCTGCAGCCAGGCCGGCAGCTCCCGGTAGACCTCGCGGCTGTCGACAATCGGCGTCGCGCCGCCGGAAGTGGCCGGGATCTCACAGTAGAACCACTGGCGGCGCGGCCAGCGATGCTGATGCGCGCTCTCGTTGTGGAACAGGATCATCCGGTCCTTGGGGTATGGCGTGGACTTGTAGATGTTCTTGCCGCCTTCCTTCTTCGGCAAGTCGCCATACTGGCCATACAGCTGCGGGCACAGGGCCTGGCAAAAAGTCTCGAAATCGACCGGGGTCGGCAGATCGAAGCCACGGAAGAGAATCCCGCCATGCTCGCGCAGCCAGTTCTCGACCTTGTCACGGTTGGCTTCGGCCCAGATGGCCGGTGCCAGCTCACGATCCCGCAAGGTGACCAGCAGCGGGAATTTCGAGCCTTCGCGCAGCGGCCGGGCTTCGATGGGCTCGCGAGCGATGGGCGAACCGCTCTGGCGCATCTTGCCCAGTTTGCTCATCTTGCGTTGCACCGGGTTGTCCGTGGACATTGCTGCAGCTCCCTTTACAGTCGGAATCAAGGTATCGATAGGGTTGTCAGGTGCGCCGAGGGCCATGCCCAGCAGCGTCTCGAAAGCATCGCGCAGGCGCTCGACCGTGGCCTGTCGGAACAGGCTGGTGCGATACACCCAGCGCAGGCTGATGGCATCACCGTCTTCGCTGGCGAACAGCGCCATGTCGAACTTGGAGTGATGCTGCTCGCCGGTCAGCGGCTCGACCTGCAGATTGCCCAGCCGGCGCTGCTGACGCGGCGTGTTGTCGAGGACAAACAGGGTCTGCAACAGCGGATGCAGATTGGCCACCCGCGGCAGTTCCAGGCACTCGACGACCCGCTCGAATGGTGTGTCCTGCCAGGCGAAGGCCTGCAGGCAGATCTCCCGTACTTGCAGCGCCTGCTCGCGGAAGCTCAACTCCGGTTGCAGGCGGATCCGCAGGGCCAGCAGGTTGACGAAGAAGCCGATCAGCGATTCGGTGGCTGGATGATCGCGGTTCGCTACGTCAGTGCCGATGACCAGATCACGGCCTTGTGTCTCGCGTTGCAGCACCGCGGCATAGCAGGTCAGCAACAACATGAACGGTGACGTGCCGCTGTCCCGGGCAAAGGCTTTCAGGCGCTCGACCGTACTGGCCGACAACTGGAAGTCCAGCGCCGCGCCAGTGCCGGTATCACGCTCCGGACGCGGAAAATCGAATGGCAATGGCACCTGGGCCGGAATCCCGGCCAGGGTACGGCGCCAGAAATCCAGACCTTCACGCTGACGCAGTTGCACGGCAGGCGAACCTTGCCAGACCGCGTAGTCGACGTACTGGATCGGCAGCTCGCCCTGTGTCGGCTGCAAACCGGCACTGTAGGCTTCGTAGCCTTGAATCAGCTCATCGACCAGCACCGCGCCGGACCAGCCATCGGAGGCAATATGATGCATGACCAGTTGCAGCACATGCTCCTGCTGATCAATCCGGTACAGCACCGCCCGCAATGGCGCCTCGCTGCCCAGGTCGAAAGGTCGCAGCGCAATCTCGCGGGCCTGGCTCGGCCACTGTGCTTCGCTCGACTCCTGTACTTGCAGCTCTACCGCCAGTTGCTGGTGAATCCGTTGACGCAATTCGCCTGCCTGTTGCTGATAAGTGGTGCGCAGAATCGCATGGCGGCTTACCAGGCGTTGCAATGAACGTTGCAGCGCCTGGCTGTCCAGTTCACCGCGCAAGCGTACGTTGCTGCTCATGTTGAAGCTGCTGTCGGTCAGATCCAGCTGTTGCATCAGCCAGACTCGCTGCTGTGCCGACGACAAGGGCTGATCCAGTTGCTGATCGACATGCGCAATGTTCAGCGCGCCGAGGTCCAGATGCTGCGCCAGGCCTTCGATTCGCGCTGCGAGTTCAGCCAGTACCGGAGTTTCAAACAACCAGCGCAACGGCACTTCAAAGCCCTGCTCACGCAAACGTCCGCGCACCTGAGCGGCCATCAGCGAATGCCCGCCCAACTGGAAGAAATGCCCATCGGCAGGAATCTGTTGCCGTTTCAACACAGCAGCCCAGACATCGGCCAGCATGCTTTCGCTGGCCGACAGCGGACGCTGTTCGGCGCTGGCAGTGGCAACGTCCAGTTGCAGGCGTGGCAACTGTTTGCGATCCACCTTGCCGTTGGTGTTGAGCGGCAACTGCTCCAGCGCCTGCAGATGCGTCGGCAGCATGTAGACCGGCAAGCGTGCTTGCAGGTAATCGCGGATCTCTGTTGTATCGGGCGGGCTCTCTGTTTCTGCTACCCAGAAAGCTGCCAGATGCTCGCCTTGTACGGCCACCACCGCCTGCAATACTTTCGGATGACTGAGCAGCACTGCCTCGATTTCGCCCAGCTCGATACGGAAGCCGCGCAGTTTGATCTGATCGTCCGTGCGGCCCAGGTAATACAGCTGCCCGTCGGGCTGCCAGCGCGCAAGATCGCCGGTGCGGTACAAGCGCCCGCCATCGACACTGAACGGATCGGCAATGAAGCGCTCGGCGGTCAGGCCAGGCTGCCCGGCATAACCTCGGGCCAGGCCTTCGCCAGCGATATAAAGCTCGCCGACGCAACCGGTCGGCACTTCGCACAAATGCTCGTCGAGAACGTGGCAACGGGTGTTGAGCAACGGCCTGCCAATCGGCGCGACCGCCAGTTGCAGTTCATCGATGGGCGTCTGGGTCGACCACACCGTGGTTTCGGTCGGGCCGTAAACGTTGACCAGTTGCGCCACGCACTGGCGCAATTCACTGGCCATTTCTGCCGCCAGTGCTTCACCACCGGCCAGCGCCACACGCCCGGACAGCACCTGGCGATCACCCTGCAACAGCATCGCCCAGGTAGCTGGCGTGGCCTGGATCAGATCCACAGCCTGGTCCTTGATCAGTTGCGCGAGCAGCACGGGATCCTGACGCTGTTCATCGTCGGCCAGCACCACAGTGCCGCCGCGCACCAGCGGCAGGCACAGCTCCAGACCGCAAATGTCGAAAGTGACAGTGGTCAGGGCCAGATAGCGCTGCACGTTGTCCAGTGGCAACGCCTGCTCCATGGCCAGCAGGAAGTTGGCGAAGTTGCCACGACTGATCTGCACACCCTTGGGTTGCCCGGTGGAACCCGAGGTATAGAGCGTATAAGCCAGTTGCTGCAGGTCTGTGCCCAACGCCGGAGCCTGTGTCGGGAACTGCGACAGCGGCAGATCGGCCCACAGCCAGCAATCCAGTGATTCGGGCAAATCCGCGGCCCGCGCATCGCAAAGCAGCAGTTGCGGGCGTGCCCGAACGAGAATCTGTGCCTGACGTGCCGCCGGATGGCCAGGGTCGAGGGGCAGATACAAGGCGCCGGCCTTCTGAATGCCCAGCATGCACACCAGCAGCCTTTCATCCCGTGGCAGGCAGAAAGCAACCGTCGACTCGTGACCGACACCTTGCGCCTGCAGCCAATGGGCCAGGCGATTGGCCTGGGCATCCAGTTCTGCATAGCTCAGGCGACGATCCGCGCAATACACCGCGACGCGCTCGGGATTGACCGCGGCCTGCACTTCAAAGCGAGTCACGAAGTCCGCCTCGCAAGGCAAGTCCATGGCCTTGCCCGCCGTGTCCAGGGCAGCAACCGAGTTTAGCGGCACTTCCAGCAGACGCTGCTCAAGGTCGAGTCGGGTCAGGCTGGCGAGCAATCCCTGGTAATCCTCCGCCAGCCGCCGGGTGGTGCCGGAGCTCAGCAGTGCAGTCGCGTACTCGACAATCAGCCGGGTACTGGCCTCGGCACCACGGCCCTGAGTGAACAGGTTGAAAGTCAGGTCGAACTTGGCGCTGACCACGCCGTCCGGCAATGCCAGCGACTCCACGCTGACGCCCGGCAGGCTGAAGCTGCGCAAATCGCCGTGGTCGATCTGATAGTTGAACAGGTTCTGGAACACCGGGGTGCGATCCAGATGACGCTCGAAATCCAGCTTGTCCAGCAGTTGCTCGAACGGCAACTGCTGATGAGCCAGATCGTCGGCCAGTTGCCCGCTCAGGCTTTTGATAAAGGCTTGCAGGCTTTGCCGGGCATCGATCTGCACCCGATGCGCCAGGGTGTTGACGAACAGGCCGACCAGCGCCTGACCCGCTGCCGACTCACGTCCGGCTACCGGCAGGCCGATGGCAAAATCCGTGCGCCCGGCATGTCGCCAGAGCAACAATTGATACGCGGCAAAATACATCACGAATGGCGTGACACCCAGCGCTCTGGCCTGGGCGTCGACAGCTGCACTCAATGAGGCGGGCAGGACAAACTCGTCACGGGCACCGGCGTAGGCCTGCACCGCCGGGCGCAGATTGTGGTCGGGCAGTTCCAGAGGTTCGTTGCCCAGACCTTGCAGGCGTTGTTGCCAGTAGTCGAGTAATTGCTGGCCATGCTCGCCTTCCAGGTGCTGGCGTTGCTCCTGGATCAGTGGCAACAGGCCGCTTGGCGCAGGCGTTGGCTGATCCTGATAGATAAGGGCAAAGTCCTGGACCAGCAGGCCCATGGACCAGCCATCGACGGCAATGTGATGGACATTGAACAGCAGACGGTAATCGTCGGGCGCCACACCAAACACATCGATGGCCAGCAATGGCCCGTTCACCAGATCAAAGGCACGTCTCGCCGCCCTGGCAATCGCTGCCTGTTGCTCCGACTCGTCCAGACCACTGAGGTCATGCACATTGAAGATCGGCGCGCCGCTCTCGTCCAGACGTTGCCAGACCTGGCCTTGCTCTTCATGGAAGCGGCAGCGCAATGCTTCATGGCGCTGGACCAGTGTCTGGCAAGTGCGTTGCAGTCGAGCCAGATCCAGATTGCCGCGCAGGGCCAGCAACTGGGTGACGTTGTACGCCGTTTCCGCCGGGTCGAGCTGCTGCATGAACCACACCCGTTGCTGGGCGTGGGACAAGGGTTGCCGTTGTTCTTCAACCTGTACGGGCTCTGGCGCGGCGGCAGCCGGTGCGGCTACAGGTTTCAGTACGCCAACCAGTTGCCGGGGCGTCGGGTGTTCCAACAGTTGCCGTGGCATAAGGCGTAATTGGGCCTGGCGCAAACGAGCGATCAGTTGCAGGCTGAGGATCGAGTCGCCACCTGCGGCAAAGAAATCGGCATCCGGCCCGAGTTCCGGTTGCTCAAGCAACTCGCGGAAGGCCGTGAGAACGCTAAGCAAGGCTGGCTGCATACGACAGTCGACACACAGCGCCATGTCGGCCAGGGTCGGATTTTTCAGCACATCCCGCGGTTGCAGCTTGAGCCCTTGCCGCGAAGCCATGCCGATCAGTTGCAGGCTGAGAATCGAATCGCCGCCCAGCGCAAAGAAATCATCGTTGCGTCCGACCTGCGCGCAACCCAGCACCTGACACCACAGTTGTGCCAGGCGCTGCTCCGTATCGCCCAGCGGCGGCTGAGTGGATTCGCCGGACGGCTCACCTTCAGCGGGCTCAGGCAAGGCCCGGCGATCCAGCTTGCCATTGGCGGTCAGCGGCAGCGTATCCAGCGTGAACCAATGCGCGGGCAGCATATGCTCCGGCAACTGACGTTTAGCTTCGGCTTGCAGTTCTGCCAGAGTCTCGGAGCTCAGGGACGGGCTCAGGTAGGCCAGTAATTGCATGCGCCCCTTGACCTCCGCGGCCAGTACCGCGCCTTCGCGCACCTGAGGCTGGGCAGTGAGCCAGGCACTGACCTCGCCCGGCTCGACCCGGAAACCACGAATCTTGACCTGATCGTCCTGCCGTCCGAGAAATACCAGATGCCCGTTGCGTTGCAGACGAACCCGGTCGCCGCTACGGTAAAAACGTTGCCCTGCGCTCGTCGAACCGAATGCGTGCTCGGTCAGTTGCGGCTGCCCGAGGTAACCCTGGGCAACCTGGGGGCCGGCGATCAACAGCTCACCGGCGACACCGACGGGCACGCTAACGCCATTACCATCGACGATGCGCAACTCGGCGTCGGCCAGCGGCTGGCCCAATGGCAGGTACTGGCCCGCTTCAAGGTCGTCGAGGCTGTGGATTTCGCCACAGATCACCCCGACAGTGGTTTCCGAAGGGCCGTAGTGGTTGAAGATGCGCAGTTGTGGTACCAGTTCCCGCACCCGTGCGAACAAGGCCTGATCGAAGCCCTCGCCGCCAAGAATCAGAACCTCTCTGGGCAGCACGCGACGGGCATCGTCCAGGGCCAGCAAACCGCGCAGATGCGAAGGTGCGATTTTCAGGCAGTCCACAGGCTGTTCGTCGAGGAAGTCGGCCCAGCCCGGTGGATCGAACGTCAGCGACGCGGGTGGCAGTACCAATGAATCGCCAGCATTCAGGGCGGCGAATACGCAGGTCAGGCCCAGATCCGCAGCCACGGTCGCCAGCGTCGCCCAGCGGCTGCCCGGTTTTGCCTGCAAGCGTTGGCCGACAGCGTTCGCGTAATGCGCCAGGTTGGCATGGGTGACCAGCACGCCTTTGGGCTGGCCGGTGGAACCCGAGGTATAGATCAGATAAGCCGGCAGTTGCGGCTGACTGAGGCTTTCGGTCAGTTCAACGCTGCCGTCAAGCGACCAGTCGGCTGCGCCCAGCACCAGACGCGCAATATCGATACCGGTTTGCGGCGCTTCGTCCAGGGCCAGCAACAGGCTCGCGCCGCTGTCCTGCACTAACTGCGCAAGCCGCTGCGGCGGTTGGGCCGGATCGAGAAACAGGCAGACCGCACCGCGCTGCCAGCAGGCCAGGGTCGCCAGCAATTGTTCGGCGCAACGCGGCATGCACAGCGCGACGACTTGGCCCGGAGCAACCCCCTGCCCGGCCAGACGCTTGGCCAGCACGCACGAAGCCGCGCCAAGAGTGGCGTAGTCGATGCGCTGCCCGACGCTGCACAAGGCTGTCGCGTTCGGTGTATGGGTTGCCCAGTGCTGCACTTGCTGGTCCAGCGGCACCGGGTTCAAACCCAGCGCCGAACCGCGCAGCTCGCTCGACGCCGAAACCAGTTGCAACTCACCCAGACGACGCTGGGGATGGCTGGAAGCCTCGCGGAAAATTGCCAGCAAGTCGTCGAGCATCTGCTCAACGGTGGCTGCATCGAACAACTCGTCGCTGTATTCCAGTTCGCAGCGCAGACGCGAATCGGCAGTACGCACCATGCGCAGCGTCAGGTCGAAGCGTGCATGGCGCTGCGGCGGGTCGAGCACTTCGACAGCGACACCGGGCAATTCAAGGGTACGACTTGCAGGCAGGTCAACCTGGACAAACATCACTTGAAACAACGGGTTGGAGCGTGAACCTTGAAGACTTTCGAGGACATTCTCGAACGGCAGCAACTGATGATCGAAGGCTCCCGCAACCGTGTCGCGGGTGCGCAATAAGGCGCTGGCGAAATCCGGGTTGTCTTGCAGCCGTTGGCGAATCACCAGGGTGTTGAGCAACGGGCCGATCAAGGGCACCAGTTCCGGACGATCACGCTGGGCTGCCGAAGTACCCAGGCACAAGTCGTTCTCACCGCTGTAGCGCGACAGCAGGCAACTGAATGCAGTCAGGCCGTAGATGTACAGCGTTACCCCGTGCTTGCGAATCGCGGCTTCGACCGCAGCGGTCAGCTCCGTCGGCAACTCCCGGGCCAGCACCGCGCCGCTGTGGCGCCGTTGCGTGGCTGCGGGCCGGGGCCGATCCAGTGGCAAGGACAATGCCGCGGGTGCATCGTCCAGTTGAGTGCGCCAGAAATCGATCTGTTGCTGGCAATTGTCGCTGTCCAGCCATTCCTGTTCCCAGGCGGCATAGTCGGCGTACTGAATGCTCAGTTCCGGTTGCCGGGCGGGCTCACCCACGGCGAGCGCGCGGTAGGCTTCGGCCAGTTCCAGCGTGAGTTGCTGGGCCGACCAGGCATCGTAGGCCACGTGGTGAATGGTGAAAAACAGCCAGGTCGACTGCCCTTGCGCATCACTGAACGCCTGCCAGCGCCACGGCGCCGATTGCGCCAGATCAAAGGGTTCGGCGAGCTGGCGCGCATACTCGTCGGCACACCATTGCTCGTACTCAGATGCATCCAGGGTCAGCGGCTGTACCTTTGGCAGCGGCACTTGCAAGGCTTCGCAATGCGGCTGCAACTGCCCCTGGGCATCGGTGCTGTAACGGGTGCGCAGAATCTGGTGGCGATCGGTCAATTGCTGCATGGCCTGTTGCAGACGCTGACCATCCAGGTCGCGGTCGAAACGCAGCACCGAGCACAGGTTGTAGAGCGCCCGGCTGCTCAGGGCTTCTGCCGAGAGAAAGCGGCGCTGCGCCTGGGCCAACGGCAGGCTCTGACCTTCGCCAGGCACCGCGGGCACGATCGGCAGACGCCAGCTATCGATGCCCTTCTCGGCCAGACGCTGACGGAAGATCTTTTTCTTGTCCGCAGGCAAGGAAGCCAGTCGCTGCGCAATTTCCAGGAACGCTTGTTGCGTCATCGCACTCATCCTTACTCTTCCATCTCTGATAACAGACGCTGCATTTCGTCCAGGGCTTCATCCGTCGAAGGCCCTTGGGGTTTTTCGATCTGCTCGGCAAGCGCGGCAATCGTCGGGTTGTGAAACAGGCTGCGCAACTCGATCTTGATTCCGAAGCGCTTCTCGACCTGGGTCATCAGACGCATCGCCAGTAACGAATGGCCGCCCAGTTCAAAGAAGCTGTTGAACACCCCGACCTGCGGCACTTCCAGCAGCTCCTGCCAGATTTCGGCCAGTTGCTGCTCCAGTTCGTTACGCGGCGCCACACCCTCGATGGCGACCGGCTGCGGTGCCGGCAGGCTCTTGCGGTCGATCTTGCCGTTGGCATTCAGGGCAAAGCGCGGCTGCTCGATGAAACCCGCTGGAATCATGTAGCCCGGCAACACGCCTTCCAGATGCTGACGCAAGGCTGCCTGATCCACCGGATTCGGTGCCTGCAGCCAGGCGAACAGGCTCTGACTACGGGCATCGATCATTACCACCGCCTCTTCCACGCCCGGATAACGGCGCAACAGCGACTCGATTTCGCCGGGCTCGATACGGAAACCGCGGACCTTGACCTGGAAGTCGCTGCGACCGACATAGGCCAGTCGCCCGTCATTGCGGCGACGCACCAGGTCGCCGGTGCGGTACATGCGGCTGCCGGGTTGGCCGGCATACGGGTCCGGCAGATAGGCCGAGGCCGTGATGGTCGCGGCATGCTGATAGCCACGGGTAACCCCGGAACCGGCGATATACAGCTCACCGGTAGTACCCAGCGGCACCGGACGCAACATCTCGTCGAGCACATAGCAGCGGGTGTTGAGCAGCGGCGCGCCAATGTCGGCAACTCCGCTCGGCACTTCCTGCAACGCCTGGGTTGTCGACCAGACCGTGGTTTCGGTCGGGCCATAGGCATTGATCAGTTGTACGCCACGGCTGCGCAGTTCGGTGACCAGTTCACCCGGAACCGCTTCGCCACCGATCAGGCCGCGTATCGCTGGCCAGTCGGCGTGACCGGTTTCCAGCAGGATCTGCCAGCCGGCCGGCGTGGCCTGGAACACCGTGGCGCGGCGCAGCAAGGCGAACAACTGATGACCATCGACCACCTGCTCGCGGCGCGCCAGCAGGATCGCCGCGCCATTGACCAGTGGCAGGAACAGCTCCGGCTTGCACATATCGAAGGCGTAAGTGGTACTGGCCAGCCATACATCCCTGTTATCCAGTGGCAACTGCGCATCGAGCCCGGCCAGCAGGTTGCTCAGGTTGTCGCGACTGACCTGCACGCCTTTCGGAGTGCCGGTCGAACCCGAGGTGTAGATGACATAGGCGCGTTGCTGCGGATGCACCGCCAGTGTCAGGTTCTCGTAGCTGTAATCGTCCAGTTCGAGTTGATCGAGCAGAACGTTATCGACGCCGCTCAAGGCATTGCCGCACAGGCTTTCGCTGAGTACCAGCGCTGGCCGCGCATGGTCGATGATAAAGCGCAGGCGGTCGGCCGGGTGTTGCGGGTCCAGTGGCAGGTACGCGGCACCGGCCTTGTGAACCGCCAACAGGGTTGGCAGCAGCCATGGACCGCGGGTCAGGCATACGGCAACCAGATCGTCCGTGCCCACCTTCCGGGCACGCAGCCAGTGAGCCAGCTGGTTGCTGCGGGCATTGAGTTGCGCATAGCTCAGTTGCTGATCCTGGCAATCTACAGCCAGAGCCTCGGGGCTCAGGGCCACTTGCCGCTCGAAGCGCGCAATCAGGTCCACTTCACCCTGCAAGGTCTGGGCTGGCAGGTTCCATGGGCGTTGGTCCAGAGCATGATCGGCATTGGCCAGATCAATGTCCCAAAGCCGCGCTTCAGGCTGCCTGAGCATGCCTTCGAGCAGATAGCGGTATTCATCGGCATAGCGCTGCGCGGTGCTGGCCAGGAACAGGTCGGTGTTGTACTCCAGCACGCAATGCCAGTCGTCACCGTGCTGCTCGATGTGCAGGCCGATATCCACCAGGGCGCTGTCGCTTTCGACATTCAGACGCTGCACCGGCAAACCGGCGAAGCTTTGCTCGATCGCGGCGCCGACATCGCGCTGGATCAGGTTGAACAAGGCCTGGAACAGCGGTGTATGGCTGAGGTCGCGGCGCACTTGCAATGCTTCCACAAGACGCTCGAAAGGCACATCGGCATGCTGCTGTGCCGCCAGATGGCTGGCTTGCAGTTGCTGCCAGAACTGCTCGACCGGTTGCAGCGGATCAATCTGGCTGCGCAGCACCTGAGTGGTGGCGAAATAGCCGATCAGATTATCGGTATGCGCCTGGTGCCGATGGGCGACCGGCAGGCCGATCCAGACTTCACGCTGCCCCGAGTGCCGCGCCAGCAGGGTTTTCCAGGCCGCCAGCAACGGGGCGAAAGCAGTCAGTCCGTGCTGTTGCGCAGTGTTGCGCAATTGCCTGACCAACGTGGCGGGCAAATTGAAGCGCAGACGCTGGCCCTTGTAGCCTTGCTCCGCAGGACGTGGCAAGTCGGTCGGCAGGTTGAGCACCGGTGGTTCGCCTGCCAGGGTCTGACGCCAGTATTCCAGCTGCGATTCGATCAACGCCTGTCCGGCCGGACCTTGCCAGCTGGCGGCCACATCGGAGAACTGCAGCGGCAGTTGCGGCAGGCAAACATTGCTGCCTTGCACAAGCGCCTGATAGATCAGTTGCAGCTCATTGAAGAAAATCTCCAGCGAGCGTGCATCGGCGATGATGTGGTGCAGGGTGACCTGCAGCACACTGCGACTCTGGCCCTGATAGATACGCACCCGGAACAGTGGCGAGGCCGTGAGATCGAAGCTGCGCTGCGCTTCCTGGCTCAGTTTCTGCGCGAAAGCCGGCGAATGTTCGTCGCCTTCCAGCGGCTCGATGTCCAGCAATACCGCCGCCTGATCCTCGACCCGCTGACGGGCGCCCTCAGGCGTTTCGCTGAATACCGTACGCAGACTGTGCTGACGGCCGATCAACTGGTTCAGGGCCTGTTCCAGCACTGCCGGTTGCAGAACACCGTCCAGACGCAAGGCCAGCGACAGGTGATAAGCCTGGGTATCGCCTTGCAGACGATCCAGGAACCACAGGCGCTGCTGAGTGAAATGCAACGGCGCCAACGGCTCCTCGAAAGTGCGCAGGATGCCTTCCGACTCAACGCTGCTAGCGGCCAGTTGCGCCGCCAGATCGCGCAGCACCGGTTGCTCGAACAAGGTACGCAGCGGCAGACGGCGACCATGTTGCTCGGCAATTCGCGCCACCAGACGCGCTGCCAGCAACGAATGACCACCCAGGGCAAAGAAATTGTCCTCGGCACCGATATCGCTGCAACCCAGCAATTCTTCCCAGAGCCTGGCCAGTTCCTGCTCCCACTTGCCGGAAAGTGCACTGCGTTGGCCATCGCGTTGCAGTGGCTCTGGTAACGCCTTGCGGTCGACCTTGCCGCTCGGGCTCAACGGCAGGGTTGGCAGATGCACAAACTGGCCTGGCAGCATGTAGTCCGGCAATTGTGCGCCGAGGGTTTCGCGCAACAGCGTTTCATCCAGTGGCTCGCCGGCGTAGTAACCCACCAGTCGCGCCGCTTCGCCGTTACCCAGCAACACCACAGCCGCTTCGCGAACCCCGGAAATACGCGCCAGCAACGCTTCGATTTCACCCAGTTCGATGCGGAAGCCGCGCAACTTGACCTGGAAGTCCAGGCGTCCGAGGTAATCCAGGCTGCCATTGGCGTTGCGGCGAACCCGGTCACCGGTGCGATACATGCGTGCACCGGCCACGAACGGATCCGGCAGGAACGCGGCAGCGGTCAGGCGCGGCGCAGCAAAGTAGCCACGCCCAAGGTTGGCCCCGGCCAGATACAGCTCACCGGGAACCCCGGCGGGCACTGGCTGCAAGTCGGCATCCAGAACATAAGCAGCAGTATTGGCCACCGGCTGGCCGATCGGCACTTCAACGCCGCTTTCGTTGCCAGTGCGCACCTCGAAGGTGCTGTAGACCGTCGCCTCGGTCGGCCCGTAGCCGTTGATGACTCGGGCTCCCCTGCCCTCCATGGCTTCGGCCAGTGCGCACGGCAAGGCTTCACCACCGGAAATGGCCCGCACGCCCTGCCAGTTGCGCGAGGTATGCGCTACCAGCATCCGCCAGGTTGCAGGCGTGGCTTGCATCACGGTCGGTTGCGCATCCAGCAACAGTTGATCGATGGCCTGCGGGTCGCGCGCCTGTTCACGGTCGGCCAGCAAAATGCTCGCGCCATGCGCCAGAGGCAGCAGCAGTTCGACAATGGCAATGTCGAAGGTCGCGGTGGTCAATGCCAGCACCCGGTCATTGGCGCTGAGCGGCAACACCTGCTCGACCGCCAGCATCAGGTTCATCAGGTTGCCGCGGCTGATCGCCACGCCTTTGGGCTGGCCAGTGGAGCCGGAGGTATACAGCACGTAGGCGAGTTGATCGGCCGTGCACACCGGGGCACGAAGTGTCTCGCCGGTATTGACTGCATCAATGTCCAGTAGCGGCACGCCGCTGTTCCAGTCGCGCAATGCGGCAAGGCTGGTAGCGGTGCCGAGGCACAAACCGGGTTGCGCTGCTTGCAGAATGTAGCGCCCACGGTCCGCAGGCGTATCTTCAGCCAGCGGCACATAGGCGGCACCGGCCTTGAGAATCGCCAGCATGGTCATCGGCAGCCGGGCATCGCGGGGCAAGCTGAAGGCCACCCGGTCTTCGCGGCCAACACCATGGGCCTGCAAGGTCGCCGCCAGTTGCTCGGCGGCCCGGTCCAGTTCGGCATAGCTCAGGCGTTGCTCACCTGCCAGCACGGCAATCGCTTGTGGCTGTTGCGCAACCTGACGCGCAAAGGCCTGGAGAATATCCTGATGGCCCTCAACGCCAATGCCATCGAGGCGTGCCAGCGCGCGTTCGGCAGGTTGCCATTGCAGCTCGCCCAACGCCTGTGCGGGTTGTTCGAGCAGTGCTTCGAGCAGCGCCAGATACTGGTCGGCCATGATCTGCACGGTCTGTTCGCGGAACAGGTCGCTGCTGTATTGCAGGCTCAGGCTGATGCCATGCTCGCTGTCACGCACGTCGAGGTGCAGATCGCACAAGGCGCTGTCCGGACGGTTGTCCAGCGGTTCGGCGATCACATCGGTCAGCTCGAAACGCTCCAGGGCATTGCCCGGGAAGTAGTTGAACATGACCTGGAACAACGGGTTGTAACTGACTTGCCGCGCCACGCCGAGCTGTTCAATCAGATAATCGAATGGCAGGTCCTGATGCGACTGCACCGACACCGACAAACTCTGCAGCTCGTTCATCAGTTGCAGCAGATTGCGCTCGCCCGAGAATTTCCTGCGATACACCAGCGTGTTGACGAAGCAGCCGACCAGCGGCTGCAACACCGCATGATGTCGGTTGGCAACCGGAACCCCGACAATAATGTCGTCTTCGCCGCTACGACTGCGCAGCAACAACTGGAAGGTGGTCAGCAGAGGAATGAAATTGCTCCAGCCGTGAGCGGCACTGAAAGCACGCAAGCGGGTGGTCAGTTCATCAGGCAGACGGCACTCGACACGTCCGCCGCTCTGGCTGGCCTGGGCTGGACGTGGAAAGTCTGCGGCCAGTTCCAGCACTGGCAGTTCACCGGCCAGTTGCTCGCGCCAGAAGCCAAGTTCCTGTTCACAGGCCTTGCTGCTCATCCATTGCTGCTGCCACAGCGCGTAGTCGGCGTACTGCATTGAAGCGGCCAAAGGCTGCTCGGTCAGGCCCTGGCGCCGGTTGCGGTATTGCTTGCACAGGCCATCGATGATCAATTGCAGCGACCAGCCATCGGCAACGATGTGATGGCAGTTCAGCGACAGGACAAAGGCTTCCGGGGCCAGGCGATAGAGTCTGGCGCGCAGTAACGGCGCAGTCTCCAGCGAGAACGGCGTCATTGCGTCCTGGCGCAGCAGTGCGTGCAACGCCTGTTCGTCTGCGACATCGATCACGGGCAGATCGAGTTCGCTACGGGCCAGAATCACCTGGCTCGGTCCTTCAGCCTGGTCAACAAACCCGGTGCGAAGTACTTCATGCTGGTCGAGCACGCTTTGCAAGGCAGCGTGCAGGTCAGCGATGTGCAACTCACCGGTCAGGCGTACCGCGCCCGCCAGGTTGTAGGCCGGGCTTTGCGGGTCAAGCTGCTGCAGGAACCACAAACGCTGCTGGGCAAACGACAACGGCAGTTTCGCAGGGCGCGGCAACAGAGTCGGTGACGACTGGGCGCTATCGCTGCGGTTTTCCAGCCAGTCCGCCATGCCAGCGATGGTCGGCCGCTCGAATACCACGCGCAATGGCAGGTCCTTGCCGCTGAGCTTGCCGATCAGGCCGATCAGTTGCGTGGCCAGCAGCGAGTGGCCGCCCAGCTCAAAGAAGTTGTCTTCGACACCGACCTGATCGAGGCCCAGCACGCTTTGCCAGGCTTCGACCATCTGGCCTTGCAGCTCGCTGCTCGGTGCGACATAACGGGCCAGGCTTTGTGCGGCAAAATCCGGCTCGGGCAATGACTTGCGGTCGATCTTGCCGTTGCCATTGAGCGGGAAACGCTCCAGGAACATGAAGGCGCTGGGAATCATGTACGGCGGCAGATTGCCCAGCACATGCTCGCGCAACGCCTCGATGCCCGGTGCGCTATCGGCCACCACATAGGCCACCAGCACCTTGGAACGCTGCTGGTCATCGCGGGCCACCACCACCGCCTCGCGCACGCCGGGATAGCGGGTCAGGCAGGCTTCGATTTCGTCCAGCTCGATACGGTGACCACGGATCTTGACCTGATGGTCGGTGCGTCCGACATATTCCAGGTCGCCATTGGGCAGGAAACGCGCCAGATCGCCAGTGCGATAGATACGGCTGCCGTCATTGGCAATCGGATCCGGCAGGAACACTGCTGCCGTACGTGCCGGATCGGCCATGTAGCCACGCCCGACGCCGACACCGGCGACGAAGATTTCCCCGACCGCACCGGCCGGGATCGGCTGCAGGTCGGCATTGAGCAAGTACAAACGGTTATTGAGAGTCGCGCGCCCGATCGGCACGTTGATGCGCTGTTCCGGCAAACGCTCAAGCAACGGATGGAAAGCTACGTCATCGGAGCACTCGGCCGGACCGTAGGCGTTCATCAGCGGAATCGCCGGATAGCGCTCGAACCAGCGCCGCGCCAGTGCCGGTGGCAACGCCTCGCCGGTGGCCAGCACCCAGCGCAGGGCTGAACGATCGAGCCCGCTGTCGAGCAGGCTTTGCATTAACGATGGCACCGCTTCCAGAATGCTGATGCCGTGGCGCTCGATGGCTGCCGTCAGGTCATCGGGATTCTGCACGATGCAATCGCCGAGGATCACGGTACGCGCCCCCAGCACCATGCCGGCCAGGGTTTGCCAGACCGAAATGTCGAAACACTGCGGCGCGGTCTGGGCAATCACATCGTTGGCATCGAGGCCAAGCCCCGGCAGTTTGCCGAGAATATTGTTGAGCATGCCGGCCTGGGCCACCATCGCCCCTTTGGGCGTACCGGTGGAGCCGGAGGTGAAGATGCAATAGGCCAGCGAGCTGTCATGCACCGCAATGTTCAGGTCCTCATCGCTGTAGCTGCCCAATAGCGCTGGATCGTAGCGCAGCGACTTGAGCGGCTGATCGAGGAGTTCCACCGCCTGCATCGCCAGTTCAGCCTGCCCTGCGCTGTGAATCAGCAACGGCGTGCGGCTCTGGCGCAGCACCTGAGCCAGGCGCTGCGGCGGGTTGCGTGGATCGAGCGGCAGCCAGCCGGCACCGGCCTTGAGGGTAGCGACAATCATCACCACCAGATCCAGGCCACGCTCGTCGAATACCGCGATCAAGTCGTCGGAGTTCACGCCCTCAGCCCGCAGATGCCGGGCCAGACGGTTGGCGGCACGGTTCAACTGGTCGAAGGTCAGGCTCTGCTCGCCGTGGACAAGCGCAACCCGCTCGGGAGTCTGGCGCACCTGTTGCTGTAAACGCTCGATATACAGCGGTTGCAGCAGTTGCTCGTCGGCAGCCAGACCGCCAGCGGCCCAGACCTGCTGCTGGAGGGCGATTTCCTGTTCGTCGAGCATCGGCAGATGATGCAAGGGGGTTTCCGGCTTCTTGCCCAGGGCTTCGCCCATATTCAGCAGCAAGGCCCGGAAGTGGCGCAGCATCTGCTCGATTTCTTCGCGCAGGAACCAGTCGGTCTGATAGGTCAATTGCAAGTGCAGGCGTTCGCCCGGCACGATCACCACGGTAACCGGGTAGTTGGTGTGGGTGCGGTTGGCCATATCGCTGATCAGGTAGTCCAGTTGCCCCTGACGCAAGTCGGCAGCAATCGGCGCGTTCTCGAACACGAACAGGCTCTGGAACAGGTCCTGACGCTGCACCTCGCTCCAGCGCTGGATTTCGGCCAGCGATACGCTTTCGTGCTCGCGCAGGCTCAGGTTCTCGGTCTGCAGGGCTTTCAGCCAAGGCCCGAGCGCATCGTCCGGACGCCAGCTCCAGCGCAGCGGCAGGCTGTTGATGAACAGGCCGACGATGCTTTCCATGCCTTGCAGATGCACCGGACGCCCGGCCACCGTGATGCCGAACACCAGATCGCGATCACCGCTGTAGCGCGCCAGCAGCAAGGCCCATGCGCCCTGCACCAGGGTGTTGAGGGTAATGCCGTGGCGCGCGGCAGTATTTTGCAGGGCCTGAGTCTGTTCAAGACTCAGATGCTCGACACAGTCCTCGACCGGCTCGGCGGCATCCTGAATGCGCCCGACATGGCCAAAACCGAACTGGTTGGGCGTGTCGAAGCCTGCCAGACGCTGTTGCCAGAACGCCTGATGATCTTCCGGCTTCTGGGTTTCCAGCCAGCGAATGAAGTCGCGGTACGGACGCGGTGCTGGCAGGTTCAGGCGACGACCTTCCTGAGCAGCGCGATAGCCGTTGAGGAAGTCCATCATGATGATCGAGAAACACCAGGCATCCATCAGGATATGGTGATAGCTGCGCACGAACTGATAGGTATCGGGCGCCAGCTTGTACAACCGCACCCGCATCAGCGGAGCCTTGGTGAAGTCCAGGCCCTGGACCCGCTCTTCGCTCAGCAACTGTTCCAGGCGATCCTGCTGTTCGGCTTCGCTCAGGTGCGACCAGTCTTCATAGGTAATCGGCAGTTCGACCTGCTTGTGTACCACCTGCATCGGGCGCTTCTGCTGTTTCCAGACAAAGGAAGTGCGCAACAGCTCATGGCGCTCGACAACCTGCGCCCAGGCCTGGCGGAATGCTGCCAGGTCGAGGTCCGGCATGACCATGACATGACGATATTGCAGCAGATACATGCCTTTGCCCGGATGCAACAGGCTGTGGAACAACAACCCCTGCTGCATGGGAGCCAGCGGATAAATCGCTTCGATGTTGCGCGAAAGTGCTTTGACCTTGTCGTTCATGCTGACGGTATCCGAACCTTTAATGTATGGGACGCTGGGGTTATCACTGCTCAAGTTGTTCGAGCAGCCCCAGGAATTCATCGTCGGACAGGCCAGAGTCCGCAAAATCAGAAGCCGTGGCGCGGCCAGCTGCAGGTGACAGGCAATGCTCCAGCAAGGCTCCGATCTGCTGCACGAACTGCTGCGCCAAGCGGTTTACCAATGCCTGGTCATGCACCTGCGGGGCATAGCGCCATTCGATATGCAGCCGCCCTTCGCTCTCCAGAACCGTCACATCCAGCCAGTGAGTGCGGCGGGTAGTGTCGGCGCGCATGCCGGGGCAGATCGGCCTGGCCAGACGCCAGAGTCGCGATGCCCCGAGCCATTGATCGACCCGACCCAGATAGTTGAAGGTCAGCAGCGACGCCGCGCCCAGTGCATGTGCCGGATCGAGGCGTAGCAGGCCGTAACCGATGCCTTGTTCAGGCACCCGGCGCAAGGCTTCCTTGGCGCCGATGATCGAGGCTTCCAGGTCCCATGAGGTATTGACCGCCAGCGGGTAGCGGCTGGTGTGCCAGCCGACCGAGCGGGACAGATCCGGGGCCTGTTCCCAGCCACTGCGGCCATGACTTTCCAGTTCGAGGGTGACACGTTCGCGGCCCTGCCACTGAGCGATGACACCGGCCAGCGCGGCCACCAACAGATCCTGCACCTGAGTGCCGTAGGCCGCATGGCAGTCACCTTGCAGCAATTGCGTCTGCTCGACCGACAACGAAGTGTCCAGCGTCCGGCTTTGGCCATACAGGTTGGTCTGCTCAAGCGCTGCGCCTTCGGCAACCAGTTGCTCTTGCCAGTAATCCACCTGGGCCAGAACCTCGGGTTCGCTGCGATGGCGCTGCAAGGCTTCGCTCCAGGCATGGAAACCGGCCGAGACCGCTGGCAGGGCTGCATTCGGTTGCAGGTACAGACTTTCCAGCTCTTCCAGCAGCACTTGCCATGACACGGCATCGACCAGCAAGTGATGGGCCGTGCAGAGCAGTTCGCGACTCCGGGAGAAATACACAAAGCGAACCAGAGGTGCGCGGTCAAGGCTGAAGCCTTGCTGCCAGCGTTGCAGCAAGGCTTCGCTCAAGGGTTCCGGCTCAATATGCAGCAGTGCTTGCACCTGGCTGGGTGCCAAGGCCTGATAACGCTGTTGCCAGCCGTTTTCCGTGTTTTCAAAGGTCAGGCGCAAACTAGCATGTCGCTGCAGCAGCGCGCCCAGTGCCTGGCTGAAGCGAGCCTGATCCAGCGCGTCGTCCAGCGCCAGCAACAGCGACTGGTTCCAGTATTCGGGTTCGGCTTGCTGCTGAGCGAAGAACCAGTCCTGAATCGGCGTCAGGGCAAATGCCGTGGTCGGCTCAAGCGCCGCAGGCGTAGCGCCCGCATTGGCTGCGCCGAGGTCGACCACTTGCTCTGCCCAGCCGCGCACGGTGGGAAACTCGAAGATCTGCTTGGGCTTGAGTTGCAGGCGTTGCTGCTTGGCCCTGGCGATGATCTGCAGGCTCAGAATCGAATCGCCGCCCGCCGTGAAGAAGTTGTCGTCGACACTCAACTCCGGCTTGTCGAGGATTTCCCGGGCGATATCCAGCAGGCGCTGTTCCAGTTTGCGCTGCGGTGTCTGCGCCACCCGCGCCAGAGCCCGCACGTTTTGCTCGGCAAACAATTGCTTGGGGGTCATCAGGATCTGTTGCTGGCGCGCCAGGGCAATGATCTGCAAACCGAGAATGGAATCGCCACCCTGGGCGAAGAAGTTGTCATCGGGGCCAAGCTCGGGTTTGCCGAGCAGGGTTCGCCAGATATCCAGCAAGGCACTTTCGACCGCATTCAACGGCTGGGCATCTGTCGGCTCTGCGCCAGGCAACTGCGCTGGTGCCTGCTCGGCCAGGCGTATCAGGGCCTGACGGTCGACCTTGCCGTTGGCCAGCAAGGCAAAGCCATCGAGGCAGTGCCACTGGGCAGGCTGCATATAGTCCGGAAGCCGGGTTTGCAGAGCGTTCTGAATATCAGCCAGAGCGGCCGACGGCGCCACCAGAAAGGCCACCAGCCGGTTGCCGGTCAACGGCGAAGGAATGTTCAGCACGCTGACATCGCTGACCTGCGGCACGTCACGCAACTGTGCAGCAACCTCGGCCGGTTCAACCCGGTAGCCACGGATCTTGACCTGCTCATCGAGGCGGCCAAGGAATTCCACCTGGCCCTGATGATTGAGTCGTACCCGGTCGCCGGTGCGATAACCGTATTCGGTAAAACGCGCCTGATCGGCCTGCGGAGCACTGAGATAACCCAGGGCCACAGTCGCACCTGCAACGCACAACTCGCCACTGACCCCGACCGGCAAAACTCTGCCATCAGGCGCACGGACGCTGACCTGAATATTGGCAAGCGGTCGACCCAGAGGCGCTGCGCCACTGCTATCGACTTCATGGGTCAGGACGCCCACGGTGGTTTCGCTGGGACCGTAATGGTTGACGATGCGCAGATCGGCTTGCAGGCCGCGCAGGCGCTTGACCAGATCGAGACCCAAGGCTTCACCGCCGGTCACCAGACACTGGCGCGGCAACAAGCGCTGCGGATCCTTGGCGACCAGCAAGGCGTTGAGATGGGACGGCACGATCTTCAGCATGTCGACCGGCTGACGCTCCAGCACCGCCGCCAGTTCCTCGGCATCGAAAGCCAGCTCTTCGGCCAGCAGACGCAGGCAGCGTCCGCTGAGCAAGGCGCCGAACAATGCGGTATGGCCAAGATCGGTAGCGCAACTGGCCAGGCTGGCAAGACTGGCATCGGCAGACAGATTCAGCCGCTCAAGGCAGCCGTTGACGTAATGGATCAGGTTGCCCTGGCTGACCTTGACGCCTTTTGGCCGGCCACTGGAACCGGAGGTATAGACCACGTAGGCCGCCAGATCGGCTGCCAGTGGCGCATGCAAGGCTGCATCGCTGAAGAGCGGCGCAGACGGCAACGATAACCAGCGGACCTGTTCCGGCAACCATTCGGGGCGTACGCCCTCGCCGACCCAGACCTTGGGCATGGCATCCTCGCAGATATCCTGCTGACGGGACTGCGGCCATTGCGGATCGAGGGCCAGATAAGTCGCGCCAGATTGCCAGGCCGCGAGCATGTGCATCACCAGTTCACGACTGCGCGGCAGGCACAAGGCAATGTGTTCGCCCGCCAGACTCTGGCCATCCTGCAGTCGCTCGCTGCGGGCAACCACCGCGCGGGCCAGCTCGGCATAGCTGAGGGTGCCCTGCTCGTCCTGCAGCGCAATGGCCTGGGGTTTGTGCACACATTGCCGAGTGAATGCCTGCCAGGCATTGCTGGTCGCGGTCGGCAGGTCTTCGCCCTTGAGCAACGACTGCTGCTCGGTGGCCAGCCAGTCCAGTTCGGCGAACGGTACTGCGGGCTGTTCGAGGGCCGCCAGTACCAGCGCGACGAACTGGTCGCGGTAACGCTCGATGGTTGCGTGCTGGTACAGCGCCTTGCTGTAGCGCCAGCGACAAAGAAAGCCTTGCTCTTCGTCGATGATCACCATATTCAGTTCGTGGGCCGCGCCGCGCTGTTCCGACAGCAGCCGGTCGACATACTGCTCGAAAGGCGCGATACGTTCCTTGTTGAGGGTGAACATATGCTGGAACAGCGGCGCCCTACCCATCTGCCGTGGCAGATCGAGCTGTTTGACCAGGCGCGAGAACGGATAATGGCGATGCTGCAGGGCTTGCTTGACGGTGGCATCCACTTCTCTGGCCCACTCGCCGCTGGACAGCTCGCGGCGCAGTCGGCAACGGATCGGCAATGGATTGACCAGGTAACCCGGCAAGGTGAGGTGTTCGCGGCGCAAGCGCCAGCCGCTGGGCGTTCCGAGGACAAAGTCGTCCTGTCCGGACAACACGCCCAGATACTGCTGGAACAGGGAGAACCAGAACACATAGGGCGTGACACCCCACTCACGGGCCACGGCACGCACCCGCGCAGTGGTCGCGGGATCGAAGCGCACCGACAGCTCGCCGCCCTTGAAGGCCTGATTGCTGCCATAGGCGAAATCGGTCGGTAATTCCAGCGCTGGCACATCGGCCAGTTGCGACTGCCACCATGCCAGTTCGGCAGGCTCGGCCGCTTCGCTGCGGATATGCAGGTCGCTGCAATAGTCGCGATAGGCATCGGGATTGACCGCCGGCAGCGGCTGGTCATTGATCAGCGCGAACAGCTCGTTGAGCACGGTGTAGAACGTGACCAGGTCCGCAGCGATGTGGTGAATGACCAGCAACACGGTATGTTCGGTCGTGCGGCCCTGCGAGTTGCTGAGCAGCGCGACCCGGCTGACCTCACCGGCTTCCAGATTGAAGGGCGCGTCGGCCAGTTCAGTGATGCGTTGCTGCAAAGTATCGGCATCCGCAGCCTGCAATGTGACGCACTGCAACGGCTGGATCCTTTCGCGATGGCTCCACTGCAACAACTCGCCGTCGCGCTCTGCGTAGGCAGTGCACAGCATCGGATAGCGTTGCTGCACCGCAGCCCAGGCATCCTGCAGGCGGCGGGGAAAATCCTCGCTGGAGAACTGCGCCTTGAGTCGACCGGCATAGGCGATGTTATAGGCGCAGCTGTCAGGCTCCAGGCGTTGCAGAAACCAGAGAGCCTGTTCGTTATCGGTCAGCGGGCGAGCATCGAAATAATCGGGGTGTTGCTGCAGCCATTGCAGCACTTCAGGAGCACGCGCCTGCAGCTCGGCTGCCAGCTCTTCGTTCAAGGCGTCTTGCGATCCATGCGCAATGGTTAACTGACCCTCAGCTATAGACAGGCGAATTCCACGCAGCCAGCAGCGATGCATCAGGCGATCCATTTGGTGTCCTTTTCATTGCTTGTTCAAAGTAAGCCGCCAGTTGCGGCGGCTTTCTGAAAGAGAGAGCTTTCAGCCTGCCGAAGCAGGCTCTGCCATGGCGACCACAACCTTGCGCGCGCCCTGGAATGTGGAGCGGCCATGAGCAACCAGCATGTTGTCGAGCATCAGCACGTCACCGGACTGCCAGGGGAAACTGACCTGGCAGCGAGCGAAAACCGAGCGGATATGCTCCAGGGCTTCCAGCTCGATGGGCGAACCGTCGCCGTAGAACACGTTACGCGGCACGCCTTCTTCGCCAACGATGGAAATCAGCGTCTCGCGCACGGACGGAGCCAGGTTGGAAATATGGAACAGATGCGCCTGATTGAACCATACCCATTCACCGCTCACC
Organism: Pseudomonas cichorii; assembly: GCF_003700275.1. GTDB lineage: Bacteria > Pseudomonadota > Gammaproteobacteria > Pseudomonadales > Pseudomonadaceae > Aquipseudomonas > Aquipseudomonas cichorii_B. The sequence goes on along the minus strand of NZ_RBRE01000010.1, from coordinate 23,009 downwards.
GGATGCTGAGCCACGGCCTGACAGACCTGACGGGTCGATAGCTCACCATCATCGGTCCACTGGAACTGGATATTGCTGGCCTGACAGAAACGCTCGACCTGTGCCCGGTCTTCGGTGCTGAACGCCTGCTGCCAGGGCAAGTCCAGGCCGTTGCCGTAATTGCGCACATACATCAGGCGCTTGTCGGCAAAGCGCTGGCGGATCACCGGATCAAGCTGCTGGTAGACCAGGCGGCTGTCGGCAATCGGGGTTTCACCGCCGACTTCCGCGGCCTGCACGCAATGAAACCAGATCTTCATTGGCCAGTTCAGCGAGTAGGACTGCTCATTGTGCAGCGGGATAACCTGATGGGCCGGGTATTCGGTAGAGGTGTAGACCCGGTTGTTGAGCTTGAGCTTGGTGCGCGGCGTGGAGGCGTAATCGTAAGTCAGCAGCTCATGCCCGAAGCTACAGGCAAAGGCTTCAAAATCCGCTTCATCCTTGAAGGCAAAGCCCCGCAACAACACGCCACCGGCACGCGGCAATTGGGTTGCGATTGCCTGCTGAATCCGCTCGTGACTGGCTTGCCAGGTATCACCGCCAGCCTGGGCATGAACCATGAACGGCAGGGTCTGCTCGTTACCCGGAATAATATCCGTGGGTTGAACCTGTGCAGCCGCCAAACCCGTATCCATTTGCAACCCCTCGCCGTTCCGATGCGTCTTTTTAGTGCGCACAAACTAATACAAACGAGTAGCAACATCAATAGAGAATCATTGTCATTCATGACTTTTGTATCATAATTGACACATCTCATCTGGCCTGCAACACATTCTCCCGCTCCGCGATATGCGACATCAGCAGATACGCGGAGCCCAACAGGCCTTGCATCGTATCGGCATAGCGGCTGCGGTTCAGATACAGGAACTGGCGGTTTTTCACCGCAAACAGATTCCGCCACTGCGGCGACTGACGGAAGGCCGCCGTGCTGGTCTCCGAATCTAACAGCTCTTCATATGTATCAATAATGAAATCACTGTCGAAGTCGCCAATCCGCTCCAGGCTGTACGGCACGTTCTGACGTGCAGCGCTGTACGCCGGAACACGGCCCAGCCCGAAATCGGCGATGACATCATCCATGCCACCACGGCCGATCAACTGGAAGCCGTCGGTGTAGACCTCCAGCGTGGTTACGGTAATCCGCGATGGATCCTTGACCCGCTTCTTGAATTCGCTGACCACCCATTGATATTCGCCCAGCATCTCCTGATAACGCTGCTGCTTGCCGACCAGATCGGCAAGTTCCCTGGCGTAAGTCTTGATATCGCTTTCCCGCGCAGGCAGCAGGACTACGGGCGCAATCTTGCTGAGCTTTTCCTTGAGATCGGCGTGATACGACAAGCCCACGATCAGATCAGGCTTGAGGGCGGCAATGGCTTCCAGATCGGGTGCCTGATGCGAGCCGATATATTGAATGCCGGTGACATCGAAACGCTCTTGCGTGCCGCGAAACAGCACATCGGAAAACAGCTTCTTGCGCCCGGTCGAGCCGCAGGGCTTGACTCCCAGCTCCAGCAACTGGGCAGTCAGGCTGAAGTCATGCATGGACACAATGCAATGCGGCGCCACAGGCACTTCGACCCGGCCAAAACTATTCTCGAACACTCTGGTTGCAGCGGTATCAGCGGCATTGGCGTTTACCGCCAGCAATGCCAATGGCACGCACAACATGCCGACTACGCCCCGGAAAAATCCTCTCACCCGCGTTTACTCCCCAGACAATTTGCTTTCAGCGATTACGCTGACGCGCCAACAAGACAATCAGATAAGGCGCGCCGATGATTGCGACCACCAGTCCTGCCGGCAGTTGCAAGGGCGGGAAAATTCCTCGCCCCAGTGTGTCGCCTGCCAGCACCAGCAGCGCACCGACCAGCGCCGACAACGGAATCAGGGCGCCATGGCGATCGCCGGCCAACTGGCGCGCCAGATGCGGCGCAACCAGCCCGACAAAGGTCATGGTGCCGACATTCGCCACCGCTGCAGCAGTGAGCATGACACTGCACAGCAGCAGGAAAATCATCACCGCAGTGACATTCAGCCCGCGACTGAGCGCGACCTTTTCCCCCAGTTGCAACAGATTCAACTGGCGATGACAAAACAGCAGCGGCAGCCCGGCCAGCAGCAACCAGAGGCCGAGACTGTGCACCTGAGCCCAGCCGCCGCGGTGCAGGCTGCCGCCCAGCCACATCAGGGCGGACTCGACCTGATCGATATTGCCGTAAGTGATGAGCAGATCGGCGACCGCGCTGAGCATGGCCGTCAATCCCACGCCCACCAGAATCAGGCGCAGCGGCGAGATGCCCTGACGCCAGGACAGCAATGCAACAAACAGCGCCACTGTCAGCCCGCCTACCAGTGCCGCCAGCGGATAAAATTCCTGGGGAAGCACGCCCGGCCACAACACGATGATCAGCAGCATGGTGACGCTGGCGCCCGACTCCACCCCGACCAGACCGGGTGCCGCCAGCGGGTTGCGGGTCAACGATTGCATCAGCAGGCCGGCCAGCGACATGGCCGCCCCGGCTAGGATCGCCAGCAGCACACGCGGCAGACGCAGCTCCCAGAGCAGATTGCTCACGGTCGGACTGACCTGCGCGGGGTTCCACAAGGCTTGCCACACCTGGGCAACGCTCAGAGAGAAGCTGCCAACCGTCAGCGCGTACAAGGCCAGTCCCATTACCGAGAATGCCAGCAACAGCACCGCAATCAGGTCGATGGGCCGGGCAATCCAGGGCAGCAGCGGATAAGTCCTGGGCAAGGTCAGAGCCGTGCGAATCATCTGACCTTCCTCAATACCAGGATGACAAAGACCGGGCCGCCGATCAGGGCGGTGACGATACCGGTATTCAGCTCGAACGGACTGACCACGGTTCTTGCCGCTATATCAGCGAGAATCAACAGCAGCGCTCCCAGCAACGGCGCAGCCAGCAGCAATCGACGATAGTCATCGCCAAACAACAAGCGCGCCGCATGCGGCACTACCAGCCCGACAAAGCCTATGGGACCAGCCAGGGTCACGGCACTGCCGGACAGCAGAACCACCGAAGCCAGGCCGAACACACGCATCTGCAACAGATTGACACCCATGCCGGCTGCGGCCTGCGGACCCAGGCGATGGGCATTCAGGGCCCGCACGTTGACAAGGCACAGCAACATGCCCAGCAGGATGTAGGGCCAGACCCAGGCCTGCATGGTGCCGCCAGTAACGCCGATGGAACCGGTGAGCCAGCGGCGCAGGCTGTCGAGCCCTTGTTGATCGAGCAGCAGCAGGATGGAAGTGATCGCACTGAACAGCGCAGCAATCATCGCTCCGGACAACGTCAGCCGAATCGGATTATGGCCCCTGCCCGCCAGTAACAGCACGCCGACGGCTGCCACCAGCGCACCGGTAAATGCAAACAGGGGAATCATCGACAGATCGTTGCCGGGCATCACCAGCAAACCGAAAACCACGAACAGCGCCGCGCCACTGTTGATGCCGAGAATTCCCGGATCGGCCAGCGGGTTATCGCCCACCGCCTGCATGATGGTCCCGGCCAGCCCGAGGCTGGCGCCGACCAGTATCGCGACCAGCAGGCGTGGCAGACGGCTGCCGCGAATGACGCTGTGGTCGGGATTGCCCGGCACATAGGCAACCAGTGCCTGCCAGGTTTCATGCCAGGGAATACTCTTGGCGCCAACCGCCAGATGGAACAGTGCCGCCAGGGCAATTACCAGTAACAGGCCCAGCCACACCGGCAAGCGCAAGCCGTGAATCACAGCGCCTCCTGCACAGCCAGTGGCTGGCTGCGACGCGCCTGCGGCACACATAACGGGTCACCGGAATACGGATCGGTAATGATGTGCGCATCCAGATCGAAGACTGCCTTGAGGTTTTCCCTGGTGAACACTTCAGCCGGCGCGCCCTGGGCCAGCAGACTGCCTGCACGCATCATCACCAGGTGATCGGCATAACGCGCGGCCTGATTCAGGTCGTGCAGCACGGCCACGACGGTCTTGCCCTGCTCGCGCAAATCCACCAGCAATTCAAGCAGGTTGATCTGGTGGGCAATGTCGAGAAAGGTCGTCGGCTCATCGAGCAGGATGACAGGAGTGTCCTGGGCCAGGGTCATGGCAATCCAGCAGCGCTGCAACTGCCCGCCCGACAGGGTTGCCAGCGAACGATCCAGCAGAGAGTCGATGCCGGTCAGTTCAATGGCGCGGTCAATCGCCTGCTGATCCTGCTCCGACCATTGCCGCCACCAGCTCTGCCAGGGGAAACGCCCCTGCATCACCAGTTCGCGCACGCTCATCCCGGCAGGAGACGTGGTGCGTTGCGGCAGCAAGGCCATCTGCTGGGCCAGGGCGCGACGCGAATAGTGCCCCAGGGCTTTTCCGCCCAGTTGTACCTCGCCCGCGCTCGGGCGCAGCATGTGCGCAAGCACGTTTAGCAAAGTGGTCTTGCCGCATCCATTGGCCCCGATCAGCGCCGTGAAACGGCCTTCGGGGATTTCCAGGCTGACGCCGTTGAGCACCTGCTGTTCGCCATAACCCAGGCGCACTCCACTGGCTTTCAGCATGGCTTGCCCTCCGTTCGGGAGAGCCAAATCGGATCACTCATCGAGCAATGCCCTGCATCGTTTTCATCCCTTGCCTGATTCAGGGGCATAAGTGGGCCACAGAATGTGTCGAAAATGAAATAAATCTGTACACAGCCAACAATCTTAATGCAAAACCTTATCATTTACAGATAAAGTATGGCCAGCCGACACCAGCCCGGTTGAGCGCCTGACAGCACAGGATTCAGGGCAGATTGCTACTTCACACGTCACATGTTCATCCAAGGACTTCTTCGATGCTCGAAAAAACAACAACAGTTAGCAGCGGAAAACACTACACCAGGCGCCCTCCTGTGTTTCACCTCACTACCCTGGCTCTGGCCTTGAGCAGCGTCATCTCGGCCCAGGCGATGGCTGCGGAACCCACCTCCGACAGCAATGCGCTGCAACTGACCGATATCAACATCAATGCCAACGCTCAGGAGAATCCGACAGCTCCGTTGGCCGGCAAGGTCGCCCTGCGCAATACCAGCGCCACCAAGACCAATGCGGCGATCACCGAAACGCCGCAGTCGTTGTCGGTAGTGACTGCCGATGAACTGCGCGACCGCAAGTCCGACACTTTGGCCGATGCCCTGAGCTATACACCGGGTTTCACCAGTCAGCCCAGCAGTTTCAACCGCACCTCCGACCGCTTCCGTATTCGTGGTTTCGACGTAGAGTCTGCCACCGGTGGATCGCTGCGTGACGGCCTGCGCCTGCAGAACAACTCCTATGACGGCGTCCAGGAACCCTACGGCCTGGAGCGCGTGGAAGTGATTCGCGGCGCGGCGTCGGTCCTGTACGGCCAACTGTCGCCAGGCGGATTCGTCAATGGCGTCAGCAAGCGCCCGACCGATACACCGCTTCATGAACTGGGCCTGCAATACGGCAATAACGACCGCAAGCAACTGACAGCCGACTTCAGCGGCCCGCTGGGCGACAGCGATACCCTCAGCTATCGCCTGACACTGTTGCAGCGTGACAGTGGCACCCAGCAGGACCATATCAACGACGACAAGACCTATATCGCCCCGGCCCTGACCTGGCGCCCTAATGAAGACACGTCGCTGACCTTGCTGGCCTTCCACCAGAAAAGCGACACGCGCTTTTCTGCGCCACTGCCTTACCAGCTCGTCAAAGGCCTCGGCACCGGTCCCTTTACCATTGGCCGTCACGACTTCATCGGTGAGCCCGGTTACGACGACATGAATGGCGAGATGTCCGCCATCGGCTATGAGTTCGAGCATAACTTCAACGAAAATATCCGCATCAGTAACAAGCTGCGTTACTACGAAGCGGAGATGAAGTGGAAGTACATGCAGATCCCGATCAATAACGCAGCAGCCATAGCAGCTGTCAATTCCGCCGCCAGAAATGGCTTACTGACTCGCCAGTATAGCGACCGTCATGAGCGCTCCAGAGCCCTGGCCAGCGATACAAACGTCGAAGCACGCTGGAATATCGGCGGCGTGGAGAACACCTTCCTGATCGGTGCAGACACCTACGATGCCTCGTACGATTCGCATAACTTCCGGGCTAACTCGACCTCTTTGAATCTCGCCACGTACAACTATGGGCAACCGGTGATAGTGAACAAGGCGCAAACAGCTGACCGAGGTTCACAAATCGACACGCTGCAGACCGGTATCTATTTGCAGGACCAAATCAAGTTCGACGATCACTGGCTACTGCTGCTTGGCGGTCGTCATGACTGGGCAGACCAGGATCAAAAAGCTTTTTCGGATGGTCGCAAACTGAAACAGAAAAACGAAGCCACCACCTGGCGTGCCGGTCTGGTGTACCAAGCGGATAACGGTCTGGCTCCGTACATCAGCTACAGCGAATCGTTCTTCCCGGTGGCGGTTGCCGAAGCGCCTAACCAGAACTTCGAGCCAACCGAAGGCAAGCAATATGAAATGGGTATTCGCTACCAGCCTCCTGGCAGCAATATCCTGTTGAGTGCCGCGGTTTATGAGCTGACACAGAAAAACGTAGTGAAGACCGTCAATAACATTCCCTCGCAGACGGGTGAGCAGCGCTCCCGCGGACTGGAACTGGAAGCCAAGGCCGATGTGACGCCGCAACTCAGCGTCATTGCTACCTATGCCTACACCGATTCGCGTATTACTGAAAGCTCGATCCTGAGCGAAGTGGGTCAGCGCAGCGAAGATACGCCATACCATCAGGCCGCGTTGTGGACCGACTACAACTTCGCCCTGCTTGGTCTGCCGCAGTTGAAGATCGGTGGCGGCGCCCGCTACAAAGGCACCACCCAGGCTTCGGGTATCGACTCGCAGATGCCGGCTTACTTCCTGTTCGACGCCATGGCCAGCTACCAGATCGACAAGAACTGGGATATCTCCCTCAACGCAAACAACGTGATGAACAAGAAGTACACCTACTGTGAGTTTGCGATTTGCCGCTACGGCGACGAACGCGAGCTGATCACTTCCGTCAACTTCAGGTGGTGATAGCTGGCCCGGTCGGTGCTGATGCACCGACCGGGCCATGCCTGTAGACGCTATCAGTGAATTTGCTTCTTGCCTGAGCCAGCCGCCGCCAGTACCTCATGGATCACCTGCGACTGCCACGCAAAATACGGGTTGTAAGTCAGGCGCGCATGCACCTTGCCCGGTTCGCGATACCCCCACTCCGAATACCACACCTCCTCTCCCGCTTCGCAACGAGCGACATCCCTGGCATTCAGGCCATTCCAGCAGAAGCGCAGCTTTCCCGAGCGGCCGTACAGCGCATTTTGCGGCGAAAACAGAATACCCATATGGGAAAACTGGCTGATGCGCTCATCGGCAAGACGGTCGCTGCGCGTCAGGATCCGTGATGAATCCGCAACGTTGCCTGCGCCGGCCTGATTATTCTGGCCATACCAGATCAAGCGGCTGGCCGGATGAGTGAAACGGCTCTTGAACAGTTCACGCACATAATGCACGTCGACCACCGAATCCTTTTCGCTCAGGACGATAGCGACAGGCCGGTCAAAGTTTTCATGTTCAATAAGGTCACGGACCACCACGCTGCTGCGATAGAACTGGGCGAAGCCGTTGGTGGGCACGTTGTAATAGCGCACCGGCGATTGCTGCGGACGGGATTCGTTGGGCGAGACAAGCCAGGTCCTGACCGGTGCCAGCCAGGGCGTGACCCAGTCATAGGTTGCGCTGGAACGGATGGCCGGGGAAAACAGTACCAGGCCACTGACGGCGGGATCCTTGATGGCGTAGGCCAGTGCCAGATTGGCGCCAGTCGAGAAGCCGCCCAGATAGACTTCCGGGTATTCCTGGCGCAGCAACGCGACCTGTTCCTTGACCAGAGCCTGCCATTCTTCGAGGCGGGCATCGATCAGGTCCTCGGGTTTGGTGCCGTGCCCCGGTAATAGCGCAACCCGCACGACATAGCCTTGCGCAGCGAAGTCCTGGGCAACGTCAACGAATGACCATGGCGAATCACCCAGCCCGTGCAGCAACAGCAGCGCCTTGCCCGACGGCACGGCGGGCCGTACCTCGAAAGGTGTATTCCACACCAGTTCATTGTCATGACTTTCCGTCTGGAAGCTGCGTTTCTCTCGAACTTCCTGCCGCGTTTCCTGCTGATAGGCCTGAAAGCTGGCGTGGTGGGTGGTGGCCGTCTCGGCATTAGGCTGGCGGCTGCAACCCGCTGCCAGAATCAGTAATGCCAGGCTGGCGGCTACTCTGCCTGTAAGTGATTGCTGCACAAATGCCACACCTTTGCTTAGTGAAAACATCAACGATTACTACTCCATGGGCCTGGTTTTGCAGCTCAATGATTACCTTGTGCCATTGTCATGCATAGTAAGCTCCAGATTCGCCGCCGCGATACGACAAGTCCCGCAGACGGTCAAAATCAGCGACCGGCGACACCACGGTTTGCCCTGCCCTGCAACCTTTCGTAAACTGCCCGCCACTCTCGGCCAGGCCGCCTGTCAGCAGCCTGGCGGACATTTCGCTTCATTCATCGACCAGCGCAGTCAGGACATCCGTGGCAAGAAAATCAAGAAGGGATCTGAGCAATGCAACCGGCACAGGAGAGGCCCCGGTCACGGTGATTGATGTTGCGCGTGAAGCCGGGGTTTCGCCGATCACGGTTTCGCGGGCAGTAAATCGTCCGGAACTGGTCAGTGATGCTACCCGCGAACGGGTGCTGGAAGTGGTCAGGGCCATGGGTTATGTGCCCAATCTGCTGGCCGGCAGCCTCGCCAGCAGCAAGAGCCGGCTGGTGGCCATTCTGCTGCCGACCATCGCCAACTCGATTTTCTCCATTGCTGTGCAAGCCATCATGGATCGCTTGACCGAAGCCGGCTATCAGTCACTGCTTGGCCCTACCGGCTACTCCCCGGAAAAGGAAGAGTCGCTGCTCGAAGCGATCCTGGGCCGCCGCCCCGACGGTATCGTGCTGACCGGTACGCTGCACACCGAAGGCAGCCGTGCGCGTCTTGCGGCTGCGGGAATTCCGGTGGTCGAGGCCTGGGACCTGAGTTCCACTGCTCTGGATATGCAGGTCGGCTTTTCCCATGAACAGGTCGGCGAACAGGTGGCCGACCATTTCGTTGCCAAGGGCTATCAGCGCTTTTCGGTCATCACCATCGATGATCCGCGTGGTATTCGTCGTTGCAACAGCCTGATCCAGCGTCTCGAACAGCATGGCATCACCCAGGTGCCGGTCGAGATCCTGCCGCTGCCCGCCACCTGGGAAGTCGGCCGTGAAGGGCTCAAGCGCCTGTGGCTGAACCCGCAACCTCCGCAACTGGTGTTCTGCAGTTCCGACACTGTTGCCATGGGCGTCCTCGCCCAGGCTGCGGAAATGGGCCTGCGGGTACCTCAAGACATTGCCGTACTGGGCTTTGGCGATACGACCAATAGTCGCTTTGCACAGCCTGCACTGTCGACCATCAGCGTCAACGCAGCGCTGATGGGGCATGAAGTGGCGCAGGCTCTACTACGCCGTTTCGACGGCGATAGCTCGGTCACCCATTTCAACACTGGCTTCTCGCTGATCGAACGCGCCAGCACCTGATTCCCCGCCTTTTACAAAAAAACTGCTGCCTTGGGCTTGAATGATAACGTTATCTGAATAATGATAACGTTATCGTTGTACGACAACGTACGAGACAGCCAACCCTGCTCGCGTCCATCTACCCGCATAAAAACAACTAGTGGGAGCGCCATACATGCAACAACCCAAGAAAACCCGCGCCCGGCATCTGATCCTGCTCATGCTGTTTCTGGTGACCACGATCAACTTTGCCGACCGCGCAACCATCTCGATTGCCGGCTCCAGCATCCAGAAAGATCTGGGCATCGACTCGATCACCCTCGGCTATATCTTTTCCGCTTTCGGCTGGGCCTATGTACTGGGCCAGATTCCGGGCGGCTGGCTGCTGGATCGCTTCGGCTCGAAAAAGGTTTACGCAGCCAGCATCTTCACCTGGTCACTGTTCACCCTGCTGCAGGGTTATATCGGTGAGTTCGGCGTCGGCACGGCGGTGGTCCTGCTTATCCTGCTGCGCATGATGGTCGGCCTGGCCGAAGCGCCCTCCTTTCCGGGGAATGCACGCATCGTCGCTTCATGGTTCCCGACCAAGGAGCGCGGTACGGCGTCCGCGATCTTCAACTCTGCCCAGTACTTCGCCACGGCCCTGTTTGCACCGCTGATGGGCTGGATCGTCTACAGCTTTGGCTGGCAGCACGTGTTCATCGTCATGGGCATCCTGGGTATCGTGTTCTCGATCATCTGGCTGAAGGTCATCTACAGTCCGAAGGATCATCCGCTGGCCAATGCCGAAGAAGTGCGCTACATCGCGGAAAATGGCGGCCTCGTCGATCTGGACGACCAGCGTAAAAAGGTCGATGGCGGGCCGAAATGGGATTACATCCGCCAACTGCTGACCAATCGCATGATGGCCGGTGTCTATCTGGGCCAGTTCTGCATCAACTCGCTGACCTACTTCTTCCTGACCTGGTTTCCGGTGTATCTGGTCCAGGAACGCGGCATGACCATTCTCAAGGCCGGGATCATCGCCTCCCTGCCAGCCATCTGCGGCTTTCTCGGTGGTGTATTGGGTGGCGTGTTCTCGGACATGCTGCTGCGTCGCGGCAACTCCCTGAGCGTGGCGCGCAAGACACCGATCGTGCTAGGCATGCTGCTGTCGATGTCGATGATCATCTGTAACTACGTCGAGGCCGACTGGATGGTCGTGGCGTTCATGGCCCTGGCCTTTTTCGGCAAGGGCGTCGGGGCGCTGGGCTGGGCGGTGGTGTCCGACACCTCGCCGAAGCAGATCGCCGGTCTGTCCGGTGGCCTGTTCAACACCATCGGCAATATCTCCTCCATCACCACACCTATCGTGATCGGCTACATCATCGCCGCCACCGGCTCGTTCAAGATGGCTCTGGTGTTTATCGGCGCCAACGCCTTGATCGCGGCTATCAGCTACCTGTTTATCGTCGGTGATATCAAGCGTATTCAACTCAAGGGCATTCCCGACTCGCCGGATGAGCAACCGGCACAGGCTGAATCCCCGGCAACCCCTCAGGCACCTCGCTGATCCCAAACAAGAAAGGACTTTATAGATGAACGATCTGACCTCCAATCAAGCGACCCGCGGCGCCCCGGTGATCACCGAACTGCAAGTGGTGCCGGTGGCCGGGCATGACAGCATGCTGCTCAATCTCAGCGGCGCCCACAGCCCGTTCTTTACCCGGAACGTGCTGATCCTCAAGGACAATGCCGGGCATGTCGGTGTGGGTGAAGTTCCGGGCGGCGAAGGTATCCGCCAGACCCTGGAAGACGCCAGGCATCTGCTGATCGGCCAGTCCATCGGCAATTACCAGCGCCTGCTGAACCAGGTGCGCACAGCCTTTGCCGACCGTGATTCGGGAGGCCGCGGCCTGCAGACTTTCGATCTGCGCATCGCCATCCATGCGGTCACCGCTGTGGAGTCGGCCTTGCTCGACCTGCTCGGCCAGCACCTTGAGGTGCCGGTGGCGGCACTGCTCGGCGAAGGTCAGCAACGCGATGCCGTCGAAATGCTCGGCTATCTGTTCTACGTCGGTGACCGGACCCGTACCGACCTGGCCTATCGTTGCGAAGCCGATGCCGACAATGCCTGGTTCCGTTTGCGCAATGAACAGGCACTGACCCCGGAGACCATCGTCAAGCTGGCAGAGGCAGCCTACGAACGCTATGGCTTCAAGGACTTCAAGCTCAAGGGCGGCGTGCTGCGCGGCGATGAAGAAATCGAAGCGGTCACCGCGCTGGCCGAACGCTTCCCGGATGCACGCATCACCCTGGACCCGAACGGTGCCTGGTCGCTGAAAGAAGCCATTCGCCTGTGTCGCGACCAGCATCATGTACTGGCTTATGCGGAAGATCCTTGCGGCGCGGAGAATGGCTTCTCGGGTCGCGAGGTCATGGCCGAATTCCGCCGTGCCACCGGCTTGCGTACCGCAACCAATATGATCGCCACCGACTGGCGGCAGATGGGTCATGCGATCCAGTCGCAGTCGGTGGATATTCCGCTGGCCGATCCGCATTTCTGGACCATGCAGGGTTCGGTACGGGTCGCGCAGATGTGCAACGAGTGGGGACTGACCTGGGGTTCACATTCCAATAACCATTTCGATATCTCGCTGGCGATGTTCACCCAGGTAGCGGCTGCTGCGCCTGGACAGATCACCGCCATCGATACCCACTGGATCTGGCAGGACGGCCAGCGCCTGACCAGAGAACCCCTGAAAATCGAAGGTGGGCTGGTTGCGGTACCGAAAAAGCCGGGGCTGGGTATCGAGCTGGATATGGACGCCTTGCAAAAGGCCCATGAAATCTACAAAGGCATGGGGCTGGGGGCTCGCGATGATGCCACCGCCATGCAGTACCTGATTCCAGACTGGACATTCAACAACAAGCAGCCCTGCCTGGTGCGCTGATGTAAATCCATGACCTGGCCAATGCTGGCAGCCGGCGCACAACCCCCTTGTGCGCCGTTTTTTATTGTCCCGGGCAAAAATGCCTGCTCCTGGGACCTGCAACACCGAGATCTTGTAACAAGATGCGTACAGGATTGAATGCAGAGCCGCGTCAGTCACCATTTCTGCAGCGTTTTGATGCCTTTGTCATTAACCATTCAAATCAATTGCTTAGCATATAAAAAGCACGCAAAAGCAGAGCATTGCATCGCCCCTGAAAGCCTTTGCGGCCTGTAACGGCCACTACCTTAAAATGTATATACAAGCAATCCGGGGTGAGCATATTCGTGACCCATATCTCACTATGGGCGTCGAAAGCTTGTCCTGCTACATCATCATGGATGACAAAATGCCACATACAATATTTCCGCAAATTGGCAGAGTCATGGCCAATATTGGTAATCGGAATTTTTCACGCGCGTTTCATGAGCTGATCAACACCCAACTGGCTGTCGATGCCGCACATCTCCACGCTTTGCCACAACCCTGGCAATCACCGCCTTCTTCGGGCAGGGCGATGTTTGACGACACGGTCGCTTCACGTGGCCATGTACTGTTCACGGATTCTGCCCACCTTTATCCGGAGCAGGAGTCCGATGGCTATTGCTGCCGAATCACGGTCTTTCGCGCCCCGCCGTCTCCATGCTTTTCCGCGGCCGAACGCCGTCGGCTGAAAGACATCTCGCCTTTCCTGTTTTCGATCCTGGAAAAACATGTGCAGGCCTTGCAGACAGCAATCTCCAGAGCCGAGGCAAGCAAGACCGAAAGCCTCGAAGACCGGTTTCACGAGCGTTTGCGCGAAACCGGCCTGAAACTCTCCGAACGGGAAACCCAGGTCTGTCTCGGGCTGCTGGCCGGGCATACCGCTCTGGAGCAGGCTGAACGCTTGACGCTGAAGGTAAATACGGTCGGCAGTTACCAGCGCCGCGCCGCCGTCAAACTGGGCATCAGCGGACGTCACTCGCTGATGCGCTGGATGTATGCCACACCCGAGGTCATCTCCATGGCCAATTGAGACCATGGACACGACAGGTACAGGCGCGGTCAGTCCCGCGCCAAGGCCTCGATAGGGTCCAGCCGTGCGGCATTGCGTGCCGGTACAAAGCCGAACAGCACGCCGATCAATGTCGAACAGGCAAAGGCCGTTACGATCGATGCCGGGGAAAACACCATTTCCCATTGTTTGACGAACAGCGTGAACAGGTAGCCGATCCCGTAGGACAAGGCGATACCGATGACCCCGCCGATCAGACAGACCATCACCGCCTCCACCAGGAACTGCTGACGGATATCCGACTGGCGAGCGCCGACGGCCATGCGGATGCCGATCTCGCGGGTCCGCTCGGTAACCGATACCAGCATGATGTTCATCACCCCGATCCCGCCGACCACCAGGGAAATCACCGCAATCAGCGACAGCAGCAAGGTCAGTGAGCGGCTGGTTTTCTGTACCGTCTGCATTACGCTGTCGAGGTTGTTGGTAAAGAAATCCTTGGTGCCATGACGTTGCAGCATCAAGGCCTTGATCTCTTCTTCCACCTGCTTGCTCGGCATGCCGTCCTTGACCCGCACGCTGATGCTGTCCAGATGACGCTGGCCAAGCACACGCCCGGCAGCCGTTTCATAGGGCATCCAGATATTCAGGGTGTTACCGGCGATGAACAGGTTCTTGTGATCGCTGGTGACGCCAATCACCGTGCATGGCAGGTTGCCGATCAGGATCACTTGCCCCAGCGGATTGACGCCCGGTCCGAACAGGCGTTGCGCGGTATTGTGGTCCAGCACCACGACCTGGGCCTGGCGCCGCGCATCCTGTTCATTGAAGGTGATGCCCGACGCCAACTGGATATTGCGTACCTGGAAGTAGCGGCTGCTGACACCATTGAGCTGGGCATCGACGTCGATATTGCGGTAGCGCACCAGCATGCTGCGACCGACCACCGGGGTGGCGCTGTCGATGTAATACATCTGGTTGAGTGCAGTGACATCGGACGGCAACAGCGTTTCGATGGACTTGGCCCGGCTGTCGCCAAAGTTGCTGCCGGCGTAGATATCGATGGTGTTGCTGCCGATAGCCTGGATGTCCTTGAGCACGTAGCGCTTGGCACCCTCGCCTATCGCCGAGATCGACACCACCGAGGTGATGCCGATGACAATCCCGAGCATGGTCAGCAAGGTGCGCATGCGGTGCGAGATCAAAGCGATCCAGGCCATGTTGAAGGCTTCGCGGAACAACCCGAAGCTGACCCCGAAACGCCCGACTGCGGCATGCTGCGATGCCGCTTCGGGCTCGGGTGCAGACTGGGTTTTCTGGACCGTGCGCTGGTCGCTGATGATTTCGCCGTCGCTGACCTCGATGATCCGCTCGGCATTGGCCGCCACCTTGGGGTCGTGGGTCACCAGAATGACCGTGTGGCCCAGAGCATGCAGCTCCAGCAGGATGTTCATCACTTCCTTGCCGCTGGCAGTATCGAGGGCACCGGTCGGTTCGTCGGCGAGGATGACCTGGCCACCGTTCATCAATGCCCGGGCAATACTGACCCGCTGCTGCTGGCCACCGGACATCTGGCTCGGCCTGTGCGCCAGGTGCCCTGCCAGGCCAAGGCGGGTCAATAGTTCTTCGGCACGCTTGTGGCGCTGTGCCTGTGAGGATCCGGCATAAACCGCCGGAATCTCGACGTTACGCACTGCATCCAGGTGCGGCAGCAAGTGATAACGCTGGAAAATGAAGCCGAAATGGTCACGGCGCAACGCCGCCAGCGCTTCGTCATCCAGGTCACGGGTTTCCTGGCCGTTGACTTTGTAGCTGCCGCTGCTGGCATGGTCCAGGCAACCGAGAATGTTCATCAGGGTCGATTTACCCGAACCCGAGGCACCGATAATCGCCACCAGTTCACCGGCATGAATCGCCAGATCAATGTGTTTGAGCGCCAGAAACTCCCGGTCGCCGGCCATGAAGCTGCGGCTCACGCCCTCAAGGTGCAGAATCGGGTTGCCCGGCTGGATCGTCGTCTCGTGCAGCGCGGCAACCTCTACCTTCTGGTTCATGCTCATGACCCCGCCACGGTCGCTGACGGATCGGCGATCACCACCTGGTCACCTTCGGCAAGTCCGTCCTTGATCTCCACCTGAACGTTATTGTTGATACCGGTCTGAACCTTGCGCTCCTGAGCGAAGCCGCCCTTGTCCAGCACACGCACGGTGTAGGAACCCTCGGCGTGGCGTGCGCCCAGTGCCGCCACCGGCATGCTCAGTGCGCCCTTGGCGGTGTCGAGGACGATCCGCACCTGGGCGGTCATGGAAATGCGCAGGCGGTGATCGAGGTTCGGCACCTCGAACAGCGCGTTATAGAAGACCGCCGAATTCTGCTTGGAGGACGAACTGCCGCTTTCGGTTTCCAGATAATCCTGCGGCGCAGGCTCGGTGCCGCGCAGCTTGGCGTAGTAACGCTTGTCTTCGCCCAGAATCGTGAAGTAGACCTCCTGGCCGGTGCTGATATGGATGACGTCCGCTTCGGAAACCTGCGCCTTGATGGTCATGGTGTCCAGATCTGCCAGCTTGAGCAGTACCGGTGCCAGTTGCTGGGCGATTACAGTCTGGCCTTCCTGAGTCACGATACCGACCACATCGCCGTCGATGGGCGCGACGATCCGGGTATAGCCCAGGTTGACCTTGGCGGTGTCGATCTGCACCTGCGCACTCTTGATCTGCGCTTCCAGAGCGCTGACGTTGGCCCGCTGAACTTCATAGTCGGACTCGGCATTCTCGAAGTCCTGACGGGAAATAGACTGATCGGTCTGTAATTCCTTGTAGCGATCATACAGACGCTTGGCCTGCTTCATCTGGGCCACGGCAGAGAGCCGATCAGCCTGCAGTTTATCCTCGTCGACTTCGGCCTGACGCAAGGTGTTGCGCAGCACCAGCGGGTCGATCTCGGCCAGCCACTGGCCTTTGGTGACCTTGTCGCCAAGCTTGACCTTGAGCGACTTCAATTGCCCTGAAACCTGAGCACCGACGTCTACCTGCTTGATGCCTTCCAGCACCCCGGTGGCCAGTACCGCGTTTTCGATGTCGCTTCGCTCGACCCTGGCGGTGATGTAGGTCGGCGGCTTGGCCGGGGCCTCGATGGCATACAGCACGGCACCTGCAACCAATACCAGAGCAGTGCCCAATCCAACCTTACGCAATTTCGACTTGTTCATAGATGCCCACTGAGACTTGAAGATCGTGCCCCCAGGCGGGGCGACGACTGACTTTGCGATTTACTGTGCAGCGGAGCGTCCCGCACCAGACTGCGGGACCAGCTCCTTCCTTCACGGCGTCATGACAGCGTTTCCTCGACCACGATGGACTGCCGGTCGTACCACCAGGCCGCGAGGCTGTAGACGTCCGGAGCCTTGAGGATGCTGAAGTGGTTACCTGGTCCGTCCCAGATCGCCAGTTGCGGCAACAGGTGCTGCCAGCCGACCGCCATGGCGGCCTGTTCCAGCAGGTTGCCCTCGGCATCCAGGCGGGTGTCCGTCACGCGCACCAGGCTGGCCGGGCCGGTATAACCCTGGCCCGGGCGGTACACAGTGCGCAGGGCACTGGCGAAGGTCCGGAAGATGCCATGCAGCGCCTGTGGCGCCAGGCGTGGCGGCAACAGACCGACACGTACCATGGCTTCCTGCAGCAGACGCAACTGGGTGCTGTCGTCGCTGGCAACGAAGCTCTGCGGGTCGATATCCAGGCGTTTGCCGCTGGATATCTGCAGCGCCTCGATCAGTTCCTTGAGGGCCGCCGTCGTGGTGTAAGGCTTGCTGCACAAACCATCGCCACCAGGTGCTTCGCTGTCGATCAGGGTCAGGGACGCAACTTCGCGGCCACTTGCCTGCAGCTTCACTGCCATGGCATGCGCTGCCCATCCGCCAAACGAATGCCCGACCAGATGCAATGGACCTTGCGGATAGAAATCCTCGATCTCTTGCATATAACGCTCTGCCGCCGCCTCGACACTGCGATGCGGAACACTGCGCCCATCCAGGCCACGCGGCTGCATGCCGTAGATCGGCCAGTCCGGCCCAAAGGCTTCGACCAGGCCGATAAAGCTGGTGACACTGTCACCGGCACCCGGGACGCAGAACAACGGAGTCTTCCCGCCCTTGCCACTCTGGATTGCCAGCAATGCCTGATAGGCCGGTGCTGCAGGCGCCCTGACAGGCTCAGCCGCCAGCACCTGAGCGATGGCCTGGCCGAGCACTTGCACATTCGGCGCCTGCATCATGCTCTGGTGATCGCCCGGCACGCTGATGCTGTATATCTGCTCTGCCTGCAAGGCCTCGGCCCAGCCAAGCGTCGCACTGGTACCAACCGGTGCCATTGGGCGTTCGTCGGCACAGAACAGATGCACCGGCAGGCTGACAGGCTCCAGTCGGTAATGAGCCAGCGCCTGACCGTGGGCCACTTCCCGCTCCAGGTAATGCTGCAATTGCGCGTCGCTGGCCTGCGCCAGCTCCGGATACAGCAGTTGCTCGTTGCGGCACAGCAACAGCAGCGCCTCGAAGCCCGGCATTGCCGGTTGCTCCAGAATCGAAGCCAGACGCGCCAGCGGCACAACACCCGCCTCGCCCTGGGCTTTCCAGTGCGCAGTGCAGTGCGACAGCAATTGCCGCTCCAGCAGGTTCGGCCCCTGCCAGCGTGCCTTGCCCTGATCGGTCAGGCGCGGCACGTAGCTGTCGATCAGGCCGAGGAAACCGACCTTTTCGTCCATCCCCAACAGTTGCGTAGCCACTTCATAAGCCAGCACGCCACCGAACGACCAGCCGGCCAGACGATAAGGGCCCTGCGGCTGTACGCCACGAATCCGCTCGACCAGACGCGCCGCCAGGCATTCGATGGTGCGCAACTGCGGCTCGCCCAGGCCGATGCCCGGCAGTCCGTAGATCGGGAAATCACCGTCCAGATGACGGCCCAATACCGGGAAGTAGGCATCCAGCCCCGTGAAGTCATGAATCAGGAACAGCGGCGGCTGGTTGCCATCCGCGCGCACCGTGATGACTTCTTCGGCGGCTGTCGGACCTGCCGGACGCTGGTCGAGCAGACCGGCCAGCGCCGCGATGCTGGAGTGCTGGAACAGCTCGGCCAGACTCAGTGGCACGCCGGACTTCTGGATCAGGCTGACCAGCCGGATTGCCGACAGCGAATGCCCGCCCAGCTCGAAGAAACTGTCGTGACGCCCGATCCGCTCGACTTCCAGCACCTCGGCCCACAGTTCGGCCAGGCGCTCTTCCAGCGGTGTCGCCGGAGCCTGATAGGTCGCGGTCGCCATGGCGTCGAGACTTGGCATCGGTAGCGCCCTGCGGTCGACCTTGCCGTTCTGGGTCAGTGGCAATGCATCGAGGCCGACATAGGCAGCCGGCACCATGTATTCCGGCAGGCGACCCAGCAGATGGGTGCGCAACATGGCGCCATCGAGTGCTGGATCCAGGCGAGTGAAATACGCCACCAGACGCAACGCGCCCTGCTCCAGGCGCTGGGTCAGCACCACCACTTCGCCAACACCCGGGCATAGCGCCAGTTGTTGCTCGATTTCCCCGAGCTCGATACGCACACCGCGAATCTTCACCTGATCGTCGTTACGCCCCAGATACTCCAGCGTGCCGTCGGCCAGCCAGCGCACCAGGTCACCGGTGCGGTACATGCGCGCCTGCGGCTGTTCGCTGAACGGGTCATCGAGGAAGCGTTCGGCAGTCAGGTCCGGACGGTTCAGATAGCCACGGGCAACACCGGCACCGCCGATGTACAACTCGCCATGCACACCGAGCGCCACAGGCTGCTGCCGCTCGTTGAGGACATACAAGCGGGCATTGCTGACCGGCTTGCCGATATGCAGCACGCCGCCCACTTCCATGGTCCCGGAACTGGCCACCACCGTGGCTTCGGTCGGACCGTAGTTGTTGACCACCGCAAAGCCGGGATCGCGGTTGAAATTGCGCAGACGGTCACCACCAATCAGCAGGGTGCGCAAGGTCGGATGGCGCAGCTCGCGGCTGAACGCATACTCGGCCACCGGCGTCGGCAGGAACGCCACCTGCAGCGGCTGGGCCAGCCACCAGTCGAGCAGCGCATCGAGCTGTTCGTTCTCGATTTCGCTCGGCGGAATATGCAGCACGGCACCTGCGCACAGCGCTGGCCAGACTTCCCAGGCCATGGCATCGAAGCCAAAACCGGCGACGCTGGCGGTGTGGCTGCCGGCGTGCAGGTCGAAGGCCTGGCAATGCCAGTCCACCAGGTTGCTCAAGGTGTGGTGTTCGACCATCACGCCTTTGGGCAGCCCGGTAGAGCCCGAGGTATAGATCACATAGGCCAGATGACCGGAGGTCAGGCCTGCAACCTGTGGATTGCCTGCATGGGCAGGCCAGTCCGGATTGTCGAGGGCAATCACCGGCACCGCGACTTGTGGCAGACGCTGCAACAGATCGAACTGGGTCAGCACCACGCTTGGCGCGCTGTTTTCCAGCAGATAAGCAATACGCTCGTCCGGATGCGCCGGATCGACCGGAACATAACCTGCCCCGGCCTTGAGCACCGCCAGCAGGCCGACCAGGGTTTCCAGGCCACGCCGGGCGAGCACCGCCACGCGATCGTCCGGACGTACACCCAGGCCGATCAGATGATGAGCCAACGCATTGGCGCGGTGGTTCAACTCGCTGTAGCTGAGGTATTGACCGCCCACTTGCGCGGCGATGGCATCGGGTTGCAGGACCGCCTGCCGTTCGATGCGCTGATGGATCGTCAGTACGGTTTCATGCTCGGCCTGGTGGGCATTGAAGACCTCCAGCAGTTCGACCCGCTCGGCAACCGGCAGAATATCCAGTGTCTCCACCGGCGTCTGCGGTGCCTGTTCAAGAGCCTGCATCAAGCTGTGCATGGCATTGACCAGATAGGCACAGATGCGTCGCGCATCAATGCCTGCCGAGGTCAGCGCGCTCAACTCGAAGTCCTCGCCCAGATCATCGACGCTGAGGGTCAGCGGATAACTGCTGCGCTCTTCGGCCTGCAACAGTTCGATGCCCTGCCAGGCAGTGCTGGCTGCTTCGTCAGTAGCTTGCGGTGCCGAGCTGTGGCGATAGTTGAACAGCGCGCTGAACAACGGCGCCCCCGCAGGCAAGGCACTGCAACGCTGAGCCAGGGCCAACGGCGCATGTTCGTGGGCGAACAGCCCGGTCAGGCGCCGGTGAGTCTGCAGCACCACGTCACGAACCGGTTGCTCACCCAGGTCGATACGCAACGGCAAGGTGTTGATGAACACTCCCAGCGTACGCTCCACACCTTCCCCGCCTTGCAGACGACCAAGCAGTACCGTACCGAACACCACCTTGTCGCGACCGGACAGATGGCCCAGTACCTGAGCCCAGGCCAGGTGCATCAGACTTGCGGCGCTGACACCCAGTTGCCGGGCCTGATCGCGAACACGACGCGACAAGGCTGCATCCAGACGCTGACGGGCTTCGCCGGGCACCTCAGTGCCGGGCAGCGACGCCTGGCCGTAAGGCAGGGTCGGCTCGTCGAGGTCGCCCAGTTGCTCGCGGAAGAACGCTTCATGGGCTTCATCACCCGGCCCCAGCAAGGCCTGAGCGATGTAATTGCGGTACGGCACGGGCTCGGGCAACTGCGCTTCGAGGCCGAGCAGTACGGCTTGCAGCTCGTGGCTCAGCAGTTCCAGCGCCATGTGATCCATGATCAGGTGATGGAACAGCAGCACTGCGACGATGCGCTGGTTGTCCGGATCGTCGGCATGCACCAGGCGCAGAAGCGGCGCCTGATCCAGTTCCAGCGGCTCGGCGTCGCTCAAGGCCGCCAGCGGCACTTCGACGACCGGCAGCTCGGCATTGCGCCAGACCACCTGCACCGGTGTTTCCAGACCTTCCCAGCACAGCGAAGTGCGCAGCACGTCGTTGCGCGCGATGACCCGCTGCAAGGCCGCGCAGAAGGCATTCAGCCGCTCGCGGTCGGCAAACGCAAAGCGCGCCTGCAGACGATAGGGATCGTCCCCAACCGAAGACAGGTAATGGTAGAAGATACCGGCCTGCAGCGGCCCAAGCGGGTAGATGTCCTGCACATTGGCGGTGCCGCCGGGAATGCTGGCGACGATGCGGTCGATGGCAGGCTGTTCCAGCTTGACCAGCGGCAACAGCTGCGGAGTGATCCGCACACAATCCGTGGTGATCAGGTTGGCCGGCACTTGCACGCTGGAATGCGTGCCGATGCCATTGGCCAGAGCCGCGAGGGTCGGCTGGGCGAACAGGACGCGGATATCCGCATCCAGCCCGAGACGACGCATGCGCGCAACCAGGGTAACGGCCAGCAGCGAATGCCCGCCCAACTCAAAGAAGTTGTCGTGACGACCGACCTGCTCAACCTGTAACAACTCGCTCCAGATCTGCGCCAGATCGGTTTCCAGCTGGCCTTGCGGCGCCTCGTAGTCGCGACCTGGCAATGCATCGCGATCCGGCACCGGCAAGGCACGCCGGTCGACCTTGCCGTTGGCCGTCAGCGGCCAGGCATCGAGGCGGACAAAGGCGCTCGGCACCATATAGCCCGGCAGCGTGGTCAGTAATGCAGCGCGCAGTTCGCTGACCGAATTCGCCGTGGCATTGGCCTGTTCGATGAAATAGGCCACCAGTCGCGACTGGCCCGGTTCGTCTTCCCGCGCCAGCACCAGGGCTTCTTCGATACCCGGCAGCAAACCCAACTGGCTTTCGATTTCGCCCAGTTCGATTCGCACGCCACGGATCTTCACCTGATCGTCGTTGCGGCCCAGATAATCCAGAGTGCCGTCGGCATTCCAGCGCGCCAGGTCGCCAGTGCGGTACATGCGAGCGCCCGGTTGCTGGCTGAAAGGATCATCGAGGAAGCGTTCGGCGGTCATTTCCGCACGATTCAGGTAACCACGGGCCACGCCGTCACCGCCCACATACAGCTCACCGGCAACCCCGAACGGCACCAGTTGCTGGTGTTCGTCCAGCAAGTACACCTGGGTATTGGCAATCGGCTTGCCGATATCCAGACTGCCATCGGGCAGCAAGCGGCCCGAAGTGGCTACGACGGTGGATTCGGTCGGGCCGTAGTTGTTGATCACGGCAAAGCCCGGATCGCGATGGAACTGGCGCAGGCGGTCGCCACCGATCAACAGGGTTTTCAGGGTTGGATGGCGCAACTCACGACTGAACGCATATTCGGCCACCGGCGTGGACAGGAACGCCACTTGCAGCGGTTGGGCCAGCCACCAGTCGAGCAACGCATCGAGCTGTTCGTTGCTGACATCGGCAGGCGGCAAGTGCAAGGTCGCGCCGGCGCACAAGGCTGGCCAGACTTCCCAGGCCATGGCGTCAAAACCGAAACCGGCCACGCT
>NZ_RBRE01000070.1 GCF_003700275.1 Pseudomonas cichorii | reverse complement strand
GCACTGGGTCGGGTGACCGAGGAAACCGTGGCGCCCGGTACGCCTTACGAAGCCACGCGCCGCTATGGGTATGTGCTCAGTGCGGTCGAAGGGCAACAGGCCGAGCAGGAAGTGACCAGTGTCAAAGGCGTGAAGACCCGCACCTTGCTCGACGGGATCAATCGGGTGGTAGAAGAGCGGCGTCAGGATGTAGACGGTGGCGGGCAGGATCCCGAGCTGCGTCAGACGTATACCGCCCGATACGACGCACTTGGACAACTGGTCGAGGACGTTGAGCTGGACTGGCTGGAACAGAAGGATCTGCGCCTGAAAAGCACCTATCAATACGATGACTGGGGCGAGCAGCGCAGTGTCACCGGCCCTGACCTGATCGAGCGGCACAAGGTCGAAGATCCGGTCAAGCGCACCACCACCGAATGGCAGGCCGGGATGGGCAAGACGGTCACTGTTAACAATCTGTTCGATAAGCCCGATTCGATTGAGCGCCTGGCACTGGACGGTTCGCGGATCAGTTTGGAAACCACGTTCTACGACGGGCTTGGGCGCACTTTCGGGCAGCGGGATGCCTTGGGCAATTATCGAGAGTTTACCTATGACGCCTTTGACCGGATGCTGAGTAATCGGCTGGCCGACAATGCTCTGATAGAACGTACCTACGCCTTGCACAACCGCGAAGACTTGCCGGTATCGATTACGGTCGATGGTGTGTTGCTGGGCGAGCAGGCATTCGATGGCCTGAAACGCATGACGGTTTCGACCACCGGTGGCCGGGTCAGCCGGTTCGAGTATTCAGCCGGGCAGCTACAGCCGAGCAAGGTGCATACCCCTCAGGGCGAAGTCATCGATTATGTCTACGAGCCGCAACTGGGTGAACAGCCCATTCAGCGCAAGATGCTGAGCAGCACCGCCGATTATGTCTATGACCCTCAGAGTGCTCGCTTGCTGAGCAGCAAGGAGCAGGATCAGGAACTGGAGCGCGATTACTACAGCAATGGCGAGATCCGCGAAGAGCGCAGGCTGCTGGCCGGCGAGGCCTATGCCATGCAATACCGCTACAGCCTCAAGGGGCGCTTGCTCGGTTATACCGATGTGCTCGGGCAGATTCAGACCTATACCCATGACGCCATAGGCCGACTGGAGAGGCTTGATGCGGGTTCGCTGACTTCGATCTTTGCCTATAACGCCCAAGGGGGGCTCGACAGTATCGAAACCGTAGATAGCGGTCAGAGCCTGAGCGTCAGCATGGAGTACGACGAGGTTGGTCGGGAAATCGTGCGCAGCTTTGTCCTGCCAGGCGGGGTGACGCAGAAACTGGTTCAGGCTTATGACGCTGCCGATCATCTTGAGCGACGCACCTTGAGCGAAGGCGGTACGCTGCTGCGCGACGAAACCTTCGCTTACGATTCCCGTGGACGGCTGGAGTTATATACGGCTTCCGGTCCGCGTGCGCCGCTGGATCCTCAGGGCAAGCAGATTCAGGGTCAGACGTTCAAGTCCGATGCACTCGATAACCTCCTGAGCGTCGAGACAGTATTCGCCGGTGGCCGTAATGCAGCGCTATACGAATACGCCGGGCAGGATCCCACCCAGCTCAGTGCCGTGCGTAACAGCCATGCGGATTATCCTGCCAGCCTTGAATTCAATTACGACGGTAACGGCAACCTGATTCTCGATGAAGCCGGGCGGTCGCTGGATTACGACGCGCTGGGACGCCTGCTCGCGGTTTCGGCAAACGATGGCTCTGCTGTGGTGGATTATGGCTATGACGCGCAGAGCAGTCTGACCCTTTCCAGCGCGGCGGGAGTTAAGGAACAGCGTTTCTATCAGGATGGGCAACTGGCGAATCAGCTCCAGGGATCGCAGCAGAGAACCTTTGTCCGTGGTGCCGATACCTTGTTGGCCGAGCACCGGGGCGGGACAGATACAGCCTCTTCGCTGCTGGTGACCGATGCAAAAAAGACGGTAATGGCTGAGGTCGATGCCAGTCAGGCAACGCCTGTTGACTATGACGCTTACGGCCATCGCAGTGATGTCGTTGCAGTGTCTGGACGATCGGCCTTCAACGGAGAACTGCGTGAGCCTTCCACCGGCTGGTATCTGCTCGGTCAGGGCTATCGGGCCTATAACCCGGTACTGATGCGTTTTCACAGTCCGGATAGCCTGAGCCCGTTTGATCGGGGAGGGCTGAATCCTTATGCGTATTGCTTGGGGGATCCGGTCAACTATCTGGATCCGGATGGGCATATTCCGTCATGGTTGGTGCCGGCCGCCGGTATCGCGTTTTCGATTGTCGGCATTCTCTCAAGCGTTGCTTCATTGGGGACAGCAGCACCTTTGGCAACCGCGGGGGTGGCCGGTGCCTGGGCCGCGCTGAGTTCGGCAGCACAAGTCTCGGTAGCGGTGGGAGTGGTAACTGGGGTAGTCGGGGTTGCCAGTGGTATTACTTCGATCGTAGCGCCAGATTCCTCTACCAGCAATATTCTGGGGTACGTGTCGTTGGGATTAGGGGTAGTGAGTTCTTTGGCGAGTATTAACGCGTTTATTAATGTGAAAAGTGCTTTGAGTAAGGATAGTTTGAGCGCGATCAAATACGCTCCCAGAGTAAGTAGAGCTTCAAGTGCATCTGCCCGTACGAGCATGAGCGCATCTACTTCTGCCCGTTCGAGCATGAGCGCACCTACTTCTGCCCGTTCGAGTATAAATGTATCTACCCCTGATCTTGTTCCAGAGCATTTAAGAGGTGTTAGAGGAGCGTTCGTGAAGGCATTTGAGGAAAATTTGAGTCGTACTCCATCATTAAGATCAATCTCTTTCTATGGTTCTAGTGATGAGCTGGGTATAAATGTGGGGCCTGAAGTGGTACTGGACAATCAGAGGTACCTGAGGGAGCTGAGGTCTGTAGGGGGAAAATACATAAGTACGTATTCTTACTAACTTGGCCCAGACCCAAACACCTCCTGCACGAACCTCACCCGTTCCTCAGGCGTTTCCTTGACCCCCATGCGCTCCAGTTCCTCCAGGTGCGCTTCAACCGCCTGAGTCCGGTGAGTCAACCCGCAGTTGTTGGCGATCTGGATATTCAGGCCGGGGCGGGCGTTGAGTTCGAGGATCAGCGGGCCTTTTTCCTGGTCCAGCACCATATCGACGCCAATGTAGCCCAGGCCGCATAGCTCGTAGCACTCGGCGGCGAGCTTCATGAAGCCGTTCCAGTAGGGCAGTTGTACGCCGTCCACCGCGTTGGTGGTGTCGGGGTGTTTGTTGATGATGTTGTTGAGCCAGGTGCCTTCGAGGGTAACGCCGCTGGCCAGGCCGACACCGACACCGATGGCGCCCTGGTGCAGGTTGGCCTTGCCGCCGGACTGGCGCGTCGGCAGGCGCAGCATGGCCATGACCGGATAGCCCATCAGCACGATGATGCGGATATCCGGCACGCCTTCGTAGCTGATGCTCTTGAAGATCTGGTCCGGAATCACCCGGTACTCGATCAGGGCGCGGTCGCGATGCCCGCCCAGCGAGTAAAGCCCGGTGAGGATGCTGGATACCTGATGCTCGATTTCCGAGTGGGTAATGATGCGCCCCGACACCGTCCGGTAATGCCCCTCGAAACGGTCGGCAACCACCAGGATCCCGTCGCCGCCTGCACCTTGCGCGGGCTTGATGACGAAGTCGCTGTGGCGGCCAAGGATGTCGTCGAGCCGGTCGATTTCCTTTTCGGTGGAAATCACCCCATACATTTCCGGCACCTGGATGCCAGCCTGGATGGCGCGTTCCTTGGTGATGATCTTGTCATCGACAATCGGGTACAGGCTGCGCTTGTTGTACTTGAGCACATAGTCGGCGTTACGCCGGTTGATGCCCATGATGCCCTTGGCTTCCAGGGCTTTCCAGGTCTTCCACAGGCCGATCATTTGGCGTCTTCTGCTTTGAGAAATGCCTTGAAGCGCAGCAGCTCGGTCAGGCGGTAGCCGCGGTATCTGCCCATTGCCAGCATGAAACCGACCAGCACCAGCAACACGGCCGGGAAGGTGAACACGAAGTAGATCAGTGCCGGCACGCTCATGATCAGGTGCGCCAGGGATGCTGCGAACAGGGTGCCGATGGCCACTTTCATGGCATGGCCGCCGCCGCGCTCTTCCCAGGTGATCGACAGGCGCTCGATGGTCATGGTCAGAATCACCATCGGGAACAGCGCCACCGACAGACCGCGTTCCAGGCCCAGCTTGTGGCTGAACAGGCTGATGGCGGCGATCAGCACCACCACGAAAGTCAGCACCACCGACAGGCGCGGCAGCATCTGCAGTTTCAGGTGCTCAAGATAGGAGCGCAGCGACAGGCCCAATGCAGTAATCACGGTGAACAGCGCGATGCCAAAGCCCAGCTGGGTTTCGCGGAAGGCCAGGGCGATCAGTACCGGAGTGAAAGTGCCGAGTGTCTGCAGGCCGATCAGGTTGCGCAGGATCAGGATGACCAGCACGCCAATCGGGATCATCACCATGATCATGAAGGTCTGCTGGGTTTGCAGCGGCAGGCCGTACAGCGAATAGGACAGAAAGTCCGTATCGGTGCTTTCATCGGTCAGCTTGGCCAGGCGCATGGCGTTCATTTCGCTGTTGTTGAGGCTGAAGCTGACCGTGGCTTTTCTGCCGCCCTCGATACTGATCAGGTTCTCGTCGCCGGTCCACCACAGCAGCCGGTCATCCGGCAGGCCGGCTTCGCCGGTGTCCGGGTTGAAGTAAAGCCACTCCTTGCCATTGAAGCTGCGCAGCCACAGCTCCGGATTCTGTGGCTGGTCGGCAATCAGGCGAATGGTGTGGACCTTTTCCATGGGCACGTGGGCCATGGACAGCAGCAGCTCGGTGATCTGGGCTTTCCTGGCGGCAGAAGTATCGCCGGCCAGCAACAGCTTGGCGTTGTCGTCCTTGAGATTGTTGACGCGCTTGATTGCTTCGCTGATGAAGGTTTCGACATCCGCGGAATGGCGGCGAATAGGGGCGAGCAGGGCTTCGGCCGCGATTTTCTCCGGGCCTTCTACCGCGATGCTGTCACGAAAGATCGGGCCTTTGCTCTTGGGCTTGTCTGCGCTGTAGCGCTTGGTCAGCACCAGCCGGTAATAGAGGGTCTGGTTGCCATTGGCACGCCGCGAAGACCAGGTCACCTTGCGGTTGCCGTCAACCCGGTTGACGCTGACGCCGTAATTATTGGAAATGAAGCTTTCGTTCAGGCTGATGTAATCGGTGGTCAGCGGCGGTACGAACATCTGAATCTTGATCGACTCTTTACTGTTGGCCTGGAATTCAACCTTGGCGTCGATATTCCACAGGTTGTCGGTCTCGTCTTCGGTCAGCGGGATGCCGAGAATGACAATCTGATAAGCCGTGATCGCGATGCCGAGTGTCACCAGAAACGTGATCAGGATTTTCAGATGAAGGGTAAGAGAGCGCATGTATTTACTCGGCGTTTTGAGCGACGGAGGCGCAGGCAGGCTTGCCCGCCACAAATTTAAGACCTGGATCGACCAGCGCATCGAAGTGTTTGAGTGCGTCGGAGCCAATCAAAAGCGGGTATTGGAAAGCGCTTCGGTCGGTCAAGTTCACTTCTATGGTGCGTAAAACTTCACCCATGCACACATCGAGGTTGATGACCGGACGGGAGCTGTACTTTTTTTCGTCGTCCGGGTCGACATCGTCAGCGCGCCGCTTGATCTGGCTGATGCGGGTCAGTGGCTGTTCGATGGGATGTGCGTGGCTGTTGTCGATGGCCAGATAGAACCTGACCCAGCTCTCGCCGTTGCGCTTGAAATGCTTGATATCGCGGGCACTCAGCGATGCGGTCTTGGCACCGGTATCGAGCTTGGCAGCGACCTCAAGGTCAATATTGAGGAGTCTGGCGTATTCGTTCAGGCCATAGACGGTCTTGTCGGCAGCAGCGCATATGGCGGGGAGGAAAAGCAGACAGAGCAGCGTAGTGAGGGTTTGGAGTCTCATAGGTCCTTGCGCGACAGGCGGGAAACTTCAGGGCCGCAGCGCAGCTTTGTCAGCCTGGGCGTGTCTGGCGGGCCGTGTCCTTTGAAGAGCTGCACTCGGCAGATGCGGTCGGCATTCTAGCATGAAGGTCTCGTGATGCCAGTTATCACTGGCCGGCAGGCTGTAACACGCGATAACAGAATTCGGACGTTTTTCAGGATTGTCGACAATTCTGAATTTTTCTTTGACTGAAAGCACTGGTTTAACTAGATTTGTCGGCATGTAACTTTAAAGGTGTCGACAATATGTTGGATGCAGTCGAGACTTCCGCGGCCGCCGTCGAGGATTCGGAAACGCTTTCCGAAAATGTCTTCCGGCGTATTCAGGCCGCTATCGTCAAGGGCGAGATCGCACCGGGCAGCAAGATATCCGAGCCGGAACTGGCTCGTACCTACGGCATCAGTCGCGGGCCGTTGCGTGAAGCCATTCACCGCCTGGAAGGGCAGCGCCTGCTGGTGCGGATTCCGCATGTGGGCGCGCGCGTGGTCTCTCTCAGCCATGCCGAAATGATCGAACTCTACGAAATCCGTGAATCCCTCGAAGGCATGGCCTGTCGCCTGGCGGCCGAGCGCATGAATGCCGAGCAGATCGACGAGTTGCGCCGCGTACTGGATACCCATGAGCGCGATGCCGCCTTTCAGGCCGGGCTGGGTTACTACCAGCAGGAAGGGGACTTCGACTTTCACTACCGGATCATTCAGGGCAGCGGCAACAAGACCCTGAGCCAGATGCTCTGTGGCGAGCTGTACCAGTTGGTGCGCATGTACCGCATCCAGTTTTCCACCACGCCCAATCGCCCGCGCCAGGCCTTTGCCGAGCATCACCGGATTCTGGACGCTATCGCCGACCGCGATGGCGAACTGGCCGAATTATTGATGCGCCGCCATATCGGCGCCTCCAGACGCAACATCGAGCGCCATTATCAGGCGGCTTCCGACCGAGGTGAAAAATGAGTCACGACAATAAAACTCCCGGCCAGCGTTTCCGTGATGCGGTTGCCAGCGAGCAACCCTTGCAGGTGGTGGGGGTGATCAATGCCAACCATGCGCTGCTGGCCAGACGCGCCGGGTTCAAGGCGATCTATTTGTCTGGTGGCGGAGTCGCTGCCGGTTCGCTCGGGCTGCCTGACCTGGGGATTACCGGGCTGGATGATGTACTGACCGATGTGCGGCGCATCACCGATGTCTGCGACCTGCCGTTGCTGGTGGATGTGGATACCGGTTTCGGCTCTTCGGCGTTCAATGTGGCGCGCACGGTCAGATCGATGATCAAGGCGGGCGCGGCGGCTATCCATATCGAGGATCAGGTCGGCGCCAAGCGTTGCGGGCATCGTCCCAACAAGGAAATCGTTTCGCAGCAGGAAATGGTCGACCGCATCAAGGCTGCCGTCGATGCGCGAACCGACGACAGTTTCGTGATCATGGCGCGTACCGATGCCCTGGCGGTCGAAGGGCTGGAATCGGCGCTGGAGCGTGCGGCTGCCTGTATCGAGGCGGGTGCCGACATGGTTTTCCCTGAAGCGATTACCGAGCTGGCAATGTACAAACAGTTCGCCAACCGGGTCAGTGTGCCGATCCTGGCCAATATCACCGAGTTCGGCGCCACACCGCTGTTCACGGTGGATGAGTTGCGCGCCGCCGACGTTTCGCTGGTGCTCTATCCTTTATCGGCATTCCGCGCCATGAACAAGGCGGCGGAAAACGTCTACGGCGCCATCCGCCGCGACGGTACGCAAAAGAACGTGGTCGACACCATGCAGACACGCATGGAGCTGTATGACGCCATCGACTACCACACCTTCGAGCAACGGCTGGATGCGCTGTTTGCGCAGAAGAAGGGGTGATGTGGCAGGGCGTTTTCGCGGATGAATCCGCTCCCACCACCAAACCCTGTAGGAGCGGATCGGGCGTCGCTCCGCTCATCCGCGAACAATAAAGATGAATTGCCAATTCCCGACAATTTCAAAAACTGGAGAATGCAATGGCTGAAGCAAAAGTATTGAGCGGTGCCGGCCTGCGGGGCCAGGTTGCCGGACAAACTGCCCTTTCGACCGTTGGCCTGGCAGGCGCTGGCCTGGCCTATCGCGGTTATGACGTGCGTGAATTGGCCGCCGAGGCGCGCTTTGAAGAGGTCGCCTATCTGCTGCTGTACGGCGAGTTGCCGACCCAGGCGCAACTGAGCGCCTACATGGATCGCCTCAAGAGCCTGCGCGACCTGCCGCAGGCACTGAAAGAAGTGCTGGAGCGGATTCCGGCCGACACCCATCCGATGGATGTGATGCGAACCGGCGCCTCGATGCTTGGCACCCTTGAGCCGGAACTGGATTTTGAGCAGCAACGCGATGCCACGGACCGCCTGCTGGCGGCCTTTCCGGCAATCATGTGCTACTGGTATCGCTTCACCCATGACGGCAAACGCATCGATTGCGTAACCGATGAAGTCTCGATTGGCGGCCACTTCCTGCATCTGCTGCTCGACAAGTCGCCCAGCGAACTGCATCGCAAGGTCATGGACGTCTCGCTGATTCTCTACGCCGAACACGAATTCAACGCCTCGACCTTTACCGCACGGGTCTGCGCCTCGACCTTGTCGGACTTGTATTCCTGCATCACGGCAGCCATCGGCACCTTGCGTGGTCCCTTGCATGGCGGCGCCAACGAGGCGGCCATGGACATGATCCAGCGTTTCGGTTCGGCCGAGGAGGCCACCAAAGGCACGCTTGGCATGCTGGAGCGCAAGGAAAAGATCATGGGCTTCGGTCATGCGATCTACAAGGAGTCCGATCCGCGCAACGAGGTGATCAAGGGCTGGTCGAAAAAGCTCGCCGACGAGGTTGGCGATACGGTGTTGTTCCCGGTTTCCGAAGCCATCGACAAGACCATGTGGGAGCAGAAAAAACTGTTCCCCAACGCCGATTTCTATCATGCCTCGGCGTATCACTTCATGGGCATCCCGACCAAGCTGTTCACGCCGATTTTCGTCTGTTCACGCCTGACCGGCTGGGCGGCTCACGTTTTCGAGCAGCGTGCCAACAACCGCATCATCCGCCCGAGTGCCGAGTATGTCGGCGTCGAGCAGCGCGCATTCGTGCCCATCGAGCAGCGCTGAGCAGAGAAGGGGAGTCGCCGATGAACTCCCCTCTCTATTTTCCATTCCGTGATCGAGTCTCCGAGCCATGAATTCTGAATACCGCAAGCCGCTTCCCGGCACCTCGCTGGATTACTTCGACGCCCGCGCGGCAGTCGATGCGATTCAGTCGGGCGCCTATGACCTGTTGCCGTATACCTCGCGGGTGCTGGCCGAAAACCTGGTACGCCGTTGTGATCCGGCCACCTTGCAGGCTTCGCTGCGGCAACTGGTCGAGCGCAGGCGTGAGCTGGATTTCCCATGGTTTCCGGCGCGGGTGGTGTGTCATGACATTCTCGGCCAGACCGCGCTGGTGGATCTCGCCGGGCTGCGCGATGCAATTGCCTCCCAGGGCGGTGATCCGGCGCTGGTCAACCCGGTGGTGCCGGTGCAGTTGATCGTCGATCACTCGCTGGCGGTGGAGTGCGGTGGCTATGATCCGCAGGCTTTCGAGAAGAACCGCGCCATCGAAGACCGGCGCAACGAGGACCGTTTCCATTTCATCGACTGGACCAAGAAAGCCTTCAAGAATGTCGAAGTGATTCCGCCGGGCAACGGCATCATGCACCAGATCAACCTGGAGAAAATGTCGCCGGTGGTGCAGGTGCGCGAAGGCGTGGCTTTCCCTGACACGCTGGTGGGCACCGACAGCCATACACCGCATGTCGATGCGCTGGGCGTGATCGCCATTGGCGTCGGCGGCCTGGAAGCCGAAAACGTCATGCTTGGCCGAGCGTCGTGGATGCGTCTGCCGGACATTATCGGCGTCGAACTGACCGGGCGCCGAGAGCCTGGCATTACCGCTACGGATGTGGTGCTGGCGCTGACCGAATTCTTGCGCAAACAGAAAGTCGTCGGCGCTTATCTGGAATTCTACGGCGAAGGCGCGTCGAGCCTGACGCTGGGCGACCGGGCGACGATTTCCAACATGGCGCCGGAGTACGGCGCTACTGCCGCGATGTTCTCCATCGACCAGCAAACCATCGACTATCTGCGCCTTACCGGGCGCGAGGATGAGCAAGTGGCTCTGGTCGAGTTGTACGCCCGACACACCGGGTTGTGGTCCGACAGCCTGAGCCAGGTCGAGTATGAGCGGGTATTGAGCTTCGATCTGTCCAGCGTGGTGCGCAACATGGCCGGGCCGTCCAATCCGCATGCGCGGGTCGCGACTTCGGATCTGACCGCCAAGGGCATTGCCGGGCAATGGCAGGACGTACCGGGGCAGATGCCCGACGGCGCGGTGATCATTGCCGCCATCACCAGTTGCACCAACACCAGCAACCCGCGCAACGTGATTGCGGCCGGCCTGCTGGCGCGCAATGCCAATCGCCTGGGCTTGAGCCGCAAGCCCTGGGTGAAGTCATCGCTGGCACCCGGTTCCAGGGCCGTTGCCTTGTACCTGGATGAAGCGGGCCTTACTGGCGAGCTTGAACAACTGGGCTTCGGTGTCGTGGCCTTTGCCTGCACCACCTGCAATGGCATGTCCGGCGCGCTGGAGCCGAAGATTCAGCAGGAAATCATCGACCGCGACCTGTACGCCACCGCCGTGCTGTCTGGTAACCGCAACTTCGATGGCCGCATTCACCCTTACGCCCGTCAGGCCTTCCTGGCATCGCCGCCGCTGGTGGTGGCCTACGCGATTGCCGGGACCATTCGTTTCGATATCGAAAACGATGTGCTGGGGGTTGTCGATGGCCAGGAAATCCGTCTCAAGGACATCTGGCCGGATGACGAGGAAATCGATGCCGTGGTTCAGGCTTCGGTCAAGCCGGAGCAGTTCCGTCAGGTCTACATTCCGATGTTCGCGCTGGAAGAAGATAACGGTCCCAGGGTCGAGCCGCTGTATGACTGGCGTCCGATGAGCACCTATATCCGTCGCCCGCCTTATTGGGAAGGCGCGCTGGCCGGTGAGCGTACCCTCAAGGGTATGCGCCCGCTGGCGGTATTGCCGGACAACATCACCACCGATCACCTGTCGCCCTCCAACGCCATCATGCTCGACAGCGCGGCAGGCGAGTACCTGGCGAAAATGGGCCTGCCGGAAGAAGACTTCAACTCCTATGCCACGCATCGGGGCGACCACCTGACTGCCCAGCGCGCCACCTTCGCCAACCCGCAACTGGTCAACGAGATGGCGGTAGTCGAAGGTAAGGTCAAGAAAGGTTCGCTGACCCGTATCGAACCGGAAGGCAAGGTCACCCGGATGTGGGAAGCCATCGAAACCTACATGCAGCGCAAGCAGCCGCTGATCATCATTGCCGGTGCCGATTACGGCCAGGGTTCATCGCGGGACTGGGCTGCCAAAGGCGTGCGTCTGGCAGGCGTCGAAGCGATTGCCGCCGAAGGTTTCGAGCGGATCCACCGCACCAATCTGGTCGGCATGGGTGTCTTGCCGCTGGAATTCCAGGCCGGCACCAATCGTCTGACATTGGGGATCGACGGCAGCGAAACCTTCGATGTAATCGGCCAGCGCACGCCACGCGCTACCCTGACGCTGGTAATCCAGCGCCGTAATGGTGAGCGTCTGGAAGTGCCGGTGACCTGCCGTCTGGATACCGCTGAAGAATTGTCGATTTATGAAGCGGGCGGTGTATTGCAGCGTTTCGCCCAGGATTTCCTGGAGTCTGCACAAGCCTGACACACCCTGTAGGAGCGAATTCATTCGCCAACGGTTTTTCGCGAATGAATTCGCTCCTGCAGAGGTTTTCACCCTTCAAGGAAACCTCCAATGCCTCACCAACCACAGCTCAGAATCCCGGCCACCTACATGCGCGGCGGCACCAGCAAAGGGGTGTTCTTCAATCTGCAGGACCTGCCCGAAGCCGCGCAAGTCCCGGGCTCTGCACGTGATGCCTTGCTGTTGCGGGTCATCGGCAGCCCCGATCCTTATGAAAAACAGATCGATGGCATGGGCGGCGCGACTTCCAGCACCAGCAAGACCGTCATTCTGTCGCGCAGCAACAGGCCCGGGCATGATGTCGATTACCTGTTCGGGCAGGTTTCCATCGACAGGCCTTTTGTCGACTGGAGCGGCAATTGCGGCAATCTCTCGGCGGCCGTGGGGTCGTTCGCGATCAGCCAGGGTCTGGTGGATGCCGCTCGTATTCCGCAGGACGGTATTGCTGTGGTGCGTATCTGGCAGGCCAATATCGGCAAGACCATCATTGCCCACGTCCCCGTCACGGATGGCGCCGTACAGGAAACCGGCGATTTCGAGCTGGATGGCGTGACCTTTCCGGCTGCCGAAGTGCAGCTGGAATTCCTCAATCCGGCCGCCGATGAAGAGGGTGCCGGTGGTTCGATGTTCCCCACCGGCAACCTGATCGACGAGCTGGACGTGCCGGGTATCGGTACGCTCAAGGCAACCCTGATCAATGCCGGTATTCCGACCGTCTTCATCAATGCCGCCGATATCGGCTACCTCGGCACCGAATTGCAGGCCGATATCAACGGCGATGCCCAGGCGCTGGCGAAGCTGGAAAGCATAAGGATTCACGGTGCGCTGCGCATGGGGCTGATCAAGAGTGTCGACGACCCGACACTGCGCCAGCACACGCCCAAGGTCGCCTTCGTTGCCGGGCCGGCGGGTTACTTGTCTTCCAGTGGCAAACAGGTCAACGCGCAGGATATCGATCTGCTGGTGCGGGCGGTCTCCATGGGCAAGCTGCACCACGCGATGATGGGTACTGCCGCAGTCGCCATCGGCACCGCAGCGGCGATCCCCGGCACTTTGGTCAACCTCGCCGCAGGCGGCAGTGAGCGTGAAGCCGTGGTTTTCGGCCACCCGTCCGGCACCTTGCGTGTCGGGGCTCAGGCGTTGCAGGAAGAGGGCGAGTGGAAAGTCACCAAGGCAATCATGAGTCGTAGCGCCAGGGTCCTGATGGAAGGCTGGGTGCGTGTGCCGCCGGTTTAAACCCGTAGCCCGTAGCAGCGAATGAACTGGCTCTGTCCGTGGCTTCTTTGGTACAGCGCTGGTAATGAAGTGGGAGGCAACTTGCTGGTGACAACGGTGAAGTCGCCAGCAAGTTGCCTCCCACTGTCCTCTGACGGACTTGCAAGATTTAATGCAGACAGAGCCTGTTATTTGAAACGCCGCTCCACGCCTTTTTCCACCAGCACCTTGGCCGAGATTTCTTCCACCGAGAAGTGCGTGGAGTTGATATGGGGGATGTTTTCCCGGCGGAACAGGCTTTCCACTTCGCGCACTTCAAACTCGCACTGGGCATAGCTGGAGTAGCGGCTGTTGGGTTTGCGTTCGTGGCGAATGGCGGTTAACCGATCTGGATCAATGGTCAGGCCGAACAGTTTGCTACGGTGGGCCTTGAGGGCTTCGGGCAGTTGCAGGCGTTCCATGTCGTCTTCGGTCAGCGGGTAGTTGGCGGCGCGGATGCCGAACTGCATGGCCATATACAGGCAGGTCGGAGTCTTGCCGCAGCGCGATACGCCCACCAGGATGATGTCGGCCTTGTCGTAATAATGCGTGCGCGCACCGTCGTCGTTGTCCAGGGCGAAGTTCACCGCCTCGATACGCTCCATGTAGTTGGAGTTGTGACCGATGGAATGCGATTTGCCCACCGAGTAGGAGGAGTGTGAACTAAGCTCCTGCTCCAGCGGCGCGAGGAAGGTCGAGAAGATGTCGATCATGAAGCCGTTGGAGGTCGCCAGGATTTCGCGAATTTCCTGATTGACGATGGTATCGAAGATGATCGGCCGTACTTCGTCCCTGTCGGCGGCATTGTTGATTTGTTGTACCATCGCCCGCGCCTTCTCGACGCTGTCGATGTAGGGGCGCGTGAACTTGTTGAACGTAATGTTTTCAAATTGTGCCAACAGGCTCTGGCCCAGCGTTTCAGCCGTGATGCCTGTACCGTCCGAGATGAAGAAAGCAGATCGTTTCATTTGCGCCTTTGGCCTTAAGCTAGTGACGATTCTTGGATATCATAGGCGTGCTTGCAGGCCCTGATGGCCTGCATTCTGACCTTTTTTCAAGGTTCCGGCTTCAAGTCAGTCCAGAAAATGCCCGCTGCCACACTGCGCGTGGTCCGGGTACATGAGCTTTTCCCAACAACAAACACAGTTAGTGGAGAGATCACCTTGGTAGAGTACGTAGTTTCCCTCGATAAGCTCGGCGTCCATGATGTAGAGCACGTGGGAGGCAAGAACGCATCCCTCGGCGAAATGATCAGCAACCTGGCAGGCGCTGGTGTTTCGGTGCCCGGCGGTTTCGCTACGACAGCCCAGGCCTACCGTGATTTCCTTGAGCAGAGTGGTCTGAACGATCAGATCCACGCCGCCCTGGACGCTCTGGATGTCGACGACGTCAACGCGCTGGCCCGTACCGGCGCGCAGATTCGTCAGTGGATCATGGAAGCCGAGTTCCCCGAGAAGCTCAATGCCGAGATTCGCACTGCCTTCGATGCCCTGTCGGCAGGCAATCCGAATCTGGCCGTAGCCGTGCGTTCTTCGGCAACCGCAGAAGACTTGCCGGATGCCTCCTTTGCCGGTCAGCAGGAAACCTTCCTCAATATCCGCGGCGTCGATAACGTCATCCGTGCGGCCAAGGAAGTCTTTGCTTCGCTGTTCAACGACCGCGCCATCTCCTACCGCGTGCATCAGGGCTTCGACCACAAGCTGGTGGCCCTGTCGGCAGGCGTGCAGCGCATGGTTCGCTCCGAGACCGGTACTGCCGGGGTGATGTTTACCCTCGATACCGAATCCGGCTTCCGTGACGTCGTGTTCATCACCGGCGCCTACGGCCTGGGCGAAACCGTGGTGCAGGGTGCGGTCAACCCGGACGAATTCTATGTCCACAAGGACACCCTGACTGCCGGTCGCCCAGCCATTCTGCGCCGCAACCTGGGCAGCAAGGCCATCAAGATGATCTACGGCGACGAAGCCAAGGCCGGTCGTTCGGTGAAGACCGTCGACGTCGAGGCTGCCGACCGCGCCCGTTTCTGCCTGACCGATGCCGAAGTCAGCGAGCTGGCCAAGCAGGCGATGATCATCGAGAAACACTACAAGGCACCGATGGACATCGAGTGGGCCAAGGACGGTGACGACGGCAAGCTCTACATCGTTCAGGCGCGTCCCGAAACCGTGAAAAGCCGTTCTGCGGCCAATGTCATGGAACGTTACCTGCTCAAGGAAACCGGCACTGTGCTGGTCGAAGGCCGTGCCATTGGCCAGCGCATCGGCGCCGGCAAGGTGCGGATCATCAAGGACGTTTCCGAGATGGACAAGGTCCAGGCCGGCGACGTTCTGGTTTCCGACATGACCGACCCGGACTGGGAACCGGTCATGAAGCGCGCCAGCGCCATCGTCACCAACCGTGGCGGACGTACCTGTCACGCGGCGATCATCGCCCGTGAGCTGGGTATTCCGGCTGTTGTGGGTTGTGGCAATGCCACCCAGTTGCTGCAGGACGGGCAGGGCGTCACCGTGTCCTGTGCCGAAGGCGATACCGGTTACATCTTTGAAGGCGAGCTGGGCTTCGACATCAAGACCAACTCGGTCGATGCCATGCCTGACCTGCCGTTCAAGATCATGATGAACGTCGGCAACCCGGATCGTGCATTCGACTTCGCCCAGTTGCCCAATGCCGGTGTCGGCCTGGCGCGTCTGGAGTTCATCATCAACCGCATGATCGGCGTGCACCCCAAGGCGCTGCTCAACTACGCCGGCCTGCCGCCCGAAATCAAGGACAGCGTCGACAAGCGCATTGCCGGTTACAACGATCCGGTCGATTTCTATGTCGACAAGCTGGTCGAAGGTATCAGCACCCTGGCTGCGGCTTTCACTCCGAAGAAGGTCATCGTGCGTCTGTCGGACTTCAAGTCCAACGAATACGCCAACCTGATCGGCGGCAAGCTGTACGAGCCGGAAGAAGAAAACCCGATGCTGGGCTTCCGCGGTGCTTCGCGCTACATCAGCGAAAACTTCCGTGACTGTTTCGAGCTGGAATGCCGTGCCCTCAAGCGCGTGCGCGAGGACATGGGCCTGACCAACGTCGAGATCATGGTGCCATTCGTGCGCACCCTGGGCGAGGCGAGCCAGGTCATCGAGCTGCTGGCGGCCAATGGCCTCAAGCGTGGCGAGAACGGCCTGCGGATCATCATGATGTGCGAGTTGCCGTCCAACGCGATTCTGGCCGAAGAGTTCCTGGAACACTTCGACGGTTTCTCCATCGGCTCCAACGACCTGACTCAGCTGACACTGGGCCTGGACCGTGACTCGGGCGTGATTGCACATCTGTTCGACGAGCGTAATCCGGCGGTCAAGAAGCTGTTGTCCAACGCCATTCAGGCCTGTAACAAGGCCGGCAAGTACATCGGTATCTGCGGTCAGGGTCCTTCGGATCACCCGGATCTGGCACGCTGGCTGATGGAGCAGGGCATCGAAAGCGTTTCCCTGAACCCGGACTCGGTGCTGGAAACCTGGTTCTTCCTCGCCGAGGGCCAGGCACCTGCCTGAAGGGTTGCCGATGTGATGCATTAACGTCTTGAACCGTCTAGGCTTTCAGGCGTTTCAGAAAGGGCGGTTTTTTCGGAAACCGCCCTTTTTACGTAATGCCCCCGAGGGGATCCGAACCTGTCGTTTCACCCAGTCTGTCAGAGGCGATTCGATGCCTTTGAACGCTTGGATATAGAGCAATATGCAAAGCAGCAGCAATCTTTTTCCCGTTGCCTTGATCAGTGCCGAACGCCGTGGCGATCTGGTCGAGGACGTTTATCGCTTGAAGCCTGCCAACAGTCCTGACCCGAGTGTCGAGCTGGCTGTTACCCGTCTCGGTCTGGTCGATCAGCCCGATGTGCGCGGCGTCCCGGTCATTCTGTTGCACGGCAGCTTTTCCAATCGGCGCTTCTGGTATTCGCCCAAGGGTATTGGCCTCGGGCCATTTCTGGCGCGTGCCGGTTACGATGTGTGGATTGCCGAGATGCGCGGGCATGGCCTGTCGTGTCGCAATCAGAACTATCGACGCAACCGCGTGGCGGACTATGCCCGTTACGACCTGCCGGCGATTGCCGCCTTCGTTCACGAACAGAACGGGCAAGTGCCGCACTGGATAGGACACTCGCTGGGCGGCACCACGCTGGCTGCGGCCTTGGGTGGCCAATACCTGGGGCCCGAGAGTGCCGCTTCGGTGGCCTTGTTCGGCAGCCAGGTCAGCCGCAGCTACTGGCCGCTGAAGATTCCGCCGGTGCAATGGTCCGGACGCTTGCTGCTCAAGCCTTTCGAGCATATATCGGGCTCGCGCTTCAAGCGTGGGCCGGAAGATGAGCCGATTGGCGTGGTCCTGGAAAGCATGCGCTGGCACGGCCTGTTCGGCCGTTTCGGTGATCGTGACAGCAACTGGTGGGCCGGGCTTTCCAGTGTTGAAGTGCCGGTACTGGCGGTGGCTGCGGTCGGCGATCATCAGGACCCGGTCTGGGCCTGCAAGATGCTGTTCGATCAGTTCGGCTCGCAGCAGCGACAGTTCCTGTGCCTGGGCCGTGAACATGGTTTCAACGAAGATTTCGGCCATGTGCAGATGCTGGTCAGCAAGAGCGCGCAGCAGCAGGTCTGGCCGCGTGTGCTCGGCTGGTTGCAGGAGCGTTCGACTGCCCGGGAACTGCCTCGATTGCAGGAAGCGGTAGGGCAATAGTCCGGTCTTGTGTTTGTATGGGAATGGGGGCGAAACTTGGGTTTAAAGCCACTATGCTGCCTTGAGCATTCAGGTGCTCTCATCCCCATCTCTGACTGACAGGAGTTAGCCATGCATTATTCGACCCCCGATTTGTGCGATGCCTATCCGCAACTGGCACAAGTCGTAGAACCCATGTTCAGCAGCTTCGGCGGCCGAGACTCCTTTGGTGGCGAGATCGTGACCATCAAGTGCTTCGAGGACAACTCGCTGGTCAAGGATCAGGTTGCGCTCGATGGCAAGGGCAAGGTGCTGGTCGTCGATGGCGGTGGTTCCCTGCGCTGTGCCTTGCTGGGGGATATGCTGGCCGACCAGGCCGCGAAGAACGGCTGGGAAGGGCTGTTGATCTACGGCTGCATTCGCGATGTCGATGTCATTGCACAAACCGATCTTGGCGTGCAGGCGCTGGCCAGTCACCCGAAAAAGACCGATAAACGCGGTATCGGCGATTTGAACGTAGCCGTTACCTTTGCCGGGATCACTTTTCGGCCGGGCGAGTACCTGTATGCCGACAATAATGGCGTGATCGTCTCTGTGTCCCCTCTGAAAATGCCGGAATAAGCGAAGCAAGAATGTTCGATGAAGCAAACGCGCAGTGGGGGCTGGTGCATGCCCTCGTATTGGATGGTCAGGGCGGAGCGCGTTTCATTGCTCGAACCGAACTCGATGATCTTCAGATGCAGCCGCAGGAAAGCCTGTGGCTGCACTGGGATCGCAGTCACCCGCAGACTCACTCGTGGCTACGCAATTCCAGCGGCTTGAGCGAGTTCGCCTGTACGTTGCTGCTCGAAGAAAACACCCGGCCACGCTTGCTGCCCTTGCCCGATCAGGAGCTGTTGCTGTTTCTGCGCGGGGTGAACCTCAATCCGGGCGCCGAGCCGGAGGACATGGTGTCGGTGCGCATCTTTGCCGCTGCGCAGCGGGTGATTTCCCTGCGTCTGCGGCCTTTGCGGGCTACCGAAGAGCTTATCGAGCAGTTGAGCGAAGGCAAGGGGCCGAAAACCGCTTCGGAGCTGACGCTTTATCTGGCGCAGTACCTGACCGAAAAGGTTCAGGATCTGCTTGGCGATCTGACCGAGTCGGTGGATGACGAGGAAGAGCAGAGCGATGCCGACGAACGCTACAGCCCGGAACACGGCAAACTGCTGCAGATTCGTCGCCGGGCAGCCGGTTTGCGGCGCTTTCTGGCGCCCCAGCGGGATATCTATGGTCAGTTGTCGCGTATCAAGCTGGGCTGGTTCGTCGATGACGATGCCGATTACTGGAACGAACTGAACAACAGCCTGACGCGTTATCTGGAAGAGCTGGAGCTGACCCGTGAGCGGGTCGGTTTGCTGCTGGAGTCCGAGGACCGACGCTTGCGCGAACGCATGGACCATACCATGTACCGCTTCGGGATCATCACCGGTATTTTCCTGCCCATGAGCTTTCTGACCGGGTTGCTGGGAATTAACGTGGGCGGGATTCCCGGCTCCGAGAACCCTTATGGCTTTTTATTGGCGTGCTTGCTGATTGTCCTGGTGGCGCTGGGGCAATGGTGGTTATTCAGACGGTTGCGCTGGCTTTGACGGATAAATATTCAATGGCATTTGTGACTTGCCCGAAACGGGCCTCGTCTCTCACTGACATTGCGTGAGGTGCCTGATGCACGATCCCTTTGAAGAATCTTTGCGTGACATGCTCAAATCGTCATCCTCCAGCCGGGATGACGATGCCTGCCTGGGCCGTGTCCTGAAAACCGCCAACCGTCAGGTGGGTGCCGGTGTGCTGTTCGGTCTGCTTGGCCGTTGGGCCCAGACAATGATGATTGCCCTCAATAACGGTTCTGCGCACGTTTCACCTGTGTCCCGTCGCCCACAACCTACTGCTCGCCCTGTCGATAAGGCTGATTGAACATGGAATTGGATCTCTGGACCCAGAGTCTGGTTGCTGCAATGACTGCATTGTGGACCAAAGTCGCAAGCTTCATCCCCAACCTGTTCGGCGCCCTTGTGGTGGTGCTGCTGGGTTTCGTGGTCGCCAAGCTGCTCGACGCGCTGTTATCGAAACTGCTGGCCAAGCTTGGCCTCGATCGCCTGATGGGCGGCACCGGGCTGACCAAGCTGATCAGCCGTGCCGGCGTGAAAGTGCCGATTTCCACCTTGATCGGCAAGATCGTCTACTGGTTCGTGCTGTTGATCTTCCTGGTTTCCGCCGCCGAGTCCCTGGGCCTGCAGCGCGTTTCGGCGACCCTGGACATGCTGGCGCTGTATCTGCCGAAGGTGTTCGGTGCGGCACTGGTGCTGCTGGTCGGCGTGCTGCTGGCGCAACTGGTCAACGGGCTGGTGCGTGGCGCCGCAGAGGGCGTGGGTGTCGATTATGCGCAGGGCCTGGGTCGAATTGCCCAGGGGCTGGTCATCATCATCAGTATTTCCGTCGCGATCAGCCAGCTGGAGGTCAAGACCGACCTGCTCAATCACGTTATTGTGATCGGCCTGCTGACCGTTGGTCTGGCTGTGGCGCTGGCGCTGGGGCTGGGAAGTCGTGAAATCGCCGGTCAGATTCTGGCCGGGATTTATGTTCGAGAGCTTTATCAGGTCGGCCAGCACTTGCAGGTTGGCGAGATAGAGGGGCAGATCGAGGAAATCGGTACGGTCAAGACTACACTGCTGACGGACGAGGGTGAGTTGGTTTCTTTCTCCAACAAAATTCTTCTCGAACAAACAGTAAGCAGCCGTTAGGCAGTGAACCTGTTAAGCTATGCCGCCACAATATGCCGGAATCCGGGCAGTGGCTGACATTGACCTGACCGTCGGCATGACTCGTTTTGAATAAACCCTTACCGCTTTCGACGCGCTATGACCCACGCGAGCTCTCAGATGAGGAGCTGGTCGCGCGCGCCCACGTCGAGCTTTTTCACGTGACGCGGGCCTACGAAGAGTTAATGCGTCGTTACCAGAGAACACTTTTTAACGTCTGTGCACGTTATTTAGGGAACGATCGCGATGCTGATGATGTCTGTCAGGAAGTGATGCTTAAGGTCTTGTATGGATTGAAGAATTTCGAGGGTAAATCGAAATTCAAAACCTGGCTTTACAGCATCACCTACAACGAGTGCATCACTCAGTACAGAAAGGAACGGCGTAAGCGTCGCTTGATGGACGCTTTGAGTCTGGACCCGCTTGAGGAAGCGTCTGAAGAAAAGACGCCAAAACCTGAAGAAAGGGGCGGGCTTGATCGCTGGCTTGTGCATGTGAACCCGATCGATCGGGAGATTCTGGTGCTGCGTTTTGTCGCAGAGCTTGAGTTCCAGGAGATCGCAGACATCATGCACATGGGCTTAAGCGCAACGAAAATGCGTTATAAGCGGGCTTTGGATAAATTACGTGAGAAATTTGCTGGCATCACCGAAACTTAACTCGGAGCAAATATCTCTAACGAACTGGCAGGGTCTGCTAGACTTGCCGACGAATTGCCCCGCTTTTCAAGGGGGCTGCTTTACAATCACCAGATGGGGATTTAACGGATGAAACTGAAAAACACCTTGGGCTTGGCCATTGGTACTATCGTTGCCGCGACTTCGTTCGGCGTGCTGGCACAAGGCCAAGGCGCAGTCGAGATCGAGGGCTTCGCCAAGAAGCAATACTTCGACAGCTCTCGTGAC
Organism: Pseudomonas cichorii; assembly: GCF_003700275.1. Lineage (GTDB taxonomy): Bacteria > Pseudomonadota > Gammaproteobacteria > Pseudomonadales > Pseudomonadaceae > Aquipseudomonas > Aquipseudomonas cichorii_B. The sequence goes on along the minus strand of NZ_RBRE01000070.1, from coordinate 88,424 downwards.
TTCAAAAACGACGGCAACCTGTTCGGTGGCTCGATCGGTTACTTCCTGACCGACGACGTTGAACTGCGTCTGGGCTACGACGAAGTCCACAACGCTCGTAGCGATGATGGCAAGAACATCAAGGGCTCCAACACTGCTCTGGACGCTCTGTACCACTTCAACGCTCCAGGCGACATGCTGCGTCCTTACGTCTCGGCTGGTTTCTCCGATCAGAGCATCGGTCAGAATGGCCGCGGTGGTCGTAACGGTTCCACCTTCGCCAACGTTGGCGGCGGTGCCAAGCTGTACTTCACCGACAACTTCTATGCCCGTGCTGGCGTTGAAGCTCAGTACAACATCGACCAGGGCGAGACCGAGTGGGCTCCTAGCGTTGGTATCGGTGTGAACTTCGGTGGCGGCAGCAAGAAAGTTGAAGCAGCTCCTGTTGCTCCAGTTGCTGAAGTGTGCTCCGACAGCGACAACGACGGCGTGTGCGACAACGTCGACAAGTGCCCTAACACCCCAGCCAACGTAACTGTTGACGCTGATGGCTGCCCGGCAGTTGCTGAAGTGGTTCGTGTTGAGCTGGACGTGAAGTTCGACTTCGACAAAGCTGTGGTCAAGCCTAACAGCTACGGCGACATCAAGAACCTCGCTGACTTCATGCAACAGTACCCACAAACCACCACCACTGTTGAAGGTCACACTGACTCCGTCGGTCCTGACGCTTACAACCAGAAACTGTCCGAGCGTCGCGCAAGCGCCGTTAAACAAGTTCTGGTCAACCAGTACGGTGTTGGCGCTAACCGCGTAAACTCGGTTGGTTACGGCGAAACCCGTCCAGTTGCTGACAACGCAACTGAAGCTGGCCGCGCAGTAAACCGTCGCGTAGAAGCAGAAGTTGAAGCCCAAGCTAAGTAATTAGCCCGCTTTAACTGAAAAGCCCGGCTCAGGCCGGGCTTTTCTTTGTCTGCGATTTAATGAGTCGCTATTTATTTATACCGACAGTCGCGACTCAATCCGTCAATACGACCGCGTTGATCAGTCTTTTGATTTCCGGTACGCAGGAACCGCACTGGGTTCCGCAGCCCAGTTGGGCTTTCAGTTGATTCAGGTCCAGGCCACAGTCGATTGCCTTGTTAATTGCGCTCTGGCTGACGTTCTTGCAGTTGCACAGAATCCTGTCGCGTTGAGTCGCGCCTTTACCCGGTTCGGCGCTGATTGGCGCCAGCATCCAGCGGCGCAATTGTTCGTCGACCCGATCCTGCAGCCATAGATTCTGTAGCCAGTGCTGGGCCAGGGTTTCACCGGCCAGCCGCAGCGCGGTGATGCGTCCATTGTCGAGACGAATTCGTTTGCCGATGGCGCGCTTGGGGTCGTCATAGGCCATGACCGGTCCTTCATCCAGCCCCAGTAGCCGATCAAGCTCTTGCAGCAGCGATTGCTCCGGTGCCTCGGCATGGGCTGCGCGTATAACCAGCGCAGGGCGCTCGCGGCCGACCAGTCCCAGGCTGACATAGGTAAATGCTTCGCACAGCGGGCGCAAGGCTGTCAGGTGAGTTTGCACGTCACCTTCGATCAGGGCGAAAAACTGCCAGGGCAGATGGGCCTTTTCAATGCGAACCCCGGAATGCTTGAGTTCCGGCTGTTTGGAAATGGGGTCGAATGCCGGTTGGGTCAGCACATTGATGCCGCCCTTGAGAAACCGGTCGCCCCAATGCATGGGCAGGAATGCCTGGCCAGGCCGAAGGCTATCGTCGCTGTTGACGGCGACGATCAGTTCGCCACGCCGGCTTTGCAGGTGAACCAGATCGCCTGACTGCAAGTCGTAGTGGCTCATGTCTTCCGGATGCAGCCCCAACAGTGCCTCGCTGACATGCCCGAACAGGCGTGCCGCAGTGCCGGTGCGGCTCATGCCGTGCCATTGATCGCGCAGTCGCCCGGTATTCAGGGTCAGGGGATAATACTCATCGCGCAGTTCTTTGGCAGCAACGTAGCTATCGCAGACAAACTGCGCCCTGCCTGAGGCGGTGGGAAATATGCCATCGGCATACAAGCGTGCGGTGCCCGCGCTGGCGCCTGTGGGAAACGGCCATTGTTGCGGGCCGCAACGGTCGAGCAGCTCGCGGTCGATGCCGGACATGTCCAGATCGCGTCCCTGAGTCAGACCTTTATATTCATCGAACAACTGGCGCGGGCTGGTGAAGTCGAAGAGGGCCGGTGCGTCAGGTTGCAGCCTGCGCTGCAGGCGTTGTGCAAAATCTACCGTGATCGCCCAGTCGGGGCGCGCCTGACCGGGAGCCGGAATGGCCTTGCGCACGTTGGACAGGCGTCGCTCGGAATTGGTGACCGTGCCTTCCTTTTCGCCCCAACTGGCGGCCGGCAGCAACAGGTCGGCGAAGCGTGCGGTTTCGGTGGTCTGGAAGGCTTCTTGAAGCACCACGAACGGGCAGGTGTTCAACGCTTCGCGGACTCTCTGCTGGTCGGGCAGCGACTGTGCCGGGTTGGTACAGGCGATCCAGAGTGCCTTGATCTTGCCGCTCTGCAGTTGCTCGAACAGTTCGATGGCTGGCAGGCCGCTGCTTGCCGGGAGCGTGTCGACGCCCCAATACTCCGCGACCTCGGCACGATGCTGGGCATTGCCTGCTTCCCGATGGCCAGGCAGCAGATTGGACAGGCTGCCTGTTTCGCGACCGCCCATGGCATTTGGCTGGCCGGTGAGGGAGAAGGGGCCAGCGCCGGGGCGACCGATCTGGCCGGTGGCCAGATGCAGGTTGATCAGCGCACTGTTCTTGGCGCTGCCGGCCGTAGACTGGTTCAGGCCCATGCACCACAACGACAGGAAACCGGGACTCTGGCCGATCCATTGGGCGCAGGCTTGCAGTTGCTCGACCGGAATGCCGCAAGTCCGGGCGACGCTCTCGGGCGGGTAATCACGCAGCAGGTTTTCCAGTTCGGCATAACCCTGGGTGTGCGCTTCGATGAAGCCTTGATCCGTCAGGCCGTCGCGGATCAGTAAATGCAGCAGGCCATGAAACAGCGCAACGTCGGTTCCCGGTTCAATGGCCAGGTGCAGATCCGCCAGTTCGCAGGTGTCTGTCCGTCGCGGGTCGATGACGATGATTTTCATCTCGGGGCGACGGCTCCTGGCTTCTTCCAGGCGACGGAACAGCACCGGATGAGCGTAAGCCATGTTGCTGCCGACGATCATCACGCAATCGCTCAGCTCAATGTCTTCGTAGTTGCACGGCGGCGCATCGGCACCGAGGCTGCGTTTGTAGCCCACCACTGCCGACGACATGCACAGCCGGGAATTGCTGTCGATGTTATTGGTGCCCACCAAGGCGCGGGCCAGTTTGTTGAAGGCGTAATAGTCCTCGGTCAGCAGTTGTCCCGAAATGTAGAAGGCCACGCTGTCTGGGCCGTGCTCCTTGATGGTTTCGGCAAACTGGTTGGCGGCATGCTCCAGCGCGGTATCCCAGTCGGTGGTACTGCGTGCCAGGCCCTTGCTCAGGCGCAGTTCCGGGTAAAGTGCCCGTGCTGCCAGGTCGCCGGTCAGGTGCAGGCTTGAACCTTTGCTGCATAGCTTGCCGAAGTTGGCCGGATGCTGCGGATCGCCACTGACGCCAAGAATGTTCTGCCCGTCATGTTCGATCAGGACGCCGCAGCCAACGCCGCAATAGCAGCAGGTGGATGCAGTGATTTGTGTGTTGTGTGCCGGGACTTCCGTCATGCGCATGCCGCCTCGTCCGTGGTCTGCTCGCCAAACATCAGGTGGTTGCGAAGAGTGCCGATCTGCCGGTTTTCCCGGATCTGCTGCAAGTACCAGTTACCATCGGCGGTATCGCCATACAGACAGGCGCCGACCAGTACATCATTCTTGATCACCAGTTTCTTGTAGACGCCGCTGAACGGGTCGCAAAGGGTGATGCTTTCGGTGCCTTCAGCGCCGAGAAAATCGCCGGCCGAGAACAGGTCGATGCCGGTGACCTTAAGCTTGGTCGAGGTCACAGAGCCCGGATAGCGGGCAAACCCCAGTTGTGCGAGGTGATTGGCACAGACCCGGGCCTGCTCGAACAGCGGGGCGACCAGGCCATAGGCGATACCGCGATGGCTGGCGCATTCACCGATGGCATACACTCGCGGATCGTAGGTTTGCAGCGTGTCGTTGACCAGAATGCCGCGGTTGCAGGGCAGGCCCGACTGCATTGCCAGTTCGATATTGGGCCGGATGCCAGCGGCCATGACCACCAGATCGGCGTTTATTGTCACGCCACTCTTGAACTGCACGGCTTTGACCTGGCCCTGCTCATCGCCCAGAAAGGCTTCGGTCTGTTCGTTGAGGCGAAATTTCAGGCCGCGCTGCTCCAGTGCTGCTTGCAGCATCTGGCCGCTGGTTCTGTCCAGTTGCCGCTCCAGCAGCGATTGGCCGTTGTGGATCACTGTTACGTCCATGCCGCGCAGCGTGAGGCCATTGGCGGCTTCCAGTCCCAGCAGGCCACCGCCGATGACCACAGCACGTCTGTGGGTGACTGCCGTGTCGATCATCAGTTGCGTGTCGGCAATGTCGCGATAGCCGATCACACCCTTGAGGGTGTTGCCGGGAACCGGCAGCACGAAAGGGCGTGAGCCGGTGGCAATCAACAGCCGGTCGTAATGCGCCTGAGTGCCATCGTCGGCGGTGACGATGCGCCTTGAGCGGTCGATCTTCACCACTCGGCGGTTGAGCAGCAACTGGATGTCGTGTTGCTGATACCAGTCCAGGCCGTTGAGCACGATATCGTCGAAGGTCTGCTCGCCAGCCAGCACCGGGGAAAGCATGATCCGGTTGTAGTTGGGGTGCGGTTCGGCGCCGAACACGGTGATTTCGTAGAGTTCTTCGTTCAGCTTCAGCAGCTCTTCAAGGGTGCGTACCCCGGCCATGCCGTTGCCGATCATCACCAGTTTGAGTTTTGCCATCTTGCCTCCGAGTGAACGACCGGGTCGTGCTCGATATAAATGCTGCGCAAACAAAAAAGGCGTCCCGCCAGTTGCCTGACGAGGACGCCTTTGTCCGATCCCGTTCGTTCGGGAAGTGCAGCTCTCGTCGTTGAGGGCTGCAGCCTTGTGAATTGCTTGCAGGAGTTAATGCAGTGCCTGTGCCAAGTCGGCAATCGACCTGTTTGCTGGGCTACGGGGTTCAAGTCGACAAGCTTTGTGCACTGCCATGAAGCGCCATGCACAGATCAAGGGCGCAGGCGCACGAAATGCAAGCTTGCCTCGCATGCCGGGCTGCACATGTCTATAATCTGCGCCCTGAATCCAGCTTCCAACGAGTCTTGCCCGCCCATGTATAACCTGGCCCGCCAGTTACTCTTCAAACTTTCCCCGGAAACCTCCCACGACCTGTCGCTGGACTTGATCGGTGCCGGTGGCCGGCTGGGGCTGAACGGCCTGTTGAGCAAGGCGCCTGCGCAGTTGCCGGTGACCGTCATGGGCCTGGATTTTCCGAATCCCGTAGGGCTTGCGGCAGGCCTGGACAAGAACGGTGCAGCCATCGACGGTTTCGCCCAGCTGGGTTTCGGTTTCGTCGAGATCGGCACCGTGACGCCGCGTCCGCAACCGGGTAACCCCAAGCCGCGCATTTTCCGCTTGCCGCATGCCGAGGCGATCATCAATCGCATGGGCTTCAATAATCTGGGCGTCGACAATCTCGTTTCCCGGGTCCAGGCCGCGAAATACAAGGGCATTCTGGGCATCAACATTGGCAAGAACTTCGATACGCCTGTCGAGCGTGCCGTCGATGACTACCTGATTTGCCTGGACAAGGTCTATGCCCACGCCAGTTATGTCACCGTCAACGTCAGCTCGCCGAATACGCCCGGCCTGCGCAGTCTGCAATTCGGCGATTCGCTCAAGCAATTGCTCGAAGCGCTGAGCCTGCGCCAGCAGGAACTGACCCAGTTGCATGGTCGGCGTGTGCCGCTGGCGATCAAGATCGCTCCGGACATGACCGATGAAGAAACCGTGCTGGTCGCCACTGCGCTGATCGAGTCCGGAATGGATGCAGTGATCGCCACCAATACCACGCTCAGCCGCGAAGGTGTCGAAGGCCTGCCGCATGCCGATGAAGCGGGTGGCTTGTCTGGCGCGCCGGTTCGGGAAAAGAGCACTCATACCGTCAGGATCCTGGCCGGCGAGCTGGCAGGGCGCATGCCGATCATTGCTGCCGGTGGCATTACCGAAGGTCGTCACGCGGCGGAGAAGATTGCTGCCGGTGCGAGTCTGGTGCAGGTGTATTCCGGGTTCATCTACAAGGGCCCGGCACTGATCCGTGAGTCGGTGGATGCGATTGCAGCGATGCCGCGCGGCTGATTCAGGGCAAAAAAAGGGGCTCCCTGAAGGAGCCCCTGGGCCGCAGCCCGCCGCCCGGATGGGGCGTGCATGGTATTGGTGTAAAAGTCAGTAGAAAGTTTGATGGACTGGCCGGAGACTACCTTATCCGACCGCGTGAAGTTCGTTGAGTCTGTGGATTCCCGCAGTGCCGGTCATACCGTCCCAGTTGTCGCCGCGTCCTTCTCGCCAACCATTGATCCATGCCTGGCGTACTGACGGTAGAGTAAAAGGGCAAAGCTCACGGGATTTTCCCTGAACGCCGTACTGATATCCGCGTAAAAATGCTCTTTCCAACGGATCACGCTTAAGTCTTCTCATAGGGTATTGCCCTCGTCTGTTGACTGTTATATCCCTGAAGACCTCGTGTCGAGGTCTGGCAGAATTTATCTGCCGTTGGTACCCGCTGCCGGCGTCGCGGGCCTTGGTGTCATTACCGTTGCAGTGATGACCTGAGGTGATTTCTAACCAAAGCTTGAGGCGGTGTGAATGATCGTTTTGTCATAAGCGCGTCACATTTAGGTCTGTAGAGCGATAAGGGCGCTGGTGTTTCAAATTTGATTCCTCTCGCAAGCCTACTGAATCGCGGGTTTGCGGCAGGAACGAGACTGGCTCGCAAATGCGAGTGATGGCGTAATGCATACAGTCGATATTCGACGAAGGGTCGCTTTGTGACTTTTTATTACCTACGCCATAGGGTCCAATATTCACTTTTTTATCGTTACAAAACTGCCGTAATGACATGACAGGTTCATACGGTGGATCGGCACAAATTGTGTGCCACGCAGGCGCTCTCCATGAAAGACGCCTGTTTTAAATCTGGTCGGGCAATGCGTTGCCCGCCGCTGACGGCTCAGGCCCTGGAATACACATGTCGGATCGCTACGAACTTTTCCTCACTTGCCCCAAAGGCCTTGAAGGCTTGCTTGCTGAGGAAGCCACCGCGCTTGGCCTTCAGGAAACACGCGAACACACCTCTGCCATTCGCGGCACGGCCGACATGGAAACCGCCTACCGGCTTTGCCTGTGGTCACGCCTGGCCAACCGCGTGCTGTTGGTGCTCAAGCGTTTTCCGATGAAAAACGCCGACGACCTTTACGAAGGCGTGCTGCATGTCGACTGGCAGGACCATCTTGAAGCCGATGGCACGGTGGCTGTGGAGTTCAGCGGCCATGGTTCGGGCATCGACAACACTCACTTCGGTGCGCTGAAGGTCAAGGATGCGATTGTCGACAAGCTGCGCACGGCCGATGGCCTGCGTCCTTCGGTGGACAAGATCAATCCTGACCTGCGCGTGCATCTGCGTCTGGATCGCGGCGAGGCGATCCTGTCGCTGGACCTCTCCGGGCACAGCCTGCACCAGCGCGGTTATCGCTTGCAGCAGGGTGCGGCTCCGCTCAAGGAAAACCTGGCGGCCGCGATTCTGATCCGGGCCGGCTGGCCGCGCATCGCTGCCGAAGGCGGCGCCCTGGCTGACCCGATGTGCGGTGTTGGCACGTTCCTGGTGGAAGCTGGCATGATCGCCGCCGATATCGCGCCGAACCTCAAGCGCGAGCGTTGGGGCTTCTCGGCCTGGCTCGGTCACGTTCCGGCCCTGTGGCGCAAGCTGCATGACGAAGCGCTGGCCCGTGCAGCGGCAGGCCTGGCCAGGCCGCCACTGTGGATTCGTGGTTACGAAGCCGATCCGCGACTGATTCAACCGGGTCGCAACAACATCGAGCGTGCCGGTCTGAGTGACTGGATCAAGGTCTATCAGGGTGAAGTGGCGACTTTCGAGCCGCGTCCGGATCAGAGCCAGAAAGGCCTGGTGATCTGCAACCCGCCTTACGGTGAACGCCTGGGCGACGAGGCGAGCCTGCTGTATCTCTATCAGAATCTGGGCGAGCGTCTGCGCCAGTCCTGCCTGAACTGGGAAGCGGCGGTATTCACCGGTGCGCCGGATCTGGGCAAGCGCATGGGCATTCGCAGCCACAAGCAGTATTCCTTCTGGAACGGCGCCTTGCCTTGCAAGCTGTTGCTGATCAAGGTCTTGCCGGATCAGTTCGTCACCGGTGAGCGGCGTACTGCCGAGCAACGTCAGATCGAGCGGGAGGCGCAGATCGAAGAGCCTGTCGTTGAACGCAAGCTCAACAAGAATGGCAATCCGATCAAGCCGGCTCCGGTGGTGGTCGAGCAGCCGCGCCTGAGCGAAGGCGGGCAGATGTTCGCCAACCGTCTGCAAAAGAACCTCAAGCAGATGAGCAAGTGGGTTCGCCGCGAAGGCATCGACTGCTACCGCGTGTACGACGCCGACATGCCCGAGTACTCGCTGGCAATCGACCTGTACCATGACTGGGTTCACGTCCAGGAATATGCCGCACCAAAATCGATTGATCCGGAAAAGGCCTCGGCGCGCCTGTTCGACGCACTGGCAGCCATTCCGCAGGCGCTGAACATCGACAAGAGCCGTGTCGTGATCAAGCGTCGCGAGCGCCAGAGCGGTACCAAACAGTACGAGCGGCAAAGTGCTCAGGGGCAGTTCCAGGAGGTCAACGAAGGCGGCGTCAAGCTGCTGGTCAACCTGACCGACTACCTGGATACCGGCCTGTTTCTCGACCATCGTCCGATGCGTATGCGCATTCAGCGCGAGGCGGCAGGCAAACGCTTCCTCAACCTGTTCGCCTATACCGCCACGGCCAGTGTGCATGCGGCCAAGGGTGGTGCGCGCAGCACCACCAGCGTCGACCTGTCGCGGACCTATCTGGACTGGGCGCGCCGCAACCTGTCGCTCAACGGCTTCTCCGACAAGAACCGTCTGGAGCAGGGCGATGTCATGGCCTGGCTGCAGTCGTGCCGGGAAGAGTACGACCTGATCTTCATCGATCCGCCGACGTTCTCCAACTCCAAGCGCATGGAAGGTATTTTCGATGTGCAGCGCGATCAGGTCGAGTTGATCGACCTGGCCATGGCGCGGCTGGCGCCGGGTGGCGTGCTGTATTTCTCGAACAACTTCCGCAAGTTCGTGCTGGACGAGAACCTTGGACAGCGCTACGCCGTCGAGGAAATCACCGCCCAGACCATCGATCAGGATTTTGCCCGCAACAGCAAGATCCATCGGGCCTGGAAGATCATGACGCGCGTGAACTGATTCTCCTTATTTGGGCTAGGCAAATAACTGGCGAATAGCTATAAGAGAACTACGGCCAGCGTCACGAGTTCTCTGTATGGCGTCGAAACAGTTCCGGCCCAGGATTCTGGGTTTCATCAGTGAACAGGCCTCTGCATGGTTGGTTGCGGCGCTGGCTTTTGCCGCCGGAGCTGCACTGACCATGATGTTGGCGCTGGCCAATATCGAACTCTACCAACGCCAGTTGCGCCAGCGTTTCGACCTGTTGGCCGGAGAGCGTTTCAGTCGCATCCAGGAGCGTCTGGACGGTCAGACCAACAGGCTCGATACACTGCGCCGCTACTTCCTCTATTCCGAACAGATCACTCGCGCCGAGTACCAGGGCTTTGTCGGGCCAATGCTGATCGGCACCCAGGCCTACACCTGGACTCCGCTGATTACCCATGCCGAGCGTGAAGCATTCGAGGAGGGTATCCGGCAGGGCGGGCTGAGCGATTTCTCGATACGCGAACTCGACAAGAATGGCACCTTGAAAGTAGCCGCCGTGCGCGCTGAATACTTTCCGGTGATGTTCATCCAGACCATCAGTCCAAAACCCCCGCCTGTTGGCTTCGACGTCAACTCTGAACATTTTCGGCATCTGACCATCGAGCGTGCGCGCATGCTTGGCAGTATCGTCGCGACGCCGCGTGTCGAACTGGTCAGCCTGAACCCCTCCGATACCCGTGGAATTCTGCTGATGGCGCCCGTGTTTGCGCCGCAATCCGCGGGTGAAGGGCGACCCACCGTGTTACGCGGCTTTGTCATGGCGGTGATCAGTCTCGACCAGATGATGAACGAGGGCTTGCCCAGCCAGGACAATCTGGCCATGAGCATGCTCGACCTGAGCGTATCCGGTGAACCGGACTTATTGTACAGCTCTCCCGGCGTGGCAGCAGAGAGTGACCTGCATGTCAGTACCTTGCTGAGCATCGGTGATCGCGACTATCTGCTTGAGGTCCGTCCTACAGAGGCCTTTGTGCAGAGCAACCAGTCGATGGCGGGCAGCGTGGCGTTACTCGGCGGTCTCTTGAGCCTGATACTCAGTGCCTTGCTTTATAACCTGGTCAGCCAGCGTCAGCGTGCCCTGCATCTGGTGGAACAGCGGACCCGCGAGTTGCGCCAGCGCGAGCAGCAATTGCGCGTGACTCACGGGCAACTGCGCAATGTGCTCAATTCCGCGACCGAAGTGGCGATCATTGCCACTGACCTCAATGGCATGATTACGACCTTCAATGTCGGCGCGCAGAAAATGCTCGGCTACTCGGATGACGAGGTCCTGGGGAAATTCCGGCTCAAGGACCTGCATCGGCTGTCGGAGCTTGAAGCTCATGCCAGGGACCTGAGCGATATTCATGGGCGGCCGATCTCTGCGGCACAGGCCATGTTCGTCGATGCCACCGAGGAGGGCAGTCATCCTTCCCGGGAGTGGACCTTCCTGCGCCGCGACGGCAGCACGCTAGTGGTCAATATGCTGGTGACCGCGGTGCGCGACGATCAGGAGCAGTGGATCGGTTACCTGGCCGTGTGCATCGATATCACCGAGCACAAGCGGGTCTACGAGGCTCTTGAGGCACGCGACCAGTTGCTGAAAAAACTCAGCTCCCAGGTGCCGGGCGGCATTTACCAGTACCGGCAGGATGCCAATGGCAGTTCGCGTTTCACCTACGCCAGCGTCGGCATGTGTGAGCTCTTTGAGCTGAGCGAAGAAGAGTTGCTGCACAATGCCGAGACGCTGCTCAGGCGTACCCATGCGGCCGATATCGTGCGGCTTCGGGATTCAATCCGCATCAGTGCCGAACAATCCATGCCCTGGAGTGAGGAATATCGCATCGAGCTGCCGCGCAAGGGTTTGCGCTGGGTGCGAGGCGCGGCCACTCTGGAGCGCCTGCCTGACGGCGGTTCGCTGTGGCATGGGTTCATTTCCGACATTACCGATCTCAAGCGGGTCGAGCAGGAGCTGCGAGCGCTGTCGGTCACCGATGTGCTGACCGGCGCCTATAACCGGCGCTACTTTCAGGAACGGCTGCAGGCCGAGTTGGCGCGCATTGACCGGCACGGCGGCTCTCTGTCGGTCATCATGCTGGATATCGATCACTTCAAGCGCATCAACGACAAGTACGGACATGCCGTCGGCGATACCGTGCTCCAGGCCATTTCCCGCAAGGTTAGCCAGCGCCTGCGCTGCGACGATGTGTTCTGCCGGATCGGTGGCGAGGAGTTTGTGGTGCTGTGCCCCGGCACCCAGGGGCCGCAAGCCTATCAACTGGCCCTCGGCCTGCGCGAGGCCTTGCGCAGTCAGCCGATCGATACGGTCGGCCAGGTCACTGCCAGTTTCGGCATCGCCTGTTGGCGGCAGGGTGAAGGTGTCGATGCGCTGTTGTTGCGGGCCGACTCGGGGGTCTATGCCGCGAAGCAGGCGGGCAGGGACAGGGTCGAGCCTGAGCTTGCCGGATAACCGGACAAAGGCCCGTCCATGAGACGGGCCTTTGTTTTCATGGCTGCAGGATCGATACCGTGCTGTTGCTCAGCTTGGGCTGGCGGTACAGATCGACCAGTACTTCGTCGAGGATCGACGATGCGCCAAATGGCCGTGGGTCGTTGAGAATGGCCACCACTGCCCAGGTGTTGCCATTGCTGTCACGGCTGAAGCCGGCAATTGCCCGCACGGTGTTCAGGGTGCCAGTCTTGATATGCGCCTCGCCCAGCAACGGTGTGCGTTTCAGGCGTTTGCGCATGGTGCCGTCCATGCCTACCAGCGGCATGGAACTCATGAACTCGGCGGCATACGGTCCGCGCCATGCGGCTTGCAGGATGATTGCCATTTCCCGGGCGCTGACCCGCTCGGCGCGTGACAGGCCTGAACCGTTTTCCATGACCAGATGCGGTGCCGTGATGCCTTTTTTCGCCAGCCACTGGCGGATCACCCGTTGTGCAGCGCGGGCGTCGTCGCCGTCGGCGTCATTGCGAAACTCTTGCCCCAGGCTGAGAAACAGCTGTTGAGCCATGGTGTTGTTGCTGAACTTGTTGATGTCGCGGATCACTTCCACCAGGTCCGGTGAGAACGCCTTGGCCAGCAGCTTGGCATTGCCGGGCACCACGTCGACCCGATCCCTGCCCAGAATGCTGCCGCCCAGTTCCTGCCAGATGGCCCGCACTGCGCCAGCCGCATAGGCCGGGTGGTCGAGCAGCGAAAGGTAGGTCTGGGAGTTGCAGCCGTTGCCCAACTGACCGCTGACCGTCACATTGACGCTGCCATCGGGCTGGGTAACCGGGTTGTAGCGCACGTCGCCCGTACACTGTTTTGACGGCAGCGCCTTGACCTGATTGTCGATACGGATGGTTGCGATAGGCGGCTCGACAGAGATACGGATCTTGCCGTCATCGTTGCGCGTCACGAAACGCAAGGCCTTGAGGTTGACCATCAGCGAGTCGGGTTTGACCAGGAACGGCTTGTTGTCATCATTGCCGTCATCATTGAATTCGGGAAGTTGCGGCTGCACGAAGTGGCTGCGGTCCAGAATCAGGTCGCCCGTTACCTGCTGTACGCCATTGGCGCGCAGATCACGCATCAGCAACCAGAGTTTTTCCATATTGAGCTTGGGATCGCCGCCACCCTTGAGGTACAGGTTGCCTTGCAATACACCATTGCTCAGAGTGCCATCGGTGAAGAACTCGGTTTTCCACTGGTGAGTCGGGCCGAGTATTTCCAGCGCAGCGTAGGTGGTAATCAGCTTCATGGTCGATGCCGGGTTCACCGACACATCGGCATTGAACACGGTCGGCGTGCCGGGCCCGTTGAGGGGCAGCATGACGACCGACAGGGCATTGTCGTTCAGCTTGCTGGCCTTGAGGGCCTGCTGAACCTTGGGGGGAAGTGTGGTGTTGATGACGGCTGCGTGTACAGGAAGTGCCAGCGGCAGGAGAAAAGAGGCAAGAAGCAGCGGACGCAAAGATTTGATCATCAAATAAAACCCTACAGCAAAGAAGGGGAACAGAATGAGGGCATGGATGGATTCCCTCGGTAACAGAATAGACATTTAATAGCGCGACGTAATAACACAAGGCCAGCGCTGTAACAGAACGGCATTATGCCCGAAGCCGGGCCTGCGTGGGTTGTGGAGCGAGGTTGTAACAGGATTTTTTTGTCGTAGATAAAGATCCCGTAAGCGAACTGACAGGTTCTTTTTTCGGGAGACCCCTAAAAAACAAATGCCCCGACAAGTCGGGGCATTTGTTTTGCAGCTCGGCAGGCCGGTTTCACACGGCCTGACTTCTGGATCAGGCAGCCGGATTGATCGGCTTTTCCGGATACCAGGCGTCCAGCAGCGGGCTGACTTCAACTTTGGTCACTTCGCTGCGACCTTTGAGCCACGCTTCTACAGTAGCGCGCTGCTCTTCGCTGACCGAACCACGATCAGCCAGGCAAACCAGACCGTAGTCATCGCCGCCAACATAGTCCAGGCCGTTAGCGTCCATGGCTTCTGTCAGGAAAGCATCGAGGAAGGCATCAACTGCCTGGTCGTCCAGGTCTTCCTTGAACTCCAGATTCAGCTCGAAGCCCAATTCCTGGAACTCGTCCACACAGAGCTTTTTGCGCAGACGACGGGAGCGGTTAGTGGCCATGAAGCATTCCTCTTAGGTAATTTCGGGGCGCAGTCTACCAGTTAAGCCGTCATCCTGCCTGCTTCACGGGCGGCAATTTCCTGATGCGTGCCTGCCTTCAATCGTAGAACGCTTCAACCGATACCCTGCTGCCGACAAAAAAGCTGTCTGCGACCAAACGCAACGGCTGCAGGTCAAGGTCACTGGCTCTGTCGCCAATCAGTTGTTGGAAATGTCGATACACCGCCGCGTACTCGCCTTCGTGCGAAACGGTTTGCGGCACGCCGTCGATACTCAACAGGGCGCCACCGTTGTCCAGGCGCAGGACGCCTTTGTTGCAGTGAATTTCGATGCTCCACAGTTCATCGTGGCCATGGTCGAAATCGAACTCGGCGCGAATATCGAGGTGTTGTGTGTCCGACATTTTGATGGATGCAGCGATAGGCGACTGGCAGTTTTCGGGGACGCGCAGTTCGGCAGCCTCGACGAACAACGGCAGTTGCAGCAGATGGGTCACAATCGACAGCGCATTGATGCCGGGATCGAAAACCCCCAGACCTCCGGGTTGCCAGATCCAGGCTTGTCCCGGATGCCACTTGCGCACGTCTTCCTTCCAGTCGATTTGTACCTTTTGCAGGGTACTGCTGGCCAGCCAGCGGCGGGCTGCCTCGATACCGGGTGCGTAACGCGAGTGCCAGGCGAACAGGGCGCTGACGCCTTGCGCCCGGGCCTGATTCACCAGTTCCATCGCTTCGCCCAGCGTGGCGCAGGGCGGCTTTTCTACCAGCACATGCTTGCCGGCCGTCAATGCCTGTTGCACCAGCGCGAAGCGACCTTGCGGTGGCGTACAGAATGCAATCGCGTCGACTGGCGGGCCGTTTTCGAGCAGTTCGCTCAGGGATTTGAAGTTCTCTACCCCGGCACAAGGCTGTCCCTGGGTTGCGACAGATACCAACTGGAATGCGTGGTTGGCGTGGATGGCTGGAACGTGTTGATCCTGGGCAATCTTGCCGTAGCCCACCAGGCCAAGACGAATAGGTTGCATACGTGACTCCTGAGGTTCTTGTATTTATCTCGGCGCAGCGAACCAGACGTACTTCCCGAGTCTGGTGCCTTGTCCTGATTCTACATAACAGCTCAGGTGTGCAGTCTATTCATAATCTCGTTGCTCTGGCCTGAACAACGCGCCGTGTAGCGAACTGCACGTTGTTCAGGCCCGTATGAGCAGGGCTCAATAGGTGTGCAGCATTTCCTGAATCTTCGCCTGATCGTTGCTGACGGTCAGGGCCAGCATCAGCAGGATGCGGGCTTTTTGTGGATTCAGGTTATCGCCGAGCAGCCCGAGGTAGGCGGCATCCTGCGGGATGAAGCCACTGCCGGTGCGGGTGGATCTGACCACCACTACGCCTTTGTCGATAGCTTTCTTGATCGCCGGGAGGATGAAGCGCGATTCGCTGCCTGCACCCACGCCAGCGATGACAATACCCTTCGCCTTGTGCTCGACGGCCGCATCGAACATGTAACCGTTATCGTTCTGATAACCGTAGATGATGTCGACCTTTGGCAGTTCCTTAAGGCTGGAGATGTCAAATGGCGTCTCGGTGGTGTGTTTCCTGGTCACCCGCATTTCAAAGATCGGCTGCTGGTTGACCAGCACTCCCAGGTTGCCGCCGCCGACCGGCTTGAACGTGTCGAGAGAATTGGCGTCGCTCTTGGTCGTGTAGCGTGCAGCACCGATCCGGTCATTGAGTACGATCATCACGCCGCGGCCATGGGCTTCAGGGGAAGCAGCGACACTGACGGCTTGAAGAATATTGCTGGGACCGTCGGCACCAATCGCGGTAGCAGGACGCATCGAGCCAGTAACGATAACCGGCTTGTCGCTCTTTACTACCAGATTGAGGAAGTAAGCGGTCTCCTCAAGAGTATCGGTGCCGTGAGTTACTACAACGCCCGATACATCCTTGCTACTCAGCAACTCGTTTACACGTTTGCCAAGTTTCAACAGGATTTCATTGTCGATATCGTCGCTGCCTACGTTAGCGACTTGTTCTCCAGTAACTCGGGCAACCTTGCCCAGCGATGGAACGGTTTTGAGCAAGGCATCTGCAGTCAGGACACCGGGCTTGTAGCCAGTGGTCTGGGACGAGCTTTCAGCTGTTCCTGCAATCGTGCCGCCGGTGGCCAATACTGCGATGTGCGGCAGTTCAGCCTGAGTGGCAGTCTGGGCCGTTGCCGCAGACATCGATAGCAGGGACAGAACTCCTGCAAATAACGGGCTTCTCAACACTTTCATCTTTTCCCTCAGTCATAAAAAACATGGACGCCATTCAATTGGCACTTGAACAGACCGTGTGAAAACTACTGCGCTTGGGCCATGCTACGTTTACACACGGTCTGTTACGCGGCGTCCTGATATCAGACCAAGCCTGGAAACATCAAGTAATATGTAGACTGTGAAATATTCAGTAATCCAAAAAAGAGTTTTACGCGGGGTTTTGCTAGTTTTAGCCAGAGCTGTAACAGACTCGCACAGAGCCCATATAACCGCGCATTACCCCGCTTCTGTTGGCTATCTGTTCATTCACCTGCCTGCTGTTCTACCAGTGCCTGCTCCAGAGCAAGCATGGCTGTGTCCACTTCCCGATGACAGGCTTCGAGAATGTTGTGCCCGGTGTCGGGAGAGCAGGCTTTTTCCAGAGCTTCACAGCTTTCGATTACCCGTGATGCGCCAATGATCCTGGCGGCGCCCTTGATGCGATGGGCCATCTCGCCAATGCTTTTATGATTGCCCTGGGTCACCAGCTCGCTGAGTGCCTGACGGTCTTCCCGGTTGCTTTGCAGCAGTTGGGTGAGCAGGCGCTGGACCATTTCCGGTCGGCCGGCGGTCAGGTTGCTGACGCTGTCCAGATTGAAGGGCAGAGTTGCCGGCACAACAGGGGCGGTGGTGATACTCGGGACTTTGGCCAGTCGCTCGCTGAGGGTCGTCAGGCCGATGGGCTTGAACAGGCAGTCGTCCATGCCCGCCTGGAGGCAGCGCTGGATTTCCTCGGGCAAGGCATTGGCGGTAAAGCCCCAGACGATGCAGTGTGCAAGTTTTTCGCTCTGCTCATGGCTCCTGATCGCACGGGTCAGGTCATAGCCGTTCATGACCGGCATGTTGCAGTCGGCAATCACCAGATCGAAGCAGCCCGCCAGCCAGCGCTCCAGTCCCTGGCGACCTTGTTCGGCCATTTCACAACGGTGCCCGAGAAAGCCCAGTTGCTGGCAAAGCAGCAACCGGTTGGCGGGATGGTCGTCGACGATCAGGATGTTCAGGGGCTGACTGGGCTGGAGTGAGGCTTCCTGCACAGGCGAAGGCTCGGCCAGCGGCTCAAGAGTGGTCAGGGCGAGAGTCATGTTTACCCGCGTGCCGTGCCCCGGTTCGCTGTGCAGCGTCAGGGTGCCGCCCATCATCTGACAGAGGCTGCGGCAGATCACCAGCCCCAGTCCTGCGCCGGTTCGGGCCATCTTTGCCTGATTGTCGGCCTGGGAGAAAGGCTCGAACAGCCGCTGCTGGTCCTCGTTGCTGATGCCGATTCCGCTGTCCTGCACCGTGACGCTCAAGTGCAACTGCTGCTCGCTGGAGCTGTTCTCGGCTTTCAGCATGACGCTGACCTGGCCTTGTTGGGTGAACTTGATCGCGTTGCTGATCAGGTTGGACAGGATCTGTTTGAAGCGCATGGGATCGATCAGGACATCGGTGTTGGTGCGGCTGTCGAGTTCCAGCACCAGGGCCAGTTTCTTCTGCCGGGCCAGGCTGTCGAACACCCGGGTCACCGATTCGACCAGTTGCCGCAGGTTGGCCCGTTCGGGGCTGAGGGTCAGGCGCCCGGATTCGATGCGGGCGATATCGAGGATGTCGCCTATGAGGTCGAGCATGTCCTTGGCCGAGCTGTAGGCGACTTCGATGGTGGAGCGTTCCAGAACCCCCTGGTCGGCATGTTTGAGAGCCAGTTCCAGCATGCCGATGACTGCATTCATTGGCGTGCGGATTTCGTGGCTCATGGTCGCCAGAAACGTACTCTTTGCCCGGTTGGCATCGTCCGCCTGCTCCTTGGCCGATTGCAGTTCTTCGATCAGTTGGCGACGCTCGCTGATATCGATCCAGCCGCCGATGATGCCCTGGACTTCACCGAGTGAATCGCGGAAGGGCAGGATCCAGTGGTAGATGGTCAGCTGGCTTTCGCCGACATGCAGGCTCCGATCAAGAATCAGTGCGGTATTGCTGGCCATCACACGCTGGTAGTCGGCCGCGTATTCCCGCGCCTCGAAGGCATTGCTCAACACGCCGTCGGTGGCGCTTTTGCCCAGGATCTCCTCACGGCTGGCCTTGAAGGTATTGAGGTAGCTGTTGTTGCACATGCGCAGCAAACCTTCGCGATCACGGACATAGATCGGGTGCGGTGTACCGTTGACCAGCGTGCTCATGAACTCCAGTTGATCGCTTAGCGCCCGTTCCGCTGCTTCGCGCTGTTTTATCTGGCGGCGCATGTAGGCGTTCCAGACCAGCAACCCGAGCAGCAGCAGGCCGGCGCCTGCCAGGATCTGGTAGACAAGCCGCTGATAGTTGTGCCAGTTGACGCCGACCGGAGTGTAGGAGCGCCAGCGGTTGTTGATGATGGCCAGGTCCTGTGGCGCAATGCTGGACAGCGCCTTGTCGAGAATCGAGCTCAGTTCCAGGGCGCTCCGTGAGGTGGCCATGGAGATCAGTGCAGGATCCTCGCCGACCGTGGCCGTGATCTGCAGCTGCTCCTCGAAGACTCCGGAGGACAGGAAGTAGTTTGCGCTGAGCAGGGAAGTGACCGCACCTTCCACCTTGCCGAGCGCCAGCATGTCCAGCGCCTGGAACGGGTTATCGACTTCAACGGCGACAACACCGGGGTGTTCGCGTCGCAGCCAGGGCAGTATCGGGCTGCCCTGGGTGATTGCGATGCGCATGTTGTTCATCTGTTCCAGATAGGACGGGGTGCCTGGATCCCTGCGGGTGATCAGGACGAAGGAGTTGTCGATATAGGGTCGGCTGAAACTGAAGCGGTCTTCGCGTTCATTGCTCGATACCATGGCGCCGATCATGTCGGCCTGCCCCTGAATGACCTGATTCATCATGTCGTTCGAGCTGGGTGCGCGTATCACCTCGAAGCGCAGCCCGGTACGCAGGCGCACCAGCTCCAGCAGGTCTGCGGTGATGCCGCGAAAATTGCCGTTGGCATCGAAAAAGGTCAGGGGAGCATAGGTTTCGTTGATGGCGACACGCACCGTGGGATGCCGGGCAATCCAGCGTTCTTCGCGTGGCGTGAGTTGCAGCTTCTGGTCGGTCAGCAGCATATCGCTGCCGGCGCCCCAGCGTTTGGAGATGTCGATGCGCTCATCGACCGGGATGGCTTTGAGGGTCTGGTTGATGATGTCCAGCAGTCGGGGGTTTTCGTTGCTTGTGGCAAAGCTGAAACCGTTGGCTTCGTGCTTGCCGAAACTGGCCATTTTCACATTGTTCAGATAGCCCTTGTTGATGATGTATTGAGTTGAAATGGTGTCGCCGAGAAACACATCGGCCTGGTTGAAGGCCACTGCGTTAATGGCATTCTGGAAAGAGGGGTAGGTCTGCAGGATTGCATCGGGATACAGCGCCTGGACGTCGGCCAGAGGCAGATAGTGATAGACCATGCTCAGTCGCATGCCCTTGAGGCCGTCAGTCAGTGAGCGGGTATCGCCGCTGCGCACGAGCAGCACGGGCTGGTCCACTGCGTAAGGTGTCGACAGGCTGATGTTGCGGTCCACGGCCTCAAAGCCATTGGCACTGCCCAGAATGTCTATCTGGCCGGTTACCAGGGCGTTCATCGCGGCTTCGCGGTTCTCGAAGCGTTTGATCCTTATGGGGAGGTCCAGCGCCCGCGAGATGATGCTGGCGTAATCGGCGGTAATGCCTTCGTAGTCATTGCCGGAAATGGTGATGTCGAATGGCGGGTAATCCGGTGCCGATGTCCCCAGAACCAGTTCGCGTTTGCTGCGCACCCATTGCCATTGGGCGCTGTCTAGCTTCACATCCATGTGAGCCGGACTCGAACGGCCGAGCAGGGTGTAATGGTCTGCTGCCTCAAGGGCGGCAGAGGGACCCCAGCCCAGGCATATGCTCGTTGCCAGTATCAGAAAATATTTAAAGCGCGTGGGCATCCGGATTCTCACACTAGCGCGTTGCGTTTTGCCATCTCGATAAGTTCTACCAAGGTCTTGGTTTTCAGTTTCTGCATGAGGCGGGTCTTGTAAGTACTGACCGTCTTGTTGCTGAGGAACATGCCCTTGGCTATTTCCTTGTTGGAGCGTCCCTGGGCAAATAATTGCAGTACCATCAGTTCGCGATCATTTACCAGTTTGAACAGTTCTATTTCGCTGGGTTGCCCATCTTCGCGAACGGCCGGGGTCAATGCCTGACTGGGAAAGTAATTGTAGCCGGATAATACCGCTTTAACAGAACTCAGCAATTCGCTCAGGTCTTCCTGTTTGCACACATAACCGGCAGCGCCGGACTGCATGCAGCGAATGGCGAAGATATTCGGAGTCTGTGAGGTCAGCACCAGGATTTTCGATGACAGGCCCATGCTGTTGAAGCGGGCCAGCACTTCCAGGCCGTCGAGCTTGGGAATGCTGATGTCGAGGATGATCAGGTCGGGCATGCATTCGCGAACCATTTGCATGGCATCCACGCCGTTATCGGTTTCACCGACCACTTCGTAGTTTTCGTTTTCCAGCAGCATTCTGACGGCCAGGCGAATAACGGGGTGATCGTCGATGATAAAAACTGAGTTCATAATTCAATCCATACAAGCAGCGAAGAAAACGCGCACCTTAGCTCAGATGTTCAGGCAGGCACATGAATAGACCCGCTCGGCAGGTGTATATAGGAAAGTTCCTACAGTAATTAGAGTATCGGAGTACGTAAAAGCCCACGTCGGGAATTAGGTTTTTAAAAAATCAGTGTGTTCTAGTGTGTGGATTAGTTATTTGGTTTCATCCTGTTTATTACGTTTCGGAATTACCCTTCATCAAGGTCGTCGACTGCCTACACTGCAAAAGTGTATTGGCTGGCGCAGGGTCAGTCTGAAGTCAGGAGCAGTGGTATCGGCAGGTTTGGCTCGAAGGCCTGCAACTCAACTCCGCTCGGGCAGTTTGGCCAGCAGGCGGGACAGGTCAGGGCCGTGCAGCGGCTTGCTCAGGCAACCCAGTAGCGGCAGCCCTCGCTCAAGGGCCTGTTGCTCCAGTTCTTGCAGATGGGATGGGTCGAGGCCGCTGAGGACGATGGCCTGACGAATAAAGCCCTGTTGATAGGCCTGGTCGATCAGGTCGAAACCCAAGTGTTCGGGAAGGCACTGGTCACACAGGAGAAGGTCGTAGGGTTGCGCGCTGCGCTCCATGGCGGCCATGGCTTCCGGGGCGTTCAGGGCGGGAGTCAGCAGGAAGTATCCTTGATTGTTGAGCAGGATCTGGGTGGCGATCAGTTGAAAGGGGTGATCCTCTACCAGCAGGATTCGCAAGTCGTGTTTAAACATGAGGTTTCCGGCAAGGCGGCAGAGTGCCTGCTGGCGTTTGCCAGTTCGGCAGTTAAAGTGGCTGGATTATTGGGCGAGCTGCAAAGATCAGGCGATAGGACGTTTTTGGCCTGTTTGTAGGCTTTTTCTGAAGTTGCTGTGCATGGGCAGCCGTGACCGGATACTGAATCGACTGTATCCGGCCCACGGATACTTACATTTGCCCTGAACGACCGGTCATTTCTCTGGCCATTTCGGTGGCGTAGCTGTCGGTCATGCCTGCGATGAAGTCGATCATGCGCAGGAACGAAGTGTGCAATGGCGCCTTGGGGTCCGGTGCGCTATTGCCCAGCAGGTCGAGGATGCGCCGGTTCTTGAAGGATGGCGCCCGCCCGCCGAACTGTTCGACAGCCGCTCCACAGAAGGCATTGAGGAGGATTTCAAGGGTGGTATAGGCACCGATTTCATGCAGGGTCTTGCGCTTGTCCTGGAAAATCTTCCGCCGGGCGATGTCCTTGGCATTGAGCACACAGCGTTTGGCCGGGCCATGCATGTGCTCGACCAGATCGCCGGGCAATGTGCCGGCCAGCAAGGCGTCCTGCTGTTCGACGAAGGCGCGTGCTGCAGCGTTGGTCAGGTGCTCGATGGCCTTGCCTCGCAGAATGGCCAGTTTGCGCCGTCGCGAGTCTGAAGGCCCCAACTGGCGATAGGTTTCGGGCAGGTCGTCGCCTACCAGGCCCAGTAGCAGCGACTCGACCTCGGCGTAGTCCAGCAACTCCATTTCCAGGCCGTCTTCCAGATCGATCAGGGCATAGCAGATGTCATCGGCGGCTTCCATCAGGTACACCAGCGGATGGCGCGCCCAGCGTTGATCTTCGAGTTGTGGCAGGCCCAGTTTATGGGCGATCTGCTCAAGGATCGGCAGTTCGCTCTGGTAACAGCCGAACTTGTGCTTCTTGTAGCCCAGCGAGTCGGCATGCCGGGCCGTCCATGGGTATTTTAGATAAGTGCCCAGGGTGGCGTAGGTCAGGCGAGTGCCGCCGTCGAACTGGTGGTATTCCAGCTGGGTCAGGACCCGAAAGCCCTGGGCGTTGCCTTCAAAGTTGAGGAAGTCGTTGCGCTCGGTTTCGCTCATCGCATCGAGCCAGCCACGTCGGGCGGCCTGATTGAACCAGTTGCGAATCGCGTCTTCACCCGAATGGCCGAACGGTGGATTGCCGATGTCATGGGCCAGACAGGCCGATTGCACGACCATGCCCAGATCGCTGGGGTCGCACCAGTCGGGCAGGGCGCTGCGCAGGGTTTCACCGACGCGCATGCCCAGTGAACGGCCGACGCAACTGACTTCCAGCGAGTGGGTCAGGCGTGTGTGGATGTGGTCGTTGCTCGAAACCGGGTGTACTTGTGTCTTGCGTCCCAGGCGCCGGAATGCGCCCGAGAAGATGATGCGGTCATGGTCTTTGTGGAAAGGGCTGCGGCCCAGTTCTTCAGGGCTATGCAGCGGCTTGCCGAGTCGTTCGCGGTTGAGCAGGGTCTGCCAATCCAAGGCTTTCACTCCGTTATTTTCGAGGCATGCCTAGCTTCCCGGTTCGGCACCTGGACCGCAAGGGCTGTCACATCCCGGCGGCGTCGATATCGATCAGCAGCAGGCGATTGCCATTGTCGAAGAACTGCCCGGCGGTCAGGCAATACTGGTTGCTTGTTGCATCGCGATAAGTGTTGGACAGGGTCAGTCTGCGCTCGTCCCAACCTTCGGCCAGCAGGTGGTAGAAATAAGGTCGCCAGGACCAGTTATGGCCCAGATAGCGGGCATCGGCATGCCAGGCGCCATTGCGCCATTCCAGATTGGGCGTGAGTTGCGTGCCATGGCGGTCGCATTGATAGAAGCGCAGCAGCCACGGGTAATCCTGCAGATGGGGCAAATCGCTGACCGGCAGTTGCAGTTCGGCCCAGCGTTGCAGGAGCTGCATCAGTTGGCTGAGTTGCAGGCGCAGCCCCATCAGGCGGGCCCGCTCGGCGACTTTCTGCAAGACGTAGCGGTCACGCAATGCGGCAAACTGCGCCACGAAAGCATCGGTGGCGAAAAAGTCCAGCTCGCCCCTGGCGAACAGGTAACCCTGCACATAGCGCGAGCCGCACTCCAGGGCAAAATTCAGTTCGGCTTCGGTTTCCACGCCTTCGGCGATGATCCAGCAGCCGGTCTTTTCCGCCATCAAGGCCAGGGCCTTCACCACATCGCTGCTCGGCCCGCCACGGGCGGCGGCCTGAAACAGGCGCATGTCGAGCTTGAGGATGTCCGGTTGCAGGTCCAGGACGCGGTCCAGTTGCGAATAGCCGGCACCGAAGTCATCGATGGCGATCCGCGCTCCGGCCTCGCGGTAGCGGGCAACCACGTCGACCAGTCGCTGGCTGTCACCCCCCAGTTCGGTGATTTCAAACACGATGCGTTGCGGCGCAACATTGTGCCGCTGCAACTGTTCGAGACTGGGAAGGGCTTGTCCGGGGCGCAGTCGAGAAATCCAGCGTGGCGAGATATTGAGGCTGAGGAACCAGTCGTCGGGAGCTTCATGCAGACGGCTGAGGGCGTTGTCGCGGATCAACCGGTCCAGGCGGCGTAGCTCCGCGGCCGGGGTCTTGGGATCACTGAACAGTGCGCCGACCGATTGCAACTGGCCGTTTTCCTTGCGCATCCTTCCCAGAGCTTCAACACCTGCAATGCGGCCGGTAGCGGTGTCGATGAATGGCTGAAAACAGGCAAGCGGCTGCCCTTCGATCACAGGGTCCTCCTTAGTAGCATGCGAATACAACGACAAAGCCCGCCCCGGATTGGCTCCGGAGCGGGCGCTTGTCACATTTTGCAAGAGTTCGGCTTGCAAGAATACAGCCAGACAGGGATCAGCGTTTGTCTGTACGGTTCTGCAAGGCGACCTTGAGCAACGGCATCAGGGTGACGCCCAGCTTGATCATGCGACTCAGGGTGCTGGTACGTCCGCTCTTGGCTCCGCGACCGCTGAAGAAGCCCAACAGGGCAACCGCACCCATTCCCCACAAGGGCGCGTGCTTGATGCCCAGAGCACCTTGCCAATCGTTTCTCAGGCCACGCATCCGCTGCAAGGGTTGCAGCAGGTGCGCCGACTCATGACGTATTTCCTGGCGATGCATTTCCATGCGCAGGCGGATCAGCGCCTTGCGCAGCTCGCGCCGGGTATTGCCGCTGTGCGACTTGGGTTCGTTCATGGCATCAGTCGCTCACGGTCGTTGGCCAGCTCTTCGAGGGTTGCATTGAAGGGCGAGGACTCGTCAAAAATGGCCTCTTTCAGGCGCAAGGCACAGAACAGGCCGGCCAGCAGATAGAACGAGCACAGGCCAATGATGCCGGCCAGGCGATAGCTGTCCCACAGCACGATCAGCAGCAGCGCCGACAGACCGGTCAACAGCAGCAGGGCGAACACCAGCGCCAGTCCGGCGAACAGCAACAGGCTCAAGGTGCGGGCTTTCTGTTCCTGCAGTTCGATCCCGAACAGTTCCACATGGCTGTGCAGCAAACCGAGGAATGCAGCGCCCAGACGCCGTGGCGAAGAGCCCTGGTCAGCCTGAGGCGAACCTGATTCAGTTCCGAGGCTCATGGGCTCAGCGCCTCGTGGCCAGCAGGCCCAGAATGAACCCGACACCGGCAGCGATACCTACCGACTGCCATGGATTGTTCTGGACATAGTCTTCGGTGGCGATGACGGCGGCCTGGCCGCGTTCGCGCAGGGATTCTTCAGTCAGTTTCAGGGTTTCCCGGGCGCGCAACAGGCTTTCGTGAATCTGGCCGCGTAGCTCGTCTGCCTGATCACCGGCCAGGGTGGCGGTGTGTTCGAGCAGTTTTTCGGTGTCGGCGACCAGGGTCTGGAAGTCTGCCATCAATATGTCCTGAGCATTCTGTGCTGTTTGGCGAGCCATGGTTTTCTCCGTCAAGTGGCGTATGGATGTTTCGAGTGCGGTGCAATCGTGAAGGTTCATTTGAATTGCTGCATTCGCCTTGTGCCGGGCAGCTTGTGTCATGTGTTGGTGCGTGACTGTAGCGGACGCGCCAGTTTGGCGTGCATGTATCAAAGGTAATCCATTGTGAGAGATTTTGCGGGATTGTGCCTTATGCAGCTCGACCGGCTTCCTTGTGTGCAAATGGCAACGGGCATGAATGAGCAGCATGAGTCGGGGTTTCATAATTCCAGTGCTTGGCTATGCTCTCTATCGAAATGCAGGGTCAGTAATTCTGGTAGTACTGCGTTGCCCTGAAGGCAGCGCCGGTCAGTGATGGAGAAAGGCATGGAGCGGCTGTATTCCCTGCAAGGGCTCAGGGGCGTGGCGGTGTTGGGCGTCGTGCTGTTCCATATGATGTCGTTGGAGGAGAGATATTCCGGGGGCGATATTCTTCTGCCGCCTTTTATCGATTTTTTCCAGTTGGGCGTCGATCTGTTCTTTGTCATCAGCGGCTTCGTGATGGTGATCGTCAGTCGTGGGCGTTTCCAGAACCTCGTCGAGACTCAGCGTTTTCTGTTCAATCGGGTTTCGCGGATCTATCCCACCTACTGGCTGTATTTTTTCATCACGCTGGGCGTGTATCTGGTCATGCCGGGCATGGTCAACAGCGGGCATGGGTCCTCCAATCTGCTGATGTCCTTCCTGCTGCTGCCCAACGACAAGGTCTTGCTGGTGATGGTGGCCTGGTCGCTGCTGTTCGAGCTGTGGTTCTACCTGATGTTTACCGGCTTTCTGTTTTTTCGCGAGCGGAGCCTGCCATTGCTGCTGGCGATCTGGGCCGCAGTCATCGTGGTGTTCAATACCCTGGAGAACTGGGAGGACTACTCGCCGGCCCTGAAGATCATCCTGCATCCCTATTCGCTGGAGTTCATCATCGGCGTGGCGCTGGCACTGTTTTTCTATGGGCCGCACAGTGCTCGGGTATCGACGACAAACGTCTGGGTGTTGCTGGGAATTGCGCTGGTCGGCATGCCGCTGATTGGCTTCTATCGTCTTTACGACAGCCAGGGCCTGTTGCGCATGCTGGCCGTGGGCGCGACCTTCGGGGCACTGGTGCTGGCCCTGGCCCTGTTGGAGCGGCGGAAAAAGATCGAAATCCCCAAGTTCCTGGTCGCTGTAGGTGATATGTCCTACACGGTATATCTGTCGCATCTGTTGGTGCTGGGTGTGATCGGTCGAGTATGGGGTTTGGCAGGCGCATGGCCCGAGAGCTATCTGGACAATGTGTTCTTCGCATTGCTGATGATGGCGGCCGTGGTGTGTTACGGCTGGGTAGGCTACCGCTGTTTCGAGAAGCCGGTGCTCGACCGCGCCACGGCGTTCTGTAAACGGCGCTTTAGAACTGACGCGCGGATGGTGGGCTCATAGAAAAACATGTCTGGCGAGCGGCCACGGGTTTCTGCTGTGATGCACGGCCATCTCAGGAACCTTGCAGATGCTCTTGCAGACACTTACGCCCTACGGTGGCATCACGGTCATGTTTCCGGCCGCACTGGTCATTGGCGGCTGGCTGTGGACCAGCCGATCCCGAACGGCGGCGCTGCTCTGGGGCCTGACCCTGCTGGTGGCGTACTCGATTGTGGTTGCCAGCAAGATCCTGTTCAAAGGCTGGGGCGTGGCGCTGGACAGTCTGGGAGTCTACGTCCTCAGCGGTCATGCCATGAATACCTGCCTGGTGCTGACCGTCGGCCTGAGTCTGCTGGCCCGGCAGCTCAGGCACTCGCTGCGCTGGCCAGCCGCTGCCCTGGGCCTGCTGCTGGGCTGGTTGTTCAGTCTGTATTGCGTAGCGCCGTTCATTCATCCGCTGGCCGAAGCGGTCGCCGGTGCCTTGCTCGGTTCGCTCGCGGCCTGTGTATTTCTCGCTTGCCTGGAGCATCACTCCGGAACACGGATTCCTTCCACGGCAGTCATGACCGGGCTGCTGTTGATTGCCATCAGCAGCACGACCACCAAGTACAACGCCGAAAAACTGCTTGACCGGATTTCAACCGGCATGTCCGGTTCGGAGGAAGCTTTCAGGCAGCCGCAATGGCGCGGTACGCCGCCATTGGAAAGCGGCTCGCACTGAAGAGCCAGGCGTTTTAGAATGGCCCGTGCGTTTTCTTTCACTTCAGTCGCTGAGGATGTTTTGCATGCCTCCCGAATGCCAATTGTTCGGAACCCTGGGTTGTCACCTCTGTGAGGTCGCTGAAGCGGTCCTGCTGCCGTTTGTCGAACATGGTCTGCTGGTCGAGTTGCTGGATATCGCTGAGCATGAGTCGCTGTTCGAGGACTATGGCCTGCGGATTCCGGTGTTGCGCCGCATCGATACCGGCGCCGAACTGGACTGGCCCTTCGACAGCGAACAGGTAGCGTTTTTTCTGAGCAGATAAACAGCCTTAATCCTCCCATTTCACAAGGCCCGGCGCGCGTTGAATATCGATACCCGCATCAAGTTTCGTCATCTGGTGTGTTTTCTCGAAGTGGCGCGCCAGGGCAGTCTGGCTCGGGCCTGCGATGCACTGGCTATCAGCCAGCCAGCGTTGTCGAAGAGCCTCAAGGAACTGGAAACCCTGCTGGAAACCACGCTGTTCGTGCGCAGCAAGAGCGGGGCGGCGCTGACCGAGGCGGGCGTGGCGTTCATGCGTTTTGCCGGACCGAGCGTGCAGGCCCTGCGTGAAGGTGTCAGCAGCTTGCGCTCGGGGGAGCATGAAACGGTTACCGCTCGTCTGGGTGTGCTGTCTACGGCCGAAAGCCTGCTGGTGCCTGAAGTCATCAGCCGGTTGCATGCCCGGCATCCGGCTCTGGTGGTCAGCGTGATGACCGGCCCGAGTGCCTATCTGCTTTCGCAACTGCGCGTCGGCGAACTGGATCTGGTGGTCGGGCGCATGACCGATAGCCCGCAGATCCAGGGCCTGACCTTCGAGCACCTGTACAACGAGTCGATGACCCTGGTGGTCCGCAGCGATCATCCGTTGCTGGCGGCGCCGCTCAAGCGCGAAAGCCTGGAAGACTTCCCGCTGGTCCTGCCGCTGGCCGGAACCACGATCCGCAAGTTCGCCGACAGCCTGTTCGTGCAATACGGCATCCAGCCGCCACGCCAGCGTCTGGAAACCCTGTCGCTGACCCTGAGCCGGCGTTATGTGCAGTGCAGCAACGCGATCTGGATTGCGCCGCTGGATGCGGTTCTGCAGGAGTTGCAGAGCGGCACCCTGGTAGAGCTGGACATGGGGATTCGCGAGCCGGGCGGTTCCGTCGGCCTGTGCAGCAATCCGGCATTGCCTTTGTCACGGGCTGCCCAGTGGTGTGTGGACGAGTTGCGAGGGGTAGGCGCAGCCTATCGTGAAGGGCGCTATACATAACCATTTGGTTATGGATGCTGCGATTATTTTCATTTTTCGACCGGTTTTTATCACGCGACACTTCGCCGCAGCCTGCAGCGCAAGTGATCGACACTTGCGCGCTCCATAAGAAAAACAAGGAGAACGCCATGTCTGTCGCGGACAATAGCCGTTTCGTCATTCGGGATCGTAATTGGCATCCCAAAGCTCTGACCCCGGATTACAAGACCTCGATCCTGCGCTCACCGCGCCAGGCGCTGGTCAGTATTCCGCAATCCGTTTCCGAAACCAGCGGCCCGGATTTCTCGCACCTCAAGTTCGGTCATCACGACAACGATCTGTTGCTCAACTTCAACAACGGTGGCTTGCCCATCGGTGAGCGAATCATCGTCGCCGGTCGGGTCTGCGATCAGTACGGCAAGCCGATCCCGCACACGCTGGTAGAAATCTGGCAAGCCAATGCCGGTGGCCGCTATCGCCACAAGCGCGACAGCTACCTGGCGCCCATCGACCCCAATTTCGGCGGCGTGGGCCGGACTCTGACCGACAGCGAAGGCAACTACAGCTTCCGCACCGTCAAACCAGGCCCGTACCCTTGGCGCAACGGCCCCAACGACTGGCGTCCGGCGCATATCCATGTCTCGGTCAGCGGTCCTTCAATTGCTACCCGCCTGATTACCCAGTTGTATTTCGAGGGTGATCCGCTGATTCCGATCTGCCCGATCGTCAAGTCGATTGTCAACCCGGACGCGGTCCAGAGCCTGATTGCCCGGCTCGACCTCGGCATGGGCAATCCGATGGATTGCCTGGCGTATCGCTTCGATATCGTTCTGCGCGGCCAGCGCAAGACGCACTTTGAAAACTGCTGAGGAGGTTTCGACATGCCCGTTCAACTGTTGCAGGAAACACCTTCGCAGACTGCTGGCCCTTATGTGCATATCGGTCTGGCGCTGGAAGTCGCCGGAAACCCGACCCGCGAGCTGGAAATCGGCAACGAGATGGCCAGGCCCGGCGCTCCGGGCGAGCACATCCTCTTGCTGGGCAATGTCTACGATGGCAATGGCCACCTGATCCGCGATGCCTTTCTGGAGTTCTGGCAGGCTGATCACAACGGCGTGTATGACAGCGTCTACGGCGCGGACAAGCCCTTCAACGGCTTTGGCCGTAGCGCGACGGGAGATGATGGTCTGTGGACGCTCAAGACCATCAAGCCGGGTGTGGTGCGCAATGCGGCCGGGGTGCCGATGGCCGCTCATATCAACGTTTCGCTGTTTGCCCGTGGAATCAATATCCATTTGCAGACGCGGCTGTATTTCGACGACGAGCAACAGGCCAATGCAGTCGATCCGGTGCTCAACCTGATCGAACAGCCACCGCGTCGCGAAACCCTGATAGCCCGGCGTTGCAGTGTCGACGGTCAACTGGCCTATCGTTTCGATATTCAGGTCCAGGGTGAAGGAGAAACAGTGTTCTTCGACTTCTGATCGATTCTTGCGTGCGTGACATGGCGCCTGCATTGGCAGGCGACCTTATAAAAATAAAAGGAAACATCCATGACGCTTTCAGCTCGCGGGCCCGCCACGGGAACGCTCGACGTGCAGGTTTTCATCAATAGTCAGCCGCTGTCGAGGTATCAATGGCGGATTGTTGCGTTGTGCTTTCTGATCGTCTTTCTCGACGGTCTGGACACTGCCGCGATGGGCTTTATCGCGCCGGCCCTGAGCCAGGATTGGGGCATTGACCGTTCCAGCCTGGGGCCGGTGATGAGTGCCGCCTTGATCGGCATGGTATTCGGTGCACTGGGTTCGGGGCCGCTGGCTGACCGTTTCGGTCGCAAGGTGGTGCTGGTGGTCGCCGTGTTTCTGTTCGGGCTGTTCAGTCTGCTTTCGGCCTACAGCAGCAATATCGAACAACTGCTGATCCTGCGTCTGCTGACCGGATTGGGCCTGGGTGCAGCCATGCCCAATGCGACCACGCTGTTGTCCGAATACACCCCGGAACGCCTCAAGTCCTTACTGGTGACCAGCATGTTCTGCGGCTTCAATCTGGGCATGGCGTGTGGCGGGTTCGTCTCGGCAAAAATGATTCCCAGCCTGGGCTGGCACAGTCTGCTGATGCTTGGCGGTATCCTGCCGTTGCTGCTGGCGGTGGTGCTGATGATCTGGCTGCCGGAGTCGGCGCGTTTTCTGGTGGTGCGCAATCGCGGTGCCGAGCGGATTCGCAAGGTGCTGGCGCCGATTGCGCCGCTTGAAGTGGCGGGTGTCACGGGGTTCAGCGTTCCCGAGCAGAAGACTGTCAGCAGCCGCAATGTGCTGAAGGTGATCTTC
The DNA here is from genome assembly GCF_003700275.1 of Pseudomonas cichorii. Lineage (GTDB taxonomy): Bacteria > Pseudomonadota > Gammaproteobacteria > Pseudomonadales > Pseudomonadaceae > Aquipseudomonas > Aquipseudomonas cichorii_B. The sequence continues at coordinate 57,088 of NZ_RBRE01000070.1, read as the reverse complement.
TCCGGCACCTACAGCGCGGGCACCTTGCTGCTGTGGCTGACTTATTTCATGGGGCTGGTGATCGTTTACCTGTTGACCAGCTGGCTGCCGACCTTGATGCGCGACAGCGGCGCAAGCATGGAACAGTCGGCGTTCATTGGTGCCCTGTTCCAGTTCGGCGGGGTGCTCAGTGCGGTGGGTGTCGGCTGGGCCATGGATCGTTTCAACCCGCATAAAGTGATTGGCGTGGCCTATGCGCTGGCCGGTGTGTTCGCCTGGCTGGTCGGGCAAAGCCTGAATAATGTTGCGCTGTTGGCGACTCTGGTACTGGTGGCGGGCATGTGCATCAATGGTGCGCAGTCGGCAATGCCTTCGCTGGCTGCCCGTTTCTATCCGACCCAGGGCCGCGCTACCGGCGTTTCCTGGATGTTGGGGATTGGCCGCTTTGGTGCGATTCTCGGTGCCTGGGCCGGTGCGACCCTGCTGGGGCTGGGCTGGAGTTTCGAGCAGGTGCTGACGGCACTGGTGGTCCCGGCGGCGCTGGCGGCGCTGGCGATTCTGATCAAGGGTTGGGTCAGCCATGCTGACGCCACCTGATTTTCTGACTCTGGAGCGGTGATGTGAGCAGACCGAACAATCAACTTTTCGATGCCTATTTCACTCAGGCCGGGATGCGCGGGATTTTCTCCGACTGCGGGCGCGTGCAGGGCATGCTGGATTTCGAGGCAGCACTGGCCAGGGCTCAGGCGCGGGTTGGTCTGATTCCCGCTGAAGTGGTGGCCCATATCGAGCAAGGCTGCCGCGCCGAGCTGTTCGATTTCGATGCATTGGCGATTGCCATCGGCAATGCGGGCAATTCGGCGATTCCACTGGTCAAGGCTCTGGGCAAGCAGATTGCCCGGAGCAACCCTGAAGCCGAACGCTATGTGCACATGGGTGCCACCAGCCAGGATGTCATGGACAGCGGGCTGGTTTTGCAATTGCGCCGGGCCATTGAGTTGCTGGAGCAGGATCTGGAGCAACTGGCCGAAGCGCTGGCCGGGCAGGCCCTGCGTCATGCGCAAACGCCTTTGGCGGGACGTACCTGGTTGCAACAGGCGACGCCGGTGACCCTGGGCATGAAGATCGCAGGCTGGCTGGGGGCAGTGACGCGCCATCGCCAGCGTCTGGACGAAATCAAGCCACGCCTGCTCTGTCTGCAATTCGGCGGCGCTTCCGGCAGTCTGGCAGCCTTGGGCGATCAGGCTTTCGCGGTGGCCGAGGCGCTGGCGGACGAACTGCACCTGAATGTGCCCGAGCAGCCCTGGCATACCCAGCGCGATCGGCTGGTTGAGTTCGCCAGTCTGCTGGGCATGATCGCCGGAAGTCTGGGCAAGCTGGGTCGGGACATCAGCCTGTTGATGCAGACCGAAGTAGGCGAAGTGTTCGAGCCGGCGGCGGCAGGCAAGGGCGGTTCCTCGACCATGCCGCACAAGCGTAATCCGGTGGGCGCGGCGGTGATGATCGGTGCCGCGACCCGCGCACCGGGGCTGGTTGCGACCATGTTGGCGGCCATGCCACAGGAGCACGAACGCAGCCTCGGGCTGTGGCATGCCGAGTGGGAAACCCTGCCTGAACTGTGTTGCCTGGTATCCGGTTCGTTGCAGCAGGCCTTGCTGGTTGTGCCAGGCCTGGAAGTCGATGAACAGCGCATGTTGAGCAATCTGCAATCTACCCGGGGACTGGTGCTGGCCGAAGCGGTCAGCATTGCCCTGGCGCAACGTATCGGTCGCGATGCGGCTCATCATCTGGTTGAGCAGAACTGCCGGCGTGCCGTCCAGCAGGACGCTCATCTGCGTCAGGTACTGGGCGAGGATCCGCAGGTTACCGCTCAACTGTCATCCCTGGAGCTGGATCGCCTGCTCGATCCGGCCCATTACCTTGGCCAGGCCCGACTCTGGGTCGAACGTGCCGTGGCTGAACACACAAGGATCAAGCAATGAACGAAGAACAACGTTACCAGGCCGGCATGCAGGTCCGTCGTGCGGTGCTGGGCGATGCCCATGTCGATAACAGCCTGAAAAAACTGACCCCGTTCAACGAAGAGTTTCAGGAAATGATCACCCGCCATGCCTGGGGTGACATCTGGACCCGTCCCGGCCTGCCGCGCCATACCCGCAGCCTGATCACCATCGCCATGTTGATCGGTATGAATCGCGAAGGGGAGTTGCGCCTGCATCTCAAGGCCGCCAAAAACAATGGCGTGACCCGTGAGGAGATTAAGGAGGTACTGATGCAGAGTGCGATCTATTGCGGGATTCCGGCCGCCAATGCGACTTTCCATCTGGCCGAGGAAGTCTGGGACGAGATGGGTGTGGAGTCATTCAACAAGGACTGATCAAGCTGCATTGCAAGTGCCGCCGGGGAAGTCATTCCCCGGCGGCTTTCGGCTATCAGAGAAACGACAGCGGATAACTGACGATCAGCCGGTTCTCGTCGAACTGGTTGGTGCTGTAGTCGCGGCGCATGCTGGAGTTGCGCCATTTGACCGACAGGTTCTTCAGCGAGCCTGCCTGGATGACGTAGGCCAGCTCCGATTCCCGGGCCCATTCTTCGCCGTTGGTGATGGTGCCGGTGTGTACGTTTTCGCCACTGATATAGCGGTTCATCAGGGTCAGGCCGGGTACGCCGAGCGCGGCGAAATCATAGTCGTGACGCAGTTGCCAGGAGCGCTCCTTGGCGTTTTCAAAGCTGGAGTTGTAGCTGTCGTTGGCCAGGGTTCCGCCACTGGTGCCATTGACCCGCATCCAGGCGCTGTCGCCGCTGACTTTCTGCAGACCGAGGTAGAAAGTACTGCTGCCGTGACGGGCCGAGAGCATGGCCGACCAGGTCTTGTTGTCCATATCGCCAGCCAGCGAGCTGCCGTCATCCTTGCCTTTGAAGAAACCGAGGTTGGCGCCCAGCACCCAGTTGCCCAATGGCTGGCTATGCACCACATTGAGGTACTGCTGCTGGTAAATGTCTTCGAGCTGGGCGTACCAGAGGCCGACCAGAGTGCGTTTTTCGTTGAAGGTGTATTCGCCGCCGCCAAAATTGAAACGGTCGGAGGTGAAGGCTGCGCGCCCCTGCATCGACATGTCTTCCATGCTGGCATCGTTACGCGGGCTGTTGGCGCGGAACTGGCCGCCGTAGAGCGTCAGGCCGTCGATTTCCTTTGAGGTGATCTGGCCACCGCGAAAGGTCTGCGGCAGCGAGCGGCCATCGTCAGAGCGCAGGATAGGCAGCACTGGCATCCATTCGCCGACTTTCAGTTCGGTCTTGGAAAAGCGTGCCTTGGCGGCAACGCCCAGGCGTCCGAAATCATCGGCTGGGCGGCCATCACCATGAATCGGCAGCAACTGGGTACCGCCGGAACCTTTACCGCCATCGAGCTTGAGGGAGTAGAGCCCCAATACATCGACACCAAAGCCGACAGTGCCCTGAGTGAAACCGGAGCGGGCATCGAGAATGAAGTTCTGGGTCCATTCCTGAGCGCCACTCTGGGCGTTGTCGGGGTCGACGAAGTTGCGGTTGATAAAGAAGTTGCGTAGGTTCAAGCCCACCTTGGCGTCCTCGACGAAGCCTGCGGCCTGGGTGAGGGACGGGGTGATAACGGCGGTGAGGGTCGCAGACAAGCCGCAAAGGATTTTGCAGTGATGTTTCAAGCGCATGAGGTAGGAGCCTTCTTATCATTATGTGGGCAGTACAACTGGCTTTGATAGTAAAGACCAAAGATGCGGCTGCAATTGGAAAAATACTATTTTGTGCGATTATCGACCATGAATTAACTGGTTGGAACATTTTTCTGGAAAAGCCCCGGATACTGCCAGGGATGTTTGCTTGCTGAGGGGGTAGTCCCTGTGAATCTTCAATTCAGCATGGCCGAGCGCAATAGTTTTCACTCCGCCCGAATGAGTAAGGAAGCCCGATGAGCACTACCAGCACGCCATTATCCGGCGTCAATCAACCCCTCAAGGGGATTGGTCTGATTCTGTTGGCGACCTTTCTGTTCGCCAGCCATGACACGCTCTCCAAGTACATGTCCGGTTTCTATCCGATCATTCTGGTGGTCTGGGCCCGCTATCTGGTTCATACGCTGCTCATGGCGTTCATTTTCATGCCTTCGGCAGGGCTGCGGGTGCTGCGCACCAAGCGACCGGGCCTGCAGGTCTTGCGTGCGATGGCCTTGCTGGGCACCAGCCTGTTGTTCACCAGCAGCCTGATGTTCATCCCGCAAGCCGAAGCCACGGCGGTCAACTTCCTTGCGCCCTTGCTGGTCACGGCGCTGTCGGTGCCGTTGCTGAAAGAACGGGTCACTCGCGGCCAGTGGCTGGCCGTGATCGTCGGCTTTTCGGGAGTGATCGTGATCATTCACCCTGGAGGTGAATTGTTTACCCCGGCTATCCTGCTGCCGCTGTCTTCAGCCTTGTGCTTTGCGATCTACCAGCTGCTGACCCGTCTGGTCAGCCCGTACGACAGTCCGACCACCAGCAACTTCTTTGCCGGCCTGTTCAATACGCTGTTGATGAGTGCACTGGTGCCGTTCTTCTGGCAGACGCCTGAACTCAAGCACTGGCCATTCCTGTTGGCACTGGGGGCATGCGGGATGGGCGCTCATTTGATGCTGACCCAGGCGTTCCGCTTCACTGCACCGGCGATCCTGGCGCCTTTCAGCTATTGCCAGATCGTGTTTGCAGGTTTGCTGGGTTTCCTGGTATTCGACCACATGCCTTCGCCTACCGCGCAAGCCGGTATTGCGATCATCTGTCTGAGTGGTCTGGCGGCGGCCTGGCAGCAGCGCAAGGGCGGATAGCAATCGCGAATGAATTCGCTCCCACCTGGTACGGTGTGGGAGCGAATTCATTCGCGAAGGGGGGGATTACTGGCTGATCTTCGGCACTTTGCGTGGAGCCATGAAGAACATCCAGGTCAGGGCAATGAAGTACATCGCCGGGATCATGGTGAACAGCACGCTGTAGTTGTTATTGGTAGCGGTCAGGACCGCACCGACCAACTGGGTCATGAACATGCCGCCGATGGCCGCGCACATGCCACCGAAGCCGAACACGGTGCTCATCAGGTGCTTGGGCGTGTAGTCCATTACCAGGCTCCAGATATTGGCGGTCCAGGCCTGGTGCGCACCCACTGCCACCGAGATGGCCAGTACCGCGATCCATAGCCCGCTGGCATTGGCGGCAAATATCACGCTGCAGATAGTGATGGCGAAGATCAGCATCGAGATCAGGCGCGCAGTGGTAGCCCGTACACCGCGACCGATCAGCCAGGACGACAGGATGCCGCCACCGATGCTGCCGACGTCGGCAGTCAGCCAGATCAGAATCAGCGGGATACCCATTTGCGTGACGCTGATGCCCAGGTTGTATTGCTGATTGAGAAACGGCGGCAGCCAGTACAGGTAGAACCAGAACACCGGAGCGGTCAGCGAGTACGCCACGGCGAATGCCCAGGTGCCGCGCATTTTCAGGATGTGCGAGAAGGGCACCTTGACCGGCTCAGGCTCTTCTTCCTGATTGATGTAGTCCAGTTCGCTCTTGCTCAGCGTCGGGTGATCTTCCGGGTTGTAATACTTCAAGCGCCAGATAATGATCCAGAACAGGCCGAGCGCGCCCATGGCCACGAATGCCGCCTGCCAGCCCCAGACCGTCAGGATCAGCGGCAGTAGGGCAGGTGTCAGCATCGCGCCGACGTTGGTCCCGGCGTTGAAGATACCGGTAGCCACGGCGCGCTCGCCGGCCGGAAACCACAGGCGTGTGGTCTTGACGCAGGCCGGGTAGTTGGCAGCTTCGGTCAGGCCCAGAATGAAGCGACAGATCATGAAGCCGACAGCGGAAGTCGCCAGACCGTGGGCGCCGGTTGCCAGGCTCCACAACAGCACTGCGAGGAAAAATGCGCGCTTGACGCCGACCCGGTCAATGAACCGGCCTTGCAGCAGGAAGCCTACGGCATAACCGACCTGGAACCAGAAGTTGATGTTGGCGTAGTCCATCGCCGTCCAGCTCATTTCCTTGGCCAGGATCGGCTGCATGACACCAAGGGCTGCGCGGTCGATATAGTTCAGGGTCGTGGCGAAGAACACCAGGGCAAGCATGCCCCAGCGGGTCTTGCCGACCGCCATGGCGCCACGGATCTTTTCGCCGATGCCTGCCCGGGCAGCCCGCTCGGCGGGGTTGGTTTGGGTGTTGATCATGATGTTCTAACCATCCGTTCCAAGACTGTGCAGTTCGCTACAGTCGGACTTAGAAGTCCACTCGACTCAGGCGCTGTACATGTAAAAAATGAGGTCGTCGAACCGTTGCGCCAGCAGCCAATTACGCACTGATATCTTCTGGACGATTCGTCGGGCCGGAGATTTTACAGGTTGCAGCCTTCGAGTGTGCCGGTTTGATTCAGGCGTCGATGGATTTGGCCGACGGGCATCGTCGGTCAAGTGACCTGATGAGAGGGATCGGAGTGATAGCGGAGTGCGCAAGGAGGGTGTACATGAGCAATATTCCTGTTTTTTGAAATTGTTATGGGTTTGTTGCTGTGGAACGGGAAACGGGCAATGTCTTGACCACAGGTTCATCCTGCAATGTGTGGCAGATGGTGAGCACTGAGCCGAACAGCGTCAATCGAGGAATATGGCTTTTGTTCGATAATCGAACGCAAAACTAACCGGTTCGTACACTTTCTGTTGATCTGGCATTTTGACAGGGAAATACTTTACTCGCACCCCTCAATGAAGCCGAGTCAGGCCATGAATGCGGTGCTATACCAATCACGACCCCAAGAGGCCGTGTTCAGCCAGGAGCTCCCAAGCATGCAACGTTCGATTGCCACCGTATCCTTGAGCGGTACTCTGCCGGAAAAGCTCGAAGCCGTTGCTGCTGCAGGTTTCGATGGCGTGGAGATCTTCGAGAACGACCTGCTGTACTACGACGGCAGCCCGCGCAACGTCAGGCAGATCTGCGCCGACCTGGGCATTGCCATCACCCTTTTCCAGCCGTTTCGTGACTTTGAAGGCTGCCGCCGTGATCGCTTGCAGCGTAACGTCGATCGGGCTGAACGCAAGTTCGATCTGATGCAGGAACTGGGCACCGATCTGGTGCTGGTCTGCAGCAATGCCGCGGCCGACTCGGTGGGCGATGAGAATATTCTGCTCGATGACCTCAGCCTGCTGGCCGAGCGGGCCGGCGCACGCAATCTGCGGGTCGGCTATGAAGCCCTGGCCTGGGGCCGCCACGTCAATACCTGGCAACAGGTCTGGAATCTGGTCCGGCAGGTCGACCATCCGGCGCTGGGCGTATTGCTCGACAGTTTCCACACCTTGTCGCTCAAGGGCGACCCGAGTGCCATCGCCCAGATTCCCGGTGACAAGATCTTCTTCGTGCAAATGGCCGATGCGCCGATCCTGGCCATGGACGTGCTGGAGTGGAGCCGGCATTTCCGCTGTTTCCCGGGCCAGGGCGAGTTCGACCTGCCGGGCTTCCTGGCGCCGATCCTGCGCAGCGGCTACACCGGGCCACTGTCGCTGGAAGTCTTCAACGATGGTTTCCGCGCCGCACCGACCCGCGCCAACGCTGCCGACGGCTTGCGTTCCTTGCTCTACCTGGAAGAGAAAACCCGCCAGTTGCTGGCCCGCGAGGCGCAGCCGGTGGCTTCGGAAATTCTGTTCAACCCGCCGCCTGCCAGTACTTACAACGGCGTCGAGTTTCTGGAGTTCGCGGTTGACGAGACGCAGGGCGCGCGTCTGTCCGGCTGGCTGGAAAGGCTCGGCTTCGCCAGGCTGGGCCAGCACCGTTCCAAGGCTGTAAGCCTGTTGGGGCAGGGCGATATCAAGATTGTGCTCAATGCCGAACCCTATTCCTTCGCCCACAGCTTTTTCGAGGCCCACGGACCTTCGCTGTGCGCCACGGCCTTGCGGGTGGATGATGGCAACCGGGCGCTGGAGCGTGCACGGGACTTCAAGGGGCAGCCCTATCGTGGCCTAGTCGGGCCGAACGAGCGGGAAATCCCTTCGGTGCGGGCGCCGGATGGCAGCCTGATCTATCTGGTCGAAACTGCCGAGCCGGGCCAGTCGATCTATGACATCGACTTTGTCGTCGATCCACAGACCAAAGGCCTGGGCGGCCTGCAACGCATCGATCACATGGCCATGGCGCTCCCGGCCGACAGCCTCGATAGCTGGGTGCTGTTCTACAAGAGCCTGCTGGATTTCGAGGCCGACGACGAAGTGGTGTTGCCCGATCCTTACGGGCTGGTGAAAAGCCGTGCATTGCGCAGCCGTTGCAGTTCGATCCGCCTGCCACTGAATATCTCGGAAAACCGCAACACAGCGATTTCCCACGCGCTGTCGAGTTATCGCGGTTCCGGTGTGCATCACATCGCCTTTTCGTGTGAAGACATTTTTGCCGAGGTGCGCCGTGCCAAGGAAGCGGGGGTACCGTTGCTGGATATCCCGCTCAACTATTACGACGATCTTGCCGCACGCTTCGATTTCGACGACGAATTCCTCAGTGAGCTGGCCTACTACAACGTGCTGTACGACCGCGATGCCCAGGGCGGCGAGCTGTTCCACGTCTACACCGATGCATTCGACGGGCGTTTCTTCTTCGAGATCCTGCAGCGCAAGGACGGCTACGTCGGTTATGGCGCGGCCAACGTGCCGGTACGGCTGGCGGCGATGGCCAAGGCGCGTAACGTGGCGGCGCGTCAGGCGCGTCTCTGATCGCGGATGCCAGGCTGCGCAGCGCATCAACGCTTCGCAGCTTCCCTCCGCCGGTTGCCCGCTTCATACTCCGGGATTCAACCGTGGTCGTGAGCGAACAATGAAAAAAACTGCCGACTCCGCCGCCATCGAGCCCGTCGATGTGCTGCGCAAGAGCCGCAAGAACAATCCGGAGAAGACCCGCGAGGACATTCTGCAGGCGGCGATCGTCGAGTTCGTGGCCTATGGGTTGACCGGTGCGCGGGTCGATGCCATCGCCGAGCGCACCAAAACCTCGAAGCGGATGATCTATTACTACTTCGGTAGCAAGGAGCAGCTGTATGTCGAGGTGCTGGAAAAGCTCTACGGCGATATCCGCACCACCGAAAGCCAGTTGAACCTGGCAGAGCTGGAGCCGGTTGAAGCCATTCACCGGGTAGTGGAATTCACCTTCGATCACCATGACCACAACGTCGATTTCGTCCGAATCGTGTGCATCGAAAACATTCACTACGGCGAAAACGTCAAGCAGTCCGACTCGATTCAGGCCAAGAGCCAGAACATCATTCAGGCGCTGGACGATATTGTGCGGCGCGGCGAATCAATGGGGCTGTTCCGCGAAGGCGTGCATCCGGTAGACCTGCACCTGATGATCAGCTCGTTCTGCTTCTATCGCATTTCCAATCGCCACACCTTCAGCGAAATCTTCCAGATCGAACTGTGGAGCGATGAGGTGAAGCAGCGCCACAAGGCCATGATCTGCGACGCGGTGCTGCGCTACCTCAAGCGCTGAACCCGGTTACAGGCTGTGAAAGTGGCTCATCATGCGCTCGGCATCGGCAGGGCGGCCACTGAACAGCTCGAAGGCCTTGACCGCCTGAAACACCGCCATGGTCGAGCCATCCAGCGTACGGCAACCCAGGGCGCGGGCGTGCCTGAGCAATTCGGTTTCCAGCGGGAAATAAATGATTTCCGCGACCCACAGTTCAGGCCGCAGCAGTTCTACCGGCAGCGGCGTGCCTGGCAGTTTGGCCATGCCCACCGGCGTGGTGTTGACCAGCCCGTCGGCTTCGGCCATGGCGGCAGGCAAGTCGATACCCACCTGAGCCCGGCCAGCCCCGAAATAGCCGTTGAGGTTGTCCACCAGACCCTGGGCGCGCTCAGGGTCTACCTCGAACACGCTCAGGCGCTGCACGCCGGCACTGAGCAAGGCATGCGCCACGGCGGCGCCAGCGCCGCCAGCACCCATTTGCACCACATGCTGGCGCGCTGCATCGGCAAGGCCGCGCTGCAGGCCGGCGGCAAAGCCCAGGCAGTCGGTGTTGTGGCCGATGCGCTTGCCATCCCTGAACACCACTGTGTTCACAGCGCCGATACCGCGGGCTTCATCGGAGAGCTCGTCGAGCAGCGGAATCACCGCCTGTTTGCACGGGAAGGTGATATTCAGGCCGGTGAAACCGCTGTGCTGCGCGCCCTCCAGCAAGCGTGGCAATGCATCGATATCCAGTTTGAGGGCATCGATATCGATCAACCGGTACAGATAGCGCAAACCCTGCGCATCGCCTTCATGCTCATGCATCGACGGGGTGCGTGAGGCCTGGATACCGGAGCCGATCAGGCCGGCGAGAATGGACGACTGGGCAATCTGAGTCATGACTTTTTGTCTCTTGTTTTGGCGTCAGTGCCCGCTGGCGGGCAAATTTCAGCAAAATGTACCAGATGGTTAAAAGCGGCGCAGTGTCTATCTCGTACCGTCCGGTGATTTTGTGCGGTTATCGCCCTGATAGCGAAGAGTAGGTTCTGGCAGGCCCTTGAGGGATAATGCCGCACCAGCCGTCCAGCTTTCTCAAGGGTCAGATTTCACCGATGTCCGAGTCCGTATTCATCGCTGCGCATAACCAGGCCAGCACCCTGTACCTGCCACCAGGCCCCTGGCTGACCGTACTCGATTGCCTGTGCGCACGCTTCCCGGCCATCAACCGCGAGCAATGGCTGGATCGTATTGCGCGGGCCAGGGTGCTGGATGCCGACGGCATGCCGATTGCGCCTGATCTGGCGTATCGCGAAGGCTTGAAGATTCACTATTTTCGCGAAGTGCCGAACGAAACGCCGATTCCGGTCGTGGAGTCGATTCTGTACGCCGATGAGCATCTGGTGGTGGCCGACAAGCCGCACTTTCTGCCGGTGACCCCGGCGGGCGAATATGTCGAGCAAACCCTGTTGCGACGCTTGATTCATCGGCTGAGTAATCCGGATCTGGTGCCGCTGCATCGCATCGACCGGCATACCGCCGGGCTGGTACTGTTTTCGGCCAACAAGCAAAGCCGCTCGGCCTATCAGGCGCTGTTTCCCACGCGCCGCATCGACAAGCGTTATGAGGCGATTGCGCCAGCGTTGCCCGGGCTTGAGTTTCCTCGGGTGCATGAGAGCCGGCTGGTCGATGGCGAGCCGTTTTTCCGCATGCAGGAAGGGCCGGGCGCCAGCAATACCGAGACCCGCATCGAGGTCAGTGAGCGCAACGGGAAGTTATGGCGCTACGGGCTTTATCCGGTGACCGGCAAGAAGCATCAGTTGCGGGTGCACATGGCGGCGCTGGGGGCGGCGATATGCAATGACCCGTTCTATCCCGAGGTCATCAAGGATGCCGTCGATGACTATGACAGGCCGTTGAAGCTTCTGGCGCAGGGCCTGCGCTTTGTCGACCCGCTGAGCGGTGAGCCGCGTCAGTTCGAGAGCCGCTTGACCCTGGACTGGTAAACAGCCAATAAAAAACCCGCCAGTCACATCGATGGCGGGTTTTTTCTACATCACGTCGGGATTACAGATCCTTGACGGTACGTACCTGATCCTTGTTGATTCGGGTCTGCTTGCCATCGAGTTGCTTGAACTCGTAGAAGCCTGAATCTTCGTCGTAGTGAGGCGTGTCCACAGACTGGATTTCACGGCCATCATTCAGGGTGATCACAGTAGGCGATGCGCAACCTCCAGTGCGAGCAAAAAGGCGGCTGGAAGGGTTCTGTGTTTCATGACTGTGTCTCCGGATGGACTCTTGGTTGATGTCACTCAGACGTATACACCTTCTGCAAGTTCCATGAATAGTCGCATGCGACATTAATCATTGACCCGGCTCAGCAGCTCGGGCGTATTCAGGTTGGCCAGGCGCGGGTCGCCAGCCTGCAATTGCAGGGCGACCGGATGCAGACCCTGCATGGCCCGGCGCGGGCTGCGCTCACCCTTGAGCCATGCGTTTTCCAGGGCCGAGGCATGTGCAGTGGGGATGATGCAGAGCAGTGGTTGCCAGTGTTCGCCTTCGCGGACCATGACCGGATTGTCCGGATGTTCAGAGGCGACCTGGCGCAACGCCTGCAGCAGGTCGCTGTCGATCAGCGGCACGTCGCAAGGCAGCACCAGCAGATGGCTGTGTCGGGCAAGCGGCAGGGCGGCGCGGATACCGGCCAGCGGCCCGGAGAAATCGCTGTCATCGTCCTCGACCAGTTGATCGGCATACGCGGCGTAGCGCTCGCGGTTGCGGTTGCAGGAAATGATCAGGTCATCGGTCAAGGGCCGGGTCAGGCGATGCAGGTGCTGGATCAGCGGCTCGCCGTGCCATTCGATCAGCCCTTTGTCGCGACCGCCCATACGTTGGCCCTGACCCCCGGCCAGCAACAGGACCGAACACAAGGGCAGGGCGGCAGCAACATTCATCAAGACTCACCGGGCAGTAGAAAAGGAGTGCGGTGATATACCACCGGCCTGTTTCCTTAACAACTGTACTCACGTGACAACTGAATCAGACGACTTCGTCGATCAGCGAGGTTTTTGGCGGGGTGACGGTTACCGGCGGATTGGTCGATTCCTTCAGCTTGTCCCTGAGCAATTGCAGGGCTTCTTTTTGCGCATCGGTCAGAGGTGGCGGCGGAGTGCTGGAGACCGGAAGGTTGATCGGGTTGGTGGGCGTGCCGCTGGTCAGTGGCGGGAAAGAGCTATTGTTTATCAGCATGTCACTGCTTCCGTGAGTGAGGGTTGAATCCAGCGTAACGGCCGTTTTTCGATGAGCTTTAGAACCGATGTTCCCCAGGGATGACATCGCGTTGACACAGTTGCGGATTGGCCCGCTTTAAACTTGATACACTCTGGACCATTCCTCCATAACCGGATCGAGGCCATGAAAGCCAAGGCTGATACCCCTTTTGTACCCTTGAACATTGCTGTCCTGACCGTCAGCGATACCCGCAGCCGTGAAACCGATACCTCGGGGCAGATGTTCGTCGATCGCCTGACCGAAGCCGGTCACAGCCTGATCGAGCGTGTGCTGCTCAAGGACGATCTGTACAAGATCCGCGCCCAGGTCGCGACCTGGATTGCCGACGAGCAAGTGCAGGTCGTGCTGATCACCGGCGGCACCGGTTTTACCGGCCGCGACAGCACGCCGGAAGCCGTGGGCTGTCTGCTGGACAAGCAGGTCGATGGTTTCGGCGAGCTGTTCCGGCAGATTTCGGTACCGGACATCGGCACCTCGACCATCCAGTCCCGGGCTCTGGCCGGTCTGGCCAACGGCACGCTGGTCTGCTGTCTGCCAGGCTCCACCAACGCCGTGCGAACCGGCTGGGACGGGATTCTGGCGCAACAACTGGACTCGCGTTTCCGCCCGTGCAACTTCGTGCCTCATCTCAAGCAGGCCGAGCCCTGCGCGACCCGTGGGTAATCGGGCATGAGCACTGCACCACAAGCCTTGATGCCGGTAGAACAGGCGATTGCCCGCCTGCTGGAAATGGCCGAAAGCACACGGATCACCGAGCATGAGCGGGTTCCGCTGGCGGCGGCTCAAGGCCGGGTGCTGGCGGTGGATCTGGTGTCGACCCTCGATTTGCCGCCCTGGCCCAACAGCGCCATGGATGGTTATGCCTTGCGTCTGGCGGACTGGAACGGCGAAGCATTGCCGGTCAGCCAGCGTATCTTTGCTGGCCAGGCCCCCGAAGCGCTGGCTGCCGGGACCTGTGCGCGCATTTTTACCGGCGCTCCGATGCCGGCGGGTGCCGATTGCGTCGAAATGCAGGAAAACGCCGAGATCCTGGCAGACCAGCGGATCCGTTTTACCGAACCGCTGAAAGTCGGGCAGAACATCCGCCCCCAAGGGCAGGAAACCACGGTTGGCGACAAGGTGCTGGCTGCCGGAACTCGTCTGGGGCCTATCGAACTGGGCCTCGCGGCGTCGCTGGGGCTGGCCGAGCTGGAGGTCATCCGGCGTGTCCGGGTGGCTGTGCTGTCCACTGGCGATGAGTTGATCGAACCCGGCCAGCCCTTGGGCCCGGGACAGATCTACAACAGCAATCGCGTGCTGCTGTGCAGTTGGTTGCAGCGTCTTGAATGCGAGGTCGTGGATGCTGGCATCCTGCCGGACGACCTGGAAAAGACCCGTGTCGCTTTGGCGGGGCTCAAGGGTGTCGACCTGATTCTTTCCACGGGCGGCGTATCGGTCGGTGAAGCGGATTTCCTCGGCCATGCCTTGCGTGAGGAAGGCGAACTGTCACTCTGGAAACTCGCCATCAAGCCTGGCAAGCCGCTGACCTTCGGCCATTTCCGTGGCGTGCCGGTGATCGGCCTGCCAGGCAATCCGGCCTCCACGCTGGTGACTTTCGCGCTGCTGGCCCGCGCTTACCTGTTGCGTCGTCAGGGCGTGGCCGACGTCACGCCCATGCAGTTCCCGGTTCCGGCCGGTTTCGCCTGGCGCAAGGCCGGTAACCGCCGCGAATATTTGCGTGGTCGCCTGGAACAGGGCCGTGCCGTGGCCTACAGCAATCAAAGCTCCGGTGTCCTGCGCAGTGCGGCCTGGGCCGACGGGCTGATCGAGGTTCGCGAAGGCACGACCGTCGCCGAAGGTGACTGGGTCAACTTCATCCCCTTGAGTGAAGTACTGGGCTGACTGCATTCAAATGGTCGTCCGGCGAGGCATGAGCTACCCTCAAACACGCTGACAAATTGGGCATCAGGATTTGGCTCTGGAGTATTGTTATGCCGTCTTTGAGAGTGGCTTGTGTCATTCCGACCTACAACGGGCGCAAGGATCTGGAACGTCTGCTGGATTCGCTGGCGACCCAGACCGCTACATTCGATACCTTGATCGTCGATTCCAGCTCCTCCGATGGCACCCTGGAGCTGGCGCGCTCACGTTGTGCCAATGTGATTCGTATCGACAGCAAGGACTTCAACCACGGCGGCACCCGGCAGATGATGGTCGAGCTCAACCCCGACTACGACATCTACGTCTACATGACCCAGGATGCCTACGTTGAGGACATCAACGCCATCGCCAATATCCTGCTGCCCTTTGCCGATCCCAAGGTCGGTGCCGTGTGCGGGCGGCAATTGCCCCACAAGAATGCCAACCTGCTGGCGCAGCACGCCCGATTGTTCAATTACCCACCGACCTCACAGATCAAGACCCTTGAAGACGCCAGCACCCTGGGCATCAAGACGCCGTTCATGTCCAACTCCTTCGCGGCCTATCGCCGTGAGGCGCTGCTGGCGATTGGCGGTTTCCCGCGGCATGTGATCCTCTCCGAAGACATGTATGTCACGGCCAAGATGCTGCTCGCGGGCTGGAAAAGTGCCTACGAAGGCTCGGCAGTGTGTCGGCATTCGCATAACTACAGCCTGCGCGAAGAGTTTTGCCGCTACTTCGACATTGGTGTGTTTCAGTCTCGTGAGTCATGGATCTACGAAACCTTCGGCGGTATTGCCGGTGAAGGCATGCGCTACGTGAAGTCGGAACTGGCCTTTCTCGGCAAGCGTCGCTTTCTGCTCTGGCCGCTGTCTTTCGTGCGCAATGCCCTCAAACTGCTGGCCTACAAGTTGAGTAAACAGGAAAGGCGTTTACCCAAAAGCCTGAAGAAAAAGCTCGGCATGCATAAGCGCTATTGGGATAGCCCGTACGCCGAATAACTCTGCAGGACCGGATTTATCCGGGAGCAGGCCCTGAGTTTCGTGCATCTCTACACTCTGCGCAGCGATGTGGATGCATTCGTGCGTCCTGCACACTTATACGCTGCCTAAATGTAAATTTTCCTCAGCGACTGGCCTTTTTAAACTGCCGGGGTTTTCAATCGCTGTGGAATCGCTTTTTTATGTCTTCCCTTTCCTCAATCGCGCCGCAGACGGCAAGGCCGGTAGCGGCTACGTTCGGGCCGCAGGTGGTGATCGGGCTGTTGGGAGTGTTGCTGGCAGTATTGATCGCCGGCATCAATGAAGGCGTCACCCGCACCGCCATGGCGGATATTCGCGGGGCCATGTTTATCGGGGCGGATGAAGCTAGCTGGTTGATCGCCGGCTATTCGGCGGCTTCAGTGGCGGCGATGGCCTTTGCGCCGTGGTTCGCCGTGACCCTGTCACTGCGACGTTTTACCCTCGGCGCCATCAGTGCGTTTGTGCTGCTGGCGCTGCTCTGCCCGCTGGCACCGAACTACCCGAGCCTGCTGATGCTGCGCATTCTGCAAGGTCTGGCGGCCGGTTGTTTGCCGCCAATGCTGATGACCGTGGCGCTGCGCTTCCTGCCGCCGGATATCAAGCTTTATGGCTTGGCCGGTTATGCCCTGACGGCTACTTTCGCTCCGGGCATGGGCACGCCGCTGGCGGCATTGTGGACCGAATATTTCAACTGGAAATGGACGTTCTGGCAGGTCATCCCGCCTTGTCTGCTGGCGATGGTCGCGGTCGTCCATGGCATTCCGCAGGACCCGCTGCGCCTGGAGCGCTTCAAGCAGTTCAACTGGCGTGGCCTGCTGCTGGGCTTGCCTGCGATAGCCGCTCTGGTGATCGGCATGCTGCAAGGCAACCGACTGGACTGGTTCGAGTCGCGGCTGATCTGCGGATTGCTCGGTGGCGGTCTTTTGCTGCTGGTGGCATTCATGATCAATGAATGGTTCACGCCGGTTCCGTTTTTCAAGCTGCAGATGCTTGGCAGCCGCAACCTGTCTCACGCGCTGCTGACGCTGGGCGGCCTGCTGGTGGTGTTGACGGCGGTAGCTTTCATTCCGTCTGCGTATCTGGCTCAGGTGCATGGTTATCGACCTTTGCAGACTGCGCCGCTGATGCTGATCGTTGCGTTGCCGCAATTGCTCGTGCTGCCTCTGGTAGCGGGGCTTTGCAATATCCGCTGGATCGATTGCCGCTGGGTGCTGGCATTGGGGCTTGGCTTGCTGGCGCTGTATTGCGCGCTGGCCACGCACATGACCTGGGAGTGGATTCGCGACAATTTCTATGCGCTGCAACTGCTACAGATCATCGCCCAGCCCATGGCGGTAATGCCGCTGCTGATGCAGGCCACCGGTGGCATCGCGCCGCCCGACGGACCTTTCGCTTCGGCCTGGTTCAACACCGTGCGCGGTCTGGCAGCGGTGCTTGCCACCGGCGTGCTGGAAGCCTTGACCACTGCGCGCCAGCATTTCCATTCCACGATGCTGGTTGATCATCTGGGTAACTCGCCGCTGCTGGCGACCGACGATTCGGTTGCAGCCTTGAGCCAGCGGCTGCACGAGCAGGTCGTGGTGCTGACCAGTGCCGATCTGTATTGGTGCATGGGCTGGCTGGCCGCTGCATTGATCCTGCTGATCCCCTTGATGCCGGGCCGGGTCTATCCGCCGCGCGCATTGAACTGAATTCAATATCGAGAACACTTTCATGAGCATGACCTCAAGACAGACCCTGACTTTGTGCGGTGTGGCGCTTGTGCTCGCTGGCCTGGGCCTCTATAGCCTGATGGATAGCAGCGACCGGCAGTCCACCAATGATGCGTTCATTGCGGCGGATTATTCGGTGGTCGCGCCCAAGGTTTCAGGCTTCATCAGTCAGGTGCTGGTGGAGGACAATCAGGTGGTCAAGGCCGGCCAGTTATTGGCGCAGATCGATGACCGTGACTTGCAGACGGCTCTGGCTTCGGCCGAAGCGGGTGTCCTCACGGCCGCGGCCCAGCTCGAACAGGCCACGGCCGTGTTGCAACGCCAGACGTCGGTGATCGCCCAGGCCCGGGCGGCGCTGGTGGCTAGCAGTGCCGCGGTGAAGTTTGCCGAGCAGGAGCGAACCCGCTACGAACATCTGGCAGGTGCCGGGGCCGGAACCGTGCAGAACGCCCAGCAGGCGCGCAATCGTATTGATACCGCCAACGCGCAGCATGCCAGCGCCACGGCATCCGTGGTTGCCGAGCGCAAGCAGGTCGATATCCTTACCGCCCTGCAGCACAGTGCCGAGGCCGGTCTGCAACGTGCGCAAGCGGCCCGTGATCAGGCACGCCTGCAACTGTCCTACACCCGCATCGTCGCGCCAGTGGATGGCACAGTGGGTGAGCGCGCATTGCGGGTCGGCAACTACGTCAATCCCGGCAGCAAGCTGCTCTCGATCGTGCCGCTGGAACATGCCTATGTGTTGGGCAACTTTCAGGAAACCCAACTGACTCACGTCACCGTTGGCCAGGCGGTCGAGGTGCGTATCGACACCTATCCGGGCGAAGTACTCAAGGCGCATGTCCAGAGTATTGCTCCGGCGACCGGGGTGACCTTTGCGGCGATCCGTCCGGACAATGCCACCGGTAATTTCACCAAGGTCGTGCAGCGAATTCCGGTGAAGATCGTTCTTGACCCCCAACAGCCTCTGCTCGGCCACCTGCGGGTCGGCATGTCGGTGGAGGCCAGCATCGATACCCGCTCGGTAGAGTCCGAGCCTCAGGTTAGTGCCTTATGAGCCGCTCCCTGGCGTTGAGTGGTCTGGCACTGGCAATCGGCATGACCTTGTCGGGTTGTCAGGTGGGCAATGATTTCCAGCGCCCGCAGGGCAGCGAAGTCCAGTGGCTGCCGGTGCAGGGCGAAAAGGCGGCGAGTCAGGTGCGGGCGACGCCAATCAATGCCCGCTGGTGGGAAGTGTTTCAGGATTCACAGTTGTCATCGCTGATTGACCGCGCCTCGGTTTCCAGTCTGGATGTGCAGATTGCCGGCTCGCGCCTGGCACAAAGCCGGGCGGCGCGTCAGGTCGTGGCGGGCGAGCAGGTGCCCAATGTCGCGGGCAATCTGGGCTATCAACGCAAGCGCAATAGCAGCGAAGGTTTGAACGATCCCTCCGGCAAGCAGGGCAAGTCGGCTTTCAGTCAATGGGATACGGGCATCAATGCCAGTTGGGAAATCGACCTGTGGGGGCGGGTCAGGCGCGAAGTCGAAGCGGCGGATGCCAGTGTCGAAGTTGCGGAAAACGACCGGCGTGCTGCGCTGTTGTCGTTGCAGGCTGAAGTAGCCCGTGACTACCTGCAACTGCGAGGCGTACAGAACACTCTGGCCGTGACCCGGCAGAACCTGGAACTGGCGCACAACAGCCTGGAGCTGTCGCAAGTGCGGCTGGCAAGCGGTGTCGCGACGGATCTGGATGTGGCGGAAGCAGCAGCGCAAGTGGCGACTGTCGAATCGCGCCTGCCGGTTCTGGAGCAGCATCAGGCGCAGTTGATCAATGCCTTGAGCCTGCTGTTGGCGCAGACCCCAAGAAGCTTGCAGGCCGAGCTGGAAAAACCGGCGGCAAATCTGCTTGTCCCGGCCACGGTGCCTGTAGGGTTGCCATCCGGGCTGGCAGAGCGGCGCCCGGATATCCGCCGCGCCGAAGCACGCCTGCATGCCGCGACCGCCAGCATCGGTGTGGCCGAAGGCGATTTCTATCCGCGGATCGTGCTCTCGGGCAACGTCGGAATGCAGGCATTGCAGTTGTCGGACTTCGGTAGTTGGGGCTCACGCCAGTTCGGAACAGGTCCGCAGATCAGCCTGCCGATCTTCGAGGGTGGACGCTTGCGCGGCATGCTGCATTTGCGGCAGGCGCAGGAGCAGGAAGCCGCACTGGCCTATCAACAGACGGTATTGCGGGCCTGGCAGGAAATCGATGACAGCATGAGCCTGTACAACGCCAGCCAATTGCAACAGCGCAAGCTGGAGGAAGCGGTGCAGCAGAACCGTATCGCTCTGCGCACCGCCAGACGCCAGTACGTCGAAGGCGCGGTGGACTTCCTCAATGTCCTGAGTGTGCAGCGCACCTTGCTGGCCACTCAGGAACAATGGGTGCAAAGCTCCACCACTCAGGCCCAGGCACTGGTCGGGCTGTATGCCTCCCTGGGCGGTGGCTGGTAAGGCCGTGCCTCAGTTCTTGCCCGATTCTTCGTCCTGACGGTCGGCCTCGAACAACTGCGCCAGTTCCTGCCGGGCTTCGCGTGCGGTCTGCAACACCTTGGCCTCGTCGTCATAAACCAGATGCTGTGCGGCCAGCACCTGTTCGTCGTGACGCTTGAAACGGCTGATCCGCGCGTCGGCCTGGGCCTGGCTCAAGCCCAGGCCGAGCAGGGTCTGGCGGCTCATCTCCAGACTGGAGTAGAAGGTTTCACGTACCGCCTGGGCACCCACGTCGATCAGCCGGTGAACATGCTGGCGGTTACGGGCACGGGCGATGATCTTCATGTCCGGGTAGAGTTTGCGTATCAGCTCGGCGGTCTTGATATTGGTTTCAGGATCGTCGGTGGCGATGATAAAGAACTCTGCTTCATGCACCTTGGCCGCCCGCAGGATTTCCGGTTTCAACGGATCGCCATAGAACACCGGCACGTTACCGAAACTGCGTGAGAACTCGATGGACTCCACCGCAGTATCCAGCGCCACGAAAGGGATATTCTGTGCGCGCAGAATACGCGCCACGATCTGGCCCATGCGGCCCATCCCGGCAATCACCACGCGCGGGCTGTCGGTATGGATATCGCGATACTCGTCCGGCACCTCGACCGGTTTGGTCTTGGGTTTGATCCAGCGCGCCATGGCCATGAACAGCAGCGGCGTCATGGCCATCGACAGGGTGATGGTCAGCACCAGAATGTCATACAGCTCCGGCTCGAACAGGCCTTGCTGATTGCCGATCTTGAACACCACGAAGGCGAATTCACCACCTGCGGCCAGCACCAGCCCCAGGCTCAGGGCATTCTGTTTGTCCAGCCCGCCCGCCAGGCGTCCGATGAAGAACAGCAGGGGAAACTTGAGGCCGATCAGCAGTACGGTCAGCCCCAGCACCTGTACGGGCGCACTGAACAACAGGCTGATATTGGCACCCATGCCGACACTGATGAAGAACAGGCCCAGCAACAGCCCTTTGAACGGTTCGATCTGTGCTTCCAGCTCATGGCGGTATTCGGAGTCGGCCAGCAGCAGGCCGGCGAGAAACGCGCCCAGCGCCATGGACACGCCCACCAGCTCCATCAGCCAGGCGGTGCCAATCACGACCAGCAGCGCGGTGGCGGTAGACACTTCCTGGATGCGGGTCTTGGCCACGATGCGAAACACCGGGCGCAGCAGATAACGACCACCGATGACCACAATCGCAATGCTGCCCAGCACCTGCAGGCCATGGCTCAGGTTTTCATGGGCACTGAGGTCGTGTTCGTGAGTGGCGCCGGCAAGCAGCGGCACCATGGCGATCAGCGGGATCGCAGCGATGTCCTGAAACAGCAGAATGGCAAATGCCTGGCGTCCGTGCGGGCTGTTCAGCGCCTTGCGCTCAGCAAGGCTTTGCAGGCCGAACGCCGTAGAGGACAGCGCCAGGCCAAGGCCCAACACCACCGCCGTGTTCAAGGGTTGCTCGAACGCCAGCAGCGCGACGCAGCCAATGACCAGGCCGGTCAACAAGACCTGAGCCATGCCGACGCCGAAGACGGCCTTGCGCATGACCCATAAACGTTTCGGGGACAGTTCCAGGCCGATGATGAACAGCAGCAATACCACGCCCAGTTCGGAGATATGGCTGACGCTTTCCGGGTTGGCGATCAGCTTGAGTACTGAAGGGCCGATGATGACCCCCGCGAACAGATAGCCCAGCACGGCGCCCAGTTGCAGCCGTTTGGCCAGCGGAACAGTCAATACGGCGGCGAGCAGGAACACGACTGCGGCCTGTAGCAGGCTGCCTTCATGGGGCATGGTGAAACTCCTTGGCAAGTCATGAACAGTCGATAAACGACTTTGAAGGGCGGCATTAAACCATGGGTGATTTATACGGCAATGTTCAATTACATATGGCGCCGGTCAAAGAGGCGCGAGAGGAGGCGGGGAGCGGTGCCAGAAATGGCACATCGGCGTACCATAGGCGCCGCATTTGCGCAGAGCCGATGCTGTCCATGAAGAATCCAGGAAAACCGTTATGACCAACAAGCAGCGTTTGATTTACTCCCTCCTGATTGCCCTGTGCGTACTGGCGATCATGCTGGGCCTGTCGCATTTGCAGAACAGTGGGGTGCTCAGCGAGAAGACCTTTCAGTACATCGCGATCAGTGTGGCGGTACTGGTGGTCATTCTGAACGGCATCCTGCGTCGCAAGGTCAAGCGCTGATCTCTACAGCCTGCGCAGCACCGTATTACTGAGCGCAATCCTTGCCGGATTCGCTCAGCCATTCCCAGGCGCGCGGGTGCAGGCTGTAGGTCTTGTCCGGGTTGAGATTGATCACTCCCTCATCGCACAGGCGCTTCAACACTTCGCGCACGCTGAGAAAGGACAGCGGCACATCGAGGCGCAGCAACTGGCTGTGCACTCCGCGTACCCCCAACGGCTGACCTTCATCGTTGGCTGCCAGCAGGGCATCCAGCACCTTCAGCCTGACCAGGCTGGTACGCAGGCCAAAACTCTTCAGCAACAACCTTATATGTTCGTTGCCGGGACGATCGGTTTCTGCGGCGGGCGCTTCTGCCTGGGCAGAAAGGGCCGTCTGCCGGAGCATCGTGCGGGTGGTAATTCCTTGACGATTGAACATGCGCAAACTCCTTTTCAGGCTTTCCAGATGCGGCTCAGTGAATTGTTTGAACGAAACTCATTTACTAGACGAACGAGCGCGCAAAAAACTCATCCTTGAACGCAAAAAAAACATAAAAACGTGCTATCGCCGGAATCACGGCTGATGAAAACAGTGGCGTGCACGTACTGGACGAGTCCGGATCATACCGGGGTTTTTTTCAAAAATGTGTGAAAACGCTTCGCATTTGCATTTGTTGCGTGGGAAATTCTTGGCGGGGGGTAGAGCGATCAGCCTTTGGGTGTTGTCGACAGGCGCTTGTTGAGGACGGGGTTGCCTTCCTGATTCTGGGTCACGAAAACCGGCAATACCTTGGGTAGCGATGTGAGCAGGTTCGACATGTCATGGGTGTTGTAACTGCCACCCAGGCGAATGGCGCCTGTGGCGTTGTCGGCCAGCAGAATCGGCGTAGGCAGGTAGCGGTTGATCAACGGCAATGCCTGGCTCAGCGGCATGTCATTGAAGATCAGCTTGCCATTGCGCCACGCAAGGCTGGTATCGCTTGCCTGGGTTTCACTGATTCTTGGCTGGAAATCGCCGGCCTTGTAACTGGCCTGCATGCCCGGATCCAGCCGATAGCCGTTGCCAGGTTGCAAGCGGTCGCTGCTGACCTGCACCGAGCCTTCGACAAGCATGACCCGCACCTGCTCCTGATACATCCAGACATTGAAGCGGGTGCCCGTCACCTTGACGCTGCCCTGGCCAGCGCTGACCACGAACGGGTGCGTGCTGTCATGGCTGACTTCAAAGAACGCTTCACCCTTTTTCAGGGTGACGCTGCGCCGATCCTTGTAGTTGGCGTAAGTCAGTTGCGTGCCCAGGTTCAGCTCGACGCGACTGCCATCGGCCATGGTCACTACCCGGGTGGCATCCTGTGTTTCGTACGTGTCGTAGGCATTGGGCAGCCAGCCTTGATTCCAGCCAACGAGGCCCGCCAGAGGTATTGCCAGTGCAGCCACGGTTGCAGCAACTGCGTAGTTGCGCCGCACGCGCTGGCGATAGGGAGCGGGGCGAGGTGCCTGAGGCTGCGCTTCGACTACCGGCGAGGGGTTGGCCGGCGTGACCTGTTCGGAGATGTCCCATATTTCCAGCATCGCTTCGTATTCGATTGCATGCTGTGGATGGGCATTGAGCCAGTGGGCGAACACCTTGCGCTCGGCATCCGTACAGTCGTCGGCATGCAAACGCATACACCAATGCGCGGCGGCATCGGTTATTGCGTCATATTCTGCTTCGCTGAGGATAGGGGCGCTCATTGGCTCTCCGGCTTAGGTTGGCGCATTCTACCTCTGGATGTCCGCTGGAGAGAACAATGTATGGCTATTGAGTATCAGGCAGAGGATTATTTCATCGTGAATGTGATCGGCTCTCATTGATGTAACGGCCCTGACATAAGTCTTTTTTCTTGCGCACGGCAGTATTTTTTCCTGCAATGATCCTGGCTTTTTCATCCATGACGCGGAGCTTCAGATGACGGAAACTTCTGACAATGACTCGCTTGCAAGAGTCTCGTACTCGCAGTTGGCTGACTTGCTGTTTCAGATATTCGTGGCCCACGGCACCTCACCGCAGGTTGCCGGGGTTCTGTCCGCCAATTGCGCCAGTGCCGAACGGGACGGTTCCCATAGTCATGGGATCTTTCGTATTCCTGGTTACCTGTCTTCGCTGGCCAGTGGCTGGGTCGATGGTCAGGCGCTGCCGGTGGTCGAGGATGTTGCCGCAGCCTTCGTCAGGGTCGATGCTGCCAACGGTTTTGCCCAGCCCGCTCTGCATGCTGCCAGTGAACTGCTGGTCGAAAAGGCCAGGAGTGCGGGGATCGCGATTCTGGCGATTCGCAACTCTCACCATTTCGCAGCGCTATGGCCGGATGTCGAGCCCTTTGCCCGGCAAGGCCTTGTGGCGCTGAGCATGGTCAACAGCATGACCTGTGTCGTGCCCCATGGCGCACAACGGCCGCTGTTTGGCACCAACCCGATTGCCTTTGCGGCCCCGCGGGCCAATGGTCAACCTTTGGTGTTCGACCTGGCGACCAGTGCCATTGCCCACGGCGATGTCCAGATCGCAGCGCGGGAAGGGCGTATGTTGCCGCCGGGTATGGGCGTGGATCGTTACGGACAGCCCAGTGAAGACCCAAAGGCCATTCTCGATGGCGGCGCACTCCTGCCGTTCGGCGGCCACAAGGGATCGGCCCTGTCGATGATGGTGGAACTGCTGGCGGCGGGGCTGACCGGAGGGAATTTTTCGTTCGGGTTCGACTGGTCGCAACACCCCGGTGCGCAGACGCCCTGGACAGGGCAATTGCTGATCGTCATCGATCCGGACCGAGGCAGCGGACAGCATTTCGCGCTGCGCAGCGAGGAGCTTGTCAGGCAACTGTACGGGGCAGGGCAGGACCGACTTCCCGGTGACCGGCGCTATGTTCAACGCGCCAGATCCATGGCCGATGGCATCGCGATTGCCCAGGCTGACCTTGTACGCCTGCAAGGGTTGGCGGGGCGCTGATGCGTGGTCCGGGGCAACGACCATTCGTCGCAACCCGTCTTGTGCCGAGTCGGTTATCCGAATACTGTACATGCAAACAGTATCCCGCAAGAGGTCGTCATGTCCCTGAATGCAGTGCAAGGTTCGATTACTCACCCAGCCTTCGGCGCTTCACTGGTCAATGAGATGCAGCGCGAAGATTTCCTCGCCCTGGCAACAGCGCTGCGCCAGTTCAATTTCGATGAGCCACCGGGCTCGATGACCCTCGGCGAAGCTCATTATGCTGACGAGCCTCGTTGCACCGCCATCGCCTGCTAGCTGTCCCCAAAGCAGCACGCTCCAGTCGCATGGTTGATTATGGATATACGAAACATATATGCTTCGTATATTCCATATGAGGTGAGCCATGGGGCTGGTAAAGATTTCCGAACACATGCATGCCAATGTGCGCTCGGCCAGTGTGGCCTTGAGTCGCTCCATCAACGCTCAGGCTGAGCACTGGATGCGGATCGGCATGCTGGCCGAACTTCACCCTACACTCAACTACAGCGAAATCTGTCAGATGCTGATTCGTGCCGAACATGCAGGTGGCACTGTACTGACAGCCCAGCCTTTCGATATCTCTTCGGTTACCAGGGTGGCCTCATGAGTCGCGGCATCACACTCAAGACCGAACAGGATCTGGTCCAGTTGCGTATCGCTGGTCGATTGGCTGCCGATGTACTGGCGATGATCGCGCCTTATGTTAAGGCCGGGGTCAGCACCGAAGCCCTGGATGACATCTGCAACGAATACATCGTCAAGGAACTGAAAGTCATCCCGGCGAACGTTGGCTATCACGGCTTCACCAAGACCACCTGCATTTCGCCCAATGCAGTGGTCTGCCACGGCATTCCTTCGGCAACCGACATCCTCAAGGATGGCGATATCGTCAATATCGACGTGGCTGTCATCAAGGATGGCTGGTACGGCGACACCAGCCGCATGTATCTGGTCGGCGAGGTCAGCCCGCTGGCCAGACGCCTGGTTGAAACCACCTATGAAGCCACTCGCGCCGGTATTCATGCCGTGCGCCCGGGGGCCACGCTGGGCGATATCGGGCATGCCATCCAGACAGTTGCGCACCGCGAAGGCTTCAGTGTCGTGCGTGAGTATTGCGGGCATGGCATTGGTCGCACCTACCATGAGGAACCGCAGGTTCTGCACTACGGCACCGCTGGCAAGGGCCTCAGGCTCAAGCCGGGCATGGTGTTTACCATCGAGCCGATGATCAATGCCGGCAGGCCGGAAACCAGGGCGCTGGCCGATGGCTGGACGGTGTTGACCCGTGATCTGTCATTGTCTGCCCAGTGGGAGCATATGGTTGCGGTGACCCAGACGGGGTTCGAGTTGTTGACGCCCTGGCCGGACGGTACGGGCCAGTACGCGCCGATCTAGATCTGGATATGAAAAAAACCGGCCCTTCAGGGCCGGTTTCATTTTTACATCAGACGTTTGCAGAACTCTTCTTCCAATGCACCTGCGTCACGCCAAAGCCTTGTGCCTGCAAGGTTGCCAGGCGTATGGGGCCTGCCGCGACATTGTCACTGACAGCACCTACTCCGGCATGCAGCGTAGCGAAATGCAAGGCGTCGCTTTGGCTGAGTAACAAGGCCTGATGCAGAAAGTGGCGGGTTTCGCCCTTGAACTGATAGTGGATTTCAAATTCCGTTTGAGTATTCATTCTTGCCTGCCTGTTGGGCGTAAGGGCTACGCCATCTGAAAATGAGTACTTGCTAGTACAGGTAGCCGGGCGTGCGTCATGCACGTGGAATTGCTACTTCATTTCGAGATCGATGCAGGTTGGCAATTAATACAGACAGTGCTGATCGGACTACAGTCTCTAGCGCCCGTCCAAAGAGGGGCGCGAGAAGGAAATTACAGCGTTTTGGATCCAACAGAGTAGTTGTCCGACGAGTGGCGAAAGGCCTTATCCAGACGTGTGGATTACTCGTCGAAAATCTCTCAAACGGATGGAATCAGCCACAGGATTTGAGATTCACCGGCCCGACGAACTCATTGCCGCGGCCCATCACACAGGCTACCCGCTGATTGCGTTGCTGCTCCCAGGCTTGAACCGGGTAAGTCTTGTCCCAGGCCTGATAAAGCTGTTGATCCTGGCGTGACAGTCGCAAGTTGTAATGCTTGCTCATGTAGAAGTAGGTACGGGCGATCATGCCGCGTATCGAAGGGCGGGGCATGACCTTCTTGGCTTTGAAATCGACTTGCGTCAGGCAGGAACCATACTGGCCTTTCTGCTCGGGCAACCAGCCAAAGCTGAAATTGCTGCGATCGCCATTTACCTCGCCTATGCTGGGAACCAGATTGTGCAAATCGGCCTCGGCACGCTTGTAGGCTTCGTCATTCCTGGCGCAGTTCTTTCGGCCGCCGTTCTGCCAGCACTGGCGCTGATGGCCAATCTGCCAGGCGGGCACAATGTGTTCCCATTCGATGCGCTTGGCGCGGTTGGCGTTCTTGCGCGGCACGTAGCCGCAGGCCGCCAGATCAACCTGATTGCCGGTGTATTTGCAGCCGCAATAGAACTCTGTCGCCTGGGGGGCATACAGTTTCCAGGCGACTTTCTTGGCTTCGCTGAAGGTTCGTGGTGCGTCGGCCTGTACGGTCAGTGGAGCAATGAGGAGCAGGGTGGTGCAGAGCAGGGTGGAAAATCTAGCCATCATGCCGTCAGTCTTCCTTTGGCACTGTCCAGAATATCTGTACGCCACCGTCATCGCGCCAGGCGAGGGTGACGTTATCGTTCTCGGCTATTTCTTCCAGAAGCTGGGCCCAGTCTTCTTCCGTCTCGTCAGGCAGACGAAAGATCAAGGCGGCCTTGGCTTTCTGGGCAGTAGGCGAATTGATGATTTTTTGCACCCGGACGCCAAGACGCTCGTAGGAACCGGGAAGGGAGGGTGTCACTGCTGCGCTTTGTTTTGCCACGAAAAAGATCCCTTGACTTTGCTGTACGGGCATACAGTATTTCACTGTCGGATCTTTCGCAACTTTTATGTAGGATCAGGCACTTGAGGGTTGGCGGTATATCGCTGTTTGTTGATTTTTCTGTCTGATTTCCGCCTTTATGATGGCCTTTTCCCCTCATTACCGGGGCTGGAAGCCTTCATTCCGCCGATTGACAAAACCTGCAACCTTTCTCATAGTTCGATCTCGCAAACGTTTGCGTATCGAGTCCTGTGCTCGACCCAGCAGCGTTGGCCCGAACAATAATCACAAGATCGGAGATGCACTCATGAAGCTGCCATTCGCTGGACGTCTTCTCGCTGCCGCCATTTTCTCTGCCGCCACCGCGGTCACCCCCCTCTCTGTCGTACACGCCCAGGATGCTGAAAAGCCCAAGGTCGCTCTGGTCATGAAATCACTGGCCAACGAGTTCTTCCTGACCATGGAAGATGGTGCCAAGGCTTACCAGAAAGAGCATTCCAACGACTTCGACCTGATTTCCAACGGCATCAAGGATGAGTCCGACACGGCCAGCCAGATCCGTATCGTCGAGCAGATGATCGTGTCCCGGGTCGACGCGCTGGTCATCGCGCCAGCCGATTCCAAGGCGCTGGTGCCGGTCATCAAGAAAGCCATGGATGCCGGTATCCAGGTCATCAACATTGATAACCAGCTCGATGCCGCAGTGCTGAAAAGCAAGAATATCGAAGTGCCTTTCGTAGGCCCGGATAACCGCAAGGGCGCGCGTCTGGTGGGTGAATACCTGGCCGGTAAACTGCAGGCCGGCGATGAAGTGGGCATCATTGAAGGCGTGCCGACCACCACCAACGCCCAGCAGCGTACCGCCGGCTTCAAGGACGCCATGGATACCGCAAAAATGAAGGTCGTTTCCGTGCAGTCCGGTAACTGGGAAATCGACAAGGGCAATGCGGTTGCCTCGGCGATGCTCAACGAATATCCAAACCTCAAGGCGCTGCTGGCAGGCAATGACAGCATGGCGCTGGGTGCCGTGTCGGCGGTTCGTGCCGCTGGCAAGGCGGGCAAGGTGATGGTGGTCGGCTACGACAATATCAACGCCATCAAGCCCATGCTCAAGGACGGTCGAGTGCTGGCCACTGCTGATCAGTTCGCTGCCAAACAAGCGGTTTTCGGTATCGAAGCGGCCCTGAAGAAAGTCAGGAAGCAGCCGGTCGACAGCGTCAATGGCGTGATCGAAACGCCGGTCGAGCTGGTCACCAAACCCTGATATCTGCCTGTAATGGCGTCTGTCCGAGCAGGGCAGGCGCCGGGAGAATGTTATGTCAGCACCTGTTCAGGATGCTGTTCTGTCCATCAGCGGTATCGGCAAGAGTTACGCGCAGCCGGTGCTTGGTGATATCGAGCTGACCCTGATGCGCGGCGAAGTGCTGGCCTTGACCGGCGAAAATGGCGCAGGCAAGAGCACCCTGTCGAAAATCATTGGCGGGTTGGTAGTGCCTGATACGGGAGTGATGCATTTTCAGGGGCAGCCTTATCAACCGGCAAACCGTACCCAGGCCGAAAGGCTAGGGGTGCGGATGGTCATGCAGGAGTTGAACCTGCTGCCGACCCTGACGGTGGCCGAGAACCTGTTTCTGGATGACATGCCGCGGCGCCTGGGCTGGATCGACCGCAAGCAACTGCGCGAAAACGCTATCAAGGCCATGGCTCAGGTCGGTCTGGAAGCGATCGATCCCGATACGCTGGTCGGCGACCTGGGAATAGGTCACCAGCAGATGGTCGAAATCGCCCGCAACCTCACTGGCGATTGCCATGTGCTGATTCTCGACGAGCCCACCGCGATGTTGACCTCTCGGGAAGTCGAGATGCTGTTCGAGCAGGTCAGCCGGTTGCAGGCTCGCGGGGTCTCGATCATTTATATCTCCCATCGCCTGGAAGAGCTGGCCAGGGTCGCCCAGCGGATTGCTGTACTGCGTGACGGCAAGCTGGTCTGCGTCGAGCCGATTGCCCGTTACGACAGTGAGCAACTGGTTACCCTGATGGTCGGGCGCGAGCTGGGCGAGCACATGGACATGGGCCCGCGAAAGATTGGCGAGGTCGCGCTGTCGGTCAAGGGGCTGTCACGCGCGGGCAAGGTTCAGGACGTTTCGTTTCAGGTGCGCAGCGGCGAGATTTTCGGTATTTCCGGGCTGATCGGCGCGGGGCGCACCGAATTGTTGCGTTTGATCTACGGTGCCGACAAGGCCGATGGCGGGCATATCGAAGTCGGCCAGCCACTGCGCACCGCGACGATCCGCTCGCCCGCAGATGCGGTCGAACATGGCATTGCGCTGATCACGGAAGACCGCAAGGGCGAAGGTCTGCTGATGTCACAGTCGATCAGCGCCAATATCGCCCTGGGCAATATGCCGACCATTTCTCGCGGCGGTCTGGTCAATGCCCGCGATGAGCTGACCCTGGCGCAACGGCAGGTCGAAGCCATGCGGATCCGCAGCTCCAGCCCGTCGCAACTGGTTTCGGAGCTTTCCGGTGGCAACCAGCAGAAGGTCGTCATCGGCCGCTGGCTGGAGCGTGACTGCCCGGTGATGCTGTTCGACGAGCCCACACGTGGCATCGATGTGGGCGCCAAGTTCGACATTTACGCGCTACTCGGCGAATTGACCCGTCAGGGGCGGGCGCTGGTAGTGGTGTCCAGCGATCTGCGGGAGCTCATGTTGATCTGTGACCGCATTGGTGTGCTGTCGGCAGGTCGCCTGATCGATACCTTCGAGCGTGACAACTGGACCCAGGATCAATTGCTCGCCGCCGCTTTTGCCGGCTATCAAAAACGTGATGCGCTGCTCTCCGACGCCGCGCCAGGAATGACTCATGAATAACCCTGTTTCCCGGAAGCAGCCTGTGCCGGCCCGCAATTATTTTGGCCTCGGTACTTACCTTGGCCTGGCGGGCGCCTTGCTGGCGATGATTGTGCTGTTCTCGCTGCTGAGTGATCACTTCCTGTCGTACCAGACCTTCAGCACCCTGGCCAACCAGATCCCGGACCTGATGGTCCTGGCCGTCGGCATGACCCTGGTGCTGATAATTGGCGGTATCGACCTGTCAGTTGGCTCGGTACTGGCCCTGGCTGCTTCGGCGGTGAGTGTCGCGATTCTGGGCTGGGGTTGGAGCGTGTTTCCGGCCGCCTTGCTGGGGATTGCCTGTGCGACTCTGGCCGGCACCATTACCGGTTCGATCACCGTGGCCTGGCGCATTCCGTCATTCATCGTGTCGCTGGGCGTGCTGGAAATGGCCCGCGGCGTGGCGTACCAGATGACCAACTCGCGCACGGCCTACATCGGTGATTCCTTCGCCTGGCTTTCCAACCCTGTCGCCTTTGGTATCGCGCCCTCGTTCCTGATCGCGCTACTGGTGATCGTCATTGCCCAGGCGGTGCTGACCCGCACTGTATTCGGTCGTTATCTGATCGGTATCGGCACCAACGAAGAGGCTGTGCGTCTGGCGGGGATCAATCCCAAGCCTTACAAGATTCTGGTGTTTTCGTTGATGGGACTGCTGGCCGGTGTGGCGGCACTGTTCCAGATTTCTCGGCTCGAAGCGGCTGATCCCAACGCCGGTGCCGGTCTTGAACTGCAGGTCATCGCTGCAGTGGTGATTGGCGGTACCAGCCTGATGGGCGGGCGTGGTTCGATCATCAGCACGTTCTTCGGCGTCCTGATCATTTCCGTTCTGGCCGCAGGTCTGGCGCAGATCGGCGCGTCGGAGCCAACCAAGCGCATCATCACCGGTGCGGTCATTGTGATCGCGGTGGTGCTGGACACCTACCGTAGTCACCGGGCGCGGCGGCAGGGCTGATATGGCAACCATCAAAGACGTTGCGGCGCTGGCGGGGATTTCCTACACCACGGTGTCGCATGTGCTGAACAAGACCCGGCCGGTCAGCGATCCGGTGCGGCTCAAGGTCGAGGCGGCGATTGCGCAGCTCGACTATGTGCCCAGCGCTGTTGCCCGTTCGCTCAAGGCCAAGACCACCTCGACTATCGGGTTGTTGATTCCCAATGGCACCAACCCTTATTTCGCCGAGCTGGCGCGGGGGATCGAGGATCACTGCGAGCGCAATGGCTTTTGCGTGATCCTCTGTAACTCCGACGACAACCCGGAAAAACAGCGCAACTACCTGCGGGTGCTGCTGGAGAAGCGCGTCGATGGCCTGATCGTTTCTTCGGTGGGTGGCGATGTGAGCATTGCAGGCGGTCTGGCCGAGGTGCGCACGCCGATGGTGATTGTCGACCGTGAGCTGGAGGGGATCGATGCCGATATGGTGCGTATCGATCATGAACAGGGTGCCTATCTGGCGACCCGGCACTTGCTGGATCTGGGGCATGAACACATTGCCTGCATCGGTGGACCATTGAATACGGTGGTGACCGAGATGCGCTTTGTCGGTTATCGACGGGCCATGCATGAGGCCGGTATCGAGGTCCAGCCAGACTGGATGCTGCACAGCGAGTTCAGCAGCGTTGCCGGGTATGAAAGCGCGGTTGCTCTTCTGGATAGCCAGCCGCCGACCGCCATTTTTGCCGGTAACGATGTGATGGCCATTGGCGTATTGCGGGCTGCGGCCGAGCGCAATATCCGGGTGCCCAGAGATCTTTCGGTGATCGGTTTCGACGATATCCAGATGAGCCGCTACGTCTATCCCGCGCTGACCACCGTCGGCCAGTCGATCATGCAACTGGGTGAAACCGCAGCCGAAATGCTCTTGTCCAGGCTGGCGGAATCCTCGACCGGCGCGATTCGCAAGCGCCTGGTCACCCCCAATGTCGTGGTGCGTGAGTCCACCGCGCCGCCGAACAATGCTTTCAATGAATTGCGCTGAAACACCGCGCCGAGCGAACGAGCCATGCACGCAAAAATAGTGATAGTAGGCAGCCTGAACATGGACCTGGTGATTCGTGCGCAACGTTTGCCGCGTCCCGGTGAAACGCTCTCGGGCAAGACGTTTGTCACGGTGCCGGGCGGCAAGGGCGCCAATCAGGCCGTTGCAGCAGCACGGCTGGGTGGCGATGTGGCGATGATCGGTTGTGTTGGCGAGGATGCCTATGGCGAGCAATTGCGTGGTGCATTACTGGCCGAGCAGATCGATTGTCGCGCGGTCACTTCGGTTTCCGGGGTTTCCACGGGCATTGCGTCGATTGTGGTGGATGACAATAGTCAGAATGCGATCATCATCGTTGCCGGCGGCAATGGCCTGCTGACCCCGGCGCTGGTCGAGCGTTTCGACGAACTTCTTCAGGCTGCCGAAGTTGTCATCTGCCAGCTCGAAGTGCCGATGGAAACTGTCCGCCATACCTTGTGCCGTGCCCACGAACTGGGCAAGACCGTCATTCTCAATCCCGCACCGGCCGCCGCGCCGTTGCCGCAGGAATGGTATCGATTGATCGATTACCTGATCCCCAATGAAAGCGAGGCTCTGGCGCTGACGGGGATCGCAGTGGATTCGCCCGAGTCGGCGCAACAGGCTGCTACAGCGCTGCTGGCGGCCGGGGTGCGCAACGTTATCGTCACGCTGGGCGAGCAGGGCAGCCTGCTGGCCAATGCCCGGGGCTTTGAGCATGTTCCGGCGCTTCGGGTAAAGGCTGTGGATACGACGGCGGCAGGTGATACCTTTGTCGGAGGCTTTGCCTCGGCGCTTACCCGGGGCAAGAGTGAATCCGAGGCGATCCGCTTCGCCCAGGTTGCGGCCGCGCTGTCTGTCACCCGTGCTGGCGCGCAACCTTCGATACCGACGTTCGATGAAGTGCAGGAATTCAAACGCTGATGAAAAAGACACCGCTCCTCAATATAGCCCTGTCCCGTGTGATTGCTTCGCTGGGGCATGGCGATATCCTCATGATCGTCGATGCCGGCATGCCCGTGCCTGCCGGTGTCGAGCTGATCGATCTGGCGTTGACCCATGGTGTGCCGGATTTTGCCAGTGTGCTGGATGTCGTGCTGACGGAAATGCAGGTCGAAAGCCATGTGCTGGCCAGCGAGATGCTCGAAGTACAACCGCCAGGCCTGCAGGTGATCGAGGCTTTGGCGCTGGATGCGCAACTGGGGCAGC
Source organism: Pseudomonas cichorii (assembly GCF_003700275.1). Classification (GTDB taxonomy): domain Bacteria; phylum Pseudomonadota; class Gammaproteobacteria; order Pseudomonadales; family Pseudomonadaceae; genus Aquipseudomonas; species Aquipseudomonas cichorii_B. The sequence continues at coordinate 22,984 of NZ_RBRE01000070.1, read as the reverse complement.
AGCACTGGGTGACGCATGAGGAGTTGAAGGTCTTGAGCCGCAAGGCCAAGGCTATCGTTCGTAGTGGCGAATGCCGGCCGTACAGCAATGTTGCCTTGGTGGCTGGTGTGGTTTTCTAAAGGAAGTCTTGAACAGGGAGTCAAACATGCAATTACTGAAATTTTCCCGTCAATTACTGTGGAGTGTGTCGCTTTTGTCCATTCTAGGTATCTCTGCTGCACAGGCAGCCGAAAAGCGTAACCTGATCATCGACACCGATCCGGGGGCCGACGATGTGGTTGCGCTGCTTCTGGCTCTGGCCTCTCCGCAAGAGCTGAATGTCATGGCGATCACCACCGTGGCGGGCAATGTGCGTCTGGACAAGACCTCGCGCAATGCGCGGCTTGCCCGCGAATGGGCCGGGCGCGAGGAAGTGCCGGTCTATGCCGGGGCGCCAAAGCCTCTGGTGCGTACGCCTATCTACGCCGAGAACGTGCATGGCCAGGAAGGGTTGCCGGGCGTGCCGATCCATGAGCCAGCCAAAGGCCTGGCCGAAGGCAATGCCGTCAACTATCTGATCGAAACCCTGAAAAAGGCCGAGCCGCACAGCATCACTATTGCCATGCTCGGGCCGCAGACCAACCTTGCGCTAGCGTTGGTACAGGCTCCCGAGATTACCCAGGGCATCAAGGAAGTGGTGGTCATGGGCGGTGCGCACTTCAATGGCGGCAATATCACCCCGGTTGCCGAGTTCAACCTGTTTGCCGATCCGCATGCTGCGCAGATCGTCCTGGCCAGTGGTGTCAAACTGACTTACGTGCCGCTGGACGTGACCCACAAGATTCTGACCAGCGAGCAGCGTCTGCAGAAGATCGCTGCGCTGGGCAATCAGGCGGGCAAGCTGGTCGGCGGGATTCTCGACGAGTACGTCAAGCTGGACATGGAGCATTACGGTTTGCCCGGCGGTCCGGTCCATGATGCAAGCGTGATTGCCTGGCTGCTCAAGCCCGAGTTGTTTTCCGGGCGGCAGATCAACCTGGCCATCGATAGCCGTGACGGTATCGGCTTTGGTCAGACCGTTGCAGACTGGTACGGCACTCTAGAGCAGCCGCAGAATGTGTTCTGGGTCGAAAATGGCGATGCCCAGGGCTTTTTCGACCTGTTGACCGATCGGCTGGCGCGCCTGAAATGAGTCACCCGCAGCAAACCGGCGCTTCAGGCCGGCATCTCGGCCGTCGAGTACCTGCTTAGCACCTGGGTGAGAAAGGTTCGGGCACCCTCGGTGCCCAGTTCCTTGATCAACAGGTCGACGGCAATGATCGTAAGCTCTTCCGCAGTGCCGGGGCTGTGCGAGCAATGTCCCTGAGGCCATCTGGCCTTGATGTCCGCATCGATGGATATGGTTGTCATGTCTGTCTCGTCTTGTGTGAAACAACGGCTCATCCTGAGCGCTGCCGAATGCCCGGACGCTGTGTGCAGTAAATCATTCCAGACTGATGCTGACACTTCTACTTAGGCATCATGTCGATTTATTAATAGCCTACGTGAATAAACGTTTTGTGACGATTTGGCTGCGCAGGCATGGATCCTGTGGGGCAGACTTTTGCGGCGCCTGCAACCAATACGCACTGTTGCGGTCGCACAAGGTCTGATTCTGTTCATTGGTAGAGGAGGCTGTATGCCCCGGAAATTGTTAACTTCAGGTTTTTTCGCTGCGACAGCATTATTGGCAGGGTGCAGTACCCCATCAGGGTCGGCTCCCGAAACCGCCCAGTCCCCAGCGGCTCACGCCGGACACGGTCGCTGCGACGCAGCGCAGGCCCAATCCGCAGTCGGGCAGCAGGCTTCGGCCGCCTTGCTGGCCCAGGTGCGCACCTCATCCGGGTCGAACGAAGCACGTATTCTCGGCCCTAACGATATGGTCACGCTGGAGTATCGATCCGATCGCGTGAATATCAATGCAGATAGCAGTGGCAAGGTGATTCGCGTCAACTGTGGTTGATGCCCGCATTTCTCCGCGCCCATAAAAAAACCCGTCGATGACGGGTTTTTTTTCAAGTCAGGTGGATCAGACCACAGTGACTTCTTCTGCTTGCATGCCTTTCTGGCCTTTGGCAGCAACGAAAGAAACGGTCTGGCCTTCTTTCAGGCTTTTGAAACCGTCGCTCTGGATTGCTTTGAAGTGTACGAACAGATCGTCACCGCCACCTTGTGGAGTGATAAAGCCGAAGCCTTTTTCATCGTTGAACCATTTTACGGTGCCGGTTTGGCGATTAGACATGGTGTATCTCCAAGAACATAATTTTTCAGTAGAACGTGCTGCTCAGGCCAACTGGGCACACCGAACCATAATAGTCGAAATGTAAGAAAAGAGAGCTGTTTAGGTAGGACTTTAAATCAAAGATTAGAAGATTCAGGGCGTCATATTATCTTTGCGTCGATGTGGCGCGATCCGGCGTGAATCGGCATGAAGGTTTTCATAACGGCGAAAGCCCCGTGATACGGGGCTTTCGGGCATGTTTCCCAGGCGTCTCGTCAGTCAGGTCCAGTGACCTGGTTCTGTGCCGTGGGAAATTTATTTTTTTACCTGATTGCAGTTATCGGCGACCAGTTTTTGCAGTTTCGACGTCAAGGCAGGGTTCTGCGCCGGATTGGAATTGAGAGTGGTGATTTCCTTGTCCGTGAAATGCGCGTCTACCTGCCTGGCCCCGCACTCGCAATGAGCCTGGGCGGTCTTGTCATCCAGATTATGCTGCTTTGCGGCGCTGATGCATTCTTGCGTGAAGGTGCTGCGGGTCGCAGTGTCCATCGCCGCTTGAGCGGTAAGCGGTCCGGCCAGGGCTGCACAGCCAAGCAGGGCAGGGATCAGGTGTAAGAGCTTCATGGTGTTCTCCTTTGCTGGAACAAACAGGACTCGACTTATTCAGACGGCCTTGAAGGGCTCCAGTTCAGGCGATATGCAAAATCGTGCTATTTCAGCCCCTGTGAAAACGCAGCCTGATCGAGGGCAATAATTTCTACATGGGCTGATTTGTAGATTCATTGGGCTGTAAGTGTGTGTCTAGAGGCATGCATGTGCTAGGATGCGCGCCCTGTGGATTCTTCTTGCCCCGCGACTAAATGGTCTGCGGCGCGGCATATACAGGTTTTCGTAAAATTCCAGTCATCTGGTTCGGTTCAAGGTTGGCCTTGAAGGCTCCTGCCACTGTGAGGCAGGCATACCACCGGATCACGTACTGGCTCATCCCAACCCACGTGACCTTTGGTAGGGGTCACCACTAGGAGAGGAGGCGCCATGCCCACCATTACTCTTCCCGACGGCAGTCAACGTTCATTCGATCATCCGGTTTCCGTAGCCGATGTCGCGCTTTCCATCGGTGCAGGTCTGGCCAAGGCCACCGTAGCCGGCAAGGTCGACGGCAAGCTGGTCGACGCCTGTGACCTCATCGAAGGCGATGCCAGCCTGCAGATCATCACCCCCAAGGATCAGGAAGGACTGGAAATCATCCGTCACTCCTGCGCTCACCTGGTAGGGCATGCCGTCAAGCAACTGTATCCGACTGCGAAGATGGTTATCGGTCCGGTGATCGATGATGGCTTCTATTACGATATCGCCTATGAGCGTCCGTTTACGCCCGACGACATGGCCGCGATCGAGCAGCGCATGCAGCAGCTCATCGAAAAAGACTACGATGTCATCAAGAAGGTGACGCCGCGTGCGCAAGTGATCGAAGTGTTCACTGAGCGCCAGGAAGACTACAAGCTGCGTCTGGTCGAAGACATGCCTGACCAGCAGGCCATGGGCCTGTACTACCACGAAGAATACGTCGACATGTGCCGTGGTCCGCACGTGCCCAATACCCGTTTCCTCAAGTCGTTCAAGCTGACCAAGCTGTCCGGTGCCTACTGGCGCGGCGATGCCAAGAACGAGCAGTTGCAGCGTGTCTATGGCACTGCCTGGGCTGACAAGAAGCAACTGGCTGCCTATATCCAGCGCATCGAAGAAGCTGAAAAGCGTGACCATCGCAAGATCGGCAAGCGCCTCGGTTTGTTCCACACCCAGGAAGAAGCGCCGGGCATGGTGTTCTGGCATCCGCAGGGCTGGACCCTGTATCAGGTGCTTGAGCAGTACATGCGTAAAGTGCAGCGCGAGAACGGCTATCTGGAGATCAAGACTCCACAGGTGGTCGATCGCTCGCTCTGGGAGAAATCCGGGCACTGGGCCAACTACGCCGACAACATGTTCACCACCGAGTCCGAGAGCCGCGACTACGCGATCAAGCCGATGAACTGCCCATGCCACGTGCAGGTGTTCAATCAGGGTCTGAAGAGCTACCGCGAGTTGCCGATGCGTCTGGCCGAATTCGGTGCCTGCCACCGTAACGAGCCGTCGGGTGCATTGCACGGCATCATGCGCGTGCGTGGCTTCACTCAGGACGACGCGCACATCTTCTGTACCGAAGAGCAGATGCAGTCGGAGTCGGCGGCTTTCATCAAGCTGACCCTGGACGTGTATGCCGATTTCGGCTTCAAGGATATCGAGCTCAAACTGTCGACCCGTCCTGAAAAGCGTGTAGGTTCCGACGAATTGTGGGATCGTGCCGAGTCTGCACTGGCTGCCGCTCTGGACAGCGCTGGCCTGCCTTACGATCTGCAACCGGGCGAGGGCGCGTTCTACGGGCCGAAAATCGAGTTTTCCCTGAAGGATTGTCTCGGTCGCGTCTGGCAATGCGGTACTCTGCAGCTCGATTTCAACCTGCCGATCCGTCTGAGCGCCGAATATGTTTCGGAAGACAACGGTCGCAAGCATCCGGTCATGCTGCACCGTGCGATCCTCGGTTCCTTCGAGCGTTTCATCGGTATCCTGATCGAGCATTACGAGGGCGCTTTCCCGGCCTGGCTTGCTCCGACGCAGGCAGTGATCATGAATATCACTGATAAACAGGCAGATTTTGCTCTCGAAGTCGAAAAAAATCTGGCTCAAAGCGGATTTCGTGCCAAGTCCGACTTGAGAAATGAAAAGATCGGCTTTAAAATCCGCGAGCATACTTTGCTCAAGGTTCCTTATCTCCTCGTCATCGGAGATCGGGAAGTTGAAACGCAAACTGTCGCTGTGCGTACACGCGAAGGCGCTGACCTCGGTTCGATGCCGGTCGCCCAATTCGCTGAATTCCTCGCACAAGCGGTTTCCCGGCGTGGTCGCCAAGATTCGGAGTAATTATTATTAAGCGTGAAATGAGACAAGATAAACGAGCTGCACCCAAGGCCCCGATCAATGAGAATATCTCGGCCCGCGAGGTTCGGTTAATTGGCGCTGACGGCGAGCAGATTGGCATCGTCTCGATTGATGAAGCGCTTCGTATAGCCGAAGAGGCGAAGCTGGATCTGGTAGAGATTTCTGCCGACGCAGTACCTCCGGTCTGCCGTGTCATGGACTACGGCAAATCGATCTTCGAGAAGAAGAAGCAGATTGCTGCGGCGAAGAAAAACCAGAAGCAGATCCAGGTTAAAGAAATCAAGTTTCGTCCAGGGACGGAGGAAGGGGATTACCAGGTAAAACTACGCAACCTGGTACGTTTCCTGAGTGACGGGGACAGGGCCAAGGTATCGTTGAGATTCCGCGGTCGTGAGATGGCCCACCAGGAGCTGGGTATGGAATTGTTGAAGCGGGTTGAAGCTGACCTGCTCGAATACGGTTCCGTCGAACAGCATCCTAAGATGGAAGGACGCCAGCTGATCATGGTCATCGCCCCGAAAAAGAAGAAGTAACCACCAGGGCACGGCAGGCCTTGCGGTTATGTTTATCAACTGAATGCGGAGTATCCGAACATGCCAAAGATGAAGACTAAAAGTGGTGCAGCTAAGCGGTTTCTGAAAACTGCTAACGGCATCAAGCACAAACACGCTTTCAAGAGCCACATCCTGACCAAAATGTCGACCAAGCGTAAGCGTCAACTGCGCGGTAGCAGCTTGCTGCATCCGTCTGACGTGGCAAAAGTCGAGCGCATGCTGCGCCTTCGTTAATTTTGATCAAGAATAGAGGAAGTAACTCATGGCTCGTGTAAAGCGTGGCGTCATTGCCCGTAAGCGTCACAAAAAAATTCTGAAACTTGCTAAAGGCTACTACGGCGCGCGTTCACGCGTATTCCGTGTTGCCAAGCAAGCGGTAATCAAGGCAGGCCAATACGCCTACCGTGACCGTCGTCAGAAAAAACGTCAGTTCCGCGCTCTGTGGATCGCTCGTATCAACGCTGGTGCTCGTACCAACGGTCTGTCTTACAGCCGTTTGATCGCTGGCCTGAAAAAGGCGTCCATCGAGATCGACCGTAAGGTTCTGGCTGATCTGGCAGTGAACGAAAAAGCGGCGTTTGCTGCGATTGTCGAGAAAGCTAAAGCCACTTTGGCCTAAGTCCCCGACAATCACCGGGCCCGGTTTCCGGGTTCGGTTTTGAACGTCATAAATAGGGGAAGAGCCTTTGGCTCTTCCCCTATTTCGTATCTGGAGTCTGTACATGGAAAACCTGGACGCGCTGGTCTCGCAAGCTCTTGAGGCTGTGCAAAGCGCCGAAGATATCAATGCCCTGGAGCAAATCCGGGTCCACTACCTCGGCAAGAAAGGCGAGTTGACTCAGGTGATGAAGACCCTGGGGAACCTGCCTGCAGAAGAGCGCCCGCAAGTCGGCGCACTGATCAACGTTGCCAAGGAACGTGTCACAGAAGTTCTCAATGCCCGCAAGGCGTCGTTTGAGCAGGCAGAACTGACTGCCAGGCTCGCGGCCGAGTGCATTGACGTGACCCTGCCGGGACGCGGCCAGACCTCTGGTGGCCTGCATCCGATCACCCGGACTCTGGAGCGTATCGAACAATTCTTCACTCACATTGGCTACGGCATTGCCGAAGGCCCTGAGGTCGAAGACGATTACCACAACTTTGAGGCGCTCAACATCCCTGGCCACCACCCGGCGCGGGCGATGCATGACACCTTCTATTTCAATGCGAACATGCTGCTGCGTACCCACACCTCGCCGGTGCAGGTGCGAACCATGGAATCGCAACAACCACCGATCCGGATCGTATGTCCAGGCCGTGTGTATCGCTGTGACTCGGATATCACCCACTCGCCGATGTTCCACCAGATCGAAGGCCTGCTGGTCGACCGCGATATCAACTTCGCCGATCTGAAGGGCACCATCGAAGAGTTCCTGCGTGTGTTCTTCGAGAAGGAGCTGGCGGTACGTTTCCGTCCGTCGTTCTTCCCGTTCACCGAGCCGTCCGCTGAAGTCGATATGGAATGCGTGATGTGCAGCGGTAAAGGCTGTCGCGTCTGCAAACAGACCGGCTGGCTGGAAGTCATGGGCTGCGGAATGGTCCACCCGAACGTATTGCGCATGTCCGGCATCGACCCTGAAGAGTTCCAGGGCTTTGCTTTCGGCATGGGTGTCGAGCGTTTGGCAATGCTGCGTTACGGCGTCAATGACCTGCGCCTGTTCTTCGACAACGACCTGCGGTTCCTGGCGCAATTTCGCTAGAGCGCTGGTCCGTAACGAATCTATTTAGGAGAGCAGGATGAAATTCAGTGAACAATGGTTGCGCGGCTGGGTAAGCCCGCAAGTGTCCCGTGACGAGCTGGTTGCCCGTCTGTCGATGGCCGGTCTTGAGGTTGACAGCGTAACGCTGGCCGCCGGCGTCTTCACGGGGGTGGTAGTTGGTGAAGTACTGAGCACCGAGCAACATCCTGATGCTGACAAACTGCGCGTTTGTCAGGTCAGCAATGGTGCTGAAACACTGCAGGTCGTCTGTGGCGCGCCAAACGTGCGTCCTGGCCTGAAGATTCCTTTCGCAATGATCGGTGCCGAGCTGCCGGGCGACTTCAAGATCAAGAAGGCCAAGCTGCGCGGCGTCGAATCCAACGGCATGCTGTGTTCCGCTGCCGAGCTGCAATTGGGCGAAGGCAACGATGGCCTGATGGAACTGGCTGCCGATGCGCCTGTCGGCCAGGATATCCGCGTTTACCTTGAGCTGGACGATGCCAGCATCGAAGTCGACCTGACCCCGAACCGTGGCGACTGTCTGTCGCTTGCCGGTCTGGCTCGCGAAGTCGGCGCGCTGTATGACGCTCCGGTGACCCGTCCGCAGGTGGCTGCCGTTGCCGTCGTGCACGACGAAGTTCGTCCGGTCGAAGTTCTGGCGCCTGCTGCTTGCCCGCGTTACCTGGGGCGTGTGATTCGTAACGTCGACCTGTCGCGTCCTACACCCTTGTGGATGGTGGAGCGTCTGCGTCGTTCGGACGTGCGCAGCATCGATGCGGCCGTCGATATCACCAATTACGTCATGCTTGAGCTGGGTCAGCCGCTGCATGCATTCGATCTGGCCGAAATCAATGGCGGGATTCGCGTACGCATGGCCGAGGAGGGCGAGAAACTGGTCCTGCTCGATGGTCAGGAAGTCAGCCTGCGTGCCGACACTCTGGTCATTGCCGACCACCAGCGCGCCCTGGCCATTGCTGGCGTGATGGGTGGCGAGCACAGCGGTGTCACCACCAAGACCCGCGATATCTTTCTGGAAAGCGCCTTCTTCGACACCATCTCGGTAGCTGGCAAGGCTCGTTCCTACGGCCTGCACACCGATGCTTCGCATCGTTACGAGCGTGGCGTGGACTGGCAACTGGCGCGCGAAGCCATGGAACGTGCGACCGGCCTGCTGCTGGACATTACCGGTGGTGAAGCGGGTCCGGTCATCGAAGCTGTCAGCGAACAGCATCTGCCGTCGATTGCCACCGTCACCTTGCGTGCAAGCCGTGTCGAGCAAATGCTCGGTCTGGTGATCGAAAACGCTGAAATCGAACGCCTGCTCACGGCGCTGGGCTTGAAGCTGAGCAGCGAAGCTGTTGGTCAGTGGACTGTCGAAGTGCCAAGTCATCGTTTCGACATCAGCCTGGAAGTCGATCTGATCGAAGAACTGGCGCGCCTTTATGGCTACAACCATCTGCCGGTTCGTTACCCGCAAGCCCGTCTGGCGCCACAAGCCAAGGCCGAAGCGCGTGGCGATCTGCCAGAGCTGCGTCGTCTGCTGGTTGCGCGTGGCTATCAGGAAGCGATCACGTACAGCTTCATCGATCCCAAGGTTTTCGAGCTGTTCAGCCCGGGCGTAGAGCCGCTGCTGCTGGCCAACCCGATCTCCAACGACATGGCGGCCATGCGCTCTTCGCTATGGCCGGGCCTGGTCAAGGCCTTGCAGCACAACCTCAATCGCCAGCAGGATCGCGTCCGCATGTTTGAAAGCGGCCTGCGTTTCGTTGGTCAGCTTGATGGTCTGAAGCAAGAGCCGATGCTGGCCGGTGTGGTATGTGGCAGCCGTCTGCCTGAAGGCTGGGCACAAGGCCGCGATGCGGTCGACTTCTTCGACGTGAAAGCGGACGTTGAGTCGGTGCTGGGTTTTGCTGGCGCATTGGGCGAGTTCACCTTCTCGGCGGGCCAACACCCGGCCCTGCATCCTGGCCAGACTGCCCGGATCGAGCGCGATGGTCGTGAAGTCGGCTTCCTGGGCGCGATTCACCCTGAGCTGGCAAAAACGCTGGGGCTTGATCGTCCGGTGTTTGTGTTCGAGCTGGTCCTGGCTGAAGTGGCTAAAGGCCGTCTGCCGAAATTCCATGAGCTTTCGCGCTTCCCGGAAGTGCGTCGCGACCTGGCTTTGCTGGCTGATCGGGACGTCAATGCCAGTGCGGTTCTTGAGGTTATTCGTGAAAATGCAGGCGAATGGCTCACGGACCTCAGGCTATTTGACGTTTATCAGGGTAAAGGCATTGATCCGCATAGAAAAAGCCTTGCAGTTGGCTTGACCTGGCAGCATCCATCGCGCACTCTTAACGACGATGAGGTAAACGCAACGACACTTGCTATCCTCAATTCACTTGAGGAAAGGTTAAACGTCACGTTAAGGAAGTAGCGTATATGGGGGCTCTGACGAAAGCTGAGATGGCCGAACGTCTGTACGAAGAGCTGGGCCTGAATAAACGAGAAGCCAAGGAATTGGTGGAGCTGTTCTTTGAGGAAATCAGGCACGCTCTGGAAGACAACGAACAGGTGAAATTGTCCGGATTCGGCAATTTCGACCTGCGCGACAAACGCCAGCGGCCTGGTAGAAATCCAAAGACCGGCGAGGAGATTCCGATCACTGCTCGCCGTGTGGTCACCTTTCGTCCAGGGCAGAAGTTGAAGGCCCGAGTTGAGGCTTATGCTGGAACCAAGTCATAACGACGAGCTACCGCCTATCCCGGGCAAACGCTACTTCACCATTGGTGAAGTCAGCGAGCTCTGCGCGGTCAAACCGCACGTTCTGCGCTATTGGGAGCAGGAGTTTCCTCAACTCAACCCCGTCAAGCGACGCGGAAACCGCCGGTATTATCAGCGCCAGGACGTGCTGATGATCCGCCAGATCCGCGCCTTGCTCTACGACCAGGGCTTCACCATCGGTGGAGCCCGGTTGCGTCTTTCCAGCGGAGAGGTGAAGGACGATACCCAGCACAACAAGCAGATGATCCGGCAGATGATTGCCGAACTGGAAGACGTACTTGTGATCCTTCGTGCTTAAACGAAGAGGCAAGATACTTCCATAATTCAAAAGCTTAGGGTATATTCCTCATCGCTTTCGCAAGTTGCGAAACAGTTTCACGCCTAGTCGGGGCGTAGCGCAGTCCGGTAGCGCACTAGCATGGGGTGCTAGGGGTCGAGTGTTCGAATCACTCCGTCCCGACCATATAATTCAAAGGGTTGCGAGATTTTATCTCGCGACCCTTTTTTATTTTTGGTCGTTTTTACCCCCACAAAACCACCGGCTCTGGGTGGAATCCTCACGGCTTCCGCGTGGGCGGACGCAGGCTTTGGCGCTCACTCGTGGTCTCTTTACCAATGTTGTTTGGTCTTTCTCTTCAGGTCCTGACGTTTTTGAGTGTTTAAGACTATTTTCCTGCTTATTGAGAACTACATACAGGTCAACCATCAGCTTGTTTATCTCAGGTCGCTCGGGTCATCCTGCGTACCCGGTAGTTAGGCTTGGGCGGCACTGGGATCGTATAGCCGTCGGGGACTAGACTGCGTAGGTCATAGCCCATCATGAACAATCCAGCTTCAAAGGCGTGGCAGCGGTCTACCAGATGAGGCTGCTTGGCGAATAGTTCGGACCCTTCTAGTACCGCGCGGATGATCCAACCTAATTGGAGCTGGCGCCGTGCCCAAAGGTGGCGACTGGTGGTGGAGAGTTGCGGTGTACCGTTGTAGCCAAGCTTTAAGTGTTTTGGGTTTCGAATCTGGTCGCCGATCCCTGGCCCCCAGGCGAAGTCCAGTGTCTGCGGCGCAGTGGTGCCGGTGCCTTGGCGGTACAGGTGGTAGAGCAGCGCGATGGCGGCACCGACCCGGCCGTCATAGATGGGAGAGCCAGTGGTGTCGAGCAGGGCATGGATCTTAGTCATGCCCGAGTCGAATCTTAGGATGTTCTGCTTGGTGAGGTGGTTGAGCTGCTGCTTGCGATCCAGCGCGAGAAGCGCCTGGCACTGCTTTAGGTAATTCACCAAGTTCTTATCGTGCATTTGCTCCTTGAGGAATCCGACGGCGCCATCGACATTTCCCCACGCTAGGATTGCTTCGCAGGCTCCATGCGTGGCGAACTCATCGCGGGCGCGAACCGCCAGGCGCAAGCGAATGCGCAGCCGGCGCAGCTCCGCCTTGACCGTCTCCCAGTTCCCGCCCCACTGGTATTCCGCCTGAACCGCTTCGATTCCTTGAACCTTGCAGTCGATCGCTTTGCGCACAAACCTGCTGCGCGCGACCTTCAGATGCACCGGCAGAGTGGGGAGGTTTTCGATTAGCCACTCGATGAGGCCGAGCACGTCCGGCTGTTCCAGAAACTGCTTGCGATTCATTCCATGGTTCCTAGTCGCGTCGTGATGAGTATGAAGTTCTAAGGTAGCGCACGACGGGGAGTGTTTGAGCGCCTGTGTTTCGATCCACAGTGGATTTTCACTATTGACTACACTCGACGAGCGGGTATTCGCTTTGGCTAATCCTAAAGGTCACTAGAGCTGGCATTTGGGCGACAGAGCATCTGAATGGACTTTTTTTGAGGTCGGAATCAAATTCAAGGCAAAGAGATGTCTACGTAGCCCGGGGGGGTACGGTAGGCGCGAATGGGTTACAACAGACTATCAATGCCCGGTGTCCTCGAAGCCGCAAATGTGGCTACACTGGGCCATCACGATCTAGGAGCCATATCCATGAAAACATGTACCGTCTTTGGAGATATGCAGTCCGATCGTGCTGCCGAACAATACCCGACCGTGACCCTGTGTAATGATTGCGTCGAACAGGACTCCTTGGCCAAGGAGGATGGTCAAATTGTCAGCCAAGGAGGCTACGACGAATCCTTCGGCGACAGCTGTGAGTGGTGCGGAACCACAGCCGAGGAAGAGGCAGCAATGTAAGGTGCCTCGGACCTAGGCCTCTATCACAGAGCCCCGCCTAAACAAGCCACCAAAGAGGGCGGCTTTTCTGTCTATGCTGGCTCAGTTTCCATTGCCGTCATGCACCTCGAACGGGGTAAAGCAGATTACTGCTCGGCCCAGCCATTCATTGATCTGCAGCAGCCTCGCCTGCCTTGGCCCAAGCTAATAATTTATAGTCAATGCCTGAGTCACGTCACGTCATGCCCGTCTGCGTTCTGCGGCACCACGCCCATCAACTCTGGCGGTATGCGCAGCATGGTCGCTCGTTTTATCATCCAGTTCGGAGTTACCTATTCCCTGAACTGAGTTCAACCCTGGTTACACAAAGCTCGGGCACGCTAAGGTCAGAACGCGGAAAACTGATCGAGAAGGCCCGGGTTGGTTGTGTATCGATGGCCCTCGGCGATATCTCCGGCTGGATCCTGTTTTAGCTTGATCTTCACCTTGACGCGCTGCAGAAGGAAGCTGCTGCGGTATTTTTTGTTCACGCCGATCGCCCCCGCAATGGACTCATTAATGAGAGCAAGAGCTTCCTCGAGCTTATCCAGTTCGAGTTTCACCTGTGACAGATTATGAGCCAACCAGATCCGGCCGCTCTTGTCTTTGATCGTCTCGAGGATAGTCTCCGCCTCCGCGTAGCGACCAAGTTTGTAAAGCGTCTCGCCCCATTTGCGCTTCTGATAGGGGGCCGGCGCTTTCAGCGTCTCAAAAGCTTCTAGAGCACGGTTCAGGTAAACGGGTTTGTCGTCGGCGCCCGCTGCGAGCAACATGATCTCCGCATAGGAACCGCGGCTCTGGTCATCGTCCAGCATCAATGGTGTTGGTTCGGGCAGGCGCGCCAGTACGCTTTCGACCCGCTCCGGTGCGTGCCAGACCATCGCACGGACGAAGCTCGCGACAGAGTGATAGCCTTGCGGTATACCGATGGCTGCACTGTACAGCGCTTCCGAAAGAAACAGCTCTTCATGCTGTTCGATGAGTTCGCCCGCCCAGGATTGACGCGCACCATTGAGCGCGTCACCTAGTGCCATCAGCAGTGAGGGAGACACGCTGCCGGTGTCCAGCTTCTCAGCGATGATCTCTGACGCATATTGCTTAGCCGTCTCATAGCTTTGATCCCTGAAACCGGCAAACCTTATCAGTTGAAGTTTGGCGTCATTCAGCGAATGGCTGGCTACTACCTCCTCGAACAAGCGTTCGGCTTCAGCATGTTTCCCCAAGCCGCGTAGAGTCTTTGCATGGTGGTGTTTGATTTCAGCGGCTTGACGAGCACCAAGGTCTGCCATGGTTGCAAGGTCGCCATAGGCTTGCACGACCGTTCCTAACCATTTGACGGCAGCCGCGTTCCCTGTCGTTTGACGCAGATAGCGTTCCGTTGCTTCGATCGACTCGAGGACTACCAGGATGGCTACGTCGTTGTTGGTCGCGCCCAACGACTTCAGCCGCTGTGCCTCTTCTACTGGGTTGGGCAGCAAATGGATCTTAATGGCGCTACCCATCCAGACCATCGACAAGGCGTATAGGAAAGCCGGCCGTCGATCACCATTCTCGACATTGCTGGCGATCTTGCCCTTCAACTGCGATGCGATCAGTTGTAGGCCATGTCCGTCCTCACTGATCTGCCTGAGAATGAACGCCTCGAGCTTAGCGTCGATTTGTCGTGACTTCTCGTCGGTTAGCCAATTCAACGAGTTCAGGGCCGTAAAGACGATATCGTGGATGCGGATCGACGCTTCGCTCTCGGGCGCGGTAAGTCCATGACGTTCGAATGATCTCAAGCGCAACGTTCCGACAACGTACTTGAAGAACGCGCGATCGCAGTGACTCTGGCCTGCCCACTGGAACAGGCACAGCTCCTCCCCTAACGCCGGTTTCAGCCGTCCGAGAATACGGTCAGCGAGCCGTGCGCCGTCAATTTGAAGATTAGCGACATTAGCGCAGTCCTCGGCTAGTTCGTTCCACGACACGCCCTCGTGCGCAGCGGCATTAAGCATCACCAAGCTCAGAGGGTGACCGCCGACTGCGCCCCAGATCGTCTGGAACTCCTCCATAGATGGCTGGGTATCAAGCCCCTTACCAAGCAATTCGCGAGCCTGTAGCTCTTTCATGGTAGGCATAGCGAACGCTCCAGGTGACGGGTTTTGCCGGGTGATCAGAATCCGAGAGTTCGGTCCACATAATGCGGCTAACTGTTCGACCACGAGGCTCGGGTTTGCATCGTCTACGACTAGGAATGTGCGGTTCCAGCGCAGCAGCGCACTGACGTTACGCTCGGCACCGCCGCGCTGGACCGGAACCGACGAGAGCCGTTCGACACTGTCGATGTCGCGACCGCTGACCCAGAACCTGTACTCGAAACGGCGTTCGCTACGCAGTAGGCAGGCGGCTGCGGCTTGTGACTTGCCAATGCCGCCAATGCCGCCGATCTCGACACACGGGGCTGTTTCTAGGAGCCTGTCCAGTTCTGCGTCAATCGCTTCATTCTTAACATAAAGCGTGCTCAGCGGCGGGGCGTTCAATGATGCGGGGTGGTCATCGCGGATCTCGGCCAGGACGGGTAGATGTTGGGCCAGGTCGTCGATCGCGTCGTCCCGTAGCATCAGCGTGTCAATGATGGCCTCGGCGATAGCGCGGCTGTCCATCAGGTGTAGGCGTCGCCCGACCATGCGATCCTGCTGGAGGGCCGCATTTACCATCGCTTCGATTACGCCAGTTTCTGCGCGCTGCGAACTCAGTAGATAGATGTCTTGGGCCAATGGTGCCAGCGCGAGAGTGTGGTCGAGATCGCTCCAAGGCTTTTTCATTGCGCCCGAAAAATAACCCTTCACGATCGACGCCTCGACGACGATCCGGCCATCTTCGGAAACGGCATCCAGCGCTCCCCCGACGGGGCTGCCACCTACTGACGAACCGCGCTGCACCAACCTGACATCGTTCATTCGCTCAATCAGGATGACCCCAAAACGCTCGAAGATAGAGCCAGGTGCTAAGATGCCAAGCGAGTCAATCACACGCTGGATAAGCAGATTTCGGGTCTGCGGATTCATGAGGTGTTCCGGGTATTAGTAGATCTGAGGCGACGTGCCACGGCCGTTTAGTGCGTTGCCGGAGAGTCTCGCAGCAAAGGTTCGACCAATTGCCAGATATCGCGTGCAACCGCACTTGGCGACTGGTCCGCGTCAATTAGATGACAGCGTCTCGGGTTCTCAAGTGCCACCGTTAGTAGCGCGTCTTGGATGGCCGCGAAATCCCGCGTCGCTTCCGCCGGGTCGGCAACGCCGTCGTGACGCTGGCCCCGCCGATTCCTTGCGACCTCGATCGGAAGGTCGAGGATGATCGTCAGATCGGGGAGTGTGGATCCCACGACTATGTCGCGGGTCGACCGGAACAACTGGTGCAGGTCGACATCGGATACCGCAACCTGAAACGCGTAAGTCGAATCGATGAAGCGATCGGAGATGACCCACTGGCCATTCGCTAATGCTGGCCGGATAATACTCTGTACGTGATCAAATCGAGCAGCGCTCACCAGCAAGAGCTGCTCTGCGGGATCGAGTCGGCGGTCGGGTCGTGTCAGGATCGCCCGCACTTCCGCACCCAGTTGTCCACCATCCGGTTCCTTTGTCTGTAGCACCGATTGACCGGCGCTTCTCAGATGCTCAACAAGTAGCTTAACCTGCTCGGTCTTTCCGCTGCCGTCGATGCCCTCGATACTTATAAATGGCATATGCGTCCTTTCTGCTCAAACACAAGGAAGTGGTACTTAATGAAGCGTTCGAATACGGTTGCATTCGTATCTGCTGGTATGTTATCGCCGAAGAAGCGCGATCATATGCTTGCGCGCCGGCAGCTATATCTCAACTACGGTGCATTATCGCTGGCAACGATCCTGGATGCCATGGGGACCGAGACCCTGCTGTTGCATGGCGAGCACAGCGAACCCGCCGAGGTGCTTGGCGTGCTGCTCGAAAAAGGCGTATTTCCGTCTCGGTTGCCAATAATGCTATCCATCCCCAGTTTCTATGCTCTTCCTTGGGCGCAGACTTTTTGCCGGCTGGTGCGTAGCATTGATCCAGACGCCAAAATCATTGTTGGGGGACGTTGGGTAGTTGGGCCGGATCCTGACTGGTTGCATGCGAAAATGCCCGAAGCGAACCTGCTCGTCCCAGGGCTGGCAGAACCGCTTATAGCAAGCCTCCTCACGAGCTCGCCGGACTTGCGCCGCCTGCCTGCGCCAACACCAGATTTCGTCCTGAAGCATCCCTTGATATCAGGTTTCGAGCGCTATCAACCGAGTATCGAGGCATCGCGCGGGTGCGGAATGGGCTGCGCCTTCTGCGAGGAGCGAGATATCCGGCTTGAGAAACTACGTGCGCCGGAGCAGATTGCCAGTGCATTTGCAGCGGTCGCTAGCCAGTATGGTGACAGCAAGATCCGACCCTATTTCCAGTCATCGATGTTCGCGCCTAATGAGAAATGGGGAACAGGCCTAGCGAATGCCTTTCGGGCAGCGGGCCTCAATGTCCAGTGGCGGACGGAAAGCCGCGTCGATGCGCTCACGCCTGAAACGATCGCCTGTCTCGCTGAGGCAGGCATGAAGGTACTCGATCTCGGGCTCGAAACAGCGTCGCCGACGCAAATCCTGAACATGCGCAAATCGCCCAATCCGGATCGCTACTTAGAGCGAGCGTCTACTTTGCTCAAGGCATGTAGCGATCACGGCATCGCCGCCAAGGTCAATGTCTTGCTTTATGCCGGGGAAACGACCAAGACTTTAGAAGAAACGCGTTCGTTTCTCGATGATCACAAGGGTTCGATTACCGGTGTCTCGGTTGGCCCGGTCGTGGCCTATGGCCCACCGAAAACTGCGGACATTCTTTTACGTGAATGGTCGAGGAGCGGTGCTGCGCCGGTCGACCCAAGGAGCGCGAACGACAGCGGGATATCAATGATTCATCTCAGCAATGATTTCGACGCAAAGTCGGCTGAGGCCGCAAGCTTGGAGTTGTCTAGGCGCTACATGGATGCAGACGCATATTTCTACCTGAAGAGCTTCTCTTATTACCCGCGCGACTATACGCGTGCGGACTTTGATCGTGATGTTGCGGCAAGCGATACATCGCAGTTGCCGTTTCGCGCCTTTCCACGTCTCCCGTCCTGACTGGAAGAAAATATCGATGGGTAGGCATCTGTATCGCTGAGCGAGAACAAACTGACCCTGCCTCGATTCCACGTACGGTAACAAGTTGGAAGCTTCAGATGTATAGGGAATCGAGATGAGAGATAGCAATGCACCCAAGCGGGAGTACGCGGACGGTTTTAGTGCGGAGGCGGCAGGCTGGCCAAATCAGTAGCATGCGGGTTTAGATGTTTCGCTCGCCGGATTCGATGGTATTAGCAGTCTTAGTAAACCATGGTTTTACAGAGCTAGCTGCTACCGCGGACGCGGCTTAGGCCGCAATTAGCCTGAAGCAGTGGGAGATCTATAAAGGGAACGATCAGCACCGTACGGATCGCCGTCGAAAGCACATTACCAATATTTGAAGCAGATATTTCGGTAATCGCCAGTAATTGTGCAGAGTAGGGGCGGGGTGATCAGCGCATCCAGCAGGGCACTTGTGATGATGACGGTAGTGCTGCCGCTGTTGGTCAATACGGCTGCGGGCACTATGGGCACCAAAGGTAAGTAGGTCGGGAATCTATCTGGATTCGACCCGCTGCGCGAATATCTCAAAAAACTGGATTTAGCCGGTCAACACATCTGAGGAGCAACGTAATGGAAAAGCGCGGTGGCCGGCACGTCGACGTGTGGGCTACCTGATTTTTTTTGTCCTATCCGGTCGCAAGCACGCCTGAGGCAAGTCGTTGAATGTTCTTTATTACATCAGGCGCCGCGTTTGGGCTTTGACGACAAGTTGTCAGCTCTGGTAACAGGCCGAGTATCGATGAGCGGGATGAGAGGAATTTCTTCCCTCCGGTCTCAGGCGTAATGATTGATGCACCAACTACTGTGGCCTGATCAGGAAACGGGGGAGTAAATCCCCCCCTTCAGGATGAAGACTACTAGTCGGCGATGAATCCCCGCGTTCTCCATGTAGCCCGGACATAGTCCGGAAACTTGTAACCTTCGCCTAGGGTCAGTCTATCTGCATGGTCCGAGACGATGATTTGCGGAGTTACGCCTGTCTTCTTGCCGGTTTCATCACAGAACTTGGCCAACTGAGTGAACATGTTGGTCACAGCACTCATGTCTGCGTCGACTGCGTCTTCACGCTTGGCCTGTTTTGAAAGCTCTTGAGCATCAAAATCCTCTGCGTCATCCAGTGAGGCAGGGAAGTACACCTGGGTGGGCTGATCAAGGAACAGTATCGGTGGGATCTTGCACCCTTTGTTCGACAGCGCCGCGAACTGGTAGTGCAGGGACATGAACAAGGCGAGGTGAGAGTACAACCAGTTCGCACCGCTGCCCATCGAGCGTAGGTAAACCCGAGTGTTCTGATTCTGCTGATACCAAAGGTCGAACGTTTCGACGTCAAAGCGCAGCTTCGAAGGCTTGTACGTTTCCTCGAAATCGAAGTGGTTGCCAAGCTCACACATCTTGGCGTCGATCTCATTGCTTAACGTTTTCAACCTGTCCTTGATGTCGTATTTCTCAAGTAGACCGGCCAGGCGATCAACCTCAGTGCGCAGTTTTTTTTCTTCAGTCGCCAGCTCCGACTCAGGTTTGTCCAACTGATCTTGAATGGCGATTTCAAGCCGAAGCTTGGCCTTGGTGGCCTGCTCATCGATCGATTTGGATGTCTTGAGCTTGGCAATTTCTTCATCGAGTGGCTGGATGTCGGCCTGGATACGACGCAGCTCTGCGTTCGCCTTATCGAGCGCGTCCTGAATGTTTCGGCGCTCTGCAGCGAAACTCTCCCGGGCATAGGCGGACAGCTTGAGCTCGTCATTCAACCACTCGATAGCACCTACGAGCTTGTTGGCTTCCATAGCGGGGGTGCTGGTGTGAGTCTCGCAAAGCGGGCAATGAGCTTCGGACAGCTCAATGGAGTCGGGCAGTGTCTCAGCGGTCATACTCAAGCTGAATTGTGTTGCAGAAGTCAGAGACTCAGTGACCAGCCTCATCTGTCCCTGCAGCTTGCGCTTTTCGATCAGCGCAGCAATTCGTTGAGAGTGAAGTTCAGCCCGACGCATTTCAACCTGATCTGAGAGCACGTCTATTTTGACGGAACGCCCGGAAATCATCTTCAGCATCGTCGCGGGTTTGCTGTAGATGTCCTCAGCCGTGGCATCAACTAGAGGAAGACCTGCCAGGGACTTGAATTCGGTCAGGTAACGGTTGTAACGAGCGATCGCAGCTTCTTTGCGCTGAGCTTGCTTGGGAATCTGCGCCTGGATTTTTTTGAGTTCGTGCTTGGCAACCTCATGATCCCGGTACAGATCGAAATAAGCTTCGTCCACAAGACCCATCAGAATTTTGAAGTGATTGATCGCCTGGTCACGTTTTTCCTTCTCATCGAAGCGGTAGAAAATCGCATGTTTGTTGGCCACTAGGTTTTGATGCTGGAGCATGAAGGAGGAAAAACTGCGTACCGATGGAGTGGCAGATTTGTTGCGGCCGGCCGCTTTCAGGTACGGGTCTTCGTCGATGTTTTCCAGAGTGATCGCAAAATAGCGCCCGAGGCTTTTCTTGAAGTCTGCCAGTGGCATGTAGTGCTTGGGATCGAAGAAGGCCTTGGGTTGCTCGATTAGTTGGAGCAATTGATCTGGGTCGGAGCCTTGCACCTCAAGCAAAAAGCAGCGGTCGGATTTTTTCTTGCGTGCGGCCACGATGAAGTAGCTGGGAAATTGCAACGCAATGAAAAATGTCTCTGCGCGCTCAGTGATCGTGCCCACCGGAATTGTGTCTTCGGTGCTGCCGAGGCAATAGTCGAATATTTCCAGGATCGCACTTTTTCCAGTGGATGACTTGCCAGTGATGACGTTGAGCCCAGGCTCCAGTCGCACCTTGTGAATTTTTTCTTGAGTGTCGACTACGCCGATGTACCGCAGAAAGCATTTCATAGAGACTTGAATCCTAACGTCCTGTAGATGGAAACGACGTCTGCCTCTGCGCAGACCATGGAAAGCCGGCGGGCGGCTTCAAGTTGTTTGGGGTTGGTATTGGACGCCCTGACGTCCCCGACCGACTTAACAGTTAGGTCGTCGGTGATCTCGATGCTTTGCTCTGCTTGAAGGACAAGTAGAGCTGCGTTGGTGAGGGATTTGAACTGCTGAGTGTTGTGGGTAAGCCCCACGAGCCGCGACTGCTCTTTGCAAAGCGTGCGCAGGTTGCTGGTCTTCCTCACGGCCAGCAGGTACGTCTGCATGGCCGGGTACAGCACCATGGGCAGCACCAGATAACTCAATAGCAGGTCACGTTCCCTAGGTTCGGAGTGGGCGAAGAAGTTGTGGATCACCGGTGCCAGTGCGATGGGGGAGCGCTGAAGCGTGAAAAGGTGTTCAATGGGTTTTGCATTCATTTCCATAACCTCCAGTGAAACTCCTTCGCTGAGCTTGCGGGCACCGCATCTGCGAGCATGTGGTAGATGCCATTGCGGAACTCAATGGGAGTGTCTTCGTAGTTTCGAAAGCCCACGACATCCAATTCACAGCGCGCGTAATAGAACTTGAGGGATTCCTGCTTCAGTTTCGAAACCGACCAGGTTTCGTCGCAACCGATCATCAGTTTTGCCCTGCTGGCACTATGGGTGCGCATATGGTTTTTGCTGTAGCTTTCCACGTCGCTCTGTGACGTGGTGCAGTCCTTGATCAGCTCGGCAATGTATTCGTGGGCATGAAGTAGATCGGCAGTTGCCTCAAGAATAAGCTCCTCCTCGCCGCCGATCTCATCTAGCTTTTGAGCGTAAATGCGGTCACGCACATTCATCTCAGCAGCTTCCCGCTCGATCTCCTCAGTGTTGACACTGGGAAACTTCACCGAGCCAATCAGGTAGCGGGCGGTGAGCTCTGTGAATTTGCTGTCGAATTCCGCGGTGGTGAACCGCCATCCTTCTGTGACCTTGACGGCGTTGGTCATGAAGCCAAAGAGGTCATTCAAGAAGTCGTCCATGCGATGTTCATGGATACTTTTAAGATGGGCCCTTTTGTACCTGGCGATCAAGCCAAGCAGGTCAGGTTGCTCGGTGATGATCTTGACCTTGGGCAGGGCCTCCATCAGCGATTCACGCATGGCTTTTGCCATCACCTTACGCTGTAGGGTCAGCGCCTTAGAAGGCCCAGGAGTTTTTCCTCCTGTACCACCTTCTTCGCTTTGGTCAGCAGTTGCCTCTTTTTCCTGCTTGGCCTTTTCGAAGCGAGCCTCGGCATCTTGTAGGATACTTTTCAGCGTAGCCAGACGCTGATCAGCATTCCACTGATTCCAATCTTTGATAGCTGCTCGCTCACCATAGGCTTGAGTCGTCAGCAGGATCAGGTTGGCGTATTGCTGATGATTGAAATCAGGCTTTAGCCAATTATTGAGAGTGTTCCAGAGGTTTTCATGGCTGTCGGTCAGGCTGTCGCTGTACTCCTTAACCTCAACCTGATCACGGCCTTCGACGGTGACATCGCCAAACACCTCGATCCAAAGGACATCGTCCTTATCAAGGGTATGGCAGTAGTCGATCGCTACGTGGATTTGGTACTTCAGGGCTTCGTAGAGCTTTGATGCGTCAAAATCGAGCTTCGCGTTCACAGCAACTCCAATCTTGGAAAACAAGATTGGCCAGTGAGTAGCTAACTTCGCCATCCTGGCCAGGAAAATCCACGGTACTGTATTGATATACAGGTTGAATGTATTCAGAGCGCAATCTTATCAACCCAAACTGGCTAAACGCCATCTGATTGAGTCATGCCGTTATTTTTTAGTCGAAAAGGTTAGAAAGACTTCTCGATCAATATGCCTCTGCGACCGTCAAATAACTTTTCCACCGCCATAGCAAGGTCAAGGAATGCAGAGCGGAGCACGTCTTTTCAGATCGGGTGTACTCGCCACGCAGCATCTTGCGTTACGCCGTTGAGCGGTAACTAGCGAGCCAGATTGTCATAATCAGATTGGTGTGGTTTCAGCGCGTCGGGCTCAGGCAATTGAAAGGGGGCTTCGATCGTACGCCGAGTTATTGGTGAGTTCGAATCAGTCCCAGTCTTGCCGGGGGGGGGGGCACGTCGAGAACATACAGCCTGAACACATGGTTTTGGCAACGATCGATGACGTCCAAGCTGACCCCCAGCTACGGCGTATGCCTGTGCCTTGGCGGTTTTCTTTTGCTCGTTGATATTGATCTGCTCATCGATGAGTGCTCGAGCCTGGTTGCGAGCGTTACGGATGTCTGTCAGGGATTTGCGCGGCCAGGACCCGCAGGCGTACTCTTTGTTCTGCTCGCCCCACCGATAGCGATAGAAAAGCTGACCAACACACCGTCCTTACGGACTGAAATTCGACCGGCGAGATTGTAGTGGTCAACTTTT